>JAXIOV010000166.1:0-8613 GCA_045403245.1 Pyrinomonadaceae bacterium | reverse complement strand
CGAACTCAATCGGCGAGATAATTGACTCTTATGAGAAAACCGCCGCCTAAAGGCCGCAGTTGCTGACACTTCGTAGAAGTAGAGTTGTCTGCGGAAAACTGTTTCCGCAATTCTCGCATCTATGACTTGCCGCAGGGGTTTTCCGGAGCAACGTACCAACGCGGCGCTCTCCCTCTAGAAAACTCAAATCACAGAAGGAGATGCTTATGCAGCTAGCAAAACGACTTGGTGCAGCCACGCTGGTTCTGGCCGCGGTGGTCTTACTCACCGCCTGTCCCAGCCAAACGACGATCTCAAAAATCAACGCGGACCCGGCACGATACCGTAACAAGGAAGTTGGGATTGTCGGGGTGGTCAGGGACAGCTACGGCGTTCTTGGCAATGGCGCGTATGAGATCGACGACGGCACCGGAAGATTGTGGGTGGTGACCAGACGCGGCGTGCCATCGCGCGGTTCACGCGTGGGCGCCAAAGGCCGGGTCTACAACGGGTTCCAGTTTGGCGGACGAAACTTCGGCACAGTTCTGGAAGAGACTGACCGCAAAGTGAAAGACCGGTAAACTCAAGTCCACCTTAATGGACGATCAAATAAACGCGCATACTCTCGACCAGCGTAATGTAGTAGAAGCACTGGATCGCGAGTTTGCGCGTTTGCATTTGCAATCATGTTCGCTGATTGAAAACACGCCGGCTGAGTTTCTTTACCGGGAAACCACAGGTTTGCGGGCAACTTCTGTGGGCACCTGCGTGCTGCGATGTGCTGCGACGATTGAGCAAACGTTTGGTGGGATAACAGCTAACCTGTGGGACGATCCGTTTGAATGGACGTTGCCAGAGCACCTCTCGACGCCGGCGAAGGTTATTGAACACTTGAACGAGGTGGAGGCGACGAGAACGCGCGCGTTCAGCAGTTTTGGCGATGATGCATGCCTTCTCAAACACATTGCCGTACCGTCAGGCGCGACCCAACCGCTCATAAGGCTGCTTCAGGAGACGCTGGCGCGCGCTTCGGGGTATCAAGCGGAAGCAGCGGCGACGCTGAAGAGTCTTTCCGGTATTAGCCCGCCTGGGTTTATTATCTAGCGCGAAGTTTCATCCGAAGCGGAATGCGGGGTCATCCGAATGTTTTGTCCACGGTGCGGACAGCAGCAGGTATCCGACGCGATCAGGTATTGTTCGAGATGCGGCTTTCTTTTGGAAGGCGTATCCGGGTTGATGGCCACCGGAGGGGTGGTGCCGGCGTTCTACGCCAACGTGGGCAAGCACGAACTTTCGCCGCGGAGCAAAGGAATCAGGCAGGGCGGCATGCTTATGCTCTCCACGCTTCTGATAGTTCCACTGCTCGCAATTATTACCGAAGGAGTCTTCGACTTCGGGCAGATGCTGGTTCCATTGGCGGCGGTCTTTTGTTTTGTAGGAGGATTGCTGCGCATCCTCTACGCTCTAATTATCCAGGATGCTTACCCACCGATGGACGTTGCATCGGGCGCGACGTATTCGGCTCCGGCGCAATTCAACCGGTCAGTGTCAAACCCCGCGTTGCCTCCGGCCCCGGTCAATAGCATGCCGTGGCGGCCGCGGCCAAATACCTCTGAACTGGCGCAACCACCAAGCGTGACAGAAAACACGACTCGCTTGCTCGACAAGGATGATCCAAACAAGCGTTAGTTGAATTGCTTCAGGCAACGGTCGGTTGCGCTCGCAGGGTGTCTGCACCAACTGTCAATTTCAAGAGTTACTCAATTAAAGATTCCTAAGACCTCGATGATGGAAACCGCTTCGGAAACCGGTACTCTCGCAGGGCAACTCGCTGAGCGCATACATCGAGAAGGTCCAATCACATTTCATGATTGGATGAAGGCCGCGCTCTACGATTCAACCTTCGGGTACTATTGCCGGCCAGATCTTCAAAAGTGGGGCAGGGAAGGCGACTATCGCACGAGTCCAGAGGGAAGTTTCCTGTTTGCTGCTACGTTTGCGCGTTACTTTGCTCAACTCCATGAGGAAATGGGCAAACCACGCGAGTGGAACATTGTCGAGGCTGGCGCCGGGAATGGAGACTTTGCCTGTGGCTTAATGCAGACATTGCAGAACCACTTTCCCGAAGTCTTCTCAGCTACTCGTTACGTGATTGATGAAGCCAGTGTTCATTCGACTTTGCTGGCTCGTAAACGACTCGAACCTTTCGCGAGTCGGGTGGCATTTCGAAAACTGGACGACACGAAACTTGACCCCGGAGTCATTTTTTCAAACGAGCTGCTGGATGCTTTTCCGGTCCATCGGGTAAAAAATGAAGGCGGGAAACTCTGGGAGCTGTATGTGGATTCTCGCCAGGACGGAAAGTTCGACTGGCAGATGGGACCACTATCGACTCAGCGGCTGAATTCTTATTTCTCAAACGCTGGGACGCAGCTTGCCGAAGGCCAAATTGCCGATGTGAATCTCGCAATTGAAGGATGGCTTCGGCAAGTGGCGGCCAGCCTCCGCAAGGGGTTTCACATTGCGGTTGACTACGGTGCGATGGCGGAAGAACTCTTTGACGGCGCTCAACGTCATGATGGCACGCTTCGCGGCTTTCGCAGGCACAGGCACGTGGAAGACATCCTGGACTGTCCCGGTGAACAGGATCTGACCACTACAGTGGACTGGTCTTTTGTGAGTCGCATCGGTGAAGAGTTTGGCTTACACCAACATGATTTTGAGCGGCAAGACAAGTTCTTAATGGCAGCGGGCTTGCTCGATCAACTCGAGCAGGAACTAAAAGTTTGCGGCAACGAAGCTGAAAGACTTCGGCTGACTACGGCAGCACGCGAAATGATTCTCCCTGACGGCATGGCCTCGAGTTTTCAGGTAATGGTCCAAAAAAGGCACAATAACCCAACCAATAGGCAGGGCGTCACTGTTTAGTCAGATTACGATCGACTTGCAAACTGTCTGACGTTGATTACGCGCCTCCCGACGATTGGGCAACGGTCTCACGCGAAACGTTGATTATTCACGAACTGCCATGGGACGTGACTACGACCTAATTGATGTCAGCCATACCATCGAGGATGGGATGATCACTTACAAAGGTCTGCCTGCTCCGATCATCACCGACTATCTGAGTCGCGAGGAATCCAAAGGGCGGTATGCACCGGGAACTGAGTTTCAAATCGGCCGGATCGAGATGATCGCTAATACCGGCACCTACCTCGATACCCCCTTTCATCGCTACGGCGAAGGAGCCGATCTCGCCGCGCTGGATCTATTCTCGATTGCTAACCTGGACGGCGTCGTGGTCCGCAACATCGACTCTCAGGAACGCGGAATTTCCGCAACAGACATTGAAGGCATCGATGTGACCGCGAAGGCTGTGCTGTTTCACACCGGCTGGGATCAGCGATGGCGCACTGATGCCTACGCCGACGGCAATCACCCTTTTTTGAAAACAGATGCGGCGCAGCGTTTAGCCGACGCGGGAGCGGCGCTGGTAGGAATTGATTCCTTCAATATTGATGGAACATCTGATGGCAGCCGCCCCGCGCATTCGATCCTCCTGGCCCATGGCATTCCGATAGTCGAGCATTTGTGTGGATTGAGCGACTTGCCTGATCAGAATTTCAAGTTCTTCGCAGTTCCCATCAAAATACGAGGCTTTGGCAGTTTTCCGGTAAGGGCATTTGGAGTTGTGCCCAGGGGTTGAGCAACGGACAATATCTCTTCACACGGAGGTCTTTTATGGCAATCAGTCAATCTCTACTACCTGAATTTGATCAAGAAATGGCCAACACCAGGAAGACGCTTGAGCGCGTGCCGGATGACAAATTCGGTTGGAAACCTCACGAGAAGTCGTTTCCTATGGGTGCGCTCGCCACGCATCTTGCCAACTTGCCGAGTTGGGGGAGTTTGACGGTCAGCTCGGATTCATTTGATATGAACCCGGGAGGCGAAAACGTCAAAGCCCCAGAGTTGACCTCGCACGATGCGGTATTGGAGATGTTCGATAAGAATGTTGCGGCCACGCGCGCCGCCATCGCTGGAGCCAGTGACGAAGAATTCCTCAAGCCCTGGACTTTGCTGTCCAATGGAAATGCGCTGTTGACGTTACCGAAGATTGCAGTTCTGCGCAGCTTCGTCATGAACCACATCATTCATCATCGCGCCCAACTGGGCGTATACTTGCGGCTAAACGACATTCCCGTACCGGCAATCTACGGGCCGTCGGCAGACGAGAGTCCATTCTAGGAGTGGTTAGGTAGCAAGCTCACATTTTTGCGCAGCAATCACTGGTCTTCGCCCAGTTCAATAGGATCTATTCTGTAATCTACATATCTTGTCCTCATGTCATGGGTCTGGATTTGCAAATTAGAATCAGTCGAAACGATCAACAACGGCGAATCCGGGGTGTAGCGTCGAATTGGCGATAAGCGGTTTTTCCTCCCGCCGCTTTGCGCAATCCTTGGGACCGCGAATTAGAGAAACCTGACAGGCCACTTATCCGAAAGCGAAGGTGCGACAAATATGAACAACAAAGGTCTTTCGATTCCAAGTCCTCTGGTGGAGTTCATTCTTCTTGGGCCCCTTGACGATCGGCGCCAATTACAGGACTCGCCAATTCTGGGAGATGTCTGGGTCGACTTTGGCAGGCAGCCGTGTGAGCGGCTTGATCTTCTGATTGCGCCTTATCGAGGCCAACATGCGGGCGCGGTGGCGGCGGAGATTGGCATGGGATTAGGGCTGCTTAGCCCCGGGGATGACGAACAAGGCGCCGAGCTCGGTAAAGATTTTGATGTAGATAACATTGTCGATGACAAAACGGTGGTCGACCCCGCACACATTGCGTTCCTGCAAGGGCTGGTGGTGGCGCGCCTGACATTCAGAGAAGTGATGCGAGTCGTGGTGCCCAAGACAAAGTGGTGGCTCGAAAGATGGCGAGAGGTTGATGACAAAGAAGATCTTGCAGGCGACGCTGAAGGACGCGAGCCGCAAGTTGGCGATGCCTCGATAGAGCCGGAGAACCACGAAAAGCCAAACGGCGTTGAGTCAAAAGCCCGAACCCGGCGCCGGCACGATGTTGAGAAATTGGGCGACCTGCAAGATCTACTCCAAAACGTTTTGAAATCGGCGATCGCCCACTTTATCCCGGGCGACGAAAGGGGCGCGGGCAGCACGCAGCGACTGCAGGAATTGCCCTCACTCAATCGCATCTGGGCACTGACTGGACTTATCCTCTGGGCCGGCGAGAACTCGGGTGTCACTGAAACGAATCTGGCAGCTCAAATTTCATCCATATTGACGAAGGCAACCGCGACAGAAATCTTCGAGCTATTGGAAGTTCTGGCTTCAGATATGTTGAAGGACCCGATATCCCAATCACTGGTGAAGGATTCCCAACCTCAGCCGCTGGTGTATCAAGTTTCTCGAAACCGCCCCCCGATGCCTGCCCTCTCAAAATCGGTTCCGGCAGTCAAGGCCGATGCCGCGACGTATCTCTTCAAAGTTGATTGTAGTCAGATTGGTTGGGCTGTCATCGATTCAGGAATCGACGGCAACCATCCCGCTTTCAAAAACGAAGAGGGAAAGAGTCGAGTCAAACGAAGTTTCGATTTCAAGAACTTCCGTAGAATTGTAAGCCTCAGCAATCTCAAGGACGCAATCCGGAAAAGAAATATCGACGAACTCATTAAAGACAACGCCTCTCTATTGCGACCTCTTCAGGTCGGCGAAGCTGAAGAAGACAAAAAAAGGCTGCTCGAAGCCCACCAGGATCTAAGAAGACTTGCTTACGACGCTCGCAAGCGAGGTCCGGTTCATTGGGAGCTGGTTGAGAAGTACATAGAAATCAAGCCCGAGATTCAGCCGCTTACCACCCACGGCACGCATGTGGCCGGAATCATCGGCGCGAGTAAGAAGGCTGCCCAAAGGGAAGCCGACAAAGCGGCAGAGAAGACTGCGGAAGAAAAAGCTGCGCGGGCTGCAAAGAGAGCTGCGGAAGTGGCGGCCGTAAACACCACTGAAACCGGTATCGAAAAGCCGGCGGAAAACGCAGTCGAAAAGACGCCGGAGAAACCAAAGCGCAAGGAAAACCCTGACATTGCCGATGGGATGTGTCCAGATATCTTGCTATATGATTTCCGGGTTTTGGGACAAAGCATCGAAGATGCCGAGTTCGCAATCATTGGCGCCCTTCAGTTTATTCGTTACCTCAACGACCGGGACAACTTCTTTACGATCCACGGCGCTAACCTGAGCCTCTCGATCCCGCATGACGTGCGCAATTTTGCTTGTGGCCGAACGCCAATCTGTGATGAGTGTGAGCGGCTCGTGTCGAATGGGGTTGTGGTCGTGGCTGCGGCCGGTAACCACGGATACAAGAGTTTCGAAACTAAAGATGGATCGTACGATAGCTATGCCGCCTTCAGCATCACTGATCCAGGCAATGCGGATAACATCCTCACGGTCGGCGCTACGCACCGGTTCTGGCCGCACACTTACGGCGTGAGCTTTTTCTCGAGTCGCGGGCCGACAGGTGATGGCCGGCTCAAGCCCGACCTCGTCGCACCAGGCGAGCGTATTAAAGCGCCGCTCTCTGGGGGCGAAGCGGCGTGGGGCGATCTCGACGGCACCAGCATGGCGGCGCCGCACGTTAGCGGCGCGGCGGCGATGCTCATGGCACGTTATTCCGAGTTGGTCGGCCAGCCAGAACGAATCAAGCGCATCCTTTGTGAGAGCGCCACCGATCTAGGGCGTGAGCGCAGTTTCCAGGGCCATGGCATGCTCGACGTACTGCGAGCGTTTCAATCGATTTAGGAGATACGGCGATGTTGTTTAGTCTCGATGTTGTCCGGGCACGCAAGGGCGATTGCCTGATATTGCACTACGGAGCTAAGGACGACCCGCGCCTTGTGATAATTGACGGTGGACCAAAGAGCGTGTATTTCCGCCACTTGAAGCCCCGCCTCGAGCAAATCAAGGAGGCGCGCGGCCTCGATGAGAACGACCCGCTCGACGTCGATCTCCTGATGGTGAGTCATGTCGATGACGACCATATTCAGGGCATTCTCGATCTGACCAAAGATTTGATTCAGGACAACCCTAAATTCGCGCGAGTGCTGAGATTCTGGCACAACAGCTTCGATAACATCATCAGCGATCTGCCCAAGGAATTGACGGCCGCCTTCAAGGGAAAGTTTGGCGCGGCTTCGATGGACGGAGAACCAACCGACCTAATGATCGACTCCGAGGAGGAGCAAGAAGTAATCGAATCCAGCCTCAAGGTCCTGGCGAGTATCCAGCAGGGTGCACAATTGCGCAGCGATGTCATCAAGAAGTTGAAGGCTTCTCTTAATGAGGATTTCGGTGGCGGTCTAATCCTGGCCAACGAGAACGGAGAACCTGTCGACATGGCCGATGAGCTTAAGTTTACCGTGGTTGGGCCAATGGTCCCGGAGTTGACAAAACTTCATGAGAAGCACCAGGCATGGCTCAAGGATCTGGCAAAAGAGGGTAAGACTGCGGAAGATGTGCTATCGGCCTACGTTGACAAGTCAGTAGCGAATCTCTCGAGCATCGTTGTACTGGCAGAGTGTGAAGGCAAGCGAATATTGCTGACTGGTGACGCGCGCGGCGACAAAATTCTGGAAGGAATGGAGCTCGTGGGCCTTGTGGAGAAGGGAGGAAAGACTCATGTGCACGTGCTGAAGGTTCCGCATCATGGTAGCTCTCGCAATTTGGACGACGACTTTTTCGAACGGATCACAGCCGATCACTATGTGTTTTCAGGGAACGGGGAGCACGGCAATCCGGATCGCGAGGGGTTGCAAATGCTGTTGAAGGCCCGCGGAGCCGCGGATTACAAGGTTCACATCACCTACCCGATCGACGACATCGACGCTGGTCGTAAAAAGGACTGGGAGAAGGAACAGCGCAAGGAGAAGACAAAGCAACAAGAGAATCCGGCCAAGGAAGTGCGACCCGATTGGTCTCACGAGGAACACAGCCTCGGCGCCCTACTGGACAAACACCAGGATTTTGCGAAAAAGTTCAGCGTCGTCATGGAGGGCGAACCGTATCTCATCAATCTTCTTGAAGAAGTAGGATCTGACTAGCGGAATGGTTTGAAGCGTCGCTGTTCTTGAGCGGGAGAAAGTCCAAACTCAGTATTGCTTGTTTTTTTTTCCCTGCGCACCTTCGTGATGGTTGTTACTCCGGTGTTCCAGGGGCGGCGTGCTTCGCTCCGCACTTGCCCCTGGCTGTCACATTCCGCGCCTTTGGCGCTCAATATTCATCCTCAAGTCTTGCACTTCAAACTTGAATCCACCTTTGCGAACACCCTCACGCTTTTGCACTTTAGTCAGCTGGCTGGAAAAATGAGGCTCACAAAAGTCGCCATCCAGCACGGGAATGGCCTGCAACCTTGGGGTTATGAAACCCAGGGTTTCATGCGCGTCTCAGCAAGAGATTTATGCAACGCTTTCGGATCGTCGAGGGGCCGAAGCTAAAATAGTTGAAACTTGATGGTGAGATATTTCTTCGGGTTCTGGCGGAAGTCGTAAATCAACTTCACGCTCTCTGACGAGAGTTGATTGACATTCGAATACAGCGCGTCATCAGTCAGGAGTTTCCCAACCG
>JAXIOV010000117.1:0-6069 GCA_045403245.1 Pyrinomonadaceae bacterium | reverse complement strand
AGCGAAACGCCACCTCGGCCTTCTAAATGCTTATCTGCGTAATCTGCGGAAAGTCTTACTTCGATGAGGAGCTATTGGAGAGGAGCAACTCGAGGCCGCGGTTATGGGTATCGAGCGCAGCGAAGGTATCGGAAGTCTCTTCCAGCATCTGCTTGGTCATGGCAATCGAATCGCTGAGCTGCTCGAAATCCAGCGACGAAACCCGTTCAGGCGTCGGCAGTGTCACCACCTGATCGTTGACCAGCCCGAAGAAGTTTTCAATTGACTGCAACTGTCCCTCAACCAGTTTTACCGACCGCTCGATATCATTAAACGCGGCCACTCTGCGCTTAAGGATCTCAACGTTGGCCTGTTGAATTCGTCGCTCGCGATCGTCTTTTGAAAACTCAACCGAACGCTCGGCTTGAACCAGTTGGTTCTGGACTGCCTGGCGATTGATGGACCTCAGATGGTGTTTCCGGCGGCGATAAACGTCGAGCAAGTCGACAAAATCCTCCCAGCGTTGATCCAGGCTCTGAATGTTCATTGGGATCTGCTTGGTGCCGGTGAATTTCTTGTAGTTTGAGTAGATCTGGTTCTTCATCCAGCGGAGGTATTCAACCGCTTCCCGCTCGCGTGGATCAAACAACTTGATGGCAGCTTCGCGCTGCTGGTCACGAAGCTTTAGCATGCGCTGCTTTTCGCGGCGATCGACGATGCGGCGATAGATGGAACTGGCAGGCACTGTGACTAAATAAACCGTTTCTGCGGCGAGGGCCACGCCCAATACCGTGATGTCCTGAAAGTAAGCGGCGCCGACTGCAAAACTCGCCATGCCCCAAAAATTGAGTGGTTCTTTGAAGGCCTCTCTTACATACTTATAATCAAACTTCGGAAGCTCGGGCATATCCTTGTACGACTAACTAATCTATTCTGCGCCGTCCACATGGCACCAGATCTCAGTTTGAGCGGTTGCCATTGCCGACAGCTGGCTCGCTCGTTTCGCCTTCCGCGGGAAGCGCTTGCTGGGTAGCACCGCCCGAAGCTGCAGGCAATAGTCCCATCTCGCGCTTGTAGGCCAGAAGCTTGTCCTGCAACTGCATATCCATAGCCTCGCGCTCGATGTCCTGCATCTGGTTGTCTACTGAAGCGGAGCCCAGTTGCAACTTCGCTTCCGCAGCCGCCGCGCGGCGATCGATCTTGTCGCGCATCTCATTAAACGTCGAAGCATCGTCGCCGATCTGAAACGACTCCATCGTTTGCGCCAGTTGTTCCTGCAACCGGGCCTGCTTCGACTGGTTAATAAGCTGCATCGCCTCGGCCGTGCGACGTTGCATCTGCAACACGTAATTGTCGCGGGCTTTCAGCGCCTGCTTGGATGCCAGGGTGGCGTGTTCGAGTTGTTGACCCGTTTTTTGCAGGTCCATCTGCGCCTGGCTCAGCTGGCCGATGTAGGCGGTGGCAATGTCGTCGCGACCCATCTTTACTGACGCCTTGATTTTGGAATCCAAATCGACCACCTGAGTTTCGAGGCGGTCTTTGTTCTTCGCCAGTAACTTTTCAGTGGCCATCACCTGGGCGACGGAGTTATTCAACTCCGGCACGCGGTCGCGCATGTCACGAATTGTTTGTTGAAGGATGAGCTCGGGGTTTTCAGTCGACTCGATTATCCCGCCGAACAGTGCGCGCATTGAGCGTTTGACTCTCGTCCAAAGTCCCATTTTCAGCCTCAATCCTCTTGCAGGATGTTAGAGCGTCTCAGACGTTTTATGGCCAAATCCGCCGGGTTTTAACTTCTGTCCGCCCGCATATGTTTGTACGTTGAATGACGGCGGAGGGTTCAAACTACAACGGCAAAAGTGCGACGAAGTATAGCAGTACTGGCACTAGCCTTCCAGAAGCGGGTTCCGGAGGCTATTGGGTCATTTTCATTATTGAACAACATGGGAGGTTTGCAAGTGCCTAATTCTTGCGCGGGGTGGCTATAAGGTCTGCGAAGATTACGAGCGCGGGACGCGGCTCTGCCGCCGTCCGTTCGGTAAGGCTCGCCCTTATCGTTGAATCTCCGCTCACATCTTTGGAGGCCGCGCCTCCGTTCTGGATTCCAAACGCACGACCTCAGGGCGGCTTTCTGGCGGTTACGCGGGATTGGACTCCGAACCACCCGCCTTCATCTGGCGAAACTGTCCAATGTCCCGTCGAAACTGCATTCCTTTCCACTCTATCTTTCCTATGGCCGCATAGCATGAATTGAGAGCGTGATCCAGAGTTGCCTTCCTGGCGGTCACGGCGAGCACGCGCCCTCCTGCCGTCTGGAAGTCGCCGGCTGCCGTCCGCGAGGTCCCGGCGTGGAAAACCTGCAGATCCTCACCCATGTCGACTCTTCCAAGTCCATGGATTCGCCGGCCACTTTCATACGGTCCAGGGTAACCCTCGCTGGCCAGTACTACACAAGCCGACGCGTCCTCACTCCAATCGACTGTAACGCTGCTAAGTCGGCCCTCCACCATGGCCTGAAATGTCTGACCCAGATCAGATTTCAACCGGATCAGGATTGCCTGCGTTTCCGGATCGCCGAAACGCACGTTGTACTCGAGCACCTTTGGTCCATCCCCCGTCAACATCAAACCAATGAAGAGTATTCCCTGAAATGGAAAGCCTTCCCTGTCAGCTGACGCAAGGGTCGGTTCGACTATCTGCTTGACTACTCGCGCAAGAGTCTCGTCGTCAAGCACGGATGGGCCAGTTATCGCACCCATGCCACCGGTGTTGGGTCCAGTGTCGCGTTCTCCAATTCGTTTGTGATCGCGAGCTGGTGGCATCAGGGCGTAGTCGTGACCGCTGGCGAACAGGAGGATTGAGACTTCCGGACCCTGCAGGGCTTCTTCGATCAGGAGTTGTTTTGTGGCTGCTGAGTCGACCAGTCTCCCGCTCTTAAGTTCATTCACCGCGTTCACCGCGTCGGCACGAGAAGAAGCGACCACCACGCCTTTACCGGCTGCCAGCCCATCTGCCTTTATGACCACGGGCGTTTCAGGTGGGCCAAATCTCCCGCTGTTGAGCACGGCCAGACCTTCGTCAGCAGAACCTGCGATAGCGTAGCCGGCAGTTGGAATGCCGTTTCGAGACATGAAGTCTTTGGCAAAAACCTTACTGGATTCCAATCTTGCGGCTGCTCGGGTTGGACCAACCACCTTGAGACCGCACCGTTCAAGCTCGTCAACGATCCCCGCGGCGAGCGGGGCTTCCGGTCCGACAACTGTCAAATCGATGTTCCGGGAGCGAACCAAATCGATAAGTCCCGAATGATTTGATACGGCGATGGGAACGCACTCGGCAAGTTCTGAAATACCTCCATTTCCGGGGGCACAAAAAACCTCCACAGGCGCCCCGGAAGTCCGCTTTAGCGCCCAAATAATGGCGTGTTCACGCCCGCCGGAACCTATCACCAGGATCCTCATTCAAAGCGTCTCCTTGGGGAATCGTTTGATACTGCGTTGCGCGGACACTTTACGCTGCGGGGGCAGGAATATGCCTTGACACAATTTCGCCATAGTTATACTTTT
The DNA here is from genome assembly GCA_045403245.1 of Pyrinomonadaceae bacterium. Taxonomy (GTDB): domain Bacteria; phylum Acidobacteriota; class Blastocatellia; order Pyrinomonadales; family Pyrinomonadaceae; genus PSRF01. Next base: position 2,524 of record JAXIOV010000117.1, on the reverse strand, counting down.
TTCTAACCCGCCTCCTGTTCGAGGGTAGCTTCGGCCACCCCGTTACCCGCCAGGAAGAATGGGCTCCTCTTTGAACAACGGGCAGAACCGCTTCGCAGTGGCCCCGCCAAAAACTGAGAAAGCGCCGACCCAGGGAGAGCTAATCATGCCAGAACGGGAAGAAATCCTTGAATTAGAAGCAGCCACGAATCCTGAACATCCAGACCGCACCATCAAGTGCGTCGATTGCGGTGAAAACTTTATCTGGACATCGGGGGAACAGGCATTTTTTCATGACAAGGGGTTAAAGAACGAGCCAAAGCGTTGCAAGCCGTGCAAGCAAGCCAAAAATGAAAGGCTGGCCGCAATCAGTGCGGCACAAACGTCCGGCGTCAGACAACGTATCGAAGTCTCCGTCCAGTGCGCGCAATGCGGACAACAAACTACGGTTCCGTTTTATCCTTCACAAGGCCGGCCGGTCTATTGTCGATCCTGTTTCCTGGCAGGTCGTGCCACTGAAGCAAACAGCTCCGCCAGCGCCTAGCCACCCTCAAGTGGCCCGTTTGTCTCTTCGAGCCATTTCAACCGAACAACCTCCCCGCATAAGTCGAGTCGCGTTTGGTCGGACGCGTTATTGCTCCAGATGGTAAGGCACGCTCGTCACGATCACGCCTTTCTTAAACAGAAGCGCACCCTTCAGAAGAAGAGAACTCTGATTGTGCAATAGTTGGTGCCACCACCGCGCGGTCACAAATTCCGGGAGCACGATCGTTAACATGTCGTTGTCCCTTTGTTTGCGAATCCTTTCAATGTGCCTGATCAAAGGCCTTACCAAAGAGCGATACGGTGAAGCAAGTACCACCAGCTCCACCCCGGCGCCCCACTGGTTCCACTTCTCGCGCAGCTTTCGAGTCGTTTCATCATCCAAATCCACGTAGACCGCAGTTACGTGATCCGGGGCAATCGACTTGGCGTATTCCAGGGCTCGAATGACGCCGCGATGAATTCCTGAGATCGGCACAATAACTTCGTGACGGATTGGTCGAAGCTTCTCGACGCCTTCGGTTGTTAACTGTCTCGCTACTTGAACATAGTGATTATGGACTGACCGAAACATCATCACCAGCAGGGGAATAAGAAAAATGACGATCCAGGCGCCGTGAATAAACTTCGTCAGTATCAGAACACAAAGCACTATCGAAGTCGCGATCGCGCCGAGACCGTTGACGACGATCGACCTCTTCCAGTGTGAAGCCTCTTTGCGCACTGCCGCAGTGTCAATCGGATTTCGGCCGGCAAGGGACTCAGGAGTAATGCTCAGGTGAACGTCGTCGAGCCGTTCGCCTTCATCCGTAATCATCGCCGGGTACCCATCGCCACTCAACTTGTCGCCGTTGCCCTTCTCAGCCGTCTGACGTTCCCGCTGTAACTTACCTTCACGAAACCAGTGCCGGACCATGCCGGTTTGCGAAAGAGTGAACGAGAGAAAAACGCCCACCGCATACAGCGGAATGAGCCGGCTGGTGTCCCCCTTGAATGCGGCTACGAGAATTCCGGAAAACACCGCCAGGATGATGACTCCGTTTGAAAAAACCAGACGGTCTCCGCGGCTGGCAAACTGCCGGGGCAGGAAACGATCTCGCGCCAGGAGGCTGGCCAGCCGAGGAAAGTCGGCGAAGGAAGTGTTTGCGGCGAGAATCAGGATTAGCGCGGTCGTGGCCTGAACTAGAAAGTAGAACCAACGGAATGGCCCACTGAAGATGATTCTCGCAAACTGCGAGATCAGAGTTTCATTGTCGTGCGGATGAACCTGGTAGAGGTAGGCCAGCGCGCTGGTGCCGATAAACATGATTGCGAGCAGGATCGCCATTGCGGTCAGGGTCGTTGCAGCGTTGTGGGCCTCCGGAGGTTTGAAGGCAGGAATACCATTGGAGATTGCTTCAGTTCCAGTCAGTGCCACGCACCCATTGGAAAAGGCGCCTAATAACAAAAACAAAGTTAGTGGTTGCTGGTGGTACCCTTCGGCGAGTTTCAAGTGTTCGTCGTTGATCGTGGCTCCGATTCCGGGGTGCAAGTAGTAGTAAACGAGGCCGTAGACGATCATGATCATGAAACAGACGAGAAAAGCGTAGGTCGGTCCCGCAAACAGCGCGCCCGACTCGCGCACGCCACGAAGATTGGCGATCGCGATCAGGAAAATCAAAACCAAACAGAGTGCGACTTTGTGATCATCAAGCCAATCGAACCGGGTTCCCTGCGCTGCCGAGGTGATTGCCGCGACGCCGGCCGCCAGTGACACTGAAACTGTCAGGATGTAGTCCACCAGCAACGCGGCTGCGGCAACGAGGCCGGGATAAGTTCCCAGGTTTTCCTTCGCCACGATGTAGGCGCCGCCTCCCGATGGATATGCATGGATCGTTTGGCGGTAGCTGGTGGCCACAATTCCCAGCACGATCGCGATGACGATGGAAATCGGAACAACATAGTAGAACGCATAACTTTGTCCGAAAGCGGCAGCGACAGCCAGAACCAGTAGTATTTCTTC
>JAXIOV010000075.1:0-2768 GCA_045403245.1 Pyrinomonadaceae bacterium | reverse complement strand
CCTTTCGTTCAATGGAATCGTCTCGAAATCCACGGTGGGTGGCGATCAACCGGATCCGGAAGTCAGACTTGCGGGAGATCGAGCGAAGCGAGACCTCGTCCCTTGAGGTTGAGGTTGAGTGCAACGAGATTCAGTTCCCATCGAAGTTCGCGACGGGTCGTCTCGTCAAGGGCGGCATTCAGGAGCGCACGCAGATTGACGAACTCCTTGCGAAGCTGCATCTCGACCGGAAGGCAGTTGGAGTTTTTCAAAACCCTATAACTGAGGCGCAGATCTTCCGGAACTCCGCTGTCATCTTCCAGGTCTAAAGGTTTTCCTCTGCCCGGCAGGTTGTCGAATGCGCCTTCCTGCTGGGCGGTCCGAATCCGTTCTTCCACGATCTTGTCGAAGAGTGCCATGAAACAATTCTAGCGGAATCGGACCAAAGGGTAATGGGGTCTTTTGAATTCTTGATCTACCACCCCGGCCTTCGGCCACCCCTTATAGTACTCAACGGATGATTGAAGTGGGTGTTTTCGTGACCGTCGTCGCCGGGCCTGTGGTAACTGTGGGAAAGCCGGAGCGGTTTTTGCGAAGGCTTTTCCAAGCAGCTGTGGAAATCATCAAGAAAAAATTGCCGGAGGCTTCCTTTGTCGATTTCCACAGCTGCGGCAGTTTCCACAGGCTTTTCTTTTACTTTTTTGGTTCTTTTTTCTTTTTCTTTTTGAACGGAGTTTCCCTTGTGGAAAACCGGGCCGAATCGCGTTACGAATCAGCCACCCGACTGCTTCAACGGTTTCAGGAGACTTTCGAACGCGATCCGCACGGAGAGAGCTGCGACGTATGCTCAGATGATGTCCTTCGAGGACTCGACTATAAGGATTATGGGCACTCTCTTTCGGTAGGTGTTTGGCTTGGGGACGGTAGTAAGGAGTTCGTTTGATGTCTAAAGGTAACGTCGAAATTGCCGCGTTCGTGGGATTGGATTGGGCCGATCAAAAACACGTGGTCACTTTGCAGCAAGCCGGCAGCCAGCAGAAAGACCGCTTTACGTTGGACCACACGCCGGAGTCGCTACAGAAGTGGATTGAGCAACTCCGGCAGCGGTTTGGCGGCAGAGTTGTGGCCATTGCCGTCGAGCAGACGCGTGGGGCTTTAATCTATGCCCTGATGCATGTCGAATTTCTGCACCTGTATCCGGTCAATCCCCAGACGGTTGCGAAGTTGCGTCAGGCCTTCTATCCCAGCGGAGCCAAGGATGATCCCGTCGATGCTGATCTGCTTCTGGAGATCTTGATGACGCATCGTCAGCATCTGCGGGTGTGGGTGCCCGATGATGAGCTGACACGAAGCATTCAATTGCTGACCGAAGGCCGGCGCCACCTGGTCGACGAACGTACAGCCCTCACCAATCACCTGACCTCGGCGTTGAAGGCTTATTTTCCGCAAGCTGTGGACTGGTTCGGCGAACTGCACACGGTGAGGGCTTGCGCCTTTCTGGAGCGTTGGCCCTCGCTGCAGGCACTGAAAGCGGCCACCCCCTCTTCGGTTCGCAAGCTCTATAAGAGACTGGGATATCGAGGAGAAGACAAGCTCGAGCAGTTAATCACGCACATTCAGCAGGCTCAGCCGCTAACCCCAGATGGCGCGGTGATTCTGTCGTCTTCGATGATGGTTCAGGCTCTAGTCCTGCAGATCTCCAGGCTCACCGAATCCATCGAACGTTATGATAAACAGATCGCCTCGTTGTTTGACCAGCATGATGACTCGACGCTGTTTGGCAGCTTTCCTGGAGCCGGGCCCGCGCTGGCCCCACGTCTGCTGGCGGCCTTCGGTTCGGATCGGAGCCGATTCCAATGTGCCGCTGAAATCCAACAGCTCTCCGGAATTGCCCCTGTCACCGAGAAAAGCGGTAAGGCTATCTGGATTCACTGGCGTCTGGCCTGTTGCAAATTCTTGAGGCAGACCTTTCAGGAATTTGCCGGCACGTCGATCTTTCAATCCAGCTGGGCTCGCGCCTATTACGACCAGCAGAAGGGCCGAGGAAGCTCTCATCATGCCGCTCTACGCGCTTTAGCCTACAAGTGGATTCGCATTCTGTTTCGCTGTTGGCAACAACGAACTCCCTATGACGAAGCTGCTTACTGTAACCGTCTGGTGTCTCGCCGGTCTCCCTTAGCGGATCAACTCTCCGCAGCCGGAAAATCGGTGTTGACTTAACACCTCAGATGTCTCCTGTTCCAGGAGGGGAATCAGTTGACTCCCCTCCTGGAGTCTTTGCACAACAAAAGGCTCCTGCACAAATAGAACCTGTAAATCCTCCGCCTGCACAACAAAGTGATAGCTATGATGATGGTGTTCGCCTGTGAGTGGGCCGCATTTTCTGGACCGCTCACGTACCGGCAGATATCCTTTCAGGCCCAAGCCGAGGCCGCGTCGGCTTGCTGAGAGGAGAAAGTCCATGACCATCGCGATTGGTTTCCTAACGAAAACTGGCGTCGTATTAGCAGCAGACACTCAGGTGACAGTGGGCGATTCCCATAAGCTACTCAAGAGCAAGATGCTGGTAGCGACTAAAGGGCACAACTCGATTGGCATATGTGGCGCTGGAGAGACACCCGCGTTGGACAAGATGAGCAACCAAATCTGTAGATCATTTTATCGCGGCAATCTCAAAGCGCATTCCAAGTTAGAGAAATCGCTCGAAGAAAACATCAAAAGGTTCTATTCCACCAGCGCGTCTCTCTTAAAGAACGCCGGTATCGAATGGGATGGCGTGGATCTGATAA
>JAXIOV010000161.1:0-57883 GCA_045403245.1 Pyrinomonadaceae bacterium | reverse complement strand
TGTGCGTTCGATTCATAGCGAAGGTCTTCCGGAGCTCTTATCAAAAATAGATAACGCCTTGCGGCGTAACCCTGTCTTTGAAGGTTGAATTTAAGCAAAGCAGGCGAAATAAGTCAATTAGAGTCATTTAAACGGTAGTGGGGTAATTGTGTGTTGCAGTCAAGAACTGCTTCGAATCTGTTGGAAACACCGCTGGGTGGTTACGGGCTTGCTGAAATCACGAGCCGGCTTGTCGCCTTCAGGCGGCAGCCCCGCGGGCCTATAGGCCAGCCGTTTTACGGCTGGTTCACCGCCGCGTAGTTTTTGTCGAGGCCGCTTCAGCAGCCTTTTTCGGATTGCGGCTCGGAGCAAGGCCGTTGAAACGGCCTCCCAATCATTCCTGGCGGCAGCTAACCAGCCGTAAAACGACTGGCCTATTCGCCCTTTGGGCCAGCCTCGTAAACGAGGCATTTCGAATTTCACGAACAACTCTGTGTTTGACCGCGGTTCCGTAACCGCGTTACAAGTTTCGCAGGTAATCACGCAGCGTCGTGTACATTTCGTCAAATGATTCCGCACAGAACAGTGTGGGTTGAAAATGCGTTGGGTCATACTCCTGACGGGATGCTACTTCCAGATCAAACGGTCGCAAGTCAGCAGCGTGCATTTCCTCCAGTTCCCCGGCCGACGAGAGTAAACCCGTGCCATAAGCTTTGACTTCGCGTTCTTCAAGCACGACCCCAAACTCGAGCGTGAACCAGTAGACCCGCGACAAACGCTCCAGCACCTCCGCAGAAGCGGCACGCTTAACGGCAAGTCCAACCAGCCGGTTGAGTTCGGCGAGTCGCTCGCTGGCTAACGTCACGGCATGGCCCAGCACTTCGTGGACGACGTCTGGTTCCGGTGTGTAGAGCGGCGTCGAGTGATGGCGAATGTACTGCGTGCACAGGAACACGCCATCGGCAAGCGATTCGAGAAAGACGCGCGGCTCGACGAGACCGGCCACCGGCTCCAGCCGAAAGCCGCTAATGGCCTCAATTTTTGCCGACACTTCGCTCAGTTGTGGTATGCGATCGTGCGGTAATTCCAATTTTCTAGCGCATTCAAGGTATTCCCGGCAGGCCCGTCTTTGGTGTTGCGGCTCAATGATCTCGCGAATGCTTTGCCAGAGCTGATGCTCTTTGGCTGCATACGGCGCGTCAGGGATCGGAGAGCCCGGCCGGTACTTCATCGCGATCTGCGCAATCTCATTCCGGCGCGCGCGGTACTCGGGGTCACGAAAGCCCGGATGATCAGGATCAAGTTGGACTATTTGATTGCGTTCTGATGTAGAGTCGCTGATATTGGCGACGACCATTCGCATGTCAACGTGGTCTCGCAGTAAGTCGTCTGGTTTTTTCATCTTGAGTGGCCTCGTTCTCAACTTGGTTATCGGAACGCTTCACAATCGCCCTCCCTAAACGGTCGGGCTACTGCCCCGATCATCAAACAAAAAGCCACCGATCCTGGGAAGGATCAGTGGCCGGTTTCTGGAAACTTGTCTACGTCTGGTTTAGATGCGAATGAAACGCCGACAGTCTGCTACCGCCAAGTCCCTCCCCATGGGGAGACGCCAGTACCAGCAGTAATACCGATAGAGACTGAGCTTGCGACTGTTCATTTCATCAATACCTAATTGCGCGCCAAGAAACTACTCGGCCTGGGCTGAAGATGTCAAGGTTTCTGCGTTTTAGGTCGATTGGCAACAACCTCGAAACTGACGGGCTATTGAGTCATCAGGGAGCGAACAAAGTTACCCACGTTAGCTACGAGGTCGGGGCTGCCAATGTTTTTTTCGATCTCCGCAACGATCGCCGAACCGACAACTACCGCGTCGGCGTATTGTGACGCCTCAGCGACGTGTTGTTGATTCGAAACTCCGAACCCCACTGCGACCGGCAGATCTGTAATTCTTCGAACCCTCGAAACCAGTCTTTGAGCGTCGCCACTCATTTCAAGTCTTGTTCCGGTGACGCCTGTTCGCGAGACCGCATAAATAAAACCACTCGCGCGAGCCGCGATCATTTGCAACCGCTCATCGCTGGACGTCGGAGCCACAAGGTAAATCATATCGAGACCGCTCTCGGCGAGGTTTCGGGCAAACTCGCCTGATTCTTCCGGAGTCAGGTCAGTCACCAGCACGCCGTCGACGCCGGCCGCCTTGGAACCTTCAACCAAGCGCTCGAGGCCAAACCGCAGGAGGGGGTTGTAATAGCTGAACAGCACGATGGGTACGCCGGTTTGTTGGCGCGCCCTCGCCACAGTTTCCAAAATGTCACGCATCCCAAAGCTGTTTCTCAGTGCTCGCTCAGAAGCTTTCTGAATGATTGGGCCATCAGCCATTGGATCGCTAAACGGTACACCCAACTCGATCAAACCGGCGCCGCTCCGGGCCAACTCAACGATCAAATCATGCGTCGTGGCGAGGTCAGGGTCACCGGCTACGATGAAAGGGACCAATGCTCGATGCCCTTCCGCTCTGAGTTGCGCAAACGTTTCTTCAATACGAGTCACAATCGCTCCTCAACCGTTTGCACGTCTTTGTCACCGCGCCCTGATAGATTCACAATAATGCAGCGGTCCTCTCCCAACTCGCGCGCGAGTAGCTGGGCGTATGAAACGGCATGCGCTGACTCGAGCGCCGGGATGATCCCTTCCAGCTGCGAAAGCTGTTGAAAAGCCGCTAATGCGTCGACGTCTGCGGCAGCCACATACTCCACCCGCTTTGTGTCATGCAAGTGCGCGTGTTCCGGGCCCACCGAAGGATAATCAAGGCCCGCGGCAATCGAATGAGTTGAGGCAATCTGTCCGTGATCGTCTTGCAGCACATAACTCAACGTCCCTTGAAGTACGCCCGGCTCGCCACCGCCACTATTCAAAAACCTCGCCGCGTGTTGTCCCAACTGGTTACCGCTTCCACCCGCTTCAACACCGATCATGCGGACACTCTTGTCACCAAGAAACGGATGAAACAGCCCGATCGAGTTCGACCCCCCACCGACGCACGCGACCAGTGCATCAGGCAGACGACCTTCCCGCTCCAGAAACTGCGCCCGGGCTTCAACGCCGATCACGCTTTGGAAATCCCGCACCATCGTCGGGTAAGGATGCGGCCCAAGAGCGCTTCCCAGAAGGTAGTAGGTTTCCGAAGGCGTGCTTACCCAATCGCGCAAGGCTTCATTGATGGCGTCTTTCAACGTCTGCGAGCCGGCAGTCACTTCCCTGACTTCCGCGCCCAGTAGTCGCATTCGAAAAACATTCAACTCCTGACGACGCATGTCTTCGGCGCCCATGTAGACGGTGCAGGGAAAACCGAAGAGAGCGCAGACCGTTGCGGCCGCGACTCCGTGTTGACCGGCACCGGTTTCCGCGATGATCCGCTTCTTTCCCATCCGCCCGGCCAACAGGGCCTGGCCCAGCGCGTTGTTTATCTTGTGTGAACCGGTGTGGGAGAGATCTTCCCGCTTAAGATATATGCGAGCGCCTTTGCAGGCTTCGGTCAGACGCGCAGCAAAAAACAGCGGTGTGGGACGGCCCGAATAGTCACGCAACAGTATTCCAAGTTCACTCTTGAACTCATCATCCTCGCGCGCCTTAAAGTAGGCAGAGGTCAACTCTTCCAGCGGCGCCATTAAAGTCTCCGGTACGTAGCGACCGCCGTACTTGCCCCAGTGGCCAGTTTCGTCACCTCGGTTCACATCCATAGATTCACTTCCTGTTTTCCAGCTAATGGTTCACTTTCAAAGAGATTGCCGCTCTTTGGAGTGCGGCGGCCTGGCGCCGCTTTGGCCTGCTGTAACTTGACGCGCTTCGTGAACTGAATCAGGCCACAAACGTCCAAAGCGGCGACAGCTCCCCGGCGCGGCAGCCGTGCTGGGGTGGTCGAGTCGCCGCACTGCTAAGGAGGGGCCAGTTTCAAAACTGAACCAGTACCATTTTCTACCTTGCCGCGGCGACAAACGCGCGCACGCGTGCCACGTCTTTTATCCCGGGCGAGCTCTCCAGGCTTCCACAAGCATCCACCGCGTAAGGCCTCGCCTTGGCAATCGCCTCCGCCACGTTTCCCGGCGACAGCCCTCCCGCCAGAAATATTCGGGGCACCAGTTCGCTAGTCTGTCGCGCGATGGACCAATCAAAAGTTTTGCCCGAGCCGCCACGCAGTTTCGAATCAAATCCATCAAGCAGGATGGCATCCGTTTGGTAAGCCGCAGCGTGTTCAGGTTCGAAACCGGGACCAACTCGCAGGGCTTTCACCAGAAATCGTTCGCCAGATAGGTTCCGTAGTGTCTGACAAAAAGCCGGCGACTCGTCGCCATGAAGTTGCACCGCAGATACACCGGCGATGTCTGCAATCCTTATTACCTCTTCCGGCGTTTGCTCGTTAACAAAAATTCCGACGCTGGTCAGACCGCCAGGGAGACTTTCAATTATTCGGCGTGCAACTTCCGGTTCGACGTAACGCGGGCTGCGTTCGTAGAAATTGAATCCCAGCAGATCCGCGCCCGCTTCGGCACACGCCAGGGCATCGTCAGGGTTCGTTATGCCGCAGATTTTGATACGCACCATGTTCTTGTAAAGCAAACTGTTAGTTTGCTTTGGCATCGTGGGAGGTGTTCTTGTCACCAATGACCAATGAAAATGTCAAATGAGAAATGTCAAATCTTCCCATCTATCCCTCACGACAATGTCAACTCGCTCTCCCAAGCAGCTCCCTCAGCGCCGCGCCAGGATCCTCCGCTCGCATCAGCATCTCACCGACCAGGAAGCCTCCGAAACCAAGTGAGCGCAGCCGCTCGAGGTCAGCATTTGTGCGCAGTCCGCTCTCGCTAATAACGGCCGCATCCGCTGCTGCCTCCTTAATCAAGCCGGTCGAAACATCAAGCGAGACCTCAAAGGTGTGCAGATTCCGATTATTCACGCCGATAAGTCTTGCCTTGCAGCGTCGCGCCCGGCGCAACTCTTCCAACGTATGAACCTCGACCAGGGCGTCCATCCCCAGTTGATCTTCGGTGAGTTTTCTCAAGTCATATAACGCGTCATCGTCCAGAGCCGCAGTGATCAGTAGCAACGCGTCTGCTCCGGCGGCAGCAGATTCGAAAACTTGATAAGCATCAAGGATAAAGTCCTTTCGCAACACCGGAATTGAAACGGCATTTTTCACCGCGCGCAGATCGTCGAGCGAACCACGGAAGAAGTTTTCTTCGGTTAAGACTGAAATGGCCGTGGCGCCGTTCTCTTCGAATATCCGGCCCATTTCAACGGGCTCAGCGCCGCCCCGGATCTCGCCTTGCGACGGCGACGCTCGCTTTATCTCCGCGATTACTGCCAACCCTTCGCGCTGCCGCAACGCAGCTAAAAGCGCGTGGGGTCGAGATTTTGAGCGCAGCAAATAGGCGCTCTCACTAACTTCGGAGACCGGGTGTTCTTTGACCGTGCGCGCGAGCCCGGTGCGCTTGAGTCTCACAATCTCGTTTAGAAAACCCGCGCCGGCCTTCATCTGTTTGTCGCCCCAACCAAATCGTCAAGCTTTTGGCGCGCTGCTCCGTTGTCAATACTCTGTTGCGCTAGTCTGGCGGCTTCAGAGAATTCGCTCGCAATGCCGGCGATCACCAGTGCCGCGGCTGCGTTAAGTACCGTCAGGTCGCGGGCTTCGTCCCGCCGTTTGCCGGAAAGCACCTCGCTTATGATCCTGGCGCTCGACTCAGCGTCGTTGCCGCGCACCCGATCAAGCGAAGCCCGGCCCAGACCAAAGTCTTCGGGAGTTATGTCGAAAGTCCTGACCCCAGAAGCTGAAGCTTCCGCCACAAACGTTTCACCCGCCAGGGTCATCTCGTCCAACCCGTCTGAGCCGTGAACCACCCAGGCGCGTTCGGTACCCAGCGCGACCAGCGTGTGTGCGAGCGGTTCGACAAGCGCGCGGTGCCAGACTCCGATAATTTGACGCGGCGCCCCGGCGGGGTTCGTCAAAGGACCCAGCAGATTGAAAGTGGTATGAACGCCCAGTTCGCGTCGCACTCCAGCCACGCGTGCGGTGGCGCCGTGATAGAGAGGTGCGAACATGAAACAGATGCCAATCTCATTGAGACACTCTTCCGACCGTTCCGGCACGGCTGAAACCTGGACGCCTAACTTCGTCAGCACGTCAGCGCTACCGGATCGACTGGTAGCGGCCCGACTGCCGTGTTTCGCAACCGGCAACCCAGCACCTGCTATCACAAAGGCTGCCGCGGTTGAAACGTTGAAAGTCTTTGCGGCGCTGGAACCGGTGCCGGCAGTGTCGATGAAATTCGCGTGGTGCGATTTGATTCGAACCGCGCGCGCGCGCATCGCCGAAGCCAGTCCCGCAAGCTCTTCCACAGTCTCGCCTTTGACTGCAAGTGCCACCAGGGCTGCGCCGATTTGTGCATCGGTTGCTTCACCGTCGAGTAAGGCGCCGAGCAGCTGCCCGGCTTCGGGTCGACTCAGATTTTCGCCACGCATGAGCCGCAGCAACAGCGGACGCAAACCAGAAGCTGCCTGCAAATCGTCACGTCGCGCCGGCGTAGGCAGCAGCCATGCGGGACGAGTTCCGGTTGAAGTTTCGTCATTCATAAGTTGAGAAAATTTGCCAACAGTTGCTTCCCTTCACCTGTCAGGATCGACTCCGGATGAAACTGGACTCCTTCAACTCGTAGTTCGCGATGTCTAATTCCCATAACTATTCCGTCGGGAGTAGTCGCCGAGATCTCCAAACAAGCCGGAAGGGATTCGCGCTCGACGACCAGTGAATGGTAGCGTCCGGCTTTGAAAGGACTGCCGAGGCCATTGAAGATTGTTTTTCCGTCGTGAGACACGTCAGAAGCCTTGCCGTGCACACAAGCAGTACGCACCACGCGTCCGCCGAAAGACTGACCAATCGCCTGGTGGCCCAGGCAAACTCCGAGTATTGGAATTTTGCCTGCGTAGGCCTTGATCAAGTCGAGGGTGATACCGGCGTCATCCGGCACGCCCGGACCAGGTGAGATGACAATTCCGTCGGGGACTGGATGCGTCGCAATATCTTCGATCGCCACCTGGTCGTTGCGGCGTACCGAGACACTTGCGCCAAGCTCGCCCAGATACTGGACGAGGTTGTAAGTGAATGAGTCGTAGTTGTCGATTACGAGAATCATTTCTGCTCAGCCATTTCAATCGCTCTGAACAGAGCGCGGGCTTTGCTTACCGTCTCCTCATACTCGCGCTCAGGAACTGAGTCGGCGACAATCCCTGCGCCGGCCTGAACGTATGCATTACCGTCGGCATCCATTACCAGCGTGCGGATCGCGATGCAAGAGTCCAGATTCTCTGCGTAGTCGGCGTAGAGTATCCCGCCGGAATAGACGCCGCGTGGCTCCGGCTCGAGTTCCTGAATGATTTCCATCGCCCGCACTTTCGGGGCGCCCGTTACAGTGCCCGCTGGAAAACATGAAGCCAGGGCGTCAAAACGATCCAGCCCATTCCGCAAGCGAGCGCGCAAACTGCTGACGAGGTGCTGGACATGTGAGTAACGCTCAACAGTCATCAGCTCCGCGACAGTTACCGAGCCATACTCGGCGACGCGTCCAAGGTCGTTGCGTCCAAGATCGACAAGCATAACGTGTTCGGCCACTTCTTTTTCGTCGGCGCAAAGCTCTTCACCAAATTTCTTATCTTCAATGTCATCAGCACCGCGCGGTCGCGTGCCGGCAATTGGGTGGTATTCGAGTTCGCGACCTCGACAACGAACCAACATTTCGGGTGAGGCGCCGAAGATCGCCTCTTTGCCAAGCTGCAGGAAAAACATGTAAGGCGATGGATTCGTCGCTCGCAACGCCCGGTAGATCGAGATAGGGTTTGCCTTTACTTTTTTGCGGAAACACTGGGAAATCACCACTTGATAGCAGTCGCCAGCAACGATGTGTTCTTTAACGGCTCGGACCGCAGCTTCAAAACCGGCCTTACTCCAATTGGAAGTTTGACCGTTTCCACTTTCGACTGACTTCGCTGGCTCGTTAATTTCGTGCTTTTCGGCAAAAGAGTCTCCTATTCCCGTTTCGCCAGTCTCTGGTTCTTGTAGCATCAATTCAATCCGCGTCGTCGCCTCAACCGCGTCATCGTAGAGTTGTTTGAGCCGGCAGGGATCGCCGTCTGCTTCGTCCGCGAACACTACCGAGACAATCTGGATCTTGCGCTCCGCGCGATCAAACGCCAGAACAGTGCGAAAAAACATCCAGACAGCATCGTCACCCAAGATTCGCTCTTTGGCTGCAAAAGCAGGCTCGAACCAGCCGGTGGCCTGGAAACCAAGGAAGCCGACTGCACCGCCGGCAAGCGGCGCAAGTCCGCTGCGGCCTGCAAGTTTTCGGGAGCTAAAGTGTTCCCGAATAAAATCCGGCAAAGCGGTTTCGCGCACTTCACGAGATCCGGCGCGCTCGATGATTATCTGATGTCCACGGCCGCGCACGATCATCTCCGGGTCGATTCCGATGAACGAATAACGAGCCAGACTCTCGCCGCCCTCCACCGATTCAAAGAAGAATGCATGGGTGGTTGCGCCCGCAAGACGCGAGAAAGCGTCAACAGGAGTTTGAAGATTCGCAACCACAGTTCGCACCACCGGGATCACGTTGGCATGTCCGCCGGCCTCGCGAACCTCCCGTTCAAATTCTTCGAATGATCCTGGTTGCAGATAATTCATTTGTCGGTTCCGGTTCAAACTCAAAACTGCGTTAAGTAACGATTCACCGCGTACTGCCCACGGGAGAAATCACACCGTGAATGGCCCGTACCTCTGTGATTAGTTGTTCATACTGTTCAAGTGTCAAGGCTTGAGCACTGTCAGAAAGCGCGCGTTCCGGCTGATTATGGACTTCGATAATGAGTCCATCAGCGCCGGCCGCAACGCCGGCCCGCGCCAGTGCTCCGACCATATAGTTCTTGCCGGTCCCGTGTGACGGATCCACGATAACCGGCAGGTGTGAGATTGCACGCACAGCAGGGATGGCCGCGAGATCCAGCGTGTTGCGAGTGTGCTGCGCGAAAGTGCGGACGCCGCGTTCGCACAAAATTACGTTGTAGTTCCCTTCGGCCATGATGTACTCCGCAGCCAGCAACCACTCTTCGAGCGTAGCCGCGAGACCGCGTTTGAGGAGTACGGGCAAAGGAGAACGGCCCGCGCGTCGCAGCAAAGTGAAATTTTGCATATTGCGTGCGCCAATCTGTATCACGTCGCCGTAGCGCTCAACGAGATCGACTCCCGCTTCGTCTAGAGCTTCAGTGACAATCTTCAATCCAAAACATTCACGCACTTCGGCGAGCACCCGCAGACCTTCCTCCCCCAGACCTTGAAACGCATAAGGCGACGTTCGCGGTTTGAAGGCTCCGCCTCTAAAGAACCGCGCGCCGCTGCGTTTCACAACGTCCGCAACGGCAAAAGCCTGTTCCCGGCTTTCCACGGCACATGGGCCAGCGATGATCGTCAAGTTATCGTCGCCAACGGCCGCATCGCCGGAGCGCACAATTGTTTTTTCGGGTTTCAGGTCAAGCGTGATTAGCTTGTAGGGTTTCGTGACGCGAATTATTTCAGCTACGCCAGCCAGATTCTCAAAGTGGGTGGCATCAACTGCACCTTGATTGCCAGTGATACCAATCGCCGTTCGCATGGCGCCCGGCAAAGGATGCGCGCGCAAGCCCATAGCGCTTGCCGCCTCGACCACAGCTTCGATCTGCTGGTCGGTAGCATTTGTTTTCATTACGATGAGCATGTTGACCTCTCGTTCGAAATCAATGTTATTCAGATGTCAATCGTTCTCCGTGTCACCCTGGTGCCCTCGGTGTTCTGTGGTGAAATAACCGACAAGCAACCCAACCACCGAGACAGGGTGATCACCGAGGTGGCGCAGAGATGGAACACAAAAAGAAAACCCGCCGCCAGTAAATTGGCAGCGGGTTTTTCGAATCAGCCGGCGTGGCGTCTGTTTTACGCTCGCCCACACCTTGTGCCAAAAAACACAACCGCCAAAGCGTTGTCGGACCACCAGCACCAGGCGGCACCAGGCCTACGACCGTTGTGATTTTTGGCTGCGAAATTCATCAAGTTAGCAATTGCGTCCGTTCGGGCTGGAACTCTACGCGCATTCACGAGCGCTGTCAAATTCTCAAATCCCCTGGCTCCGGGTCACCTTCAGCGTAGAACCACGGCTACCACGAAAGCAATAACCAGGGAGACTGAAAGGAAGATGGCGCAGGATAGTGCAATGGCCTTGCGGACGCCTTCATGAAAGTCATTTTCCTCTTCTGCCGTCAGCTGGAACCTTTAAGTCGCCAATCGCGTGCGAATCGTGTCCGGCGCTTTGTTAAAGCAAAGTACCAGCAGGCTCCAGTCGCTGAAATCAGCACTATCCAAATCATGCCAGGGTTACAGTCCGATTAATACCCATGCTTCGCCGGGGTGGGTCGCCCCACGGAACTTCCGCTCTTCGAGTCTCCCGTTGGAAATCCACGCTTCTTCATCAACGCCTCGATCTTTGGATCGCGGCCTCTAAAACCGCGATACCCCTCAGCCGGATCAATCGTGTTGCCGACGGAAAAGATAAACTTCCGCAGCCGCTCTGCCACCTTCCGATCATATGGTCCTTCACCTTCGACGAAGGCGCCATAAGCGTCGGCTGTTAGCACATCAGACCACAGGTAACTGTAGTACCCGGCGGAATAAGCGTCACTCGAAAACACGTGCAGGAATTGCGGGGTACGATGTCGCATCACCAGTTCGTTTGGCATGCCCAACGCGGTCAAGGTTTCACGCTCGAATTTGTCTGCGTCGATCTTTTGATCGCCGGCCAGGTGCAGCTTCATGTCAACCAATGCTGCCGAGAGGTACTCCACCGTGATGAAGCCCTGGTTGAATTTTGACGAGCGTTTGATCTTTTCCACCAGCGCTTCCGGTATCGGCTTACCGGTTTGATAGTGAACGGCAAAACGCTGAAGCACTTCAGGCGTGGACAGCCAATGTTCAAGTAGTTGCGACGGAAACTCCACGTAGTCGCGAGCAACCGCGGTTCCTGAAAGCGTCGGGTAGGTTACATTGGAATTGAGCCCATGAAGCGCATGGCCAAACTCATGGAACATTGTCAGCGCATCGTCCCAGGAAATAAGCAGCGGTTCACCCGGCTTCCCTTTCGCAAAGTTTGAGTTGTTGGAAACGATGGTCGTGATCTGCCCATCTACCTTCTGCTGCGAGCGGTAAGCATTCATCCAGGCACCGGAGCGCTTGCCCGCGCGGGCATACGGATCGAAATACCAGAGTCCGATGTGATGATTGGTCTTTTTGTCAGTCACTTCCCAAACGCGAATGTCGGGATGAGCGACTGGAACGTTAGTCACCGGAGTAAAGTTGAAACCAAATAGCTCCCCGGCTACCCAAAAAATCCCTTCCCGCAATTTTTCAAGCTGGAGGTAAGGCTTCACCTCGTTCTGATCCAGATCGTAGCGGTCTTTGCGGACCTTTTCGGCGTAGTAACGGTAGTCCCACGGCTCAATCTTGATGCCCGCGCCTTCCTTATCAGCAAGGGCCTGCATGTCTGCAACCTCCTCGTGAACACGCGCCAACGCCGGTTTCCAGACCGCTTCCATCAGGGCCATCGCGCGCTCGGGAGTCTTGGCCATTGAGTTCTCGAGACGCCAGTGGGCATGTGTCGGAAAGCCAAGCAGCTTGGCGCGCTCCGCACGCAGCTGGAGAATCTCTGTGATGGTGGCGTTGTTGTCGTGCTCGTCACCGTTGTCGCCGCGGTTGATGAACATGCGCCAGGCCTTTTCACGCAGGTCGCGGCGATCGGAATAAGTCAGAAATGGATCAACCGAAGAGCGCGTGTTCATGACAATCCAGGCGCCTGGCTGTTTCTTGCTCGCGGCGGCGGCAGCGGCGGCATCGCGCTCGGGTTGCGGCAAGCCAGCCAGTTCCGCGTCGCTTTTCAGCAGGATGAACTGATCGGTCTCTTCGGCGAGCACGTTTTGACTGAATTTAGTAAACAACCCGGCGAGTTGTTGATTGATCTGCGATAGCCGCGCTTTGGCCTCAGGACCCAAACGCGCGCCGGAGCGAACAAAGTTTGTGTAGTAGAGCCAGGCGAGTCGTTGCTGTTCGGGAGTAAGTTTCTTCTTATCAGGCGAATTGTAAACGGTCTCAATTCGCTTAAACAGCGCTTCGTTCTGCGTGATCTTATCGTTGAAGGCAGCGAGCTTTGGCGCCATTTCGCGCTGAACAACCTGGAACTCAGGTCCATTCATGGTCGAGCCCCACACCGCGTAAAGAGTGCCTACGCGATCAAGCGTGTCTCCTGCACGTTCCAGGGCGGTGATGGTGTTTTCAAATGTCGGGGCCGCAGGGTCTTTGGCGATCCGGTCAATCTCCGCGAGATTCTCCGACATGGCGGCCTCGAGGGCGGGCTTGAAGAGCGCAACCTGGACCTTGTCAAACGGAGGCACGCCCCCATGCGGCCCTTCCCATTTCGCCATCAGCGGATTGGCCACGGCACCCGGAGCCACGCTGCTTTGAGCGTCAGCTGATTGAACGGCCAGCGGGTTCTTGCGGTTTAAGTCGTCCACGTTAGTAAGAACCGCCGCGACGGCCAGTATCGTTACCAGTAACAGCACACGGCTGCGGATGATCACATCGTACATAACATATTTTCCTTTGATTGAGCGTTAACCGCGCGCAAACGGTCGCGTGGGGGACGTGCATTTATTGGAGGGTTTAGTATATCAGAAGGAAGTGAGCTGAAGGCAGGAGCAGGCGGCAGGCGGCAGGCAGCAGAAAGCAGAAGGCAGAAGGCAGAAGGCAGCAACCCACTCCTACTGCCTACTGCCTACCACTAAGCCCTAACTGCGCGAAGACTCGTGCTCGCCGGCACTCGGTAATAAAAATCGCCCTGCATCTCCCAGTTTCGAACATTAAACTGACGGCGCGCTCCGCAGTCGAGACAGGTTCGATAGCTCTGTCCCTGACTTGAAAACGGACGACTCATTTTCCTGTGCCAGCAGCCAAACAACCGGTTAAGCCAGCCCGCGTTGACGGAAGTTGGATTGATTTTAACTACGTTTGAATGACTGTGGATTGCTTGAGCTATCTGCATGACTTTTCGCCTCTCGAAAATTGCCTCAAAAATTGCTTTCATACGGTAACGCGCAAAGGAAAGGGGAAAAGGGCCACTCAAAAACAAATATAGTTGCGGCACATTTGCTCAAAAAGTAGGGGTTGCGGTTGTGACTTCAACGCTTTGCCTGGCCTTTGCCTCAATTGTGTCAGGCTCCGCCCGCTGATCTGCGGTTGCGGCCTTGCCCAACCGCAATCGCTACTTGAGTTATCCGGGGCTATGCCCCATCACCAGGGCGTAGCCCAACCTAATAGCTTGCCACGGAAGTCAGAGGCCTTCCGCACATCGGGTGGCAAAGCCGCGACGAAGCCGAGCAGCCTCATCTGCATTGAGCGGATTAAGATCGACCGATTCTTGCCTACGCATTTGTGCCTTATACTTCATCCGTCCTTAAATAAAGTTTGCGGGCCAGATGGAGCATTTAACACGTGAGCCAGGACGCTTCAGACAACGTTACCAAGCTCTTGATAGAAGTCTCGAAGGGCGATCGAGATGCGGTTGATCTTTTGTTACCCGTAATTTACGATGAACTGCGAAAGTTAGCGGCTAGTTACCTGCGTCGAGAACGCCCCGATCACACGCTGCAGCCAACTGCCCTGGTGCACGAGGCGTACATTCGCCTGGTAGATCAGACGCGGGTTAACTGGCAGAATCGAGCGCACTTTTTTGGGGTTGCTGCTCAGATAATGCGCCGGCTGCTGGTCGATCATGCCCGCAAGCACAACGCTGAAAAGCGCGGCCAGGATTTTCAGAAGTTCTCCCTGGATGAAAATGTAGATCGGGCCGTCGAGCGTAGCGCCGAATTGATAGCGCTTGATGACGCACTCAAAGCCCTGGCGGCGTTTGACGAACCAAAGTCGCGGATGGTGGAACTGCGTTATTTTGGCGGACTCTCAATCGAGGAAACCGCCGATGTTTTGGGAGTTACTCCCACCACCGTAAAGCGTCATTGGCGTTTCGCCAAAGCCTGGCTCCATGGCGAAATGCAAAGAAACTAAACCGAGTAAGCAGGTCCGCAAGAGACTCAACCCTTACGAAACAACCGCAAGTAAGTTGTCATTGGCCCTATGACCCCCGAACGCTGGCGACAGGTTGAAGAAATTTTTCAGGCAGCGCTCGATCTTGTGCCGAATGAACGCGCTCGCTACGTGTCAGAAGTTTGCGCCGCAGATCCCAGCCTGAAACAGCAAGTTGAGTCGCTGCTTTCGCAACACGAAAGCGCGGGACAACTCCTCGAAGAGCCGCTTTACGGATCCACCGAGCTCAGCGTTCTGGATTCCTTTGTTTACGACGACGAAGACCCGCTGATTGGACGCCGGCTCGGCGCCTACCGGATCGAGCGCGAGGTCGGACGCGGGGGCATGGGCGCCGTTTATGAGGCGATGCGCGTCGACGAATTCAGACTGCGCGTGGCCATCAAGCTGGTCAAGCGCGGTATGGACACTGATTTCGTATTGCGCCGCTTTCGAAAAGAACGACAGATACTCGCCTCACTCGATCACCCACACGTCGCGCGTCTGCTCGACGGAGGTACCACCGACGACGGCTTGCCCTATTTCGTCATGGAATACATCGAAGGGCAACCGCTTTATCGCTACTGCGACGATCACCAGCTGAGTATCGTTGAACGACTCAAACTCTTCCGTGCGGTTTGCGATGCGGTCCACTATGCACATCAAAAACAGGTAGTGCACCGGGACATAAAACCCTCCAACGTCCTGGTAACCTCTGAAGGCGTGCCCAAGCTGCTCGATTTTGGCATTGCTAAACTACTCAATCCGGATCTTGCCGGGGACATCACTCACGATCCAACTGCCACGGCGATGCGGCTCATGACTCCGGAATATGCGTCACCGGAACAGGTTCAAGGTGCGCCTACCACTCCGACGACGGACGTTTACTCGCTCGGCGTATTGCTTTACGAACTGTTAACCGGCCATCGCCCGTATCGTTTCGCCAACCGTGCTCCCCATGAGATCGCGAGAGTGATTTGTGAAGAGGCTCCGGCGCCGCCAAGTGTCATCATCACGCGGCCGGAAGATCTTCTGCCCAACCTCTCCACCGGCGATGAGGCAACAACTCTGAAACAGTTGCTGTCGACGCGAAGCGCGACTCTCGACTCGATGCGTCGTGATCTCTCAGGTGATCTCGACAAGATCATCATGCGGGCGCTGCGCAAGGAGCCTGAATGGCGTTACCAAACAGCGGAGCAACTGCGCGACGACATCACCCGCTACCTTGACGGGCTGCCGGTTTCGGACTTGCCGGATGCGCCGCTGGCGGGACTGCCGCGGCCAACGCAACCGATCGATATGGAAAACTCGCTGGCAGTGTTGCCCTTGAAGTTACTGGATCTTCAAGTGGGCAGCGATTCAGGTCCGGATTACCTGGCAACCGGCCTGGCCGATGCGCTCATAACCAGGCTCAGCGCGGTCAGACGTTTTGCGGTGCGGCCAACCAGCAGCGTGCTCCGCTATGGCGCAGACTCTGATCCGATTCTGGCAGGACGCGAACTCGGCGTGGCGTTTGTGCTCGACGGCCGTGTTAGACGGGCTGGTGAACGGATTCGAGTAACTGTTCAACTACTCAGTGTGCGTGACGGCACGGCGGTGTGGGCGGGACAGTTTGATGAACGGTTTACCGACGTGCTCAGTTTGGAAGACGCCATCTCATCACACGTGGCCGAGGCAATTGTTCCCCACTTGACTGGCGATGAGCGCGTAAGGCTTGCCAAACGAGGCACTGACGATCCGCAGGCTCACGAAGCCTACTTGCGGGGACGGTTTTATTGGAACACGTTCACCGAGGACGGCTTTGCGAAAGCGATCGTTTGCTACCACCAGGCCATTGCGGTTGATCCAAACTACGCAGTCGCTTATGCCGGCGTGGCTGAGTATTACAACTGGCTGGGCAGTTACAGCGTGATGCCTTTTCGCGAGTGTGCCGCGGCGGCTTATGAAGCAGCTTCCACCGCAGTTGCTATCGACCCGCTTTTGGCGGAAGGACACGCCGCACTTGCACAGGCAATCCTGACGCGTGATTTTGATTGGATCGCTGCCGAGCGGCAATTGCTGCGCGCAATCGAACTGAACCCAAACTATGCTTCGGCGCGAATCTGGTACGCCTTCCAGCTGGCAATGGAAGGCCGTTTCACTGAGTCGCTGCGTGAAGCCCACATCGCGCGCGATCTCGATCCACTGGCAATTGTCGCGCGGTTTTCGGTTGCCTGGTGCTCGTATCACGGACGGCGTTTCGATCAGGCTCTGGCCCTCTGTCGGGACGCGCTGGCCGCGGAGCCAAATAATTTCATGATGCTTTATTGCGGCAGTTTTGCGCTGAGTCGACTGGGCAGGCACGAGGAAGCGATCGACTACGCGGTGAGGTGCGTTGAAATCATGGGCAAAGCGTCTCACACTTTGAGCACCCTGGGAGCGGTCCACGCACAAGCAGGAAACTTTAAGGAAGCCGAAGCAATTCTGGCTGAGATGGAAGCGATTTCCGAGCAACGCTACATCTCTCCTTACCATAGCGCTCTCGTCCATTGCGCGTTGGGACGGTCCGGAGAGGCGCTGGATTTACTCGAGCGTGCTTACAAAAACAGGGATGCAAAACTCCTCTGGATCGGCGTAGATCCCCAGCTCGACCCGCTTCACGGACACCCGCGGTTCAATGACCTGCTGCGAAAGCTAAACCACCGGATGGCGGCGCTTCCAACTCTCCCCGTCGAATCGCTCACCGGGCAGGAGTCGATCGCGGTCTTACCGTTCAGGGTCCTCAGCGCGCCTGCCGAAAACACCGGCGACGAGTATCTCGGTCTGGGCCTGGCAGATGCACTGATTACTCGTCTCAGCAACGTCAGACGTTTAGTCGTTCGCCCAACCAGCAGCGTGCTGCGATACCGCGGTGTGACGGTTGACCCGCTGGTCGCGGGCCGAGATCTCAATGTTGATTACGTGGTGGATGGCAATCTGCGCCGCGCCGGCAATCGACTGCGCGTAACCGCGCAGCTTCTAAGCATCAGCGAAGGTGTTACTCGCTGGGCGGAGCAGTTTGACGAAGACTCGACCGATGTTCTGCAGATCGAAGATTCCATTTCCGAACAGGTGGCCACGGCGTTGCTGCCACAACTAACCCGCGACGAGCAGCACCAGCTATCAAAGCGTGGAACCAACAGCGCTGAAGCTTTTGAATCGTACCTGCGCGGGAGGTTCTACTGGAATAGTTACACCGAGGCGGGCCTCCAAAAAGCGCTCGAGTGTTATAACCACGCCATTGACCTCGATCCCGAATATGCTCTCGCCTACACCGGAATCGCTGACTACTACAACTGGCTCGGCGTTTTTGGGGTCAAGCCGTTTGCGGAATGCTCCGCTGCCGCCAAGTCCGCGGCAAGCAAGGCAGTAGAGTTGGATCCGGGTTCGGCGGAGGCTTATAGCGCACTCGCCTTCGCGACTGTTTGCAAAGACTTTGATTGGGTAGTTGGCGAGGGCGAGCATCGTCGCGCGGTTGAAATAAATCCAAACTATGCCACGGGTCATCACTGGTACGCGTTTCACCTGTTAATGATCGGACGTTTTGACGAGGCGTTGCGAGAGATGCTGCGTGCGCGCGAGCTCGATCCCTTTTCGCCGAGCATCATGCAGTCGTTGGGATGGGCCTACTACCAGGCAAGGCGATTTGACGATTCACTTCTGACATTTCAAAAACTAATTGAGGCAGCGCCGGGATTTGCATTTGGCGAGATGACTTATGCCTGGGTGCTGCGACACGTGGGCCGGGCCGACGAGGGAGTCAAAGCAGCGGAAAAGGCCTTCGACTTATCCGGAGGCGGCCAGTTGTTTGTTGCCAACCTGGGTGCAACTTATGCAGCTGCCGGCCGGCACGACGATGCGCGCGCGGCCCTCACCAGATTGAACGAAATGTCGTCGAATAGCTACGTCTCGCCATATCACCGCGCTCTGATTCACATCCAGCTCGGCGAGCGCGAACGGGCGCTCGAGTTGCTCAACGAGGCTTATGAAATCAAAGACGGCTGGCTTGCCTGGCTGGGGGTTGAACCACAATTGGATCCCCTGCGACATGAATCGGCGTTCGTTGACTTGTTGGAAAAGACGCACAATCCAGCGCCTTCCCCGCATGTTGCGGCCAGGGCTGCCGCCGCTGCCGCGCGCAGACGCGAAGAGTCCAGACGCGAACTAACTCCGGTTACCACGCCCGTGTCTCCCGCGCCGGACACGTTGCCGAGTGAGAATGAGGAAGCGCGACAGTTGTTCACAGCCGGGAAATACTACGCGGCCCGGCGCTCGACTGAGGGTCTCAAACAGGCGATCCAGAGGTTGGAAAAGGCCGTCGAGATTGATCCTGAGTTTGCACTCGCGTACGCAGAACTCGCTGATTGCTATGCACTGCTGAACTGGTATGTCGAGCCCGCACCGCCGGAAGCGTGGCCGCGCGCGAAGCAAGCTGCGCTGAAGGCGGTCGAAGTTGATCCTGACCTCGCGGAAGCGCATGCCGCTTTAGGATTCGTAAAGCTCCACTACGATCGCGATTGGGTGGATGCCGAGCGAGCGCTCAGAAAGTCGATCTTGTTGAGGCCAAGCAATCAGGTCGCGCATCGCTGGTACGCTTACAGCTTGTCGGCGATGGGTCGTCACGATGAGGCGTACGCCGAAATCAAACGCGCGCGCGAGATTTCACCCCAGTCCCCGGTGATCGCTACCGGTGTGGCGAATGTTCTCTTTCTGGCAGGCAGGTTTGACGACACAATCGAACAATGCCGGAAGGCGCTTGAACTCGACGCGGGTGCGGTTGCCGCGCATACGGTCTTGCGTTGGGCCTACGAGAAGAAGGGCATGCGCAATGAAGCGCTGGCAGCTTATGAACAGGAACGGGTCTTCGCTGGAGAGACTCCGACGACCCAGGCGAAACGAGCGCACGTGCTGGCTGCAACCGGCAACCATGAAGAAGCGCGAACAATTCTGGAAGAGATCATTGCCAGGAGATCAGAACGGTGGGTCACCGCATACGAAATTGCAATTATCTACTGCTGGTTGGGAGACTACGACAACGCATTTCAGTGGCTGGAGCAAGCGGAGAAAGAGCATGCGGTGGGCTTTACCTTCGTTCGAGTTGATCCTCACCTCGAACCTCTGCGCACGGATCCTCGATTCGACGAATTGTTGAGTGACACGGGCGGGTTGTAGTCAGGTGGCAGCCGGCAGGAGCAGGCGGCAGGAACGGCAGATTTGACATCTGCCGTTCGTTCCCATCGTCCAATAGCTTCCAAATTCCCCATCAGGACTTTCGCAAAAAACAAGCGGCGCAGGTCCCCCAACCCGCGCCGCTTTTGCCGCCCCCACCCGCCTTGGAAAACTACGCAGTAACTGCTTCAATAATGCTGTAGGGTGATCTTGTTGGCACAATTCGCGTCAATCGCAGACCTGCCTTTGCGAACAAGTCCTCATACTCAGCCGCGGTTCGCTCCTTGCCACCCGGTGACACGAGCATCTCGATATCAAGTAATTTGCCAAAGTCCTGCTCGTTGGCAGGCGTGATCACCGCTTCAACCAAAAGCACGCGACCGTTCTGGTCCATTACCTTTCGAATGTTGGTCAGAATTTTCAACGCACGTTCATCGTCCCAATCGTGGATGATGTGCTTCATGATGTAACCGTCTGCGGCCGGGACGCTCTCGAAAAAGTCGCCGATTGAGAACTCGCAACGCGAACCAAGCTTCGCGATCTGTTCATTCTCCTTCGCCCCATCAATTACGTGTGATTGGTCAAACAGAACACCCTGGACCGCAGGATTCGCTTCCAGGATGGACGCCAGGAGCCGGCCGTGACCGCCCGCAACATCGACCAGCGTCTTGATTTCGGAAAAGTCAAAACTCCCAACCACTGCCTTGATCGCCAGGTTAGACAGGCTGGTCATTGCGCGGTCGAAAATTTTGGAAGCTTCCGGATTATTAGCAAAGTATGGAAACACCTCCTGACCATGCACTTCGCTCCACGCCTGCTTACCGGTCCGGACGCTGTAGAGAGTGCGACCCCAAACCTGCCAGTGCCAATCTTCGCCAAAGAAAATGGCTAAATCGCGCAGGGACTGCGGTGAGTCGGATCTCAGTAACTCAGCGGTCGGCGTCAGCTCGAAAGCGCCATCCTGCTTCTCCTTGAAAACTCCAAATCCGGCCAGTGCCCGCAATACGCGGTAGAGCGAAGGCCCGTCAGCGTCGGCTTCCCGCGCCAACTGATCGGCCTGCTTCGGCCCATCTACCAGCAGATCGGCGATTCCGAGTTTTGCTGCCACGTAGATTGCCTGGGAGCCCAAACTCCCGGTAATCATCTGCGTCAAAACAGCTTCGGGCGGCGCGGTTTGAGCGCCGCCAGAAGTCTGGTCCCCCGCTTCTTTGACTTTTGAACTATTGGAGTCTTCCATCCTCGCCGCTGCAGACATCTATTTCTCCAGGTTAACCGGTAATGTTTTTCTACTCACTAAGCTAACGCGCAAGCCCGGAGCGAAAAGGGCCAGGGTGAAAACATATTTTTTGCCGCAAGCTGTGGAAATAGAAGAAACTGTGGATACTCGTCTTGAAGCCGTAAGCACCATGCCGTTATCCGGCGTGTTTACAAAGGTCAGCGAAAGGCGCGTCGGCAAACGATTGGGGGCCTGGCCTCCGGATTCTCCCGCCAGCTCGAAATTGGCGGTTCTTAAGACGCCCTTTGACGCAGTCGCATCCTTTTGCGTCGAGGCTGCTTTCGCATTCTCAACCAGATAGCCACGAACCAGCCTTGCGGTTAATTCAGGACGGCCGACTACGCTAATGTTAATGTTCTTGAACTTTCTACTTTCTGTTCTCCCTTGTCAGAACTCCAGGCCACCAGGTAGTAGTTCACCGATTCTTTTAGTGCTTCGTTGATCGCCGACGGAAGTGTTTCTGATTCAAGCAGCGCTCGACCACCCGTGTTCTCTGCCAGACTGCCAAGTGCCGCTTGAAAGGCGGCAGTCTCACCGCTGCTGAACTTATCCGCTCTGCCGAGTGAGTCAAGACGCATGTCTTTAGTCTGGTGCTTCCCGGTGAAGGTTCCGGCATCAATGCTGTAGATCACGGCGCCGGTACGCGCGGCCGCATCGGTAACACGTTGCAGCTTCCTGGAAAGCTCGCTGTTCCGATCGTGCCGGCTTGCCATCGATGCGTACTTCAAAGCTTTCACGGCCCAAACCGTCGACAAATCTTCCCTGGCGATCAAACACCATCACGCCCGCTTGCACCAGCTCGGTGCTGATGCGAACAACATCACTTGTTTGCTGTTGCGTCTGCCTCACCGGCTACTGATCAATCGGAAGGAAAGACTTGATGAGGTGTGCCTAGTCTTTTGAGGCTGCGGTCCAGTGGCCAATGCGGATGATTACAAACTCAGCCGGCTTGAGAGGAGCAACGCCAACGATGACGACGAGCCGGCCGTTAAGAATGTCGTCCTGAGTCATCGTCGTACGATCCACTTTCACAAAGTACGCATCTTCAGGCCTCACTCCGGCCAGCGCGCCCTTCAACCATTCGCGATAAAGGAAGTCAGAGATTGTAGCCTGCACATTTCCCCAGAGTTGCTCACCATTGGGTTCAAACACAACCCATTCCAAGCCCTTGTTGATAGATTGTTGCAGATAAGAAATGTAGCGCCTGATCGCCACGTATCTCCATTCCGGATCGGTAGCAGTGGTCCGGGCGCCTGCAATCCTGACTCCCCGACCCGGAAACTCACGAATAGTGTTGACGCCTTTGGCATTGAAAGCCTCCTGCTCACTTTCCGTGACCTTAAACTCCAGGGACTCTACTCCGCGTAATACCTCGTTGGCTGGTGACTTGTGCACGCCATGTTCAGCATCCACCCGCGCATAGACTCCCGCGATATGGCCGGAAGGTGGAACCGTGGAGATCTGGCCGCTTGCCGGGTTTCTGATATTGATCCAGGGGAGATAGAAAGCTGAGAATGGTGAATCTACTGGAGGGTTGGTGTCGCAAAGTCCTGATTGAGTGTGGCCGTCCGGGCAAGAGTGAAGAATGACAATCCGATTCTGCAACCGTGTGCAATGATCTACTAAGGCGGCCGCGAGCGATGGCACCTTGTGATAGTCTGGCGCCACTACGATAGAAAGGTCCTCGACCGGTTCAAACTTTTCCAGAGCTTCTCGGTAGTCCGAATCCCTATCAACACGCACGACGTAGCAACGTCTACCGCCATTCTGAAAAAAGCCCTCGACGGCAAAGGCCAGGCTTGAAACTTCAGCCGGAAGGCACCCGCCATAGATCTTTTCAAACTCCCGGAAACTCCTGACGAGGGTCGGCGCGTCCCGGCCATGCCTGGTCTGCCCAATGAAACCCGCTTTGCTAGTAGATACACCTTCGATCGAGTGAGGGCCAGCCTCGATTTCTTCTACGTAGACACCGGGAAAGAGGTATTCGAAAATGGTTATGGCTCCTTTTCCGGAAGGACACCTTGAACCTATAACGTTTCCCCATGATAAGCAAATCAGACTTCGGGACTTCTTAACCCGCTTCTCTCGGAGCCTGCAACGCTAACTTCAAAACTACTTCATCGCGAATCAAGTCGTTTGTGCGGCCGGCATACATGATTCCAAAATCTTTGCGGTTAATGGCGAACTCACTTTCGACAGATACCGAATCCGGCTTCACCGTTATTGTGGCCGGGAAAGAAATGTTCTTTTTGACGCCGTGAAGTTCGAGCGTCCCGCTAACCGTGTAAGTTCCCGGCTTATCGGCGTTGGGAGTGATTGTCGACGAAACAAAAGACGCCTTGGGATATTTAGTCACCTCGAAAAAGTCTGCTGTCTTGAGGTGGTCGGCCAACCCATCTGCGTCGGTTGTTACTGACGCTGTGTCAATGTCAACAGCCACGCGACTCTTCTCCGGTTTGCCGTCAACCAGCGAAATGGTGCCTTCAAATTTTTGGAATGAACCGTGTTCACTGCCGGTCACTTTCGAACCGGTGAACTCAACCTTTGAGGCGCCAGGGCTTATTGCCAGTTTCTCACTCTTGCTTTCATCGACGGGCGACGCAGCCGGCGCCTCATTACTAACCACTGCTTTCTCCGCTTTGTCCGCCGGGTTTGCGCAACCGGCGATAAACGCAGTTGCCGCCAAAAGCAAAGTAATCAATAGACGATTCATTTCAAGCCTCCTGTAGTGTTGCAGATCGGGGCAGGGCCCTGAAATTCAAAAACACCCCTGCGGGTGAATAAGATTCAATTTGTGCGTCCTGTTAATTGCTAATCTTACACAAAAGCATGGCGGTGGAGAAACCGGACCCAGAGGACAGGTCGGTATGGTCCTAGGTGTGTTGTTAAGAGTCGAGGCGCAGAGCGGGACCGTAGCCCCGACCGTCAGGAAGGGCGTCCTTACAATACACTCGTCGCCCTCCCTCACTTTCGGGCTACTGCCACTGACCGCCGACGCCTACTGCGAGACTCTGCATCGTTGTCATTGTTCGAGCTATTTCTTTTTTATATTCGCGTTGACTCACACTAATCCGCGGCTGATTTCAAACTGGTGACCCAACGACGAAAGTCGTTTAGACCATCCAGCCCTTGCTCTGATACTCCATGTAGGTCGCAGTACTCTGAGCGATTTCACGGCCGAAGTATCGCTCGACAACTCGCAGCGCCAGATCAATCCCTGACGTAAGCCCTCCGGAAGTCGAAATCTTTTCGCCTTCAACAAATCTCAGTCCTCGCTTAACGCTGATATCGGGAAACTCTTTCGCCAGCCTGTCCAGAAAATCGTGATGCGTCGTGGCTGACTTCCCTGACAGCAGGCCAGCGCTGGCAAGTTGAAACGCGCCAGTGCAGACCGACATGGTGACATCCGTCAGCGGCACGACTTTTCGCAACCAGGCGTGAAGTGCAGGCGTGCCCATCTGCGCCGGAACGACGACGACCTTCGGCTGAGGCGAGGTTTCAAAAGTAAAGTCCGGGACAAGTTTCAAACCTCCCGAGGCTTCCAAGACCTCAGTCTTGTCCGAGACGGTGAACAGGTCGAAAATGTCTTCATCGCGGCCCGGCACAGACACATCCTGAAAAACTTCCCATGGACCTGAGAAGTCAATGAGGGTTACGTGTTGGGAGATCGCAAAGGCGATAGGTATGCTGCCCTTGGCCGGTGGTTTGAGTTTATTGGCCGCGGACAGATCAGAAACGACGGGGCCGATAACGCGCGTTGCGCCCCGGACGAAAACATCTGGAACGGAAG
This sequence comes from Pyrinomonadaceae bacterium, assembly GCA_045403245.1. Lineage (GTDB taxonomy): Bacteria > Acidobacteriota > Blastocatellia > Pyrinomonadales > Pyrinomonadaceae > PSRF01. Next base: position 33,451 of record JAXIOV010000161.1, on the reverse strand, counting down.
CGGCTGCCAGAACGATACCCATCGCGGCACTGTTGTTCAGAAAATCTCTTCTCTTCATTTCTCTACTCCTCTCAAAAAAAAAGCGGGATCAGTAACCGCAAGCCTGCAAATAGGCGTTGGTTATCGAGTCTATTGGAAACCGAAGAGCGGTGGTTCGACTTTTCAGTCAAACCACCGCCCGGTGCAGTGAGTTGAGAGTTTTTCGTTCCGGCTAGCAACCGGCGGAGCTGTCTAATTAGCGGGTTTTGATGGCGCGGACCTGCCGGCTATGACACCCGAAACTTGACACGGTCCTGTACCATCGGCGTTCATGATCCAGACTTCCATTTTTCCAGTCCGGTTGCTCTGAAACGCGATGCGCTTTCCATCTGGAAACCACGATGGAGTTTCGTCGAGATACGCCTCGTCGTGACTGGCGAGCTTTTGGGCAGCTCCTGTGGCAACGTTCACAATCCAGATGTGAGCACTGTTCTTCTTTGTGCGATTGTTGACCTGAACGGCAAGGTGAGTACCGTCCGGCGACCACACCGGCCATTGCGCTCCGCCCTCTTCCGGCGCGATGTTGGTGACCTTTCGAGCCGCGGTGCCGTCAGCATTCATCACAAACACAGCCAACTCACTTTTCGTCGCGCTTCTTCCCGTGTAAGCAATCCGCTTACTGTCAGGCGACCAATGGCTGTTCCAGGCGATCGATGAGCCGTCAGTTATCTGTTGGCTTTTGGATCCGTCTAATGCGGAGACCATCAATCGTGTTGCCGTCCAGGTGCCGGCCATAAAGAGCAGGCGCTTCCCCCTGGGCGAGATCATCGGTCCTCGACCATTAACGATGGCAATCTCGCGTTGGTTTCTACCGTCCGGATCGATTGCATAGAGGTGGCTCACATCCTTCTCGAATATCGAAAACAAGATGCGCTTGCCATCTGCGCTCCATCCCAGGTTGCCTTCATGGTCAGGGGTTTTTGTGAGCCGAGTCTCCCCGGTTCCATCGATCGAGATCAGATACAGGTCTGTCATGCCATCACGGTCGGAGATGAATACAATGTGGGAATTGTCCGGCGAAACTACTGGCAGCCCTCCGTTGACTGGAGGAGCAGCCGCCTGCGACGGTGTTTGCGCCAGGCAATTCATGCCGTGCGCGCCGACCGCCAGATAAACGCAGAACGAAATCAACGATACCGAAATTGAAAGCACCTTCGTCAGTCGAAGCTTTGTAGTTACGGAATGCATAAATTTGGAATCCCCTCCGATGAACTGTTACCGATTTGAGCAGTCATGTTTACTTCACTTAGCGCTCCCGCCTGAGAACGAGTAACTTGGGCACCAGGCTCATGCGACAAACTAATCTGTGCAATCTGCGTAATCTGCGGATACCGCCCCGGCGAGTGCTCAGGTCGACTCGGCTTGGTCTGGTCACGGATCGTAGTCGCTCGTAAGGAATCGCTCGAGACGCTCGCGACGACTACGGCTCAGCTTTAGTTCAGTGCCATCCTTTAACACCACCACCGACGCACCATTTGGATTTTGGTGCAGCTCTTTGACGCGATCAAAGTTGATGATGGTGGAGCGATGAATCCGGAGAAATCTTTCCGGATCGAGTCTCTCCTCCAACTCAGTCATACTCATGCGAAGCAGGTGAGATTTGCCGCTCACGTGCAGCTTGATGTAGTAGTCGTCAGCAGCGATCCAATCGACATCCTCGGCTTTGATGAAGGCTGCCCTGCTTCCCGATCTAATCATGAATCTCGTCAGGAACCCTTTGCGCTTGACGGCCACGGGTTCGTTTGCCGCGTATTTTCCAATCAGGGCCAGCAAGCTCTGGTTGAGCCTATTCAGATCCTTCATTTCAATGTGAGTCTTGGCTTGACGGAGCGCGGCCTTGAACCTTTCATCGGTAAAAGGCTTCAACAAATAATCGAGCGCGTGTGCCTCAAAAGCCTTCAGCGCATACTGATCAAAAGCAGTCACGAAGATAATCGCCGGAATACGCTCGACTTCAATTTTCGACAAAACCTCAAAGCCGTTCATTCCCGGCATCTGAATGTCGAGAAAAAGCAAATCCGGAACTTGTTTGAGGAGGAAGCTGACCGCTTCAGAGCCGCTATCACATTCGCCAATAATCTCGACTTCCGGGTCGACGAATAGAAGGTCTCTAATCGTCCGGCGGGCCAGAGATTCGTCGTCCACAATCAGGGCCCTGAGCTTCTGTTTCTTTTCGTCCATCGTTCTGAAATCCAGACATCACATTGTGCTCGTTCGGAACGGAATTGCGATCGAGGCCGTCATTCCGCGCGTTGCTCCATTGCTCAACTCGAAACGGTGGGCGGCGCCGTACAGATGTTTGAGCCGGTCCCTTGTGTTGGCAAGACCAATGCCTCCGCTTTCCTCAAGCCGCCACCCCGCCTGCAAGCCCGGGCCATCATCGCAGACCCGTATGTGCAACATTTCGTTGTCGCTGTAGGTTTCGATGACTATGAGCCCGGCGGCGTCGCTGGGTGAGAATCCATGCCGAATAGCATTTTCTACCAGTGGCTGGAGAATCAGGTTGGGAACGAGAGCGTTGAGAGTTTCAGGCGCGACGTCCATGCGCACGGTGAGCCGCTCTGAGAAGCGTACCTTCTGGATTCCAAGGTAGAGCTCGATAAACTTCACCTCGTCTCGAAGCGGCACTTCCTGCTCGTCCGCACTCTCAAGCGCGTGACGCAGCAGGTCGCTGAGGCCGGCGATCATGTCTACCGCAGGCCGCGTCTCATTACTCCGCACCATGCCGGCAATCGTGTGAAGGGTATTAAACAGGAAATGCGGATGCAGCTGCACCTTGAGGGCTTCCAATTGCGCTTGAGCCAACTGTGCCTTCAGCTGCGAAGCCTGAGATTCGCGCTCGCGGTATCTCTTCCGATAGTCAAATGCGTAGCCAAAGCCCAGGATGGCCCCGTAGACCAGAACATCGAACACAAAAAAGTTTCTAAGCGTTGACTGATACTGCGCGAGGAAAGGTCGAACATCGCTCCAAACATCAAACGGTCTGATAAGCATCTTGAGTGAGGTTTCCGCAACCCCGTGAACAGCGGCAAGAAACAGCGCCGCGGTGAGGTGAATCAACAAACTTCCCAACCAGGACTGCCCCTCAAACGTGAATCTTTTTCCCAGCAGGAGAACGAGTGGAGACAGGCAGCCCCATATGTACCAGACGAGCAGCTGCCAGATTGCGATCCGAAACCAGGAATGATTCATTCCCGGCGTATGCAACATCTCGAAGTAGATTTGATTTGCGTATAAGGCGCTGAAGAGTGTCCAGAACCCAAAGATGATGGCCCACTTCAGCCAGCCGTTAGTGATCGCAGCCGGCCGGGTTGATATCGGGTCATGTATCTGGAGCGCATGATTCATCCTCTTGATTATACACGGCGCTGGTTAACAGTTTCGGCTGCAAGCAGTGGCCTAATTCCCAACCTTCCCGGTGTAACCTTCGTGTTCTCTTGGTCTCGGCGGTCAGCACTGCTAATGAAGATTCACCGCAGAGTTCACCGAGAACACCGAGGACGCACGAGATAAATTCAACGCCGGACCCGGCTACCGGGATGGGCCCTACTTGTTTTGAATCTGTGCGCTGCCGTTGATCCGGGTAATCTTCACGGAAAGGGTATAGCGGTTTCGCTCGGGCATCGCGGCAACGCCGACAGTGCCGCTCCACGGCGCGCCCTTCTCATCGGTAAAACGCCACCAGCTCTGTGTGGTGCTCTGGGTAGAAGTCTTCGCCAAGTCCGCGTCGAGCCGGCTCCATTTCGAGCGTTCCGGCGATCCTTCGAACGTCCGGTCTTCTGCGATCGATTTATTAATGACGTCGAGTAGTTCAGCCGCAGAAGCATCGGTTGTTACCAGCCACTTGTTCTCCCACTGATCACGGCTCCCCTCTCTACTGAGCGGCCTCCACCCCCCTTCAGCTACCTTCACATCGTAGTTGAAGCGCATGTACTTATCCGCCAGCGCGGCGCGAGTGAATTTAGAATCCGGATCCCAGTCATACTCCATTCCAAGCGCTGCCATTTGGGCTGTTCCTCTACCAAAGAGCCTCTCGATGACATGAAGTGAGCCGTCGATGCCGGAGGAAAGGCCGGCGGTGGTGATGATTTTCCCGTTATCCACAAACCGCTTGTCATCCACTACTTTCGTTTTTGGCGCAGCCTTCCTAAGGCCCGGAATCAAGCCGGCGGTCGTGGTGGCTTCAAGTCCATCAAGCACTCCAGCCTTCGCCAGAATGTAGGCGCCATTGCACACCGACATGACGATTTCAGCGTTTTTTGCTTTCTCTTGTATCCACCTGATTACGTTCGGATTCTTAACCTGGCCCTCTACTCCGCCGCCCGGAATCACCAGAACGTTGGGTTCCGGTGCGTTTTCAAAGCTGTACTTTGGATTGACGCTCATCCCCATGCTGGTCGTGATCGCATTCGACTTCTCCGAGACGGTGTAAATATTAAACGCTTCGCCGTCCTCCTTATAAGTATGGCCAAAGGTTTCATACGGACCCGTGTAATCAATGATCTGCACGCCGTCGAAGATCAGGATGGCGAGATTACGTGGCGCAGCCTTTTGTTTTTGAGGAACGTTTGGCGCAGCGCTGTTTGCTTGTGCCATCGCCTGCTGACTAGAGTTGATCAAGGCCGCGATTATCAGCAAGCCGGTTATCAGGCGCGTTCTCTTCATGGTTCGTCTCCTTATCAAAGTTGAACATTCGAGTAATTCTTCAGGCAGATCTTCATCGGTGAGGATACGCAGCTAACAGGTTGGCTGATGCCGATTTGCAGTGAAACGCGAAGGGTTGCAGCGAGTTGCCGGATAGTGAAGCTGAACAGCTTTGCACAAAAGTCGATCAAGACTGAAAGTATGAGCTTCCGACAGAATTCGTGGTTTTTCTTCGTCGCTGCGCGACGTCCGAGGTTAGCCCGGTCTTTCAAGGCGGGGACCAGTGTGCCGCAAGGGAACCTCGTCGCGGTAGCGACGATTGAAAGCTGGAGAGTCTATGGCTTATTGAAAACAAAGACGTCGGCAACAGGAGCCGTTTTGGGCACATCCGGCAACAGCGTCGCTATCAAAGAGGCAGGTACAGAAAAATTGAGGTCCTCGGCGCTGATCAAGTAAAGCGTGGCGATGCCGACGACTTTGCCCGCATCGTTAACTACCGGTGAGCCACTGTTGCCGCGATGAATTTTGGCCGTCAAACGAATGTACTCCGCGCCGTTGAACAGGGACCAGCTCCCGGTTGTCACGCCGCTTGAGATTGTCCAGAAGCCCTGCTCCGAACGACTTACCAGGGCAACAGCCTCACCTTCGTCGCGAACACGCTGCGCGGTCGTGAGCGTGGCGATATCAGCAATCGGGCTACTCATCTCCAGCATGGCAAGATCGTTTTTTTCATTCGCGGCGGCAACACGCCTAACCGAATAAACTCGGCCGTCGTGGGTTCTTATGGAAATCCCCTGGGCGCCTCTGACAACGTGAAAATTTGTAATCACTCGGCCTGAATCAATGAAGAATCCGGTTCCGCTCAAGAATGGTTTGCCGTCAGCATCGTAGGTAGTAATGCTTACGACACTGTGCTTAACCCGATCAAGGATCTCAGCGGATGGCTGCGCGACGACGCCGTAGCTGCAAACAAACAAGAGCGCCGCACCCTGTGCCAAACGCGTCCATGAGGGCAAGACTTTCGACTTCACACACCTACCCCTAAGGAAAAAGACATTCTTTCCTGATTCTCGCTTTCTATACCTGAACTAGACGTTCAATCACGACCCGCCTCCACTTCCGGCACCAACTTTTCGACCCTCCAGCCGGGCCGAATTGATCGCTACCCTTCCCTTTTCACACCCCACTGCTTATTGCCACAGACACTCAGCTAGCTCTAAAGCAAATTAGCGTTGACAAGTACATGCAGCTGTGCTTATATAAGCCATGGCTTATGGACAAGCATTGACAGCATTAGCGGACCCGACACGGCGACAGCTCTTCGAACACGTGCGCAGCCGGGAATATCTGGTCGGCGAACTGGCCACGATGTTGCAAATCACGCAGCCGGCAGTTTCCCAACACCTTCGGGTACTGAGAGAGGCCGGCCTGGTGACACACCGTTGTGAGGGAGCTTGCCGTTATTACCGGCCGAATCCGGAGGGTCTGGCTGAGCTTCGCCGTTACGTCGAGTCCTTATGGGATGACGCGCTGGCGGCCTACGCGGCAGCCGATCCAGCACGGAAGAAGAAGAAGAGGAAGGGACGAGTTCGATGACTTCTAAAGAGATTCCTCCGATTAAGCGCTCCGTTTCAGTTTCGTGGGATCAGGAAACTGCGTTCAAGAGATTCACCGCGGAATTTGGATCGTGGTGGCCAAGCCAAACCCATTCCATCGGTGGTGAGCGGCTCAAGCAACTCGTTTTTGAACAACGCCTGGGTGGGCGCATCTACGAGGAGCACCACGATGGACGTCGTTTTCAGTGGGGCCAGGTGGTCCTCTGGGAGCCGCCCAAGCGCGTTAAGTTCACTTGGCATCCGTCTCGCGATCCATCCACGTCGCAAGAAGTAGACATCGAATTTCAGATCGAAGGTAAAGGCACTCGGTTAGAGCTGACGTCAACCGGCTGGGAACGTTGGGGACGAAAAGCACACCGGGCGCGGAAGGGTTACAACGTCGGGTGGGGGTACGTACTGAACGTTTGGGCAGGCCGCCGCACGTTGCGGATGTCAATGCTCGAAACGATCACGTCTGTGCTGAACCTCGCGATGAAGCTGCGGGGTGGCCGCGATGCGGAAATCGCCCGCGCCGCCGGCGAGATTACTTCGGCCTAAGTGGCCACTTGGAGGGGACAAGCGAACCGGACATCATCTGTCATCAATTGATTGGAGGAATGAAGGAGATGAGAATTCGAATAGCCATCACATTACTGCTCGCACTAACTTGCCTTTGTCAAAACATCGACGCGGCCACTCGCCCGTCTGACGCCCGGCCACAGCTAGCCGCCGCGAAGGATCTTGATCGAACAATCAGGTTGGAGATCCTGCTCAATGCGCCGGCCGAGAAGGTCTGGCGCGCCTGGACCACGCGCGAGGGAATACGATCGTTCTTTGCGCCTGATTGCAATATCGACCTTCGCGTGTTGGGAAAGTACGACATCCTGTTTGCCCCTTCGGCGCCTCCGGGCCTTCGTGGCGCTGAAGGAAATTTGATTCTCGCAATTCAGGAAGGAAAAATGTTGTCCTTCACCTGGGATGCGCCGCCAAACTTTCCCGACATCCGCAAACAACGCACGAGCGTGGTGATCAGGCTGGTTCGCCTGGACCAGAACAGAACTAAGTTAGTCTTCCGGCAAACGGGTTGGGGTGAAGGTGAAGACTGGAACAAGGTTCATGATTACTTTGTTGCGGCCTGGGGCGAAGTTGTCTTGCCGCTCCTGAAACACAGCCTTGAAGTCGGCCCGATTGACTGGAAGAACCCGCCGCAGCGTTTGGAAAAAGCCGTTGAGACTACAGGCTGATTTGCAGACACGCTATGACAATTGAGCGCGGTAGCTCCTTGGAGTGCGCCGACCTGTCGGTGCTTTGGCCTCAACCTTACCTGCCTCGTACTCTCTTAGCTGAATGCTCCTGGACCTCACGGCGCCAGGCCGCCGTGGGCCAAAGCGACGACTGGTCGCCGCACTCCAAGGAGTTACCGCGCTCGGTTCTGTAACGAAGTCGTCGGCGCACCTGTCACCTCTCCGTGTTACTCTTTCGGGCGCTTAACACTTACCTTTGCAAGCGACGAAAGATACCTGGCTGAACAGAGAGGTCACCAATCATGCCTGCTTCAATCGAACTGAATCGCCGCCTCCGTTGGGCCGATGCAGATGCCGCCGGGCGCCTGCACTTCCCGCGTATTTTCGAGATCATCGAAGAGGCGGAGAGCGAACTCGTGCGAAGCATTGAATGGCCGATGAATCGGAGCATGGGTTATGACTTCCCGCGCGCCCACGTTGAATGTAGGTTCCTGCGCGTACTCACGCTCGACTCCCCCTTCCGCCTCCGGCTGACGGTTGGCAAACTGGGCCGCACTTCGATTCGATATGACTATCAGGTCTTCGACGGCGATGAAGAGCTGGCAATTGAGGGGACCATGACTATCGTAGTATTACAGAACGGCAAGCCGACGGAGATTCCACCAACACTGCGGGCCGCGCTGAGCGACGAGATACCAGTCGCGGGGACGTAACGTTATCGCAAACTGCATCGACTTGGATTAGGCCACTCAATCAGCCTGCTACCGCCGGCTCGTTGGGTGAATCATTCAAAGTGTTCAAGCCGGCCTTGTATCCGATCTATCTATTCCCACCAACGACAGCAGCGGCCCGGTCATAAAAGTCGTAACCAGGGCCATCAGTACCAGCATCGTGAACGCACGCGCTGACAGGATACCCAAATCGTAGCCGATGTTCAGCACGATCAACTCAACCAAACCACGCGTGTTCATCAACACGCCCAACGAAAACGAGTCTCGCCAGTTCATTCCGGTCCACCGGGCCATCAACATACTTGCTCCCAGCTTGCCGGCAATAGCCACGGCAACCAACACGGCACATATTGCCCAACTCTGCCAGTCACTGAGCAGGCCAACCTGCATTCTCAGTCCGGTGAACGCAAAAAAGAGTGGCAGGAGCGCAACCGCACTGAAAGTCTCCAGTTTTTCCTTCAGTTGCACGCGTAGCCCGGCGGTCGAAGGAATCACCACCCCGGCCAGAAAGGCTCCAAACAGAGCATGGATACCGATCATCTCGGTCAAAAGCGCGCATGCGAAGAGGAATGCTAGAACTCCGGCCACGACGCCTCGACCATATTCCTGACCACTTGGTCTTGCCGCCAACAGACGGGCAAGCTGAGGCTTGATGATGAAGAGCATGATGCAGATGAAACACAATACAAGCGCGATCGTCAGGAGTGATCCCGCCATGCTACCCGACTGTGCGACTGCTATTACCAACGCGAGCATGCACCAGGCCGTCACGTCATCAACTGCCGCACACGTAAGAGCGATGTTCCCAAGGTAGGTATGCGACATGCGGTGGTCTTTGAGAATTCGCGCCAATACCGGGAAGGCGGTAACACTCATGGCAATTCCCATGAAGAGCGCAAAGGCAGTGAAGGACGTGTTGGCCGGCGCCAGCGAACTGTAGACCAACAGTGAAAGTGCTGCGCCCATGAAGAAAGGAACTACGATACTCGCATGGCTGACCATGATCGCGGTGTGGGCTCTCTGGCGCAGCTGTCGGACATCCAGTTCCATACCGACGACAAACATAAACAGGGCGACTCCAATCTGACTCAGCAGCTTTAGCACTTCCATCGAAGGGGCCGGGAAGAGAAAAGCCATCGTTTCCGGAGAGAGCCAACCCAGCAGAGATGGGCCCAGAACAATTCCGGAGACGATCTCCCCTAACACCGGAGGCTGACCAATTTTTTGAAACAGTTTGCCTACCAGGCGTGCGGCAACGATGATGACAACCAGTTGCAGGAGCAGGGTGCTGAGAGGGTTTCTAAGATTGTCGCGAAAAATTCTGCCCGCATAGCTGGTGGCGTCGGTTTGTTTGGGCTCCGATTGGAGTGGCGATGGAGAAGGGCTTACTTCCGCTGGAGAAGTTGGGCCAAAGCGTTGTGAATGAAGGCGAGAACCGGTTACCAGTATCAGCCAAATCCCGACCCCAAACACCAGGAGTAAAGCTACGTATGGGAGATAGTGTTTAATAGTGAAGGTTTTAGATTCCGACAAATCAGCGCCTCCGCCAATCCGCTTGGTCACAAAACAGGGCAAATCCTACCATTCATCTTGCGCTGAGTGTTGTTTTGCCAGGGTTGAATGCCGTATTTCGCCCGGGATGAAAGCGCTGAATTGAAGAATTAGCGATTTCCGAAGTTTTGGAAAGCTCATCATCTGAAACACTGGGCCTGCAAAGTGCGTACAGCTAATGGTTTGGGTCAGCCACAACAAAACTCTCTCCAATTGCTCATCGGGCACAGTGATGTTAATTTGAAGCTGTCTGCGGAGAACAGAAGTGAGCCGCGCTTAGTCTTATTCAATCGCACCGGCAGAGGCCAAATCCCCAGAATCTCAAGCCGTTTTTGAAAAGGTCTGTTAGCGCTATTCGTCCGCGAAAAGAAGGGTGATGACGATCGACTCTGCAAAAACAATGGGCACCGAGGTCGGCAATTATTTTGTCTCGAACTATCCGCCGTTTTCTCAATGGAAGCCCGAGGCTCTGGGAGAAGTGCACGCGGCTCTCAACGAAGCTCCGCGCGTTGACGATCCGCTCGGCCTGTACATCCATATCCCCTTCTGCCGCAAGCGATGCAAATTCTGCTATTTCAAAGTCTACACAGACAAAAACGCTTCGGAGATAGAGATCTATCTCGATGCGCTCATTAGAGAGAACGAGATCTATAGCCGCAGTCCCGCTTTTCAGGGGCGTCAGCTTCGGTTCGCATACTTCGGCGGCGGTACGCCTTCCTACGTGAGTGAAAAGCAACTTCACTATCTGGTTTCGGGGCTGAATCGTCATGTGAGTTGGGCCAACGCCGAGGAGGTGACTTTCGAGTGTGAGCCGGGCACGCTGCAGAAGTCCAAACTCGAAGCTCTAAAGGAAATCGGGGTCACGCGCCTGAGCCTCGGCATCGAACATTTTGACGACGAGGTTTTGGAGGCGAATGGGCGCGCGCATCTGTCGCCCGAGATTTATCGTGCTTACGCCTGGTCCCGTGAGGTGGATTTCCCGCAGATCAACATCGATCTCATTTCGGGGATGATGGGCGAGTCTGAAGAGAAATGGCGCGACACCGTCCGGCGAGCGATCGAGTTGGAAGCTGATTCGGTGACCATCTACCAGATGGAACTGCCTTACAACACGATCATCTCGCAAGACATCCTGAAAGAGGGCGTCGCGTCGCCGATCGCCGACTGGGAAACGAAACGCCGGTGGTTAAACTATGCGTTCGATCAGTTTCAAGATCACGGTTACGAGATAGCCAGCGCCACCACCCTGGTAACCAATAAGAAGACCTGCCGGTTCATTTACACCGATGCGCTCTGGCACGGTGGCGACATGATCGGACTTGGCGTCTCGTCGTTTTCGCATTTCGCGGGCGTAAATTTTCAGAACGCACACAACTTCGAAGAGTATGTTCGCATCCTGAGCACCGATAAACTGCCTCTTTTACGGGCAGTTTCGCTGACTCCGCAGCAGCGACTGATCCGCGAAATGATCTTGCAACTCAAAACCGGGTCGCTTGATACAGCGTATTTTCGCGATAAGTTTGGGGTTGATGTCTGGCAGGAATTCCGGCCGGTGTATGAGCGATTGAGTGAAGAAAAACTACTCGAGCGGAAAAATGAAACTATAACGCTCACTCGCCATGGCCTTTTGGAGGTAGAAAGTTTCCTCCCTGAGTTTTTTGAACCTGAACTGAGGACCGTTAGATACGCTTAAGCTCGCATGGAATCTCCTAAGAATACCTATGACGTCATCGTAGTCGGCGGTGGTCCCGCCGGCAGCACAATCGCAAGCATCCTCGCGCGCGAGGGGCTCAGCGTCGTACTCTTCGAGAAAGAGGAATTTCCCCGCCACCACATCGGCGAATCGCTGATGACTGATACCTATTGGACCTTCCAGCGCATGGGATTGCTGGAGAAACTCAAGGCGAGTCCCTTCGTTCACAAATACAGCGTCCAGTTTGCCAATCACGCGGGTAAAGAGTCGCGTCCGTTCTACTTCTTCGAGGCCATCCATCACGAAAGCGCCGTCACCTGGCAAGTGACGCGCGCCGTTTTTGACAAGATGTTGATTGAGCACGCCGCAGATCAGGGAGCGGCGGTTCATCAGGGAGCGGCAGTCAAGCAGGTGCTCTTCGAAGGAGATGCGGCAGTGGGGGTCGAAGTGCAAATGAAAGATGGCTCGCGCCAAAGCTTTCATTCTCGCGTGGTCGTTGACGCTACCGGACAGAGTGCCATGCTGTCCAACAAGTTTCGCTGGCGCGTCCGTGATCCAAAACTCAAAAAGGCCGTGCTCTATTCTTACTTTAAAGGAGCGCACCGCGAGCCTGATCTCAACGGCGGAGCGACGCTGGTGCTGCGCACGCAACCAGGAAGTGGTGGATGGTTCTGGTATATCCCGCTTGAAGATGACATCACCAGCGTTGGAATCGTCGCTGATCCCGGTTACCTGCTGAAGGATCGCGGACAGGATCTCGCCAAAATCTTTTACGAGGAGATTGATCGGTGTGAGACAGTCCAGAGCCGGGTCGCGATCGGCGAACGGGTCGATAAGATCTATTCGATCCTTGATTATTCTTACCGTTCAAAACACAATTCAGGCAACGGCTTTATCATCATCGGCGACGCCTACGGCTTTCTTGATCCGATCTACTCTTCCGGAGTGTTGCTGGCCCTGAAGATGGCTGAGCTGGCGGCTGACGCCATCCACGACGCTTTTCGGCACAACGACTTCTCCGCCGGGCGGTTGGGTCAATTCCAGTCCAAACTCGATCAAGGCATCGAGTCGATGCGCAAGCTCGTCTACGCCTTCTATAACGACGGCTTCAGCTTTGCGCAGTTTCTCCGCAAGTACCCCGAACAGCGCGTTAATATCATCAACCTGCTCATTGGCGATGTGTTCCGCGAAGGTGTGGATGAGGTTTACGGTCCGATGTCTGAATTTGCTGAGATTCCGCCGCCGCTTTACGAACAGATTGACGGGCGGCCTACGAAGTCAGATCCGGAAGAAGTACTCTCAGCGCAATACAGGTATTTCGACGATCGCTAGCCACCCTTCCTCACCGGCAAAACATCGGGCTCCCGTTGGAGCGAGCTGTGACTCTTGTGAGGTTTCTTGTGACTGCGAACCAATCCAAATCGAATAGTCACGCCGCAGTTAGTCCCGGCCAAACTCAATCTTTCAACGCAGTTCCCTCTCTCGGGCGTTCCCTGCTCACCGGAGCGTTGGGTTTCGGTTTCACGAGTTTGTGCGTGTTCGGCACAGTGGCATTTGCCGAGCGGTGGATGTACACGCATTTAGGCCTTCCGGGCGCATACCTTGTTTGGACAATCCTTTTTATTGTGATAGGTGGCGGAGCGCTGGGATCTTTGGTCGCCGGCGGATGGCGGCTGCCGAAATTTTACCTTCTCTTCGGTCTCGCGTTTTTCGCGTACGCAGCCGGTTGGGTGGGCGCATATTTCACGGTCCGCGGCGCCGCCGGCGAATGGGTTGGTTCGCTCGTGGGATCGATAGTAATGGGGTCACTCTTCGCCGTAGGGTTTGGTAAGTTGCGTTCCGCAATCACGTTGTCGGTTTTGCTTTTCGTGGGAAACTCCATCGGATACTTCGCCGGCTCCGGTCTTAACAATTACTTCGGAGGGCGCGCCGGAATGCTGTTGTGGGGGATTGTCTACGGGCTTTGCCTGGGCGCCGCACTGGGGGCGGTTCTTCACTTCGTCCAGTTGCAGAAGGAGGCAGCATGAGGTTGACATCCTGCGGGCCTTTTCTTTGGTGAGGACTATGAATTACCGCCGGCAATTACCAAACTGGACGCCACTGCGCTGAGCAGGTGCGCAGGCTACTATTCAGCACCTTCAAGTGGTAAGTTTCAGGTCCACGCAAAGGATAACTATCTGTTTGTCACGGAGAACAACGTTTCATTGGACACTTCAGTGTTGTTTTTCCCCTACTCTGCCACGATGTTTGCGGGCATCGCTACCAATGAATAAAACTAATTCTTGCTCAGTCAATTTCCGGTGTGCTAATTTTTATCTGGCCGCACACTCGGTGTAAGCAACAGTCTTCGCCCCTTCCTCTCCAGATACCTGAAACCCAACCCCGCCGCCTCGGCGAAGGAGGTCACAAGTGAAACTACGTCTGCGCCTCTCGATTCCTTTCCTTTTGCTGCTGACTTTGCCGTCATTTTCGGGTACTTCCAATGCACAATCACAAGCAGTCATAACTGAGAGCAAAGTGCTCGCCATGATCAATTCTGTAGACCGGGCGTCAAGAAAAGGAAATGTCGCGGGGATACTTGCCCCTCTCGCTGAAGACGTTAAGATCAAAATGAGCATCTCGACGCCGGCAAGTGACAAGGAACAGGTGTTCAATTTCAACAAAGAGCAGTTTGCGTTCCATTTGAGACGTGGATTGCGCCGGAGACTTACATACCAGCTTCAACGAAAGAATACGCGGGTGAAGATCTACAACGATGGTAAGACTGCAATGGTCAGCGGTGAACTGTACGAGACCCTTACCATTCCGCAGGGCACCCTTCGGGCCGTGTCGTCAGAGGTCGCGATCCTAAACCTCAGAGACGACAAGATTGTCGTCACTTCTATTGACTCCAGAACGCGGTTCTACTGACGAACCCTCGTTAAGCGTTGCTACTAAGAACAAAGGACCGAAAAAATGAAGTACCCTCGTTTGCTTTCCGTCGCACTCATTGCTGCACTTATTCCAGCCACCGGTTGTCTTCGTAAGCGAGACTATGTTCCGATTAGCAAACAAAGTTTGAAGGGCTCGGGAAAACTTTATCTCGTTCCTCTCGGAGATTTTCCTGCCGCAACGACTAGTGACCTGGTCACCTATTATCGAAACAAGTACCGCATCCCGGTTGAGGCTTTGCCCAACGTAGAGCTGGCGCCGGCGGCGATGAATCCAGACCGAAAACAATTAATCGCCGAAAAGGCGATTGAGATCATGAGACAGGCGCATCCGGACCTGAGCAACGATTCACAGGCGATCCTGATCGGTTTAACCGACGAAGATATGTACATCGCTCAGTATGATTGGCGCTTTAGTTTTAGTTGGCGGGAGCAGAGGAAGTATGCCGTGGCTTCGAGTGGGAGAATGAACCTGCCAATGGGCAGGCAACCGGTTTCAGAAGATCAGATCCGGACGAGATTGCGCAAGATAGTAACGAAGAATATCGGCATTCTCTATTATCATCTCCCGCAAAGTGACGATCCGCGAAGCGTGCTTTACCGGGACATCGGTGGGATCAGGGAACTCGATTACATGGGAGAAGACTTTTGACCGGGAAAAGGGTGAGCATCGGAGATCTGGTGGACGGTCACGCGTCTTGCAGCGCCGCTCGCAAACCTCACTTCTTCATTCCTGCTGGCCACCCTCGCGACGTGTTGGCAGCGCGCTGAGCAGCGCTTCTTCGATCAGCTGCTTTAATCGGTCGCCACTGCGTCCGCGCGCGTAGCCGCTCCAATGTTTTAGGATGCGCCCGTTAGTGTCGATGACCATCGTCTGCGGGATCCCGCTCTTGCCATTCATCAACGTGCGCCCCATCTCGCGGTCGGCCCAGCCCAGTCGGAAACCGAAATTGGTATCGCGGAGGAATTTTTTGACCCGGTCCGCCTCAGTTTGCGGGTCTTCCGTAGTCAGCCCGATAAACTCCACCTCGCGCCCGGTATAAGCCTGGCGCACTTTCTCGTATTCGGGAACTTCCCTGCGACACGGACCGCACCAGGACGCCCAGAGGTTAATGACTACGACTTTGCCGTGGAAATCCGCCAGCCGGAAGCTGCCACCGCCGATCATTTTGATCTGTCGCTCGAGCAGGCTTTCCGTCAGGAAAAATAGCCCTTTGGGCGCGGCGGGCGGAGGTTCTGGTTCCGGCGTAAGGTCTGGTTGAATGGGTGCCGCCGGCTGAGTTGCTCTCGTGGTCCTTCTTCCTGACTGGGAAGTCGCGTTCAACGCAGTCGCCGCAACCAGGAGGATGAGTAAGAGTATTCTTTTCATAGGAAAAACATTGTACAAATACCGTATCGTCGCCACTTAGAGCAAGAGTCTAACTCGCAGTCAGGAAGGGGGCAAAGCGCAGCGCGCCCACTTCCTGACTGCGAGTTAGCGGCAGTTGACGATCACCTAACCTCGTTTTGCTCCGGCACACTCAGTATGCGTCAGCCGGTGGTTTTACGAACCAGGCGCCGATCGCGAGTATGGTTACTACAACGGTTAGCACGTAGAACATGGCTGCATAAGATCCTGTTCGCGTTACACATTCAGCCAACAGCAGAGGGCCTACTGCCGACGCGACGACGGTCAGCGCTTGAGCTGCACCCTGAATCTTACCGAGGTGCGCCCGGCCGTACGCGCGACTCCAGTAAGCGAAGAAAATGACAATCACGAAACCGCCAGCCAGTCCCATCACGATTGCATACAGCGCCACATGTGCCTGAGTGGTTACGTGTGGAAGCGCAAGCAATGATCCAGCCAGCAGCAACATCGATAGTGCCAACAGTTTGTTCATACTCCACTTGGAAGTCAGCCAGCCGCCCAGAAAATTCCCGAAAAGAGCGGTGAGGGCCACGATCACGAGGCTCCGGTGATAGGTCGAAGCGTCGAAACCTCTTTCAGCCAGAATCGACTCATTGAAGAGGGCTATGCCGGACGCAATCAGTCCATACACCGCGCTGGCTAACCCAAATACCCAGAAGCTTGGCGTTGCCAGTGCCTGTGCGAGAGTGAAACCGGCACTGCGTTCACCTGTCACTTGACCAGGTGAGATTTCTCCATCGGCTGGCACTGAGCAGGATTCCGGCGACCTTCGCACCAGAAGAAACGAAAGAGGCGCAAGGCCAAATAACAATGTGAGACCGATCGTCCACCAGGTAACACGCCAGCCGGTCGTAATGACCATTGCTCCTATTACCGGAAAGGCCACCATGAATCCAACGCTCAACACCACGGTGTAAACGGCCATTGCCAGGTTGAGCCGGCGCACAAACCACTTTCCGACGAGAGTAATACTCACTACGGAAAGTGCGCTCTGTCCCAACCCGCGTGTAAGTGTGATCAGTATTGCTATCGCGAACAGGCTCTCTGCCCCGCTCATCAACAGCACAACCCCGGCGAGCCCGAGAGTCACCATAGTCAGTACGATGCGGCTTCCAAAGCGATCGAGCAATCTGCCAACACCGAGACAGAAAAGCGCACCGATAAGAGTTGCCCAAAGATTGATGCGAGCGAAGACGACACGATCGATCTGCAAATCTGAAAGCAGCCGTTCGGTGATCAGTCCCAGACCCTGCGTCCGGCCCGGAAGCGTTCCGACCATGGCGAGTGCCGCCACAAACAGGTTGACCCATCCGTAATAAAACGGAAAAGTTATCGGTCCAACAGGTGGACTTCTTATTTCGGTATTCACGGAGTCCATGATTTCCGAGGCTTAGTTGTTGTCAAGAGCTAGTTGAGTTGCAGTTGACCTTCGTCTCACGATTGAGATCCACGCGAGACTTAAGATGGCGCATACGGCGAGGCCGAGCCAGCGCACAAGGCCATCCTTAAATACAACGGTTGCGTTAAAGATGATAAAAACCAAGAACGCGTGCCAAACTACAACCAGTGGCCATGGACGGCGCCGGTAAGAATCGAGGCCACCTAACCACCACCAGCCGACGTCGACAATCCAGCCCGTCAGCAAAGCATAGTTAACGAAGAGGCCAGCACCCGAGTTCAGACCGACCACTTCTGCAGTTTGACGTGCGGTATCGCGATACGCAGATGCATGACTCCAGCCGTGATAAAACTGAAACGCACTGACGAAGTGGGCAATTAGACAGGCACACGCAATCGTCCATGCGACTCTTGTTACCGAGATCCACCGCGGTCTTCGTTTGGAGACAGCGAAGGCGACGACGCCAAATGCATAGGCCAGGAATGTCATCCAAATTGTGGTTCGCGTTAAGAATTCGCCAGTGTCCATTTATTTGGTCGAAAAAACAGAATTGCAGCACAATCGGGATTTCGAGGAGGTTGCTCCATCGTGCGGCATGAAAATAGTCACGATTCCAAGCTCAGAAATGTCTTTATACGATCCAGTTCCGCTGCGAGTTCGCGCTTAAACTGACGATCGTGAGGTTCAGTTCCGGTGAAACCCAGCTGCGTTGTGAGTCCTCCATTTTTCACGCCAACGTTGGCCCAACCAATCACGCGGTCGCGCCAAAGCAATGGCATTGCGTAGTAGCCGAGTTTGCGTTTGGGCACTGGTGTGTAAGCTTCAAAACGGTATGCCCAACCCCACAACAACTCGAACCGCGCGCGATCGTGCACCACCGGATCGAAAGGCGCCAGCAGTCGCACAGTATTGTCATTGTCCGTGGCCGCCCCTCCGCGACCCATCTCATCCGTGGGCCAATACCAATCAACACCATCGACTCGCTCATGTGACAGCCGTTCTTTCGCTCGCTGCAAAGCGCTCGGGACCTCGCTCTGCCACTGCGGCACCGCATACCGTAACCGGCGGACATAAACAGCCAGGCTTGAACCAGGCAAAGGCGCATAAATGCGGACAACCACATCGACCAACGCATCGAGGCGAGCATCGATCCACGCCTGACGCTCAGCCGCACCACCTGGTCCTTCCTCGTGCTGACGTGCACTGTAGATACGAATTCCCTTCTCTCGACGCACCACACGCAGTAGTCCCCGATAGTGCATATCGTCCATCAAGTGGGTGGTGGCGCTTGACGAGCCGCCCCAATAGTTCTTCACCGTGCCGTGTGAAAAATGCTCATCAACTTCCCGCGGGTGCACTTCACCGCGTTCGCGCACAAACTCGAGCAGGAGTTGAGTTCGCCCCATTTCCCGCTTCCCCTTTTTCCCTGTGTCCCTCTTCCCTCGCGGATGCATCAACGCCTGTAAAGAGTTCGTCACGAAGCCGTAGTTGACGAAGCAGTCTTCTTCGATGTCGAGGCTTGCATAAAAGCATTCGAGGTCTCCCGCATGATAATTCCTGACGCGATGACGCAGGATTAGATCCTGGGCTCGCGCCGGTGCACGGATTGGATCGGCCTGCACAAATCCCATCCTGTGGAGCGCACGTTTTAGCGTGGTGGGCTTGAAGAAGTTTCGCGCGATGGTAAAGCGGCGCAGGTCATCGAGGGTTATCAGCATGATCGTGTGTCGTTCAGACTTCCCAATGTTCGACGCTCGGTTTATTAAACTCCGATCGACGTAGATCAGATGGGTTACACTCCTCCATTCTGGGAGCCGGCGCTCGTGGACGACATTCTGCCGGTCAGCACCGCCGATGCGAAGGAGATGGCAAGGCGCCTGGCGCAGGAAGAGGCGCTCTTTGGTGGTACGTCTTCAGGAGCAAACGTTGTGGCTGCAATTCAAGTGGCAGAGCGGCTTGGGCCCGGCGCCAAGGTGGTCACACTGATGGCCGACTCAGGCCTGAAGTACTTGAGCACCGATGTTTACAGAAGCAGAGACGCAACCCAGTGACAGGAGGTCAAGTACCACCGGCGCAAGCAGGTGGGGAAGAAATTTAGAAGACTCTGTCTGGTCTTATCCACGTAAGTCCGCGAAAATCCGCGGCTAATAAACTTTAACCGCGGATTGAATGGCAGATGCAAATCCTTTGGATCTAGGCGCAAGACGCAAGTGGCCTCACCGGCGCTCGCCGGCTACGCGAAACTGCCGGAAAGAATTCAACCCCGGATGTGATTCGAAAAACCGTATCCAGACGCGTGATTTCAAACACCCGGCGTATCTCTTTGGATAGGTTCATGAGTTCGAGGCGGATTCCCTTTGATTCCGCTTGCTCGCGTAACTCCAACATCGCCCCCAAGCCGCCGGCATCGATTGTTTTGACCCCCGCCAAATTAACCTTGACCGCGCTGACCTCCGACAGGGAAAGCACGGCATTGCGCAGAATCTCAGTTTCACCGTTCACAATTTGGCCTTGCAGGCTCAGGACTGCAACATTCCCCAATGTTTTGGCGCGTAGGTTTAGCATGACGATCTCCCTTGACTCAGTTAACGCGAATGCCTTCGTTCTGTTTCATTTTTTCCTCGTCTAATATAAAGACGGCTGAGCCCGGATTCTGTTAACTCTTACAAAAAAATAGTTCACGCCTTCGCTTCAAGGAAAAAGGTGAAAAGGGGAAGGGGTAAAGGAAAAGGAAACTGCGAGCCTCTTTCTTGCTTTGTACTTCCCCTTACCCTTTTCCCTTTTACTTTTTCCCCTTTCCTTCGTTCCGGGCCGCCAAAGGAAAAAAGGCGCTAACGGCGGGGCATCGTCACCGCCGCACATCGGGAGGCAAAGCCGAACACCGGCTCCGCAGCACTTTTTGTGCAAGGCTTCGAAACTCGAAACGTTTCCCCTTTCCCCCTTCCCCTCGTTCCCCTTTTCCCCTGTTCCCCTTTTCCCCTCTTTCCTAATTCAGTATCTCGCAAAGCCTCGCGAAGTCTATGTTCCCGCCCGAGACAATACACACCACTCTACCGCCGCCGGCTTTACCTGCTAAGGTGCACGCAAGCGCACATGCTCCGGCACCCTCCGCGATAATGCGGTTGCGTTCAGCCATGAGTCGAAGTGCAGATCTAACTTCCTCCAATTCTGCAACGAGGGAGCCATCAATCAACTGCTGTGCGCGTTGGAGCATTTGCGGAAATACAGACCTGCCGCCGATGCCATCCACGAAGGACGGATGATAATCAACAGCCTGCGGCGTGCCGGCTGCAAGTGAGACGACGAGAGGCGCGGCCGTAGCCACTTCGGCTGCATATATCTTGCACTTCGAATTCAGCGCACGCATGGCGGCAGCAATCCCGCAGGTAAGCCCACCACCTCCCCACGGAATTACAACCGCATCAACATCCGCCAAGTCTTCCATGATCTCGAGAGCAATTGTGCCATTGCCGGCCATCACAGCCAGATCGTCAAACGCATGAATGAAAGTTGCTTCAACACCTGGGAATGAGCGCGTTTCAAACGCCTTCCACCACTCTTCAAATGAGACCTTGATGACACGTCCGCCGAGCCGTTCGACTGCTTTGATCTTTGTAAGTGGCGCAGTCTCGGGAGCGACCACCGTGCACGGAATACCGAGCTCACGCGCTCGCCAGGCTACTCCCTGAGCCATGTTTCCTGCCGATGCAGTCAATACTCCGCGAGACAACGTCTCCGGCATCAAATGGCCCATGGCGTTCGTCGCGCCACGGATTTTGAACGATCCTATTGGCTGAAGGTTTTCGAGTTTTAGGTAAATCTCGACCGGCGCTTCCCTGACGTTAAGCCGAACCAGCGGCGTGCGGATGGCGGAACCCGCAATCATTCGTCGAGCCTCGTGGATGTCAGCAAGCGAGGGGAGTTGATCATTTACCATATATCATTTTTCATTTCTCATTCATGATAAATGTCAAATTGAAAATCTTCCTTGCTATCTAAAACGAAACCCAGTTTCCAACCTTCAACTCCACCGCCCGTCGGTAGAGGTATTCCGCCGCGAAAACATCTTCAATCGCAAGTCCCAGAGATTTGAACAATGTGATCTCCTCCCGTGATGTCCGGCCCGGTTTATCTCTTTTAAGAACCTCTCCAATTTCCGCACGAATATGATCGGGCCCGATTACGCCGTCACGCGCCGCGAGGAGGTAGTCGCCGGCTTCGTTGATGGTTGATTCACGCCGGTCCACAAACAGGCTCGCTGCCGCCATCGTCTCGCTGTCTACCTCGCGCGCTTTTGGAGTGCTCGACCCTACGACATTCAGGTGTGCCCCGGCTGCAATCCATTCGCGCTTCACGATTGGCTCGATGGCGGTGGTCGCCGTGACAATCAAGTCGGCGCCCTCTAAAGCTGCCTCGACAGTTTCGACTGGTTCCAACTCAAATGAGAAGTCCCGCCTCATCTCTTCAGTAAAGTTTTGTGCGTGTTCAATGTGCCGGCTTGCTATGCGGCAACGCTTGATGGGACGAACCTCAGACATTGCGACCAAATGCGAGCGGGCTTGCACCCCGGAACCGATGATCGCGAGATTCCAGGCATCCGGGCGAGCGAGCAAGCCTGTTGCCACACCCGAGACAGCTGCGGTACGAATCGCGGTGATTGCTGAAGCATTCATCATGGCCAGCAGCTCGCCCGTCTCCGCGCTAAATAGGAGGACCGCTCCCTGGTGTGCATCTTTGCCTTTAGCTGGATTTCCAGGAAATACGCATATTGCTTTCAACCCGAAGGCCGCGCGATCACCAGAGATGTCACCTGACTTATAGGCCGGCATCAGTCCCATTACACCGTTCGCGTCGGGTGGCCGGATAATTGTTCGGAGCGGCTGATGAGTCTTACCGGCGGCAAGCGCGATCAGGGCCTCACGCATGACACCGATGCACTCTTTCATCGGAAGGAGCCCTGAAACTTCCGTATGACTCAAGACCAGGGTTCTCATAGTGTTTCGGCGGTTCTAAGGTCATTAACCATAATCGTAAGTTTTACGTTGTCGATTTTGCTCTTCGCTTTTTTCGGATTCAGATCGGACACGCATCCGCTGATCTATGTTACGGCCGGTCTTTGATCGCAATCGGCGCCTGGCACATTCAGGCCCTGATCAGAACACAGCAGCTCAAGAAGCAGTGGAAACGCAGAGCTCCGCTAACTGAAATCGAAGCGGCTTTTGATAAATCACACCCCGCATTCGAAGCCGCGCCCACCGCAGAGTTGTTGGATCAGGCGAACTTTGCTGACGCAATTTCAGCGAGCGTGACGGAAAATACCCAGATGCTGGCCTTTAATGACCAAATGGTCGCCGGGCGATACGCCAATCAAACTCACTCTTAGCTGCTCGCTGCCTTTGCTGCGCCGGCGGCCTTTTCGATGATTACAGCCACCGCATCCGGCTGCGACACGTAGATCGCGTGACTACCCGCAGCCTCGACAACAGTGGAACCAGCGCGCTCGGACATGAAGCGCTGGGCCGGCGGGGGGATCATCTTGTCATCGGTGGCAACCAGGTACCAGCTCGGCTTTGTTTTCCACGCCGGATCACTGACAGCGCCGCTCAGCGCCTCGACGCCCCACGGGACTTGGGAGTCGGCCATGAACGCAGCCCTTTCTGCTTCCACATCGGCCGCGAATGAGGCGGCGAACTTTGACTTGTCAAGGAAGAGATAGCCGTCCTGCGGTGGCAGGATCGGCGGCACCGGCGCGTCAGGCGGTGGATCCTTGATGAGAGTGGATACCGACTCACCTTTGTCCGGCGCAAACGCGGCGATGTAAACAAGCCCCACTACTTTAGGATCGTTGCCCGCCTCAGTGATCACAACCCCGCCATACGAGTGCCCGACGAGAATTACAGGGCCATTCTGCGCGGCAATAATGCGCTTGGTTGCAGCAACATCATCAGCCAGCGATATCGTTGGATTCTGAACGATTGCGACATTGAAGCCGTCCTTCTTGAGTATCTTGTAGACACCTTCCCAACCAGAGCCGTCTACAAAACCGCCGTGGACGAGAACAACGGTCCTTGCTTCTAAACTTGATCTTTCAGCCATGATGATTTCCTTTCTCTGAAACAGTTTCATCGACCAACAAAAGACGCCCAACTACTCAATATCTGTCAGATGCGTCACACAGGAACATATTGAGAGCTTTTCTAAGGCTTCGTGATCGTGAACCCGGTAACAAAGGCATCCGTGTTATGTGCGAAACGGATGCCATACACGCCATCAGTCGACTTGAGTTTGCCTGCAGTTACCAGCGCGGACTTGTCGTAACTCGCGACGACTTTGTTATTGATCGCACACTCAACCTTCTCACCCTTCACTGAAATCGCAATCTCCTGGGTTACCGGCTCGCCCACTCCCGCCGCCTTGTTCACCGCCGGATCCGCAGTAGCCCGCGGTCCGTTCATTTGAAATGGAGCAGGGCCGAAACCGCGAACGATGAAAGTGCCGTTGCCGTAAGCCGCACAGTACAAGTAGCTCTGCTGGTCCGTTCCCAGATCATTACCGGCAATTACCAACCCGTAAGGATGTGGGTGGTTATTGATGCTCATGTACTTCGGTTCCTTGAACGTTGCTTTTACGGTGTAGTCTCCCGACGCTTTGTTAGCGGGATTCCAATAGGTCACTGCGGGACCCGTGGTGACGTGCAAGGCATCGCCTTCTTTACCCAACTTCGCGCTGTTGAGGGTCATCCCGGCTGCCTCCTCCTTGGCGTCGATTTTTCCGGTCCATCCGGGAACCGAGACTCCCCCGCCCGCCACGCCGCGGGACGTTTCCATCTGGCTGCTTGTCTGACCACTGGTCTGCCCACCCTGGGAGAAGTGCGCCGTTGGAACCGATATGACTGCTACAAGAGCAAGCGCGAACTCACAAGTGCGTCGCATGTTTTGAAATCCTCCGTATTGAAATGTTGACGAATGTCTGAGGAATGATAGCTCGCACGGGCAATATTGCGCCATCGAACCAAAGTGCTCTGCGCCTCTTGATATTGCGCAGTGCCCTGGATTTGCGCCGCTGGATAAGGCGCAGTTAGGAAGGTGGGCAATATCCAGGGGCATTGCGATTAGTCCAGAGGCACAGCGCAATATCTAGAGGCACCGGCTGCTGGGCGGCGCAGGAATAATCACTTCTAATTTGTTTTCGGCGGGTTGAGTGGGGCGAATTTCAACGGCTCGAGCCTGATGTTTGTGGTTGAGATCTTTTGTCCCTTCATGAATTCAAGCATCACATCTTTGATTTGCGGCGAAGACAAAAACAGCGGATCACTGTGGACGGCTCCCTCGATGATCAGATGAAAACTGTTCGGAAAACCTTTGCGCACTTCTTCCGCGTTAGAGGGCGGCGTACGAACATCGAGTGTGCCGCTAATAAAAAGCGCCGGTATGCGACTCTTCGCCGGGGCGCGGAATGGCGCGCCGGCATCGGGACTGCCCCAGGCATCGCAAACATACGGAAAAGGCAAATCCAAAACATCCTCGAGTAGAGTCGTCCTGGCTTCACTCGCTATCTGCTTGCGCCGCTGGTCAGACAAACCTGAAGCACAATCCATCATGTAAGCCATCGCCGAACCAACGCTGCCGCCCCGGCTGAAATTGAGCCATCCCTGCGCTGCCTGAGAAAAATCTCCGTTGGACAAAGCGTAGTAACGCGCAGGTAAAGCAGCCTCACCACTGCCGAATGAAAATGCAGTCAACAATTGAATGGCAAACTTGTTTAGCGAGACCTTGACAGTTTTTTTGGACGCTGGATCTGTTACTTCGACCGTCACCGATTCGCGCTCGGTCCTTCCCAGCACTCCTTCGACCAAACCTAAGAACGACGGAACGTCTTTGCTAAGGTTGGCGTCAGCCTTAACCAGCCGGTCTATGTGTTCCAGGTGTTTTTGAATATTGCTGGGCAACTTGATTGTGTGTGAAGGTCCTTCAATGCCCGCGAGTATGACGCGATTGAGACTCTTTTCGTGTCGCTTGATCATCGTCAGCGACAGATGCGTTCCGTAACTTATTCCCCACAGGCTGATTTTCTCGGCACCGATCGCCTTTCGCAAATCCTCCAGGTCATCCGCGCTCTCGTTGGTGTTGTAACCGGTCAAATCAACGCCCTGTTGTTTGAAGGTTTCAGCGCAAGCGCGCGATTGTTTGCGGTAGAGATCGAGCAGGTCTGCGCGGCTTGGTAATCTATCGGGCGCGAAACTCACTGTCTCCTTGCAAGCCAGATTCGGCTTTGACAACCCTACGCCGCGTTGGTCAAGGGCGATGACATCGGCGATTTCGCGCATCGCCATGAACAAAGGAAAGCGGGTTCCGCGTGCGGCTGCGATCCCCGAACCACCCGGTCCGCCTGCGAGATAGACTATCGGCGGCGCCGGATTCTGAGATGTGGTTTTGAATCGCACGAAAGCCAGTTGAATCAAACGAGTATTCGCATTTTGCCTGTTTTCAGGCACGGTCAATTCGCCAAACTCAGCCTCAACTTTCTGCCCGCTTGCCGATTCAAAAACCTTCTGGGTGATCTTCAGGTCGCCGGCTTTTTGTTGGGCCAGAACATCAATTGGCAGGCATGGCAATAGAAGTAAGAGCGCCAAAACGTTTTTGCTTAAGTTTGTTCGCATTGCCAGTTCCTGTCCTACAAGTTTCTTTGCTTTCTTGGGGCGGATAGCCAAATCCGTCCTCGCTAACGAGCCAAAGGCGCTCCGGGGCAGTATCCCGACCGTCAGGAAGGGCTTCTTTGCGCTGCCCGCGCCGGCCCTAACGGCTGGGCTACTGCCGCGGCGCCGGCACTGCAACTTTCTGCCACCACTTTCCTTGTCCACCTATTGTTTCACCCAGGTGAAATCGAAATTGTGTCCCTTCCATTTTATCTCCTTGACCTTCGCTGATTCGTCGCGCATGAAACAGACGTTGCCAAAGAACCTGTATTCAAAAAAGCAATCCGGTTTAGTCGGGTAAAGTTTAATGTCTCCGGAATAGAGAAAGTCATTTCTCAGAACGATCTTGGCTTCGCTGCCGTCGCTGCGCTTATAGTCTCCCAGGAATTCCGCCAGGTTGTTGTTTGGGTTGGGAACAATTGTCGGAAGAGTGAAGCTCTTTACCGTTACCTTTTTTCCCTGCAGGATCTCTGATAAACCCTGCGAAACCAGATCGAAGGCGCCGGCGGAATTTGAAAGGATGACGAATCCGTATTTTTTGTCACGCGCAATTTCAAAATAAGAGCGATGCCCATTGGTGCTTCCACTGCCGCTAAAAGCAGTTTCTCCCAAAAGTGCTGTTTTCACGCCTTCGCCATATTTTCCATCAAGGACAGCTTCACCGAATTTGTAAACATCGCGGGCTGTGCCGTAGACAGAACCCGCGCCAACCAGGAACGAATAATTCTTGAGTGGAACATTCACAAGGCCGTTCGGCGAAAGATAGTAGTCCTGGGCGCGACGTTCAATAACCCTGTCGCCTTCAAAGTCTACTGATTCTGTCATGCCCGCGGGAGTGAAAACATATTCCTGTAAGAGTTGTGAATACGTTTTGCCTGAAACGATTTCCAACACGCGCGCCAGGACTGCGTATCCCGCCGAACTGTAAAGACGGCCGGTGCCTGGCTCGAATGCCAGCTTTGCCAGTTTTACCTTCTCGACAAACTCCGCCGAACTGTAAGCCACAGACTCGGCTTCGGACGGCATCACGCGGTGCGGAATTCCTGAGCGATGACTCGCCAGCATCTCGATCGTGATCTTGTCGCCATTTGGAAAATCGGGAATGTACTTGTTCAGCTTGTCCGAGCGGGCAATCTTATTGCTTTCAATTAAGCGGTTTAAGATGACACTGGTCATGTATTTTGTAATCGAAGCGATTCCAATACGCGTGTTCAGTTGGTTTGGAATCTTGTAGTCCGCATTTGCCAAACCGAATGCCTTTTCATAAATCACTTTGCCATTTTCCGAAGCCAGAACCACGCCTGAGAACTGGCTGGTTGTGACAAACGGCTTCATGAATACATCAATCTCTCTGACCTTACCGGATTGCGCAGCATTCTTGCTGAGGTCCCATGAGGTCAGCACCACCTCGCGATAGCGGGTGGGTTGTCTTTGGTAGTTACTGGTCTGACCCCGCAGCGACCGGGCAACCCCCGGATACGAAAATAACGAGAAGACCAAACACGATGCGAAAATGAAATATCTCTTTTTGTTCATCGGAACACACCTCTACCAAAATCATTCGAAACGCGATCGCAGGTAGGCTGGGCTGAGCTTAACTTAGCCGGATTGCGAAAACACGTCTTGACTCAAACGAGCATGCTGGAATGAGATGAGCGCCCTTACGCCGAAGCCGTTCGAATAGTTTAGCCCGGGGTTGCCGCCTCGTGTTGATTATCAAGTGGTCTTTTACAGATCGTCATCATGACATCTTTTACACTTTTACCGTACATACCCTCATCTGGGACATCACACAACCAGCCCGCGATAGCGGGCGGTATATCAGTAGCCCACGGCGCTAGCCGTGGGGCAGGCATCCATAGAACGCAAGCCCGCGAAAGCGGGCGGCATAATTGCACCTCACATTTTCGCGGCTTTGGGCGTAATGAAGACGACTCAGCTGCAAGCGTCGTCGTGCGGGAACTCATTATGTCGCCGGCTTTGCGGGCTGAGATTTCTATGACGTCCAACCCACGGCTAGCGCCGTGGGCTACTGATATGCCGCCCGCTATCGCGGGCTGGTTGTGTGGTGTAAGGCCGCTCCCGGTTCTGATACGTGACGCCGAGCGCGTGAAGACTTTTCGTTCACCGCCGCGGCGCTAAGATGCGGCGAAATTCAGTCGGCGTCATTCCCGTTACGCGTTTGAAAGAACGAGTGAAGTGTGTTTGGTCGGCAAAGCCTGCGGCGAGGGCGATTTCCACTAGAGGCTCTTTCGATCCGAGCATCTTCTGGCGTGCGTATTCGATGCGAGCTTCGCGAACATAGTCCCCTACCGTGCAACGCTCAAACTGGCGAAAGACGCGCGTGAGGTGAGTTGGATGAACGCCGGCTGCCCGGGCTAATTCGTCCAGCGTTGGCGGTTCTGAAAAATTCTCACGCAGAAACTCTTTGACTCGCTCCAACCATGGCGGCGGTTTTCGTTCCGCTCGTCGCACACCCTGTCGCGAGGCGGCGATCAAGAGTTCCGTCGAAATGCTTTCCAGCACCAATGCTGAAAATCCGTCTCGCTCGCTGAATTCCCGGTACATCCTGGCCGCGAGCCAGAGCGAAGAATCAACGCCCAGAAGCACCGGCTCGGAGAGACGCGCGCCATAGTCTCTAACTTTCTCCAGTCCTTTGAAATCGATCTCGACTAAGAAGTGCCGGCCGTCGGTAAAGTGTTCTTCACCGTGGCTGACATCAGGCGGATAGTAGACCAGAGCCGCAGGCCCGCGTTCAAAAAGCTTGCCTGCCATTTGTTCCCGATAATTTCCCGCCAACACGAAACAGAAGTGAGAGAGTTCATGCGCGTGAGTGGGAAGCCTGGCTCGCGATGAGTAGGCCTTTTCCGTAAAGCGAAATCCGTTCGCAGAAAGAGCCTGCGACGTGGTGCCGTAGAACTGGCCTGCTTTAAGTTTGAGCTCCATTTTTGGTTTTACGGAACCGGGAGCGGACCTTTGTCCCGGGTCAAAGTCTGACTTAACTGGGACAGTTTCAAAACCGAGCTTGAAAGTAGATACGCGAGTGTCTCTTGAGATGCAAGCTTATTAGATTTGGTGGTCGTGGGTCAGTTTGAAATTCAGCCGCGGATTAACGCGAATAATCGCGGATCGGCAGAAATACGGCACCATGTGAGATCGCTCAGCACCGCCGATTGGTATTTTTGGTGGAGCCCTCCGAGTCTGTCGGAAGAATGAATTGTGACAACCCTTACTCACCCTGGTCCACGATGCGGGCAATGAATCCCCATCCGCCGCCGAGTTCGCTGACCGCGAGCACCAGTTCATTCCGGCCCTTCTTCAACGGAAGGTAGACGGCATCGTTTTCCGGGTTAACGATGCCAAGGAATCCGGGGTCGCGGAAATTCTGGGCACTTCGGCCACGGAAGATGATCTTGCCATTCAGGAACATGGTGACGTCGTCGCTATAGCCGAGGTAAAGTTTTTTCACCTGGTCGCGATCGGAATCGATGCTGGTCCGCGCATACACGATCTTCATTCCCGGCTGGGGTTCCAGGCGCTTCGAAAAGTCATTCGCAAACGAGACCCTCAGATGCGGGGCCTCACGATAACGATAGATGACGACAAAACCCGGCGGCTCCGCCTCCACATCCTGCCATCGCATGGCATTGCTCTCGGAGGACGAGAGCGGTAACTCCAGATTACGTGCGAGCGCGTCGTACGAAGGCGAAAGGCTCCACTTGGTGAGAGTGCCCGTCGGCATCAGCGGCAGGCGTCGCTCCCAGGGTGCGTCGGGTGTTGTCCGTATTTCGAAATTCGAGAAATAGGTTGCGCCTGTCAGGACCGACAGGGCCACCTTGCCTTTCTGAACACCGCTCTTCAGATCGTTCATCACGAGCGCGGGTTTATCCATGTCGCTGACATAGACCTTTGCCTGCGCCCCCACCACCTCCAGGCGCAGGTGGAACCAGACATCTTTCGGGATATCGACTGCGCCCGTGAAGCCTGGCCCATTGTAGATTTGCCAGTTGAGGCCGGTGTTGAGCACCGGCGTATATTGCATGGCGTCGGGATACCCGGACTTGTGCTGGCGTAGATAAACCCAGTCGGAATTGGCGTCGTCGTTGGTGATTCGAAACTGTATACCGAAAAACCCGCGGCTGGCGGGGGTTGCGATATCCACATCGATTACGCCGTCGCGCATGTCAAGATCTTTCAAGACCGCCGATCCGCCACTGAGAAAGAGGCACTTGCGGCCTTGATATTCAGCCGCCTTAGCTTGTCCTTGCAGATCCCAGCGCGTGGAGTCAGCGGGAACGGAAAGAGTAAGCGGCGTTTGCGGCGCCTGGAGATGTGCGGTGGACTCAAACCGGACTCCGGGGGCCGCCGCATAGGCCTTTGGTGCAACAAAATAGATCAGACCTATCTGGAGCAAGGCAAACCACACTCCGACTGAAGCGTAACGCAACAGACAGATTGCTTCACTTCGCGTGATCATTTGAGAGGTATCCTTCCACTGAAAAAGAGTGAGTAACGAATTAACTAGAGCGAACTCTTACTGTATTGTTCTCTCTCTCTGTGCAGTCTCAGTGTTCCTTTGTGTCTCTGTAGTTCAGTAAAATCAATCAAACACTCAACACAGAGACACAGAGACACGGAGTTCAAATCAGTCCACTTATCAGGCTAACTGGGTTTGAGACTCTCTTGTATTTCTTTCCGCAAAGGCCACTGTTTTGGGATTAAGCGGCCCGAAGCGGTGACGAGCCGGAACGGCTTCGGTGGGTTTGAAGATTCAGCAGCGATCCCCTCCCTAACGGTCGGGCTACTGCCCCGCACCTGACGCAGGACGCTTACGCAACACGACGTGCTCAATCGCCATACCGGCAAGCCCTGTGGCCACATCTGTGAGGTGCCTTTCTTCGCCGTCAGGCGTGCGCGGCTCGCGGTAATACATGGCAAACGAACCAAGCACTTTGCCCTTGCTCGACAGTATCGGAGTGGACCAGCACGCAGCCACACCGATCGCCCAGGCAAAGTTGCGATATTCGTCCCAGAGCGGGTCGGTAGCAATGTCGCTGACGATTACCGGCTCACCCCGGTACATAGCCGTCCCGCATGACCCATGCTTCGGGCCAATCGGACTGCCATCGATCACCTTAACGTAATTCTCCGGAAGACTCGGCGCCACTGCATGACGGACGTGGTTGCCGTCGTCGCTAAGCAGCAGTATCGAGCAGATCATCTCTGGCGACTGCGCCTCGATCATCAACACCAGGTGCGCGAGGATTTGGTTCAGTGGCGCGTCAGCGGCAATCATCTCCTTGATGCGCTTCTGCTCCGCACGAAATTTTCCGTCGTCCGTCTGAGCAGTCGACGCGACACCAGGTCGCACGGCAGGCAGTTTCTCAGTATTCGCGGTAGCAAGTTCAGTTTGCTTCGGATCGGCCATCTCTTTGTGCCTCCTCGGCGGGCATTTTACGCCTGGCACATAACTAAAGCCATATTGAGAAGTTGGCTGTCCAGATTCGAAACGGCAGTCTCTTTTCCCACCACTAACCTGCATTGTTTTCGCCTCGCTTTAACCCTAAGAATAAATTACAAAAATCGGATTCTCGGAATCGGTGTAATCTGCGAAATCTGCGGACTTGTCTACTGCCTTACAACCGGGACCAAGATCGACCACGCCACGATTCG
Source organism: Pyrinomonadaceae bacterium (assembly GCA_045403245.1). Taxonomy (GTDB): domain Bacteria; phylum Acidobacteriota; class Blastocatellia; order Pyrinomonadales; family Pyrinomonadaceae; genus PSRF01. The sequence continues at coordinate 1,849 of JAXIOV010000161.1, read as the reverse complement.
TTATCTCCAGGGATCTCCAGGGTTTCCGATTTGCTTTTCTTTTTCAGATTCGCGTTAGTCCGCGGTAATCCGCGGCTGAATGTTCGAACTTCAAATTGACCCACCACCCACTGCGGGCGCCCTTGACTGCAACCTGCGGATCAAATAAAAAAGACGCGTCCATCTAGTTTTCCAACCTGCACAGGAAGTCCAGGCGAGTCTGAATATTGATGCGCCAAAGGACCTCTATTCGAATTTGCCCAGGTCAGATCACAAGCGGTCGCCCAGTTGTCAACCCAGTTCTTTCACCCCCAAACCGAGCCGGTTCATTCCCGCTCATAGGAGAAAAAATGCGAAAACTAATTCTTGTCTCCCTAACGCTGCTCTTGATCTGCAGTGCCGCTGCGGCCCAACAGCCAACACCAACTCCCGGACCCCTTACTTTCTACTATGACTACACCGTTTTCCCTGGCAAAGAAGAGGATCTGAATACTCTGATCAAAACGGTCGGGGCCCCAGTCCGCGACAGGCTAATGGCCGAGGGCGTCGTGTTGGCCTGGGGCGTAGAGACCCCGATCTTGCGCCAACCTGGGGGTACGACACATCTGATCTGGTTTACCGTGGGAAACTGGGCAGGCGTGGAAAAAGTCCTGAACGGTATGGAAGCGCAGCTTGCGAAGCTGGCCGCAGATGAAGCTCGACAGAAGCCGGCGATGACCACCGCCGAACGCAGCCGCGCGGTGTTTGACATGAGCAAGACGCGCGATTGGCTGATACGCGATATCGTCGCCGGCTTTGGGCCGCCCCCGAAGGCCGGCGTACTTCCCTTCACCCGCTATAACTTTAATAAGGTGAAACCAGGGAAAGGCGCTGACTACCGGCGCACCTGGGAAAAGTACAATAAACCGGTCTTCGACAAGCTTGTCGCCGATGGGGTTGTGTTGGCCTATGGTCTGGCAGCGGAAGAAGTGAAGACTGACGGTGAATGGACTCACTTCGTCTGGATTGCAACAGCAGACATGGCAGCCGCCGACAAGATTGGGCCGGCATTCACCGCTGATCGCGCGGGGCGTTCAGAAACGGAGCGCAACGAAATAACCGAGGCTTTTCTTAGTGCGACCGAACCGGATAAGGCCAGGTCGATCGTCACGCGATCCCGGATCTTCAAAATTGCACCACCAAAATGATTTGGTAGATTAGCGGGCGACATACTTCGCAGGGCTGGTTGCGATGCACGCCGGTTGCGGGGTTCGCAATGCGGGGGTGGCCACGGAGGGCCACCCCTAACAATTTCACCAAACCCTCATCAGGCGCAGCGACACCCGAGACATTTCACTTCTTGAAAAGTTTTGCGAACGCATCACGAGCATCCGTCGGAGGACCTGATGAAGTTTGGCGCTCGACTACAATTCGAGCCGCGAACAGTTCGCAGGTGTTGCGCGCATGTTTGTCCACAATGCGTGCGGTGATCGGTTTACTACATTCCAAGCGGGCACCCGGATCAAAATACGTGCACTGACGGCAACTGTGGAGATCAGCGTTGCACTTTGGGCACACGCTGTCGAGGTTGATGTTTGGCGGGGCCTTTGTTCCGCACGTTGAGCATTTCACTGTCTCGCCAAATGCCATCATTCGTGGCGAGCGGGGACCTTCACGCTCCTGAGGTTTTGATTGCGGCTTTGATTGCGGCGTTGGTCGCTGCGACTCTCGCTCGTTTTCCCTGTAACCGCGCTGACGATATTTACGGTCGCTCATCTTGTTGGCTCCACGTGATTGAACGGACGCGGCGAATCATAATTGAAATTACGAGAATGCGAAAGATCAGCCAGCTACGGGTAGTAGCCGGGGCAGTAGCCCGACCGTCAGGGAG
>JAXIOV010000171.1:0-40088 GCA_045403245.1 Pyrinomonadaceae bacterium | reverse complement strand
GCCGCTCAGTGGATAAGAACCTGTTACGGAACCTGCGGCCAATCCGGACGGGGTCATGCCATTTTCGGCGGTAGTATTGGTTTCCTGGGCTAAACCACCGACGGTGAACCCAATGATGATAACGAGCGCGCCTAGTATATTGCGGCTGATCATATTTTTTTGCGTGGTTGAGTTGTTTGCCGATATTGATGAGGTATCAAGATGGCTATTCGGATTCATAGCAGCTCCCTTCCAGGAGATGTGCACGGACTACTTGTCGGTAGGTCGAGGATTCCAATCGGAACGAGAGAACCAACACTTAGATTGGCGAACTCTACGCTTGAATTCTTCAGGAAGTCAATAGTCAACTTTCAATTGGTAATGCAGTAAATGGCGTTGATTTTGATTTACAGAACTACCTTTCAATTCGCTGACTACGACACGGGCCCTGATGTCGGCACCGCCATGTCAAGCAACGGAGACCAAAACCTTCAAGAGTCCTTTCCAACTACCTGCACAGAGCGATTCAAGAATGCATGACGGGGATTGCTAGGGCAAGAAACGCAGATCGCTTAACATGCGGACCCGCGATTGGGTCAATCTCAGATTAGGTGTGGATAGAAAATGGCCTTACGACTCTGAGCTTAGCAATGGGCAATCACGACCACACTGGTTATCGACAAGACCGCTGAAAATGCGCCGAGCGTTTTTTTTTTTTGGGGAGCGGACGACCCATAAGGCCAATCTGAATGCCCGTGTTGGCGAGACTTGAGTCGCCACGGTTTCGGAGATGACTATGAAATTGAGAGCGATAGTGCTGGTGGCTGCTCAGGCGCCAGCCATGCTTTGCGCGCACGGACAAACTGTCCAACCGCTGGATGCAAAGATTTCAGCAATTCTGAACCGTCCGAAATTTCGACGCGCGCTGTTTGGAATAGAAGTCTACTCGTATGGCAAGGCTTTCCGCCTGGCTGGGCGAGAAGGATCAGGCGTTTGCATATTTGAACAGAGCCGTCGAGAAGCGTGAATGGATCATAGTCTCACTGAATGTCGATCCGGGTCTCGATCCCTGCGCGACGACCCCCGTTTCGCTGAACTGGTAAGGCGCGTCGGGTTTGAAGTGAAGAGGGGAGAAATGAATTGACATTCCGACCGGAGAGAAAGATCGGGATGGAAGCGATGACCTTTCGCACTACGCCGAAGGCGTAGATAACGGGTTCCAACTTCGCCGTTAGCGACCTAACGGAAACTTTTACTCGAGGGCTGCTTTGAAACTCAGATGGGGATTGATTGGATGTGGCGACATCGCGCGCAAACGCGTTGCGCCTGCTTTGCGCGATACACAGTCTAGCGAGCTTATCGCCGTCAGCCGAGCTCGATCAGATTTGGCTGCTTCGTTTGCCAAAGAATTTGGTGCGAAGAGGTGGTATGCCGAGTGGCGCGACTTGCTGAATGATGACGAGATAGGTGCAGTGTACATCGCTACTCCGGTCCATCTTCATGCGACGCAAGCGATCGCAGCGGCTGAAGCAGGAAAACATGTGCTTTGCGAAAAGCCTATGGCCATGAACGTTGCGGAGTGTGACCGGATGATTGACGCCGCAAGCAGTCAACGAGTGAAGCTCGGCGTTGCTTACTATCGCCACTTTTATCCGCTGGTCCAACGGATTAAGGAGATTATCAAGTCGGGTGAAATCGGCCTGCCAGCCCTGGCGCAGATCGAGGCTTTTGAATGGTTTAATCCAGCCGCCGGCGATTCTCGATCATGGTTGCTGAAAAAACAGCTCGCCGGTGGTGGCCCCATGTTCGACTTTGGTTGTCACCGGATTGAAGTTCTCCTGAACATCTTCGGTCCGGTTAGCGAAGTCAAGGCCCTCACTGCAAACACTGTATTCGAACGCGAAGTTGAGGACACGGCCACGGCCTTGTTTCGTCTAGCCGGCGGCGTCTGCGCAGTGCTCTCTGTCACTCACGCGGCAGCGGAAGCGAGAGATACGCTGAACATCTTCGGGAGTCTGGGTTCGATTCACGTTTCTAACCTGAACCAGGGAAAGATGCGAGTGATCGGTAAGTTTGGAGAAAGAGATGAAGCACACTCACCGGCAGCAAACCTCCACGCGCCGCTGGTCGAAGATTTCACGAATGCCGTGTTAGAAAATGGCGAACCAACGGTGAGTGGTGAAACAGGCAGGACTGTGGCCATGATTGAGGCTGAGATTTATCGACAAGCGGGGCAGTAGCCCGACCGTCAGGAAGGGCTTCGCTACATTGAATCCAAACCCTCCCTGGCGGTCGGGCTACTGCCCTGGTGTCGTTCAGAATCGAAAGCCCACACTCGTCATAAACTGAAAGTTATGCGTCGTTTTCGCCGGCATCGTAAATGGCATCAAACTGAAGTTGCCGCTGATCGGATCAATCCGAAAAGAGCGCATGGTGGGCCGAGTCGCACCGGTAATCCCTATGACAATGCCGAGGCTGAGAGGTTCATGCGCAGGCCTAAATACGAAGAGATCTACCTGACTGACTATGGCGCCTTTGCCGAGGTACTCCGCTCGGTGGAGCACTTCATAGTTTAGTTAGCACTCCCGTTGGCAACAGCCGGCATCGAAGAAAAGTGATCTCTTCACCATCTGGCCGCCACGAAGGCAGCGTATCCCAGGTGCCTTCCTGGTCGTTGGAGGTGAGCTTCTTCGTTTCCCCGAAAGGCAACTCGACCATCCAGAGGCGCCCCTCCCCACGCTTTTCACCAGCTATGGTTTTAGGTTCGAATTCCAACACAACACGGGAACTATCAGGTGAGATCGCGCCATATCCTTCTGCACCATCCAGCGCCACCAGACGCTGCCACACACCCGAGCCAAGTTCATAAAGATAAAGGTGATTCTCGGTTTGAGCGAGTTCTTTGCTTTCGTGGACCGCGACCACGAGACGACTCGTGAGCGAGTTGCCGGAAGCGCTTAAGCTCATGGAAAAGTCTTACTCTGAGCTGGAATTTCTGGCCCAATGTCGCGCCTTTGGTAGTGGACGATAAAGCAACTAAGCCGCCAGTAGATGTCCGGTTCGCGGCAATCGCGAAGCAACGACACGAGACTAAAGAGCCGTTTCAATCGAATCCGAGTTGCCAGAAAAAAAATGCCCAGATATCGGCATAACGAGCGATGGTTCTGCTCACTGCGGGGCTGCCCCGATGTCCGGCTTGCTCTTCTCCGCGCAAGAGGATCGGGCTCCTGGACACGTTTGCGGCAAGCCAGGCACAGTGCATTTTGTAGCTGTGCCACGGAGCGACGCGGTCGTCATTGTCGGGGACCACGGTGAGTATCGCGGGGGCGTCGATCTTTTGTGGCAGCGTGTGGTAGGGGCTGTACTGCATCAGGAAGTCGAGGTCATCTGAATCTTCGGGTGAACCGTAATCGGCGACCCAGTGCTGGCCGCCGTGCGCTGTGTGAAAGCGGGCCATATCGGTGACCGCTGCGCCGGCGACCACTGCCTTCCATAGATCAGGACGCTGTACCGCTACCGCGTTGACCAACAAACCCCCGTTACTCCATCCAAAACAACCAAGCCTTGAGGCTTGCGTGTACCCTTCGGCAATCAGCCACTCGCTGGCGGCGATGAAGTCATCGAAGACATTCTGCTTATTCGCGCGCATACCGGCCCGATGCCACTCTTCGCCAAATTCTCCTCCTCCTCTCGCATTGACGACTGCGTAGATTCCGCCACGTTCAAGAAATGGAATCACGTGTGCCGTAAACGCCGGCAAGAGGCTGACACCAAAGCCGCCATATCCATGGACTACCGCGGCATTTTTGCCGTCGCGCTCGATCCCTTTCTTATGAAGCAGGAACATCGGTATCCGGGTCTGGTCGCGCGATTCAAACCAGACCTGTTCGATCTCAAACTCCTCCGGATCAAATGGCACTTCGTGTTGCTGATAGAGTGTGTACTCGAGTGCTTCCAGGTTCACGCAATACACGGCTCTCGGGATCAAAAACGACGAAAACGAAATTAACAGATCTTTCGACTCTGGCTCCGCGCTCAGCGCGTTGATACTGCCGATGCCGGGCAGTTCGATTTGCTTGACGAACTTTCCCGCCAGATCGTACACGCGCAATCGGGACGAGACGTCTTCGATGGTTTCGACAAAGAGGTAATCGCCGACCGTCGTCCAGGCCCGAAGAGGATAAGATCCCTCTGGGATAACCGTTGTGGCAGCGAAATCGCCGGCGGCAGTATCCGCGAGCTTGATCGCTGTGAGTTTGCCCAACGGCGCCTCGTGATTTGTCTGAATGTAAAGCCTGTCTCGATGGACTGCGGCGGTGATAAACGCCTCGATACCTTGAACGAAGGGAACGACGGGAACGAAGCCGCGTTGCGGATCTTCGCGATCCAGAAGATACAGTTCCGAGCATGGCACGGCGCCCGATACATCCTGCACGACGACAACCAAATAACGGCCATCGGACGATAGCTGTGCGTAGGGCGTCTGCTCTCGCTTAAGAAATTCGCCAAACACCAGCTTGTCGTCGCGCCAATCATCACCAAGTCGATGGAAGTAGAGCTTGTGATGGAATCGCACCTCGCCGGCGGGCGCGGCGCGAGGGCAACGCGTGTAGTAAAAGCCGCTGTTATCAGGTAACCATGCAACTCGGTTCCTGGTGTGCCATGCGTGCGCGACCGGATTTACCTCGCCGGGGATGACGTCTGGCCGCACTTCTTTGCTGTCGACGTCCATTACGTAGAGCGACATGCCGGAGCTTCCAGACAAGGACAGACGATATGCGATCAGCGAGCCGTCGCGAGATGGGTGCGTGTCCGCCAATGTGATGGTGCGGTCGGAACTCAGCTCATTCGGATCAAGCAACAGTCGAGGTGCGCCGTGCGGTGCGTCCTGGCAATAAAGCGCCGCGAGTTCCTGGTCCTTGAGACGCTGGCGAAAGAAGTATCGGTTTCCAACTTTGGTGATGGTCCCCATGGCAGGCGTGCGTATCAACTCCTCCAAACGCCGGCGGATACTTTCGCGAGCGGGCAGGGATGAGAGTTGGGCCATCGTGTACTCGTGCTGCGCCTGCACCCACGTTCGCAAGGCTCCGGTGTCCTCTTCCATCCAACGATAAGGGTCGCTGACCGGGCGTCCGGCCAGTTGGTCGTGGCGGTCGCTCCTGCGTCCCCCGGACGGTTCTTGTTTTGAAAATGACATAACCCAGTGAAGCGAGGCCGAACTCTGACCTGCTTGTCTCAAACTGCAGCAGCACTTCAATCTGTTGGTGTAGTAATGCGTGGGTGCGCCAGGTTATTAAGGCCAGGCGACTAATTCTTCAACGTTTTCGATGGGCAGAAGCAAACAGCGAACTGCTGTTAGCTGCGGGAACCTGGTGCGAATGACTTTAATGGCCTTCTTAGAGATCTTGGTATGGGCTTTTTTCTCTTTCTCCGGGTCATCCGGGGTAACCGGCGGCTTAAGAAAGTGCTTGTAGGCTCCGCAGTCCCGGTGATCGAGTATGAGCACCTGCGATACGCGATGTTCCTTAATCGCAAAGGCAAGTTGATCAAAAAAAGTGGTCTGCCACTCGGGCTTATGGATGACTCCCAGGCTGGCCCCGGCCAAAATCAGTTGATCGTATTTTCCGCGCAAACCCAGGGAGTCCATTGTTTGTATGGTCCGATGCGGGTAGCGAGAATCCATGCACTGAAGCAGAAGCAGCGGGACGCCTGCAGCGTCACTTATTTCTGCGACAATATGTTGAGATACATACCACTCGAAATCGCACGAATCTTGTTTAGATTTCATCGCGTTAATTCCTTTCAGTTGAATCCAGATCGTGCGTCAACTTATCATTGATCTATTCAGGCAAGCGAGCAGCTTGGCGATGGTTAGAGCGCGTAAGGCGGGACAATACCGATTGTTTAAGTTAGGGTCGTACCAGCACCACATATTACAGCTACATGAGTTGCTATAGTTTGCCTGCCGGCCGGGAGGACGCCTAAAATAACGGGCCGCACTAAAACAGTGGTTAAGTAGTTGTCCAGCAGCCTGCGACATCGACGGAGGGCCTCATGACACGAAGCAGGATGCGCGTTGATCATCAAGTCCCGATCATCTCGCCGCAAATGTTTTCCAGCCCTTATTCGCAGATTCCGATTGATAAAAATGACCCGCGCGGTCCCGAGCCGCTGATCCCGTTGGAGTCGATTGGCGTCGCGTTCGAGAGCTACTACGCAAAGACGGACGGCAAGAATCCGCCGTTTGGCGGTCCGATCGCGGGCAGCCGGCAAGACGTTTGGCTGCGGAAATCGGTGGCCGAAAAACTTGCCCGCGTCAACGAGCGACTCCGGCCGTTCGAGGCGGAGTTGTTCGTGTTCGATGGTCATCGTCCAATTGCCTGCCAACAGGGCCTGTGGAACTTCTATTACACAAAAGCGAAACAGCAGAACCCAAGTGGCAGCGATCAAGAACACCGGGCCTTCGCGATGCGGTTCGTAATCGATCCTGTGTCCTTCGACGAGGCCGATTCCCGCACTTGGCCGGCGCACACCAGCGGAGCGGCGGTGGATCTGACGCTCCGAGATTCCGTAACCAAAGAGCTGCTCGAGATGGGTGCGAACTTTGAAGAGGACACTGACGCAACCGCTGGAGACTATTTTGAACGACAGCTCGCGGCCGAACAGATTGACGAAGATGATGTCAGGTTGCAAAACCGGCGGCTGCTGCATTGGGCCATGACTCGAGATGGCCTGCTTAACGAAACGGCAAAGGTCGTCTGGCACTATGACTGGGGCAACCAGATATACGTGAGAGCCAGTCGGGCGTTTCTGCAGGATCCACCACAGGCTGCGTGGTACGGTTATATTGAGTCTCCCAGGTGAACAAACCCGCCGGACGGAACTTCGCAAAATCAATAATCTCTATTCATGCCAGGTCGGCTTCATCGCAGAAGAACATAACCCTACGCAGGAGATTGCAGTATCGGGTGTGCGAATGATGAGAGGCAAGATACCATCTGCAAATCCGCAACATTATTTGCGACCACGCGCGGCCGGACAAGCGGCGCTGAAGAAACTCAGTTCCGATTACCCTGATGCGGTGAAGTGGATTCATCATGAACAAAAACTCAATGATCGTACGATAAGCAAAGGCGATTACCCAATCCAACCTACTTCGGTCCCGCCTGATTTCTGGCCAGAACTGCAACCGGTGTTTTGGTTACCGGAATTCGAAGCGCCGAGGGATCAGTTCCGCTTGTTTCAAAATCCGACACGCCCCTTACCCTGGTATCTTTCGGGATCGAGTTCGGATTACTACTCCCATCTTGTGCATCCATTGAGCGTGCAGTATTTCCTCAATCGCGACCTGAAGGGCGCAAGGTGGAGAAATCCGAGATTCCTGGCAACGCCAATGGCATCACATCGCACTCTTTTGGTGTGGAACCCGCAGTCCACCATACCGTCTTTTGCGGTAAAGACGTCCGTTAACTTGTGGATCGGAGGGCTGAATCGAAACGTTAGGCTTAACGAAATAAGGCTAAGCGTTGGTGTGTCCTCGCTGCTTGCCCGGATTCCCAGAGTGGACTTAGATCAGCAGGGAATCCTTTTACTTGATGACCCGATAGGGCTTGTGCATAAGCAGACCAATGCCGGGCTTTTGGTAAGAGACATCCCCTGGAAACTTGCCGCCGGAGAGGAAATCGTACCGCTATTTAGCTTGTGTGCTTCCCCGCATAGTGGACGTCCACGGATTGTGGATTTGGTCACATCGAGCGGACTTGAACCCACCGCTTGGGTTGACAAAGTTATTTTTACTCCACTCATCTACCAGGCCTACTTCCTCGGAATGACAGAAGGCCTCGTTGGCGAAATGCACGAGCAGAATATCTTGATGGAATTGCGGAATGGAAAGCCCACCAAGCGGTTTTGGCACCGCGACCTGGGAGGATTCTTATTGGAACGCGACCTACGTCGACTCGCCGGTAAAGGTTTTGAAGGACTTGCAGCAGGCATTCATCAGCGGCACCTGGGACGGGATTACGCGGCATTTCACAGCGTGCTTCGTATGTACTTGCAAGAGTCATTGGGTCACGCGGTTGGCCACGCACTGCGAAATCATTTTGAAATCCCCGCCGATGATTTCGCCGACCTCTATAACGTCAGGGCGAGCAAACTTCAAAAAGTCATCTTTTCCGCCGATGGTATCCGCACCACCAGTAATTTCGAAAAGGACCTTGATCGCTATCGAAAGCGAAAGACACCGGGCTGTTCCTGGCGTTGGAAAAGCTTGAAGGAAGCACTCCGAGATTGGTGACTGAGCGACCTCGCACGCAGCCAGGATGCTACGCGCCAATGAATAAGTTGTTGCCGGATTCCTCCTCAGTTGTTGAACTCGTTCTGCTGGTCCAAACAGTGATCCGAGTTGCTTCGATTTGAGCGTCACCAGATCGTCACCAGATCGACACTTGTGTTTCCCATCGTGGCTGGGAAAGAATGCGAAAATGAACACAAAATTAACTACCCTCATCGCGATTGGATTAATCGTTGCTGCTGGTTTATGTGTTGGTGACGTTTCGACGTCGACCGGTGCAGCGCCCCCCGTTCCTCCGTCGGCTCTGATCCGGGCCAACATCGTGGCGATGCTTCAAAGGAACGCCAACACACCGATCAAGGTCTTACCCGACATCCCCGGAGGCGCTCGCACCGCCACCAATAAGGACGCCGCATACTTCGCGTGGCAGGAGTTCATTGCGCTTAATTGGGCCAATGTCCCCGTCTCGGGCAACGCCGCTACATCGGGCGATCCCGGTGCACGTGAGGTCGCCGACAGGACGCTGCTGTTTGGACAACCTCCGCTTGCAAGTTCGACCAATTATCCGGCCCTGGTCTGGGAGTCGACCCGTCACCGCTCCGAGATCTACACGGGTAGTAGTACCCCTCCAAACGGATACACAAACAACGCCGCGGTCTCATGGGGATATAACTCGTCGCCGGGGTACGTTTACCCCGGAAAGACAATCAAACCGTCGTCGACTTCGTCGAACTGCAAGGCCATCAGGCCGGGATTAACCCCGTTCATAAATCTGGACGAGGGCAGCCAGATTGGTCTTTGCAAAATGTACACAGGCGCGCCCTATTCAACTGCGGCTCCCGGGAACTTCGTGCTCTTCTTGGCAAGAGGCAACTACATGGAGTACGGGTACATTGCATCGCGCGGCTGGTACAACACGTCGTTACTTAGCAGCCCTTCCTCTCCGGGCACGCCAACAAGCCCCGTCGCAAGCTTCGCCAATACCTCGGGATATATTGTCACGCAAGGGGAGTTTCCCACGCCTGGAGCCCTCGATGGATCCTCAGCACCGGGTAGCTACGTGAGTTTTCCCAGCGGAACACTTGAGTTCAAAGCGGCCTTTCGCGTTGCAACTGACGCGGAACGGCAGGCTTACGAACAAGGTCTTCCCATTCCGGGCGGCTATCACGTCGCGCCAATCAGATACTATAAGGAGGTAGGGACGAATTCGTACCAATACGTGGACACGTGTGGCGTGCTGCTTTCGCTCCACATCATTCACAAAACACCGTCCGCGCCTTACTTCATCTTCGCAACGTTCGAACACAAGAACAACGTCATCGGAATCGACGGCAAGCCGGTCGAGGACGCCGACGGCAATCTGAACGCCAACGCATTCACGTCGACCAAGCCGTCGCCACCGCCGCCGCCGTTTGTGTACCCGTCATCGGGCACCGCGCCTGCTGGCAAGTACCTCGTGAACGCGACGTCACCCAACGTTGTCGAAGGGCCCTCGCAGTATATTGCGGCTACGAAGACTGTATCGGTTCAAAATTTCATTCCCTCGCCAAGCTCGAACGCGGGGAATATCTCAACTACACAGAGTTCTTACCAGAACACCAGAAACGGGAACACCTCGACGAATCCCGCCGCAAATTCCCCGTCGGAGTCGCAATCGTACCTTACGGTCAACCGGCGCCGATTCAGTATTCCTTCGAATCCGATCATCCAGGTCAATCAGGATATTCATAAGTTGATCGCGATGTATGGATACAACAAGACGAACAACGTTTGGCTTAACTATAAACTGGTCAACGTTCAGTGGGTCCCTGCCGGCAACAAAATCCAGAAACCGCCGGGAAAAATTTATGGTGACACATCAGGTGGTGTGAAACCGTCAATCGCAGTGGAGTCGTTCTACTTGTCGAATAGCCTCGTTGAAACCAACCTGGTACTGTCGGCCTTCAGTGGACAGTTCGGCCCGTTCGTTACTAACAAGTACGACGGATTCAGCATCACGGACTTCTACTATAAGCAGACTCCCTACACCAACAACAACATCTACGTGAGTGGCAAACCACAGACGACGACGAAGAACGTAGGTGATCCGTTCTACAACATCTACACGAAGGGTGGCCCGTATAACATGGGAGGTTGCATGGGCTGCCACGGCAACACCGCCGTCAACGGAGGATCCGACGCGAGCTTCATCCTCGCCGGCGCACCGTTCGTAATCGACGGAATCGATTCCCCTCCACAGACCCTGCTCTTGAGGCACGAAAGCTACTTCCGGAGGTAGTAGGGCCAGCTGGCGAGCGGGCCGTTCTGGGTCCGCTCGTCTTGCGGCCAGCCGAGCAAAACTCCGACAAAACGCCGCGCCAAGGATTTCGTCCGATGCACCTTCCGGGGCACGCAACGTGTTGTTGCACCGGGGGTGCTTTTTGGTTCAACATACAAGCGAATCGCGCCCGCCGAATCAAAAAGATGATCAGTGACTCTGTAACCACGTCCCTGCACCGCATCAGCCGACTGCCGCTTGACGCGGAAGCAGAGATCTTTCGCTGGTATCCCGGCTTCAAGCTCGGCGTCGACGGCAGCGTTTGCCATTACGCCCGGTTAATGCTTCCACTGGTGAAAAGGCTAATCGCAAGGTACTCGGAACATACTGACTGGATATTGACGGCGCCGGCGATTGCGAACCAGACCCCGGCTGCCGCCAATTTGTTATGTTGGGAACTCTTCAGATTGTGCCAGCGCGAGCAAGATCCGCGCGCCTGCAAGCTCACTTTGATTGACATCGATCACGATAGCGAGTCGCCGAGGTCGATAGAATGGAAAGATCCTACCAAGTCACAGGACTATGCCAGGCTGGACTTCGCAGACCGCGTGATTGAACGCGAGCGATCCAGCCGTCGGCTGGTTCGTAACCCTGAATTTCGCGGGCGGCCGGTTTTGTTCGTCAACGACATCTGCGTCACCGGCGCACAACAACACACAATGCAACAGTACTTTGAGCGTGCCGAAGTTGCCTGCGTCCGCTGGCTGTATGTGATCGGGATAGATCAGGAAGTCGGCAGGTCGAATCCGGAGATCGAATGGCAGATCAATTTCGCCCCGTTCGAGGATCTATTACGAATGGTGTCCCGCGAACAGATTCAATTCACCAGCAAATGCGTGCAAAGGCTGATGCAGTTGAGCATTGCGGAACTTGATCAAGTGCTGCGGGCGCTCAACAAGGAGCGCAGAACCCGATTGCTGGAACTAGCGGTACTGAATGGTTTTCAAAGTCTGGACGACTTCCAGGAGCAGATGGAACTGGTCAGGTCATACGCCGCGAAAAAGAATCCACGCCGGTGATGATGGACGAAGGATGTGGATGTAGAATCGGTAACGATGATATCGTCGGGTCGCCCATTGTCTGTCCTGGTCTCTTATCGGACTCAGGCCCGGACTCCAGATTGTGGCGACACCGCACTCATCGTGCCGACTATTATTGACCGATCAAAGTAATGCGAAGATGCCTTATTCCGCCAGGGAGAGAGAACCTGACGACCGCTCAACAAACGTCACTGCGTTCACTCCGCACAATAGAGACGCTGCCAATCGATTATAGCGATGACTTTTTCGGCCATTACCCGCGCCTAAAACTGGGGGTCACTGAAAGCGTCGACTATTATGGTGCGCAACTGTCACGACTGGCAGAGGACGTCATCACGCAATCCCTTCCGGGACCGACCGATTGGGTGATCGCAGGCCCCGCCTACCACGTTCTGCCAGGCGCGCCCAATTTGTTGTGTTCTTATGTTTACGAAGATCTAAAGAACAAGCTGCCAGACTCCTTCACGCTGTCCCTCACACGTCTTCGCGTCGAAACAGACAATCTAGAAATTAAGGATGCGGAGTCCTTGAACAGTTACCACAATTACAGCACCTTTACGCAGCAGGAAAGAAGCCAACTTTATGAACAAGCGCCCGGACCATTAATCGAACTGGGCGACTTTCGCGGAGGGTCAATTCTTTTCGTGAACGATATCAGTGTTACCGGGGCGCATCAGCGCTACATGGAGCGGGCTTTTGCCAAAGTGGATTCTCCACAGATTTGCTGGCTGTATGTTCTGGCGATCGACCGAGAAATTGCAGAAACTGAACCAGAAATTGAATATGCAATTAATCACTCCAGCATCGCGAGCTTTGAAGAGTTCGCCGATCTGCTCGCGACGCACAACCTGGAATACACATCAAGGTGCATCACTCGATTGCTGTCCTATGAATTGCCCCAACTGGCAAAGCTGTTTCAGATGCTCGACCTGGGTCGGAAGAAGGCGATCCTTGAACTCGCCACGGCTGAGGGGCGATTTAGCGGGGACTATTTTAAGGAGAAGATCGATTTGCTAAGGACATGTGTAAGCTAAAACTTGAAGAACCTCGAAACTTCACCAGAATTTTCTCGCGATACTATGAACCCATCCCCAGCCGTCTCCGAGTCCGCAACGCTTTCTCTACGCCCTCAAGAGGCTCGCTTGTTGTTTCGCACCGGTCAGTATGCGGGATATACATCCAGTTTTTCCCAGGGGTATGTCCAGGCAAACCTGGGTATTCTGCCGCAGAAATACGCACTCGACTTTGCTACTTACTGCCAACGCAATCCGAAGCCATGCCCGCTGATCGCTATCGGGAACGTGGGCGATCCTTATCTGCCCATGTTGGGTGAAGACCTGGACATTCGTACCGATGTTCCGAGCTACAGGGTGTATCGCGATGGGTTGGTGGTCGAGGAGCCGACCGATATCAAACACCTGTGGCGCGACGATCTTGTCGCCTTTGTTTGGGGTTGTTCATTTTCCTTTGAGCATGCCCTGATGGAGGCCGGCGTGACACTGCGTGACGTCGCTCGTGGTGACAACGTGGTCATGTACGAGACCAACATTGACACAATCCCGGTCGGCGCGTTTGCGGGAAAGATGATCGTCACGATGCGACCGCTTGTTCCCGCAGAGGCCATACTGGCGATCGAGGTCACGTCGCGCTTCCCAAGCGTCCACGGCGCACCCGTCCGTATTGGCGCGCCGGAGCTGATCGGAATAAGCGACCTGGAAAAACCGTTGTTTGATTTACCGCCACCACAGATGCGCCCTGATGAGATCCCGGTGTTCTGGGCCTGTGGAGTCACGCCGCGGCTTGCTATAGAGCGGGCGCGTCCGTCGTTTTGCATCATGCACAAACCGGGCTCAATGGTGATTTCGGATCAGCTAAACTCGAGCCTGGCTATTTTTTGATGAACGAAAACAAGGACCACAGCGACTCAGCAGTCCGGATGGCCTCTTCCAAGCCGGCCGCCGACGTCCGCCTGCTGGTGCTCGACATTGACGGCACGATTGTTGACGAATCGAATCGCATCCGGGACTCCGTCGCACAGGCCATCCACTCAGCTCAGCGCCTTGGGGTTGCGGTTGCTATCGCTACCGGTCGAAGGTTTCAGTCTTCCCTGCACGCATACGAGTCCATCGGTTCAACGCTGCCTTTGATCTGCTATGAAGGGGCGCTAATCCGGGAACCTGCTACCGGATTCGTTCGTCGTCACTGGCCCTTAGATCCTCGCGTCGCGGCACAAATGCTGGCTCATACTGAACGGTTAAATCTGAGCGACCGGGTCTCTGTTCACTTCTATATTCAGGACGATGTGTGTGTCTCGAATCTAAATGACGCATCGATCAAATATTTTGAAGGGTCTAGCGTTGAACCAATTGTGGTGAGTGACTTAAGGCGTGTGCTCAATCAGGAACCCACGAAAATGATGGTGCTGAGTGATGATGAACAGGTCATTGCACGGCTCTCCAGCCGGCTGAAGGATTCGCAGTGCCGAACGCAAGTCAAGCAGTACAAATCAATAACGTTGCTTGAGGCGTTCCATCCTGCAGTAAACAAGCGATTGGCTGTGAGTTATCTCGCCGAGGAAATCATGGCGCTGCGACCGGAGAACGTGATGGCCATTGGGGACGACTTCACCGATATCGAAATGCTCCAATATGCAGGAATTGGCGTGGCGATGGGGAATGCACCCGTGGCGGTCAAGGCGTTTGCTGATTGCGTAACCACAGCCATCGAAAAAGATGGGGTGGCCAGGGCAGTCGAAAGGTGGATTCTTCGTCCCCGGTGTAATCCGGCGCCCACTCCCGCTCGGGGCGTCAGGCTAAGGTCCACGAGGTGCTGATCGCTCGAAGTCACAGAGGTTCTTCGCACCTCGCCGCCTGATGCTTCCAACACTCCCCGACGATCTGCGCGTATTCTTCGCGCCGCACGCCTTTAGCCGTCGAGACTTGATCGGGATGTAACCGATAGTGCAACTCCACGGTTGGCAAGTTGTGGATCTTCAGACCCGCCTTAACCACCTTCAACCATAGGCCAAGATCCTGAGCCACGCGATAACTCGGATAGCCCCCCAGATTCATAACTTCACGACGGCGAAACATTACGGTGGGGTGGTTGAGAAACCAGATTTCCGAGGTGTTCCGCTGGTGTTTGATGTATTCGTGTGTGACGTGCTCCGGATGTTTGGTTGGTGCGAGTAGCTGATCGGTTTCCCAGTCGATCGCCTGGAGTTGAGTCCCGAGTACGGTTACGGCCGAGTGGGCCCGCAAGTAAGCAAATTGCCGCTGAAGGCGCGTCGGCAACATCTTGTCATCAGCGTCCATCCGGGCCACCAAATTTCCCCGACATCGGCTCAGTCCCAAATTAAGAGCCTGAGCAATACCTTGATTTTCATCGAGTCGTATGAGGACGGTTCTGGGATCACCGGCGATGCGATCAATCTCCGCGATTGTTTCGGCTGCTCGCGATCCATCATCCACCAGCACAAGCTCCCATTCGCGGAACGTTTGAGTCCGCATCGACTCCCAACACTCCGCCAAGTAGTCAGCGGGCGTATCGAAAACTGGCATCAAAATCGAAATTTCGCAGCGGAGGGCTGCCGAGAAGTCCGCACTATGGGTAGCGGCATGTTTATGCAGATCATTTTTGTTAACTACCGATTTGCGCGCCTTGTCCCCTGCTTCTGAACGCGCGTCCGCTTCATCCAACTCCCGAAGTCGGGCGAGAAGTTCGGTATCCTCGCTCGCGTAGAGTGGCGTATCCCCACAGTTGTACCTAAGGCCAGGCAGGTCTCGGGCGATCACGGGCAACCCCGTCGCCATCGCCTCCAAAGCGGAATAAGAGCCGGTTTCACCGAAGGTAGAGTTTGTGGGAATCAGCACCGCGTCTAGCTGGCGCAGGACCGATGGCATCTTGTTCGGCGTCACGTCGCCCGAAAAACCGACCCACGGTAGGTTCGCGAACTTTCCTCGCACGAATCGCTGATAGCCAGTATCGAGTCCGTGCCCGATGAAGCGGATCCGCCACGGACCCGCCTGCCAGGCCAGAAGCGCCTCGACGAAAGAGCGTGGCACTTTATCCTCGTGCAGACGACCGACGATGCCGCAGACGAGGCCAACATGCTTCCGTTTGATTGGGCGAAACTTACGGGTATCGATTTGCAGCGGCAACACCTTGAGCGCCAACTGCCGCCAACCCGAATGAATTTCGTGTGAGTCAAAATTCGAGAACACTGTTGCCGCCGTCGCATGTTTTGGCGGCAACTCTCGCAGAGTATTCGTACAATGCAAAATCCAAACTTGAGGGCACTTGGAACTGATCCCGCTCCTGTTAGTCGGTTCATGCTGGACCAGCAAATCCGGCTGCAGTGCTTCAAGCAAACTCAGCACTTCCGCACTACCCAATTCGGAATGGACCGTTGCCCCGGCGAACGCAAACGGCCCGCGCGTGCCGACCGTGAAGATGTGCGTATCCCAGCGGTGAGCTTCCTGCGAACACCACATGTCGAGCATGCGTTGAGCGCCGCCCATCGTAAGGTCCCACGGCATGAGATGGATCAATCGGGGACGACCGTCTCGTGGCCAAAGTTCTGTTAGATGTTTTTCTACCAACCCTGCCATTGGTCGCTTTCCAGGTGGATTTGGTCAATCTACCGACCTGCACCCTCTCTAAAGTTTGTGACCTCAATCCGACGACGAAGTTTGTTTCCCCACCGCTCCTCCACAGGCCGTTCCGGAAAATGGGCGTTTCCATTCCCTCGCATCCCGACGTCCGCACCATGCACCACCGATCTTATGGCTTCAACCCATCGGTCGACCAGTGGCCTGAGCGAGATTTCATGCCTGGTCCAAACGGGCCAGGAGTCAGGGTCTGTGCCGATTAATTCTGACCAAAGACCGTAAAGGCGCGCCCGCTCGCTGGTCGTCAGGGGAACCGGCACTGCGTTAGGAAGCGCCTGCAAACCATGGTGACCACCAACCTGTTGATACAGGGTGGCGACACCCTGGCTGATCGACTCGGCGGCGGCCAAACCGAAGCCTTCCGTAATACTGGGCAGAACCGTACATGCTGCGTTGCGCATAGCGACGTGCAACTCATCCTGCGCGAGCCAGGGCAGCCAGTAAATAGGAGCGTTGCGAGCGGGATTCTCCGACTTTGCTCGCTGCGCAGGCGGCAGCACCGCCACACATGCGATGTTGTCCGCTCGCAGCCGTTCCGCAATCGCCGCGAAAAAGCCAAGGCCCTTGTCGACCGACGGCCGGCAAGGGAAAAGAACATAGGGTTCGGGCACGTTCTTCAGATTCTCCATGTTTGAACTGGGAATCAGTTTGTTCTGCGAATTCTGTGGTGCTGCCGGAAGGCACCCCATGGATTCGACGGTCAGCACTCGATGTTCGGCTGATGCAATCGTGAGTGCTTGCTGCAAATCTTTGAGCCGGCCAGGCCATTCGAACTCTTCCGCGTCCTTCAAGATTCCCGTACTCGTCACGACGATATCGGCCATCTTAACGGCAGAGGCGAGCAAGGATTGCGACGGAAGAAGCCGGCGTTGATCTTTCGAGAAGTCACTGATTGGCGGGTCGTAAAGACTATGAAGCCAAAACACGGACGGCTCGCCGGATCGCTTGCCGTTTTGGAGGATGATGAACATCGCTCCTTCGTCGCTATGAGCTATCACGGCGTCTGATCCTGCGCTGGTTCTAATCTGTTCGACCGCCTCGAGCGCAGCACGACAAAACTCGCTACATTGCAGCACTCGAGAAGCACGACGAGCTTCGGCTCGCATTTTCAAGAGCATCGGCGTCAGCAAGGGCGTCAAGTCCTTACCGGGGCGAGTGTCCAGCAAATCCGGTAAGAGAACTCTGGTTTCGATCCCCAGCCCGGTCAACTGGTTAGCCAGGCGTCGAATTGCGTACGCTGTGCCGCCCCGTGTGCGAAACGGATCTAACTCCCAACAGATCATGGTTGCCGATTTCACAATCATACCTCGTCAATGATGCCTGATCGCGAGCAAGGCACCCGACCGGTCAGTCTGAAGCAGAATCAATGGACGGCGGGACCAGGGAACTATTTTGCTGCGAATTTGCCAGTCGAATTGCGTAAGTTTAGCATGATACACATCCTTCAACTTAACAGCTCTCCGATTCGGTAGCGTCTTAATTCGTAAAGCAAACCGATTCTTTGCATTTTCGGAAAGCACGAACTGCCTGCACTGCGAATTGAGTGAATAAGTGAACTATGGCAACCTGTCAGGCCTGATAACAACAGAGGTGCGCGGTCAACTCGAACGCCTTTTTCTCAGGTCACACCATGTCAAAGACTGCTGATGTATTAACCAACTACGGCGATGAAGATCTCACGTTTTTCGCGCTGACTTACAAAAACTACGATGCCACGGCAGAGTGCCTGGCAGACCTGCGCAAACATTATTCGGCGAGCCGCGTCATCTTGCGGTCTGATGGGGATCCCGATCCTCGCTTTCCGATCCTCGCGAAGCGTTACCAGGCCGACTTTCACGGAGAGTTGCGATTATTCGGCATCGAGAATGGTGGCGCGGTCATCGAGCGCATGCTCCTACTTTTCTTTGAAAAACCATCTCGTTACTTGTTGAAGATCGATCCCGACACGGTGATTCATCGTCGATTCCATTATCTGCCGGTTCGTAGTGGAGTGTTTGGAACACTGCAAACAGAGCAAGTGACCCCTTCCATTCAGGGCGGATGCATGGGGTTCACTTGGGATGCTGCAAAGCAGATCCTGCAGTCGGAGATGTTGCGAGACAGGCGCTTGACAGAGCCGGCCAAATTCATCAACGACTCACCTTATTTCCTTCGAATGACGGACCGCGCCAACCGCTGTGGATTAGCCAGTTTTGATTGGATCGTACCCTGGATCGCCAGCGAATTGGGCATTCCGATATATTCGTTCGACGAAGTCAACAGCGGCTGGCAACAGGCGCCTACGAATCCTGACCAGCGTTACGCGGTGAGCCATCCTCGCGCCGTATCGAGTTGAGTTAGGCGTTTTGAAGACATACGAGATGTTCAATGTTTGTCCCAACTGTGGAGAAGATCGCGCCGACAAAGCCATTGGGCCCGAAGGAGTGTATGCGATATGTCCGAACTGCCGCTTTCGAC
Organism: Pyrinomonadaceae bacterium; assembly: GCA_045403245.1. Lineage (GTDB taxonomy): Bacteria > Acidobacteriota > Blastocatellia > Pyrinomonadales > Pyrinomonadaceae > PSRF01. The sequence goes on along the minus strand of JAXIOV010000171.1, from coordinate 21,332 downwards.
ATAAGTTTGTCCGATTGCCATTATTTATTCTCACCGGCGCAAGCGGCGTTGGTAAGTCAACTGTGTGTCTGGGACTTGCTGCTCAGATGAAAGACGTAGTGGTTATGGAAAGCGATATTCTGTGGCGCGCAGAATTCAATCAACCTGAAACCAATTACCGCGAATATCGAGAGACTTGGTTGCGCGTGTGCAAGAATATTTCTCAGGCTGGTAAACCTGTTGTCTTATGTGGGGTTGGAGAGCCTACTCAGTTTGAGCAATGTATCGAGCGTCGTTATTTCTCAGAGCTTCATTATCTAGCCTTGATTTGCGACGAGCAAATCTTTGCCTCACGGTTGCGAAAGCGTCCGACGCGGGGCGGTCCTTTGAAGAACGAAGACATTAAAGAGCAAGTGGCATTCAATCGCTGGCTGCTAAATAATGCGCAGAATACAGAACCACCGATGACTCTGCTGGACACTTCGGAAATTACAGTAGATGAGACAGTGGAAAAAGTTGAACGGTGGATACGAAGCTTCATAAATGGACATGCATGAACATTGGTAATGCAACCACCATCTAACAACTCATTCAACCCGACGCTCGACAGCAGTACGTGAGAACGTCCGCCGAGCAAGACTACGAGACCGCCACCAGATCGCCACCAGATCGCCTCTTGTCGTGATCGACTGAATTGCAGAGAATGCTTGAATATTTGCGAGTCATCGCACTTAGCGCATCGAGCGGCGATATTTAACTCACAGCGAAAATCTGACATTCACTCGAAGGGAGCTCTACCCATGGCAAAGGCAGCTTTGGCACCAGTCACCAATTACCAGTGGCAATTACTGCAGAATTCACCGGTCGCAAATTCTCGAACCGACGATATCTGGTTCTTTGACGAACTGACCGGGTGGCTGGTCAACAGCAGTGGATATGTCTGCCAGACGGAAGACGGAGGTGCAAACTGGACGCCGAAGTTCTTCCTCCCACCCAATCTTCCCAGCTTCCCCTATCTGCGATGCATGTCCTGGGCGAACCGCCAGATCGGCTGGTTCGGCGCGGTTACCGGGATTGGAGACGTTGACTCGATCACGTCGCCCAGCCAGTTCATTCAAACACTCTTGCACCAGACGACGGACGGCGGGGAAACGTGGAAACCGGTCGAGAACCTACCGGAGGGTTCACCCGCGGGCATCTGCGGCTTCCACGCCGTCAACGAGCGCGTCGCCTACGGCTCCGGGACTAACGATCCCGGCCTCCCGGGTCCGGCCATCATCAAGACGACGGACAACGGCGCGAGCTGGGAACTGATTGACATGAGAGAGTACGCCTCGAATCTGATCGACATTTACTTCTCTGATGAGGACAACGGGTTCGTTGTCGGCGGACTGATCGACAAGAGCTGCAAGATTGACCGCAAGGCTTACCCAGCGCCCCGACTGAGCCGCTACGGCCAGGTAAGGCCCGTGGTGCTTCGCACGCACGACGGCGGAAAGTCATGGACCAACACGACGGCCAACATCAAGGACTTCGAATGTGGCGAGTGGGGCTGGAAGATCCAGTTCCTCAACGAAACTCACGGCTTCGTCGCGCTCGAGAACTTCCGCAATGCATCGATCCTGGTGACAAAGAACGGGGGCAAATCCTGGGTGAAGAAGCACGTTGCCAAGGACCAGAAGCCGTCGTCTGCCGTCATCAACAACGACCTGGAGGGGATCGGCTTCATCAACGAGCGTCAGGGCTGGGTCGGCGGATGGGGCTTTCAGGATCTCAGCGCACCGGTAGGCGGTCTTGAGAACAGCTACTCCGAAGACGGCGGCGAGACCTGGATTGCCCAGAACCATTTGCCCAATCCCGACACCAAAATCCCGAACGACCCACGCTACCGTATCAATCGCTACCGGTTTGTGAAAGATATCGCGGGTGACGTGACCACCGGATACTGTTCGGGCCAACAGGTGTTCAAGCTGAGCATCGGCGGCGGCAAGAAGGGGGCCTTTGCCGCGCGCACTCTCGGATTGACCGCGCCCATGGAACGCGTCGAGCCGGCCAACTCCTCGCAACACTATCAGACTAACGAGGCTTCCTCATTCGCAAAGCAAACGACATTGGCCGTCGAGCAAGATCACGGCTTCGAGTTGGCCCAGGTACCGAACGAGGATGGCACAGTCCAGATCACCTACACGTTGCCGGAAGATGCCGAGAATGTTTTCGTTGGACTCTGGAACAAGTTCGCCTTCCACATTCGTACGCTGGTCAGCGAGAAGACGCAGACCCGCGGCAGACGAATGATCGTTTGGGACGGCAAAGACGATCAGGGAAATCCCGCTGGCACAGGCATCTTTATTTGCCGGATGTGCACAGCCGGCGATAAGGGAGCCAGCCAATTGATTGAGTTACAGGGTGCGTTCTGATCCAACTCGCTCGAACTTCGCTTCTCGCGGTAATCTTATCCGATGATCATCGCAGACGAAGGATTCGATCGCGGGTGGTCCGGTAAGGTCGCAGTTTTGGAGTGGCAAGCGTGGACCGGTTTCCTGCTTACTCATGTCCTCGGCGCTGACGCGGTGCGGATCGAGACGGATCCATTCCGCGAATTTCCGCCCGAGGAATTTGATCTCATTTGCGATTCATTCACGACGGTCTGTTTCCAAATCAACCTGTCAGTTCGTGGTCGACTGCCGCTGCGAATCCGCGACCTTACTAATCGCTTCGTTGAACGAGGTGTCTATGTCGTCAACGGGTTCGTCCAGGACATTCGCAAGTCGACCCTCCAGGCACACCTTGAAGCCATCGGGCTTTCCTCAGCAAAGGCAGCGCCGTCCGGTCCTGCTGATGAAATTCTGTTCGTGAAAACCGACCTGAATTATGGCGGTGAATTGGAAAGGTGGCTACCGCCGGAGAGCATCGCAGCCAGTGGCCTTGAGCATCTGGTCTCCCCAGACGTCGGAGCCTACCACTACCAAACCGTGAAACGCGGAATGGCGCGGGAAGATATCTGGACGGATCCGGCGATCGTGGTTGAAAAGTACGTCGCCAACGCTGAGAACTCGTTCTACCGCGTTTACTTCTCCGGCGAACAAATCATCATCGTCAAAGCCTTTGCTCTGGGTATTATCAAGAAACTGTCTAACGATCCGCGTGACACCAACTTTGTGACGGATCTCGAACACCTTAAGGCGGGAACAGACGAACTACCGATCAGCGCGACGTTGAAGCGGGAAGTCGCCACCTTTATCGAAAACACGCCGGTAGAGTTTGGCTGCATCGACATGGTGCACGACGGTCACGATCGGCATTACATCGTCGACCTCAACCTGACGCCTTACGCCGGAACCAGAGTGTACGATGAGTACTTGAATAACTTTCTGCGGTTGGGGATTCCAAACCCGCCTCAACGCAAGCTGAGCGATTTCGTCAATTCACCGCTTGCTGCTGGATAGGGAGCTTTGCACTGTGATTTTGTGGGCCAACAAGGCCAAATTAAAGTGAAAGCATCACCTAATCGTATTTTGAACCCATGTTCCCGTTCACACGCCATAGGGATGTGCCTTGTTGCTTGTGCTCCGATGGCTCAAACGCCGGCGAGGCCCGGGCCGCTATCTGGCGGAGATAAGAAGCGCAGCCCAGAGTCTCGTTTACGGCCGCTCACCATCACACACCCGTAGTTCGCGAGATCGTGAACCATCGCGAAGTCAGGGCGTGCGTAGCGAGCTGCAAAGCTCAAGCGAGGAAGCGCGGTGGAATTGGAAAGGGAATTATGAAGCAGGTCATCAAACAGCATAAAGTGTCCCGCGGGCATTGAACAATCGACGATACGATCAGATTCGTGTGGTATTGCCGCGCGGGTGAATGTACTCCAGTAGTGGCTGTTGGGCGGTACCGACAAATGCTCTCGCGTATGGGTGTGACTGCCGGTGATCACCCGCATTGCGCCGTTCTCCGGGGTCGCTTCATCGACCGCGAGCCACATCGTGACCCACCCTTTCTCCACTCCCCAAAAGTAAGACTCCTGATGCCACGGGATCTCGGGACCGTGCGGAGGCTTCTCGAAGAACTGTGACCTGAACAACATCACGTCGTCACCGAGGATTTGGGTGATGGGGCGGATAACCTGCGGAAGAGTGCACAGCTCATAAACCAATCGGCGGTCAAGGTGTCGGTCAAACACGAGCCGGTCTTCCGGGGGAAACACTTGATGGTAGGGCGCGGTCGATGGGAGCGAGAGCACATCCTGCAAGGCGGCCCTAATCGGCCCCGCTCGCTCAGCCGAATAGAGTTGAAAGTCCGTGAGCAAGCCCTCACGCTGGAATCTCCCCAATTCGAGGGGGCTCAGAGACCGCAAGCTGTCCTCGTGGCGCTTCACTGGGATCAATGCTCTTGGTAGTCGGCCGGTGAACGACGTGACTGGACAAGAAGACTAAGCTGAGCATACCCATCAACAAACGGTTTAAGACTCACCCAGCTAACCTTGAAGCGGGATCGGAAGAGCGCGATCAGCGAATCGGGAGCCCAATGGGCAACCGGAACTTTTCGCGCCACACCGTGCTCATCGAACATCACACAGCTGTTATGAATCTTCTCTTGCGGCTCCTCGACAACGGTCACCATCATCATCATTGAGCCTTCGGGGTGCAATACGCTGTCAAGGGCGGCGAGTGCCTGGGGCACTAGTCTGAATGGGATATGGACCAGAACGTAGGAAAACCAAATTCCGTCGAACTGCTCTTTGAGACCGGCGAGGTCCAGGAGACTCATTTTAATCGTCCGTGCCTCCGGACACTGTTCCCGGCACTGCAGCAAGGCTTGCTCGCTTACGTCAAGTCCGGTCACTCGGTACCCAAGATCGAGTAGCTGCCTCGTGTCTCTTCCTGAATTACACCCAACATCAAGAACCGACCCCCCGGGCTTGACGGCTGCCGTGAACTGCCGCCATTCCTCACTCTGCAAGTCATCACGTTCTTTCCAGGTGCGGGCGTAGTCGGACCACCCATCGTCATAGACCTTCGTCACCGCGGCGAGAAAGGCATCGTCATCAGTAAATGAATGGCTACGCTTCATCGGTAGGTTCCGGCTCCACCGTATTCTCAGCAAGGCCAAGTCGACGCGGTGCTACGCCGTAACAGGCAAAACCCGGGCCCGGCCATGCGCTTTTTCAACTCGACAACGTCCCTGTTCCGAATACCATGAATCCCCCGCCGTCCCTCATGGCAGGTAATGCTCGAGCAGATCGTTCCGCCACATCGCCACGGGCTCGCCCGACAGATACGGATTGCTGGCCACAAAATTGTTGATGAGGATCCGCCTGCCATGAAGACAGCGGGAGACAATTGCCTTGCAGCGAATTCCCTGCTCCGTGAGAAATGACGAAACTTCCCCAGGAACTCTTTGGTTCGAGACGTTTGGGATGAAACCCGAGAACCACGCTTGTAAAGCTCGGGGGCTGGCTGTCCAGGAACTTGCTCTTTTATTGTTACTTCGGCGCTGTGGGCGGTAGTTCAAAATAGTCTTCTGCTTTAGCTGCCTCAGGCAGTTCTCCCGGCTGCAGAGGCTGATCGACGACTTCGACGCGGAAGCTCTCTTCTAACGGCGCATTCCAGATACGCGTGGAGAGGTTCACCTTGAAGATGCGGAACGCTTTGATGTCTTCCTTGGTTGTCTCGTTAGTTTCGAGGCGGTCGGTGAGATCGTAAAACTCCTGCGGCACGAAATCCGGCCGCAGATTGATGTTCGCAGTCTTCTCGCCGTCGCTCACCCACCATTCATACTTCATCTTGCTGTTGCACTGCATTCCGCAGCCCTCGGCGACGATAACATTGTAGCGATCGCGGCTGGCGGCCCCGGTCACATAATCGATGGTGTCTTTCACACCGGGGCCGGGATGACCGCTAACGATGTAGAGATTATCGCGCGCCCACAAATCGTCTTGCGAGAGAGCCTGGGCGGCAACTTGCATAGCCCGGAAGCCAACCGCGGTGCCCCACCACAGCGAACCCGGATGTTGACAGACGGCCCCGTCATAATCCAATTCCAGAACTTCGCCCTGGTCCTTGATGCGAATCGTGACGCCCTCGGCCGCTTTGACAGTTGGGTTGCTTGACATTCGATCTTCCTCCGATTGAAAAACTCTTTCGCTAACAAATCCGCGGCAATTGTTCGCCTACGAGCATGTCGACAATACGGCGCCCGCCGAAAACAGTCTGCATCACGACACGGCCGGGACGGTGGTCAGTCACGTCGCCAATCTTCGCGGCTCCTTTGCCGAGCGGATGCGACTTGAGCGCCGCCAGTGCAGTTTCCGCATCTTCCGGCGGCACGACGCAGACGATCTTGCCCTCGTTAGCAAGATAGAGTGGATCCAAACCCAAAATCTCGCAGAAGCCTTTGACCTCGCTGCGGAGCGGCGTGCGGTCTTCGTAGATCTCGATGCCAACCTGCGACGCATCGGCAATTTCGTTTAAGACTGTGGCCAGTCCTCCGCGGGTGGCATCCCGCAGGAAGCGGGTACGGGGAACGGCTGACAACAACGCATCGATCAGGCCATGCAGGCAAGCACAATCACTTTCGATGAGTGTGGTCAATGCCATGTCTCCACGCGCATTGAGGATCGCTGCGCCGTGATCCCCCAACAGCCCATTGACGAGGATCGCGTCACCGGGCTGGGCTTTGTCGACGCCCAAGTCGACGCCTGAGCGAATGACACCGACGCCGGCAGTATTGATAAACAGCTTGTCACAGGCTCCGCGTTCGACAACCTTGGTATCCCCGGTAACCACTTTTACGCCGGCCTCCTGAGCTGTCGCCGCCATGGTCCTGGCCACCATGCGCATTGTGTCTACCGGCAAACCTTCCTCAATGATCACCGAGCAGGACAAGTAGAGTGGTATCGCGCCACCCACCGCCAGGTCGTTAACGGTGCCGGCTATTGCCAGCTTACCGATATTGCCACCGGGGAACTCGATTGGCTTGACCACGTAGGAATCGGTGGTAAAAGCAAGTCGATCGCCAAGTGCCGTCAGGTCCGACAGACTGAGCCGCGCCTGGTCCTCCAGCGGCGACTGACTTTCGTTATCAAACGCATCGAGGAAGATGTCGTCGATCAAATCGTGCATCGCCTTGCCACCACCGCCGTGGGCGAGCGTGATTGTTGGAACCCGCACCTTGCCGCGGCGTCTCGGCTTGCTGTTACTTTTGCTCACCTCTAAAGCGCTACTCATGCCATCTCCTCGACGAGTGCCCTGGTGTCGTGAATCTTCTCGATGTCGCCGTACTGATAATAGGCAGCGCAGGCGCCTTCCGACGAAACCATCAGCGCGCCGAGTGGTGTCTCCGGAGTGCAATCTCTACCGAAGACCTTGCAGTCCCAGGGCTTGATGACACCCTTGAGCACTTCGCCGCATTGGCAGGATTTGGGATCGGCAATCTTGAGGGCCGGCACGGAGAATCTCCGCTCCGCGTCGAACTCCGCGTACTCATCTCGGACGCGAACTCCCGAGTGGTCGATCGAACCGAGACCGCGCCACTCAAAGAACTCCCTCAATTCAAAGACCTTGCCGATCGCATCCAGAGCCACCGTGTTGCCGCCGTCGGGAACCACACGGTTGTATTGGTTCTCGATCTCGATCCGGCCTTCGGCGATCTGTTTGAGCACCATCCAAATGCCGTGCAGGATATCGAGCGGCTCGAAACCCGCAATTACCATTGGCTTCTTGTAATGTTCGGCGATAAATCGATATGACGAATTGCCAATAACCATGCTGACGTGGCCTGGGCCGAGGAACCCGTCCAACTGAAGATCCGGTGAATCGAGTATCGCTTTGATCGTGGGAATGATCGTAATGTGATTACAAAACAGCGAGAAATTCTTGACGCCCTCTTTCTTCGCCCTCAGGACAGTTAGTGCTGTACTGGGCATGGTTGTCTCGAAACCCAACGCGAAGAAGACGACTGGCCTCTCCGGGTTCTCCCTGGCAATCCGCAAAGCGTCAAGAGGCGAGTACACCATTCGAACATCGGCCCCATTAGCTTTGGCCTGCAGCAAGCTTTCTTTTGAGCCGGGTACTCGCATCGCATCACCGAACGTTGTGAAAATCATGCCTGGCATGTGGGCCAGTGCCACGCAATCGTCAACGCGTCCCATGGGCAACACACAAACCGGGCAGCCGGGGCCATGGATCAACTCGATCCCATCCGGCAGCATTGTCTCGACCCCGTAACGGAAGATGGCGTGCGTGTGACCTCCGCAGACTTCCATGATGTATACCGGGCTGGTGCGACCTTTCCGGATTTGGGGCACGAGTTCGCGGATTTCCTTCAACAGAAACTGCGCCTTCTCGGGATCTCGGAATTCGTCGACGTATTTCATTTTGTTTTCTTTCTTTTTACTTGTCGTTAAGCGGTCACCCCGTAGTGGCCAATGAACCGCGATTGTCCGCCAGCAGTGTGTGTACCAGGTCCCAGAGAATGTGGTAGATGATTACGTGGCATTCCTGCACCCTATGAATGCTATCGGTTTCGACCACCAGGCAGTGATCCAATCCGATCTTTGCCATCTCGCCACCGCTCATGCCGGCCAGACCGATAGTTGTTACACCCATTTCCTTTGCTTTCAAGAAAGCCCTAACGAGATTGTCAGAATTACCGCTGGTCGAGAGGCCTACCAAGCCGTCCCCCGGGCGTGCCTGAGCAATCAACTGACGTACAAAGACATGCTGGAAACCGACGTCGTTGGCCACTGCGGTCATCATCGTCCGGTCGGCGGTCAGGTCGATTGCGGTCAGCGCGACACGCCCCGCCGTGATCGGGTGCAGAAACTCGACGGCCACGTGCGCCGCATCGCAGCTCGAGCCGCCGTTGCCCATCGTAAAGAGTCGGCCGTTGCCGCGATAAACATCCGCAATCGCTCCCGCAGCAGCGACGACTTGCTGCCCATTCGTGGCGAAGAAAGCGTCAATCACCTTGTGATGATGAGCTGCCTTTTGCCCCACGGACTCGAGCAAGGCCGAATTCATCGCCAACGGATCTTGCTTCTTGCCGTGCAGGAACGGGTAAAGCCCCTCCAGGTTTGGATCTTCGGCGAGCTTCATGACGTTTGGGCCACGAGTTCAGGCAACGGGGTTGTAGAAACGTTTGCAGGCGGACTCGACGCCGATTCCTTCATCGCGAGAAGCTCCGCCTGCACCTCGCCAAGCTCCCTGAGTACCTTCAACGTGGCCTCTGCCTCCCCTTCGTTGATCAGGCTCATGGCGAAGCCAACGTGCACCAATACCCAGTGACCGACACATCTGTCGAGCGGATGGTAATCGTCAACCACACACTCCAGGCTCACTTCTCGTTGGACGCCACTAACGTCGACGAGCGCCATTTGCCGCTGAATGTCGGTGATCTTTACTATTTGGCCAGGGATTCCAAGACACATTGCTTACTCCTTAATTGTTTGACGCGCTCGACCGCAAGTTCGCCGGATTCGAACGCTCGATATGGCGCGCTGCCGCTATAGCAGCCTGTCCCAGTGCCAGCCCTCCGTCGTTGGTCGGGACTTTGGCGTGTAAGAGACAACTTAGCCCATCTGACTCTAGTAACTGCACTAGTTCTTCTAACAAGAGTTTGTTCTGGAAGCAGCCGCCGCTGAGCGCTACTCGGTTCACCGAGGTGCCCGCTGCGTTCGTGCTTCGGATGCGCGCGACCATGTCGCGAATCGCCCTGGCGAGTCCGTAGTGGAAACGGGCAGCCATCCGAGCAACTGGAGTCTGTCTGTCAATATCCTTCAGCAGACTCTCCCACATGGGTAACGGGTCTAGGTAGAGCAGGCCACTGGTAGCTTGCTCGGTGATAGTGAAGGGGTACGGCGGCTCAGCGACCGATGGCCGCCACGGCTCCGCTAAGGCTTCCAACTCCATAGCGCCCTGGCCTTCGAAAATCGCCTGGTCGGCGCACAACCCCAAAGCTGCCGCAACCGCATCGAAAAGCCGGCCGCACGAACTGGCCAACGGCACGTTTAGTCCTCTTTCCAGCATGCGATCGATCGTTGGCAGCGGCTTGTTGATCAAGTAACGATAGAGTTCCAGTCCGGAAAACCTTTCGACAAACTGGGTCCATCCCATCCCGGCGACCAGATGCGCATAGGTGTTGCGCCAGGGTTCGCGGATGGCCTGGACGCCGCCCACCATGGCTACGGGCTTGAACGCGCCAACCCGTCGATAGCCACGATAATCAGCCAGCAGAAACTCACCGCCCCAGATCGTGCCATCGTCGCCAAAGCCCAGTCCATCAATCGCGATACCAAGTACGGGCCCGGCATCCAGCGCGACCCCGTTTTCCACCATGCAACTGGCTATGTGCGCATGATGATGCTGAACTTCCAGCAGAGGCAGGTTGTCGGTCGCCGAGCGTTGTTTGGCGAGCTTGGCGGAAAGATATTCCGGGTGCATATCGGCAACCAACAAGCGCGGCCGATGATCGTAAATCCTCGAATAGAGTTGCAGGTTCTTTTGGTAATCCTCGAACGTCGAAACGTCTTCCAGATCACCCTGGTGCTGAGAGAGAATCGCGGCCCCGTCTTTCACGACGCAGAAAGTGGCCTTCAACTCGCCGCCAAAAGCGAGCAGGTCAGGCGCGCCTGCGAAGCCGGGCGGCAACGGCACAGCACTTGGGGCATAACCGCGTGCACGTCGCATCACAGATGGTCTACCAGCAACGATCCGCACGACCGAATCATCGATCCGGTTCGCGATCTCACGATCGTGCATCAACATCGCATCGGCGATGCCGCGCAGACCGGTCCGTGCGGTGTCGAGACTAGTGACCTGTGGTTCGTCGGAGATATTGCCGCTGGTCATGACGAGTGGCCGATCTATCTGCCGTGTGATCAATAAGTGCAGGGGTGTATAGGGCAGCATAAAGCCCACAGTGTTCAGACCCGGTGCGATCCCCTCCGGCAACTTCTCGGCCCCGTCAGCGGAGAGCAATACGATGGGTGCTTCAGGACTCTGTAACAAGTCAGCCTCGGCTGGAGTCAAATTGCAGTAGCGGCGAATTGTTTCGAGATCCCTTGCCATTAGGGCAAACGGTTTGCCGTACCGGTGTTTGCGCTGGCGCAACCGTAGCACGGCTTCCGGATTCGTGGCATCACAAGCCAGGTGAAACCCGCCCAGCCCGCGAATGGCTACCACCGAGCCGTCCTTTAACAACTCGATAGCGGAATCCAGCGCCGTAGTCGTCGGAAGATGATCCGATCTCGCGCTTCTGTCAATCCGTTCCAGCCAAATTGATGGCCCGCAGGTCGGGCAGGCGATCGGTTGTGCGTGAAAGCGGCGGTCGGCAGGCTGCAGATATTCGCTGTTGCACGATGCGCACATCGGAAAGTCCGCCATCGTCGTGTTCGCACGATCATAGGGAACCTCTTTCACGATGGAAAAGCGGGGTCCACAGTGCGTGCAGTTGGCGAAGGGATAACCATATCGCCGTTCCTTCGGATCCAGCACTTCGGCGCGGCAGGCCTCGCAGACCGCAGCATCGGGAGTGACGCGCGTGCAGTTCTCGCCACTTACACTTTCGGCAATGCGGAAGTCCTCAAAGTCCAGCAGGTTCAAGACCTGCGTCTCCACATCCTCGATCTGCGAAAGTGGCGGAGCCTCGGTGTGCAACCGGGAAAGAAACTGCGAGATGGCACCCGATTTTCCGGTGGTTCGGATCAGTACTCCAAAGCCGTCATTAAGAACTTCGCCCACGAGTCCCTCGTCGCACGCCAGTCGCCATACGGTGGGCCGAAAGCCAACACCCTGAACTGTCCCTCGGACACGGATTTCGACGGTTTGCCGAATCTCCATCGCACCTACCCCTGCTACGTACGAGTCTTGCGAACTCTCCTGGCTATGACTGTCCAATTTCACGCTGCTTGAACTCCAACGGCATCGATAGCCCCTTTTAGGCGACGTCCCACTCGGACTCGGTTCTCCTTAAGATTCTCCAACAAAGGCACAACCACGCGAACCACTTGCAACGGCGATTCGGGCGGCGTGAACACGACACGGTATATTGGTGCTTGCACTGCGCGGCGCAATCGCCCGATCACCGCATCAAGTTTCTGCTGCAAGGTGCCTGCAACGTCGAGGTCGGGAATGTCCATCAGCGACGTTTGCTGTCGCGGATCGCTCACGCCCAACATGTGTTGCCGCACGAGTTTCGCTTCCCGCTCTTGAGCCTCAACTGTGAAGCCTGCCGCTCGCGACCTTGGTACCTTCCGCCCGCCGTGAATGAAAGCCACGCGGCTTTGTGCTGCCTCGGTAACAGCTCGCACGAGCGCCCTTTCACGGTCTAGATCGCATGCCCAACCTCCGTTGAATGTCTTGCGGCTGGGATTGTTCAAATCGAACACGAAGGCCGCGAAGAACGGCATTCCGTAGTCGTTAGGAATAGTGCGAACTTTCAGCTGCAGGCCGTTCCCCTCAGCACGCTCGACGATTTCGCGCACGTCGTCCGGCAGACTCGCCGTCTCGACTAACTTTGACGCGCCGCGAACGAATTCGAACGACCAAATGTCGCGTTCGATTAGCTCCAACAGAGCCTGAATAGTTGCCTCAAGCAGCGAGTTGCCCGATGCCAAGCCATTGGTCGATGAACCGAAGAGCGACTGCCCAACGTCCGGTGCCGGATAAAAGATGAGTTCTGCAGGAATAGCACACTCGTCTCCGCTCTCCAGCTCCTGAGCCGAGGCGAGCAACAACGAACCATCGAGGTCGATCTCGCGCTGAAGGAACGGAACGAAATCAAGAATCGCATCGTCTGCACGGTCTTGGCCGGCGACGTCCCTCGCAGATCCCCAGCTGGTTGAAACACAACCTATCCCCGGTTCGGCGAAAAAAAACTCCAGGGCCTCCATGTAGGCCCCGACTTCGGCATCAACGCGGCGCAGCCCTTTCCCAAAAGTAAACGACTCCCCGCGCGCTTGCGGTCGCACACTTACATATACCGGCACACGCAGAATATCGAAGTCGGTGATATCCCTGACCTCGCTTATGCCAGCGGTTGCGGCCAACTGCTTGGCATACAGCAAGGTCGTCTGGGGCGCTAAGCTGCGCATGCTTCGAGCATTGCTTGAAACCATGCGTTTGATCCCCGCACAAGTAGCCAACACTCTTCCGCAAGAAAATGTTAAGGCCCCACACGTCTTGAAGGCCGCATCAAGGTGCGGTCCGAAGAAACGGGTGCACGCGCGCGGGGCCCGACTGCTTGTCCTCTCGCGTTAGTCCGCTGGCATTCTCATCCAATCGCCCTTTGAATAGTGGAACGCCTGAGGTGATTGGTTCGTGGAGGTAAAGATCGTTAGCCGTCGACGCCGTCGTCATCTCCGCAGTGGGCCCCTGACGCGACAGTACCGCACACGCCGTCTACATCTCCATCGTCATCGCCGCAGTGAACTCCGGTCGCTGACGGACGAGTGCCAAACAGGCGCGCGAATCGTGCCAGGGAATCCCCATCTAACGTTATCGAGACTGTGTTCTTCGTCATAGTTTTCTCCTTTTATTCAAGGTAGTGGGCAGGCTTTAAGGTTTTACACCAGAACCGCAGATGAAGATCGGCACTATCTTCCATGGCAAGCAAAGATGCAAGTGTCGATCTGGTGTCGATTGGCGGACACACCGGCAAAACTTGAAATAATCATAAGCAGTTGGCAAAACTCCCTCCGCATTGAAACCCGGAGCCAGCCCTCGGGTTGGGCCCTTAGCCCAACATGTCCGGTTGGCTAAGCTCCCAGAAAACGCCTGTTCCTTTTCCGTCGCCGTGAAAGCGAAGGAGAGGATTGATTTGGCACCTGTTGAGCCGATTGATAGCATCGTGCAGCCGGGTAGGCGCGTCGATCTCTTGAGTGATGGGCAACGGATCGTGAATGTGCTCAGCCCACCCTTCTTCTTCGAACACGCTCAGAATTGTCTCTTGATTCCGCGCCGGTACCCGAAAGCGCTTAACGATCAATCCCGCAAGTGATAACTCCCGTCGAGTCATATCCCAGCGAGGTTTCAGAGCGGACGCCGCTGCCTTGTTTGTTTCGTAGGCCTCCTGCGGCACGTTTGCGAGGGCCGCAGTTTCCGCAACAGCTGCAAGCGCAGCCAATTTTGCTTGCGGCGATCGACCAGTCTCCCGGAAAACATGTTCTGCCAGTGCGGCGCCGCTCGGGGTGAGAATCAAACAGGTGTGATTGTTGAAAAAGTAGCCATTGCTGCGGCGGAACGAGCGATGGGGCTCGTCGTAACCGGACGTTTCCTCGCCGTGCTCGGCGAACCCCTTGGCCACCATCCAGCGGAGATCGCTGGCGGTTGTTCCCGCCTCATACAGCCTGCCGGTTCGCAGGGCAAATTCCCACACGTTCATACCCGTGTCCTGAGCGCAGAGGTACGCCCTCCAAAGAAGAGCGAGTCCCGCGCGCAAACTCTCGTCATTCAGGTGGGATGTTGATTCCCCGGCCCAATCGGCCCAGGGTTTTCGTTGGCTGACATCAGCGCCGCGCTTTGCGATCACAAAAGCACCCTCGTTCGGACGTAAAGGCTTGTCAGTTACCGGACAGCCCTTGGCTAAGATTCTTCCTTGTTCTTACTTATGCGTCATGGTTGTGGTGTTACTAATAACCTCCACCAGTTGCATCATGCCGCGGTCTTCGTGGCCCAGGATGTGACAATGGAGAACGTACATGCCGGTGAAATCTACGAATCGGGTTAGCATCTTCACGTAGCCACCAGTTGGGATCGCGAAATTATCCCACCAGACCCACGGCCGCGGCAGTTTGACCGGAGCCCCACCGTTTTGGTTCGGATCAAGGATCTCTACAACCTGAAACGGATTGATGTGGATATGGAAAGGATGGGCCGCGCCGCCGTCGTTATACAGGGTCCACTCTTCGGTCGCGCCGAGTAGCATGACTTGATTGATGATTCCCTCGTTAAACTGCTTGCCGTCGATCGTGTGTACCGGAGGCGGGTACGGAGGATTCGTGCCCCGGCCCATGTTTGGCGCAACTGACGGATCCGCAGTGGACTTAAAATGGAGCTCCCGTCTGATCCTGACGTCGGCGGGATTGATGTCCCAGAGAAATCCCGGCATCTGAGGAAACTGCGCCCGCGTCGGAAACGGCATGGGACTGTCGATCTTAGGAACCGAGAGATCTTGTTTTACTTCCACTGTCAACAGAAGTTTATTGTTGAATTTCACTTGGTAAGGGCCCGGAATGCTGGGCGCCTGCACCAGTAAGTCAACCCGGTTGCCCGGCGCCAAACTGCCGAACGGCGCTGTCGACTTCGCGGGTACGGCAAACGCCGCATCGGTAACCGTTGGATCATAGTTTTTCGGGTCAAACTGCACCCCGTCCTGGGCGGTTTGCACCCACTTGATTCCCGTTGGGGAGGCCAGCGGCACCGACGCCTGATGACACGCATTCACAATACGCCAGAGCTGCATTTCGTTCGGGTTCATATGCAAGACCGGGGTGTATTGCCCGTTCACGAAAACCAGATCGGCGTTTTGCGGCGCGATTCCGCTGCGCAGCAGGTTGAGTACAGCTCCGAACTGCTGCAACACCAACACGCGTTGTTTGGTAATGAATGGGTTCAACTTCTCATCGTAATCGCCTTCAATAATCAGCGCACCGGCCATGCCATTGGCCAGGTTCAGTGCAGTCGATCCATGCTTGTGACCGTGATACCAGTGAGTTCCAGGCGCTTGGCCCATGCTGGTCTTCTGACCATTCCATTCCGGAATCTTGAAACAGTTGGGGAAGGCGCCTATGTAATACTGCGGCAACAGGTGATGCGCCATTTCTTTCTCGTTTTGTATCCATAACTGTTGGTCGTGTGGCAACGTCCCTGGTTGGCCCTGCCATGGAGCGGTCTTGTCATAGTCTTTAAGAAGCTTTTTTTGCCACGCTCGCCATTCGAGGGGCCAATCTCCCCAGAGCATGGGCTGGTGACCGTGCGCGCATGCCTCGAATATCTTGGTGAAGATAGCCGCTACAGACTGCTCGTTCACCACCGGTTTGCCGCCGGGCCCCCGCGGAGAGGGCCGAATATTTAGCAAGACGTTGTCGGCGATTCCGCTGGGACTGGTGTGGCTACCATGAAAATGCAAATTGGTCGAACTCGACCCGTGAAAGCAGTTCGGTGGTTTTTCAAAACTTGGGTCACCCGGATAAGTGTTGACGCTCGTTCCGCCGGGGCCCACGGATTTATTTTGATCGCAAGCTTGCCCATTCTCAGCAACGTCTAAGGTGCCGGGAAAATTCTTTACGTTCACGTGGTTCAGAAGCGTGATTTGCAGTCTGTCTCCGACGCGCGCCCGAAGAGTTGGGGCCGGACTCGGGACACCCTTAGTCGTCGGCCACATCTTGCTGGGGTCCGCCGGATCGTAACCGGCGATATAACGCATCTGGCCGGTGTTGGGAACACACACGCCTGCAGCCCCGTCGGCCGGTGGGGCCAAATAGGTCCTCTTTTCATCCAGGATCTTGAGTACGGCCTGAAGAGTCTTGGTCGAACTCGAACTCGTGATCTCCATTATTGTCTGAAGCGGCTGGCCCGGGGGACAAGGACCTGCCACCTGTTGTGCCCAAGTCTTCAGGGCAAAAGGTGGCAGCAAGGAAGTTATCGCCAATCCCGACGTGGCCGCGATGGCAAATTGGAGGAAATTCCGCCGGGTCACTTCCGACCCCTGCTTGACGTTTGATGACTCGTTGCGATCTTCTTCGCCCGTTTGATCCTTGACGATCGTCTCTTCTAACATAGGAACCTCCTCAGGTAAGGTTGTTGCGCAGCGACTTCCTGCTGCCGCGGCCAGAGGTCTACGATGATGCCCGCGGTTGCGTCTTCATAGCCAACGGGCCTTACTTCGTGGTCTTACCGTACGCGCCTTTCTTCGTTTTGCTACCGAATGCGCCTTTCTTCGTTTTGCCACCGTACGGGCCTTTCTTCGTTTTGCTTTTCACAGGAACTACCTTGATTTGTCCCGTTTCGCCGGGATGGAGAGCACAAACGTAGTTCAAAGTGTAAGGCGCTGGCGGGTTAAGAGAAATTTGGCTGGACTGTTCCTTGGGTGGAATCTGGTAGTCAAGCCAACCTTTCGGATTTGCAGCGCTGGGCGCAGGCCAATGAGCAACTTTGTCGCCGTTGTACCAGTAGACGCTGTCGTTCGGGTACGCGGTCAACGGATTTGGGTCAAACACCGCGGGTGTCCCCGCTTTGATTTGAATCTTGAATATGGACATTGAAGGTCCTCCTTATGTCCTCTGTAAGGTGACTCAGTGAGAAACGAAAAAGAGCTGGCTAGAGAGAGCGTGAGAGTTTACCACAGTTAAGAATGGTTGCAAGGATTCTTGCAGACTTGATCTGTAGTCATGTCGAGTAGGTTCGCTCTCGACACAGCGCAAAGGCCAAGCGAACTATCAAGCACGAGTTGATGCGACCAGAATTTTATTTCCGAACGGATCGATTGATCTGACGCGATAGTTTCCCTTGACAATCTCCAGGCGAATCTCATAATCCGCTCATGACTAAGAAACAAACAGATCGTGCTTGAAACTATTCCAAGCTTGCTTTGTTCTGATTCACCTCGCCCAAGCTGATCACTGAACATCGGCTGGCCTTAATCGGCTATACTGCGCGACTAACTTTGCAAAATCAATAGGAGGAGCAATGCGATGAATATCAGGCTGACTGTCCCGCAGTTCTTGTGCTGATATCGATATCGATCGCTTCGTACGGTCAGGAGCGGCGAGGGCAGAAGTATTCCGACTGGTCACCGGTTGTCCATCTTCCGGCACCGATCAATTCCGAGTTCGACGATCACGCGGCGATATTTGCAGA
The DNA here is from genome assembly GCA_045403245.1 of Pyrinomonadaceae bacterium. Classification (GTDB taxonomy): domain Bacteria; phylum Acidobacteriota; class Blastocatellia; order Pyrinomonadales; family Pyrinomonadaceae; genus PSRF01. Next base: position 3,504 of record JAXIOV010000171.1, on the reverse strand, counting down.
CAGCCCAAATAGACGTTGAGCGCTTTTAGGGCGGGTAGTCTCTGAGAGCAAAATTCGTTAGGCAGGAAACAAAGCTAATACGACTTCTCAAGTCGGATCAAGCAAGAGTGGTCGAGAGGATTGGGATATAACTATTCGAGTTTCATACGTTTGAGCAAATCAAGAAAACGCGGTTCGGAGCGCAGATTGTTCCATTGCGGCTCGACTTTCAGAAATACCATTCGCACGTCTTTTTCCGCAAACCCCTTTTCCAGATAATCAAGTGCTTTCTCTCGCTCGCCGAGCGCGTTATAAGCCAGCGCTATGTTATACGGCGGAACGTATCTTTCGGTTGACAACTTTAATAATTCGTCAAGCACGGCTCGTGCCTCGGAAAGTTTGCCCCACTTGGCCAGGGCATAAGCGCGATACGCGTCTGATTGTGAATTGCCTGAAAGTTCGCCCGCTCTCTTCGCCTCGGCTACTGCTTCCGCGTGCATTCCTTTTTCGCTATAAACTCTTGAAATAAACAGATGCGAAAGCCAAAAGTTTGGTTCCAAATCAATCGTCTTTTGCAGGCGATCGAGGGCTTCATCGTAGTGCTGTGCGAAAAAAAGAATTTGCCCTTCCAGCGCGTTGGTTACTAAGGACAGCGGGTCGAGTTCTCTTGAAAGTTTTATTTCGTCGAGTGCTTTCTCATGCCGTCCGCTATTTGAAAGTAAATGCGCATAACCAAAGTGGGCTTCCGCGCTTTTCGGATCAAGGTCCAAGGCTCGCAGATACTGTTTTTCCGCCGCTTGCCAATCCCAGTCGTACCAAAAACCTATGAAGCCTATTGTGGCGTGACCTTCGCCAATGCTCGGGTCAATCTCAATGGCGCGCAACGCCGCTTCTTTCGCTTTGGGCATCACTTCCCAGGAAGGCAAGCCGCTGGTCAATGCCATTGGTAGATACGCCTTCGCGAGTCCGAGATACGGCAACGCGTAATTCTGGTCGAGTTCTATCGCCTGCCGAAAATAGACTATGGCTTTGTCGGTTTCCGCGCGAGTTAATCTAAGAGCGTGGTACCGCCCCTTCATATAAAACTGATAAGCCTCAATATTATCCGTGTAATGCCTTTTCTCTTTGTTGGCGAGCCGAATCTTTAAAACGGTCGCGACTCTTTCGGAGATTGAATCCTGAACGGTGAAAATGTCCGTGAATTTTTCGTCAAATTGACCAGCCCAGAGTTGTTTGCCGTCACTTACACGGAATAGCCGCGCCAAAACTCTGATTTTATCATCCGCAGTTTGAAGGCTTCCGTCCAAAACGGCTTCGACGTCAAGTTCGCGTCCTGCCGCGATCGAATCTTGCTCCGGCGAATTGTATCGCCGGATCGCGCTCAACGGACGAACGGTAATTTCTTCGCCGTCGCTCAGTTTCAAAATCAAAGCATCCGCCATTCCGAGTTCCAATGCCTCATCACGTTGATCCGGAACCAGCGATTTAAAAGGTAGAATGGCAACCGTTTTAGTTGTAGTGTCAAGCGAAGATTGCCGCCAAACATACATTCCCGTAACACTGGCGAGGATCAATAAAGACACAGCGGCGAAAAGCAGAATTCTGAAATTGCTGAAACGGTTTCTAGCCCTGGGTTTTCGATCTTCGCTTTGAGACGTGAAATTCGTAAGTTGCGATTCAGTAATGGTTAACCCGTCCGCTAGTGCGGAAGGTTCTGCCGTTGGTTCGCCCAAAGCAGATCCCGCCGCAGCGCCGCTTTCCTTGCCCAGCTTTTGGCGTTTCTCCTCCGCTTCAATTTCACGCACTTCAGGAACAAAGCGAAAACCGTGTCCGCGCACGGTTTCAATAAATTTCCCTTTTCCCGTCCGCTCGCCTAAGACCTGCCGGAGCAGCGAAATGTTTTTATCTAAATTGTTTTCCTCGACTATTGCATCCGCCCAGACTTCATTCAACAATTCGTCTTTGCGAACCAGATGATTGCCGCGCCTGACGAGAACGCAAAGCGTGTCGAAAGCCTTTTCAGAAAGCGGCACTCGCTCGCCTTCGCGCGACAAAAGACGTTCGGCAACATCCAGTCGAAACTCATCGAACTCGTATAGCTCTTTGGGGTTAGACATGAGCCGTTTCAGAAAAGAGTCAGAAGATTTTCAGGATACCCGAAAGCTGTCCAGGATTATTTTTGGGATTATGACACTCATGCCGCAATTAAGAAATTCGGCGGGACCCGCGACAAGAGCGCGGGCTGAAAATAAATCCAACCAGAAAGAGGCAAAAGGATGAGAAACATATTCTTGAAAACAACCGGCGGATTGGCGTTGGCAATTTCGTTATTGGCGATGTTTGCTCCGATTTGGGTGTCTGGCCAAATTGGTGGCGGAAGATTAGAAGGGACATGGGATGTTCAGGTAACAATCCGCAACTGTCAGACAGGCGCGGAAATCAGAACCTTTGCGTCCCTGACCACATTCATGTCTGGCGGGACGACTCTGGACTCGACCTCAGGCATACCTCAAGCCTTGAAAACACCCGGTCAAGGTGTCTGGAGTCATCTTAACGGAAACACTTACCGCTTTAGCTTCAAGTCTTTCAGTTTTGACGCGGGCGGCAGTTTTACCGGCTCGACAAAGATTATTCATGAAGCAGTGTTAGATTCAAATGGGACGGAATATAGTTCGGCGGGAACCGCGGAAGTATACGACCCGAACGGCAATCTAATCTTCACAGGCTGTTCGACCACTACAGCCACCCGATTTGAATAGAAGGTAGCAGCCAAAGTCCGCACTAACACTTCCTTCTCGACGAAGTGACTGCTCCGCTCGACGAGTGCCAACAGCGTTTTCAAGAGCGTTCGGGCAAGGGCAGCGGGTGAGCCGTCGCGCAGCAGCAAACGCTCACCCGCGTCCAAACGGAACGGCCCGAACTCGTATAACTGCGCCTGCTTAGTTATCGTCGCCATACAAAATTTATCGAGAATTTATCGAGAGCGCGTAAAAAAACTCTCTCGAAGATAGCGCGTCTCCAACGTTCTTAAATTCATTGTCCGTACCTCTAAAGAAGTGTTTGCCCTATTGTTCATGCAAGCGGGCCATATCGGATCATTCTCAAATTAATTTCACCGAACTGAACGTAGCTACACCAAACGATGGAAATCCTTGGGCCCTTATTGGCTGGTTTTGAGGGACAAGTGGGACACGAAGGACAACAGGGACTCGAAACCGAATCCGTTAAACCGTTGCAGACGCTGCAAGTAGCGTTGTAGACTGCATTTACCGACAACATACGCCCGCTTGGCTCAGCAACAGAGCACTCGTCTATAGGTTGCGTCGATAAAGAACTTACAAAACGGCCTTTCGTCAGTTGCGGACTTATTGCGGACTTTTCCTAGAGTACGTAAATACTCTAGCGCATTAATCTCAATGGGATTGCCGTCAATGCTCTCAATAGCCGACGGAGTGCCTCCAACCTGCTCTTGGACGACATCAGCGCCGTCGTAAAGGAACACAGTAGACTGCCCGTTTACTGTCT
>JAXIOV010000191.1:0-35354 GCA_045403245.1 Pyrinomonadaceae bacterium | reverse complement strand
GGCTTAACGTTTTCACGCAGAAAGGAAACGATGTTTTCGGTTGAAGTGCCCGGTAAAAAAATCTCCGCGATACCTTGCGCTTTTAGTTTCGCAATGTCTTCCTGCGGCACTATCCCGCCAAGCAGGACCAGACAGTCGTCCATGCCCTGGTCATGAAGGAGTTGTACGATGCGGGGCGCCAGCGTGTTGTGCGCGCCACTGAGAATTGAAACTCCGACGGCGTCAACGTCTTCCTGCAGCGCCGCGGCGGCGATCATTTCGGGAGTTTGACGCAGACCGGTGTAAATGACTTCCATACCAGCATCACGCAAGGCGCGAGCGATGACTTTGGCGCCGCGATCGTGGCCATCCAGGCCAGGCTTCGCGACCAACACGCGGATTTTTCTTTCGTTCATAGCTGGCATTGTATCGTTAGTCTATGAATTGCCCCAGCAACCCGTCGCGTTTTATGAAGGGCTTCAATTCCGAGTAGCTAAAGAAATACTTGCCCTGCGGCTCAAAAGCCTTAATCGCATGGGGGAAGCCCGCATCGTAAAGAAACGTGATGCCCCTCCGGCCCACAGAAAAGTCATCAAGGTTTTGAACTTCAAACTTTAAGATCTCGTGTGCTTCTTTGGCCCATTTCTTTCCTTCAGGGTCACTATCGCCGGCGGTGGAATTTGCTTCAACGATTTGTTTAATCTCAAGTTGAAGTTTGCTATCCACCCTGGCAGCGAGCCGCTCGAAGGTGTCGTATTCAAAGGCCTCTGAAGCCTTGACGATGTTGCCGTCTTTCAAGTTGATGAGGAAGTGTTTCGTTTGTTCGTCAGGATATGCTGCCGCTCCAGTCTGGGTAAATGTGATGTCCAGCAGGTAGTCGCGGTTGTAATTCACGACGTAACTGAATTCACTAAGCCAGGCTATTTCTCGATACTCTTCCAGCGAGTATTCGAAAATATTCTTGAAGGCCAGGGCGGAGCGGACACGCCGTAACACGGTCGGATCGGTCAAACCGCTCACCACGGGGTACGTAACGATAGCAGTCCTTTTTTCGGGAAAATGGCGCGCCACGCTCGGAGGTCGAACCAAAACAATCCTGCGACGCTGAATAGTCACCCGATCCGGTCGTGGTTTGTTGGTGGCCTGCTCGCGGACACCGCCGGCGCCTGGGCCCATCACGGATAAAAAAGCCAGAATCAAAGCAAGCATTGGGTTTTTCTGGGAGAACTAATAGCCGGAAAGGTCAGAATGCAGGCTCTTCATAAACTCCGTAGACATCTCTAAGGGCAGAGCAGATTTCACCGAGCGTGGCATATGCTCGAACTGCTTCAATCGTGGCGGGCATGGTGTTCTCGTTGGTTTGGGCGGCGCGCCTGACCTTCTCCAGTGAGTTCGCAACGGCGCCGGCGTCCCGTCGACGACGGGTTTCCTCTAGTCGTTCAACCTGGTGATCGCGAACTGATTCGTCAATCACAAGGGTCGGAACCTCGGTAACGTCGTCTTCCATTGCATACTTATTAACGCCCACTATTACCTGCTCGCCGCGCTCGACGGCCTTCTGATACTGGTAAGCAGAATCCTGAATTTCCCTTTGAGGGAATCCCTTCTCGATCGCCTCCACCATACCGCCCATTGCGTCAATCTTCCTGAAATAGGCCAGCGCACTTTTCTCCATTTTCTCCGTAAGCGCCTCAAGAAAATAGGAGCCGCCGAGAGGGTCGATGGTGTTGGGCACGCCGGTTTCCTCAGCAATGATTTGTTGCGTGCGCAGAGCGATCAATGCTGCCCGGTCGGTTGGGAGCGCGAGCGCTTCGTCGTAGGCGTCGGTGTGGAGACTTTGAGTTCCGCCGAGGACACCCGCCAGCGCCTGAATTGCCACTCGCACAATATTATTCAACGGCTGCTGTACGGTTAGTGACACACCGGCAGTTTGCGTATGGAAACGCAGTTTGAGGGAGCGCTCGTTGGTCGTACCGAAGCGTTCTCTCATCTCGCGCGCCCAGATCCGTCGCGCCGCGCGATACTTGGCAATCTCCTCGAAGAAATCGTTATGCGCATTGAAGAAGAATGAGATCCGCGGCACAAATTCATCAACTTCGAGACCTGCCTGGATCCCCCACTCGACATACTCAAGCCCGTCGCGCAACGTGAACGCCAATTCCTGAATCGCCGTAGCACCGGCTTCGCGGATGTGATAGCCGCTCACTGAGACCGGGTTGTAGCGGGGCACATGCAGGGTGCAAAACTCAAACGTGTCGATAACCAGCTTCATTGCCGGCCGGATTGGATAGATCCACTCTTTCTGCGCGATGTATTCCTTGAGAATGTCGTTTTGAAGTGTGCCTGAGATCTTTTTCCAGTCGGCGCCTTGCTTCTCAGCGACGACCAGATACATAGCCAAAAGCACGGAAGCAGGGGCGTTAATCGTCTGCGACACGGTCACCAGGTCGAGCGGAATCTGATCAAAGAGCACTTCCATGTCCGCCAGCGAGGAGACCGCCACGCCACACTTGCCAACTTCACCCTCAGAGAGAAGGGAATCAGCGTCGTAGCCCATCAGGGTAGGCAAGTCGTAAGCTACAGACAGACCGGTTTGACCCTGCTCGAGAAGATATTTGAAGCGTGCGTTGGTTTCCTCAGGTGTGCTGAACCCTGCGAATTGACGCATGGTCCATAACTTGCCGCGATAACCAGTCGGATGTATGCCTCGGGTGTAAGGAAACTCGCCGGGAAAAGAAATGTCGTTGGGAAAATCCTGTTGAGCGAGATCAGCCGGCGTGTACAGGCGATCTACTTCTTCGAGGGAAACGCTCTCGAAGTGTTTCTTGCGCTCGGGATGTTTGCTGAGGGTTGGCTCGAGGGTTTTTCGTTTCCAGTTTTCAACCGCATCCTCGATCGGACTCAACTCTTTGGTTTCGGCCATATGCTTCGCAACCGCTCATTATTTTCAACGAGAAATCGATCTTAGTGGACGAGCATACGACTGTCAACACAGCTAAATCCACGAATTGAAACCGGTTAGAAGAGGGGGGCGCGGCTGTGATGGCAGTCACAGCCGCGCTTGCTCGGCAGGCACTCGCGAAACGGGGTTTCAAGATGGGGAACGAGCGGTAGGCGACCGGCGGAGTAAAAATTAATCCAGCGCCGTCCGTGCGAAGAGCTCCCCATTTGCTCATTCGACGGGCACGACAATTTCGTTTGCACGGACCATGTTGAGCCGGCTGCGCGCCGCGGCTTCAATGGTGCGTGGATCATTGCTAAGATTTTCAATCTCTGATCTCAGGGCTTGATTTGCGCTGCGGAGACCCTCGACGTCGTTCTGCATGTGCGCGAATTGTTCGGAGGCGTTAACCATCCTGGTTCGGGTTCGCATGGTGACCGTGACACAGACCGCAAAGGTGGCAACGAGAATCATTCCAAAGATGACCCATGAAGGTATGACGCCTCCGCGTCGGCGTACTTCCGCAGGGCTGCCAATGATGTCCAACGAGATATCTTTGACGGCGGCGAACGGGGAAGCTGTTCGCGGGGCTACACGTTGCGCCCGAATTCGCTCATCAACCCAATAAGTATTTATGACCCTGCTCAAGAAGCACCTCCAAGTCCTTTGCCGATTCCGATTCCGCGTAAATGCGAACTACGGGCTCTGTCCCTGAGGGACGCATCAACAACCACGAGGCATTATCGAAAATAAACTTGACCCCGTCAGTCCGGTTGGTCCGCTCAACGTGACGTCCACCAATCTCTTTGGGATCCTCTTTCAACTTCGCGCTGAGGGATTCCATAAGCTGGGGAGTCAGACGAATACCGGTCCGGCCCGATTCGAGTTTTCCGACGCGGGCATACAAGTCGTCTAACTGTTCAGTCAGACTCGCGCCGCGCGCCGCAACTGCCTCCGCTGCAAGCAGACACGCAAGGATGCCATCTTTCTCCGGATAGTGACCTTTGATTGACAGGCCCGCCGATTCCTCACCGCCGATGACAATCTTGTTTTCATTTATCAATTCTCCGATGTATTTGAAACCGACAGGCGTTTCGTAGAGTGGTAAACCGCGTGCTTCCGCAACACGATCGACCAGGTGCGAAGTTGCAACGGAGCGGGCGGCGCCGCCGCTCCAGTTTCGGGACTCCACTAAATAATCGAAGAGAAGAGCTATCAATTGATTGGGCGATATGAATGAACCGTTTGAATCAATAACGCCGAAACGATCGGCGTCACCGTCAGTCGCTAAACCGAGCACGTATCCTTTCGACAACACCAGCTCACGCAGCTCACCGAGATGGCTGGCTTCTGGTTCGGGTGAGCGTCCGCCGAAGAGAACGTCACGCCAGTCGTGAATCGTTTCCACCTCTAGACCATGCGCACGCAGTACCTCGTCAAGGTAGCCACGACCCGTTCCCCATAGCGGGTCAAATGCATAGGAACCACCTGCCGCTGCGATCACATCGAAATTGATCTTTGTCTGGAGGTCAGCCAGGTAGCCCGGCCGCGCCGCAAACCGCTCAAAATCTGTGTCAACTGCGCGAGTCGTCGGCGTTGATGCTTGCTGGCTAATCAATTCCTCAACGTGACGAGTAACCTCGGGAAGCGCGGGTGCGCCGTCGCTCGTTGAGAGCTTCATGCCGTTGTACTGGGGTGGATTATGGGATGCCGTGAAATTGATTCCACAAACCGCGTCTTTGGCGCGGATTGCGTAAGAGATAGTAGGCGTGGGGACTGGAGCATCACAGAGAAGGGCATGGAAGGAGTGCTGAGACACAACGCCGGCGCACTCCTCGGCAAATTGCTCGCCCAGAAAACGCGTGTCGTATCCGATTACCATGATGTTTCCGGTCTTGGCTCCCGATCCAAAATGAGAACAAATAGCGTTCGTGACTAGTCGAACTCCCTCGAAGGTGAAGTCGTCTGCAATGATTGCCCGCCAGCCAGAGGTGCCAAATCTAATTGCCATAGCTCGAATTTAAGAAGCTGCTTAAGTAGCACGCTCGTTCCAGCCACAACATACTTGGTACTGCTGGGTCCAGCACCCCAATAGAATGTGCTTTGCCTACGTTCAAGCCGTTGCCTGTCAATACTTTAGGGCAAGGTTGGAGGAAAGTAGCATCGGTGCTTAAGACCTGTAAAGCAATTTCTTTGCAATGGTTTAGTAATGTAAGTTCAGCATTTACTTGAAGTAACAGCGCTTAATGGACCATAAAGGCGTACGGTGGGCGTACACAAATCCAGTTATCTTTCATACCGATCCGGGTAGGTGTTTAAAACTGTTGACACCAAAACAGCACAAGGCTTAGACTCGGTGTCGAACCGGGCTGGCCAGTGCAGAACTCGGTTCACCATTCGCTTACTACCGCGTAGCTGCCCCTCTTGCCTCTCTAAACGACTCCTTCGAAGGCTCGCTTTTAATGACCCAGTTTGTTCCGGTAATGCCATGTCAGACTCTGGGAGGCACATGCCTGAAGTGATCAGCTTTAATCCCCTGTCTTCTGATACCGATCAAGACTCCCGTCAACTCCCGATAGGTTCGATAGTTCGTGCCCTTTGCCAGGCTGCGTCAGCCGGGCCGGAGCTTCTCTACGAGGTGATGCTGAAGCTTAGCCTGCTGGTGGAGTCGACGGCGCCGATGTACGGTCTCTCGATTTGGACTCTTGAGCGGGGCGAGGGACCAGGTCTCCAGTGGTCGGAAGGACTCGAAGAGGCGGAGCTATCCGCAGCAAGAGCAAGCGTCAGCGACACTTTGGCCGCGGGTTCCTCGGCCACCTCTCTTGAAGCTGGCGACACCTCGGTTTGTCTCGTGTTGGCTTCGTTCAAGCCGGGCCGGGTAGGTGCGGCTTTGTACGGTCGTTGCGTGAGGCCTTTGTCGGAAAAACAAGCCCGCGATCTTGGCGCGATAGTGGATGTTACACGTCTGGCGCATTCGCACGCCGCGATGGCCCAGACCGTCCCACCTCGTGACTTGGCCGAAACCGCTGCGCACGCCTTCTCCCTTCCCGGGATGATCTTCGCGAGCCGGCCTATGATTGAGGTCGCGCGAGCGGTCGCGCGGATCAAAGACTCTAACTCGTCGGTGTTGATCACGGGCGAGTCTGGCACCGGTAAAGAATTAGTGGCTCACGCTATCCACCGGCTCAGCCGCCGCAACGATAGCGACTTCATACCTTTTAACTGTTCTGCCGCCCCGCCTGATCTGATTGAAAGCCTGCTCTTCGGCCATCGCAGGGGGAGTTTTACAGGTGCACTCAATGACAACACGGGCCTGATACGCGGCGCCGAGAAGGGAACACTGTTCCTGGATGAGATTGGTGATTTGCCGCTGGCGTTACAACCGAAACTTCTGAGGTTTCTTCAGGAAGGCGAGATTCACACGCTCGGAGAAAATGCGCCCCGAAAGGTCAACGTTCGTGTCATTGCTGCCACACACAAAGACCTGGAGCAATTGGTTCGCGAGAAGCAGTTTCGTGAGGATCTGTATTACCGCATAGCTGGACTTACAATCAAAGTGCCCCCTCTCAGGGAGCGACCGGAAGACGTCTCCGCTCTGATCTCTCATTACCTGTCACACTATGCAAGGCGAAACGACAGGGAAATCGCCGGGATAACCTGGGATGCAGTCCGGGCGCTCGAAGACTATAGCTGGCCGGGAAATGTTCGCGAGCTGGCTGGTGAAATCGAGCGGTTGGTGTTGTATGCGGATGAAAACGGTTACATCACGCCTGACCAGGTCAGCGAACACATTCTCCCTTTGAAGTTGCGCCCTGGGAACGGCAAGCGTTCATCTGAAAAGCTTGACGAGTTGCTCGAAGACTACGAAAGACGGGTCATTACTGAAACGCTGAAGAGAAACGACTGCAACGTGGCCCGTACTAGCGAGGCCCTGGGTCTGGGCTCGCGTCAAACCCTCTACAAGAAACTCAAGCGGTTGGCCATCGATATCGGCGACTTTCTGCAGGAAGATACTGAGCCGGGGTTACAGTTTCGGAACTAACGATAACCAGGACCGAAACAAAGCCGGCCTAAGACGCCAGGCATTCGAGAGAAATCTCGGATGCTTTTTTTTTCCGCCTGGGTCTTGTCGCCCCGCCAGAGAATTCCCCGCTCAGCGTTGTCAACCTCAGGCGACAAAGCAAACAAACGGCGAAATCTCGGGGTTCCTCGCACTGCGAACGAGTTAATCGCTCGGTGGTCGGCGTCGCTTTGTAAACCCAAAGCGACAAAACCAGACGCAGAAACAAGTCGACAGCGAAGTTTTGCAGGGCTTCTCACCAATACCACCTTGTGGCACGTGCCTTGTTAAGACGAGTGCACTCGCGGCGCAGAACGGCATCGCGAAAATCGCAACAGACCTTATACGAATTCTCATGAAGGCTATTACCACCAAAGAGTTAGTTTCACTCGCAGCAATCGCAGTCATCGCACCAATTCTGGCACTGGCGGTATTTGCCAGCGCCGGCGCTGTGCTTTCCAGTGGTTACGACGTGCTGCTCCTGGCGCTAACTCTATGTGGCACCGTGGTGAGTGGCATCAATGGCTTTGGCCGCCGCACGGTTAGAGCCGAAGTTCCGTCACACGGAAGCCGCAGAGGGCCACAATCAAAAGTGGCCCTTATGTCATGAGTTTCTCTCTCGCAACATTCGCGAGCTTTCTTTCGACGCGGAAGAAGGCGGACGAAGGATCAAGCAATAAACAAACTAAAAGGAGCAAACACAAATGATTAGCAAATTCTTTCGCGATGAAACCGGTCTTGAATTGTCGGAATACGCTGTTGCCGCAGCGTTGGTTGCTATCGCCGTCGTCGGCGCCTTCACGGCGTTGGGTGATGCGATCGGTACCAAGATCACGGAACTCGGCAACACCATCACCGGCTAATTCTGGTGAGCGTAAAGGAGCCCGGCGCGCTTTTGCGACAGAATTCTAGAAATTCCGCAAGGCGCGCCAGTGGTTCTTCCAAGATGCTCTTACACAGCCATTCCAGGTCGACAACGGTTCTAATTCCAAAGAGATCCTGGAGGGAAACAAGATGAAGAGATTTCTTCTAGATGAAACGGGACTCGAGCTTTCCGAATATGCGGTAGCAGCGGCATTGGTAGCGATGGCCGTAGCCGGCGCGTTCAGCGCCCTCGGCGACGCAATCGGCGTAAGGCTCAACGTACTCGTCAATCGGGTCAGCGGGTAACAGTCACAGCATTGCCGCCAGCCCCTTTCCGGAAAATGAACCCCTGATATTACACAAAGAGATGTCCGAATTCCTGGTAAACATATTTCTTCTTATCCCGCTAGCGATCATCATCGGCTACTACGATGTTCGCTATCGCCGCATTCCTAACGCCTTTGTGCTGGCGACACTTGCCGGCGGTTTTGCAGTCAACGCGATCTTTGGCGGCTTGAGTGGTGTGTACTCGAGCATCGCCGGGTGCGCGCTCGCTTTCGTGCTGATGTTCACGCTTCACATATTTGGGGCAATGGGCGCCGGCGACGTCAAGCTTTTTGCAGCGATAGGAACCGTGATCGGCGGCAGCCTGGTCCTGCCTACTTTTTTAGTCGTGGTGATCACCGGAGGGCTGCTGGCGACGGTCTCAATCATTCGTACCGGAACAGTAGTCTCAACCATGAACCGCGTTTTTCAAATACTCGTGGGAATGCTGCCTGGCTGGCAAATACCCAAGTTTGCAGTGCCCGTGGATCGCAAATACACAATTCCCTACGGCGTCGCGATCACACTCGGAAGCATCCTCTCCATCGCAATTTTTCGCCCCTAACTGAGGCGCCACTTCTTAACCCGGTCAACTGACCACACGGAGAGTCAATCATGCGCAACAAACGCTTCTTTATCGTTTTAGCCGGAGCACTTTTATTCGGATTGCTGGCTGCTGTTTCAGTCAGCCGCTATCTGTCGAGTGCACAGGCCTACACCAAGAACCTCAACCGTGTCGCGGTTGCCAAAGTGGCGATTCCGGTCGGAACCAAGATCATCGCCGAGCAGGTGGGAATGGTCCAATTTCCGAAAGAATCAACCCCGGACGGCTCTTTTGACTCGGCGGAAAAACTCGTCGGTCGAGTTGCGGTCGCAAACATCGCTCCTCGCGAAACCATTACGGAAGCCCGGCTGGCGCCAATAGGCACTGCCGGAGGTTTGTCGGCCGTGATTCCGGAAGGCTACCGCGCCATGACCGTGAAGGTCGATGACGTGGTCGGCATCTCGGGCTTCATCATGCCCGACGCGTTGGTCGACGTCGTGGTTGTGATTGACCCGGACGAGAAAGCCGGCAGTCAGGATCCCATCTCCAAGATTGTGCTGCAGAACATCAAGGTCCTGGCAAACGGCCAGAACATCGATAAGCCGGAAGACCAGCGCGAAGCAACCAGCGTCAAGGCGGTCACGCTGCTGGTGACTCCAGAACAGGCCGAGAAGTTAGCGCTCGCCGCTACTGAAGGAAAGCTTCAGCTCGTGATGCGCAACTCGATCGACCAGGGTGATGAACAAACGCAGGGCGTCAACAAACGCCAGTTGCTGACGGGAGTGCACGCTTCGCCGGTTCCCGAGCCAGGCGCATTGAAGAGTGAACAGGTCCAGAATCCAAGACCGATGGTGCGCCGTTCCCGCCCGGAACCAAAACCAGTCGAGAGCGCACCAGTCCCGGCCCCACCGAAAGCGTCAGTAGAGATGATCGAAGGCGCCAAGAAACGAAACGTTGACTTTCCATAACTGAAATAACTTTTGTTGTTAACGAGCAAAGTTACTGCCTAACAAAGGAGCAATAGACATGTACAGCCGTTCCCCAATCATGCGTCGACTCAGCCTGCTGGCGTCGCTGATCGTCGTTTTACTCAACTCAGTTGCGCACGCCCAGGATGCTTCCTACAAAGCGTCCTTTAGTGAGAACAAAGAGCCGGTCGCGGTCAACGTCCTGGTAGGGCAGTCGCGCGTCATCAACTTCGATAGGCCGGTGGGACGTTTCTCAGTCTCGAATCCGGAAATCGCAGAGGCAGTGCTCGTTACGCCGGACCAGGTTGTCGTTAACGGCAAAGCGTTTGGTCAGGTCAACTTCATCGCCTGGGAACAGTCGGGTGGGCAGTACATGGTCTTCGATGTTTATGTCAGGACCAATCTGTCGCTGATCGACTCTCAGGTTCGGGCCCTCTTTCCGAAGGACGACATCCGGATGAGCCAGGCAAACGGCTCGGTGGTGCTGTCCGGTAGCGTCGCGGATGCCAAGACTTCGTCCCAGGTTCAGAGCGTGGTCGAAGCCGCCGGATTCAAAACGGTCAACATGTTGGCGTCGCCCGTGAAATCTGCAATGCAGGTGCAGTTGCACGTCCAGGTTGCGGAAGTGAGTCGCAATCGGATGAAAGACCTGGGCACATCCTACGCATATCAGGGTGGAGGTTCTCAGGGTTATCTCAACAGTGGTGGTGGACCGAGCGTGCTTGAGAGTCCGAGGGTGTCGCCGGGCATGCCGTTACTGGGTGCGCTCTCCAGCAGCGCGTTGAACCTGCTCATCGGCAATGGCAACACGCTGGGGATGATTCGTGCCATGCAACAGCAGGGTGCACTGCGCCAGCTGGCTGAGCCCAACATCATTGCCATGGACGGACAGGAAGCGAGCTTCCTGGCGGGTGGCGAATTCCCGGTGCCGGTAATTCAGTCTGCAGACAATAAGACTGGCTTGAGCATTACCGTATTGTTCAAAGAGTACGGAGTGCGTTTGAAAGTCAAACCAACAATCATCGATGAAGACCACATCAGACTCGAGCTCGAGCCGGAAGTTTCAACCATCGATTTCGCCAACGGCGTAAAGTTTGACAATTTCGTTATTCCCGCGTTGAGAACACGTCGAGCCAAGACGGGTGTAGAACTCCGTGATGGCCAGTCGTTCTCGCTCGCCGGCTTACTCGATAACAACGAAGTGAAGTCGCTGTCCCGCGTTCCAGTCGTGAGCGACATCCCAATCATCGGAAACCTGTTCAAGTCCAAGTCGTTCCAGAAGAACGAGACTGAGCTGATGTTCATTGTCACGGCCAACCTGGTCAAGCCGGTCAACCGCGACGATCTACCACAGCTGCGAGGAATGGACGGATTGAAGGGTGGTTCACCTCTTGGCGTCGAGCCAAAGGGCGAAGGCATCACGGGACCAACCGGTCACTCAATCCCGGGTCAGAAGTCTGAAGCCGCTCCGGCTGTTAGCCCGAAGACCTCGGAAGCGCCGAAAGTCGAAGACTCGAAATCGAAAACCGTTGAGACAAGCACCGGTTCCACTTCTTCCAATACGACTCGTCGTATTAATCCAGAGCTCCCAGCGCCTACTGCGCTGGTTGCGATCGATAACAGCCCCTCGCCTCTTAAACCTTAATCACCTCTGTTAACGCGGAGTTTGAGAAGGAGAAACGAGATGGATAAGTTCGTGGCAGGAAATCATCGAAAAGGGGAGCGAGGTTCAATCTTAGCAACCTCGGCGCTGGGAATGCTTTCTATTCTTCTCGCCGTTGGGCTTGGCGTAGACATCAGCCGCTTCTATCTGGCGAAGGCTGAGCTGCAGAACGCAGCCGATGCCGCGGCGCTCGCCGGGGCTTCGGCGCTGAATTCAAATCCCGAAGGTATCACTGAAGCTGTGGCGCGCGCGTCGCAGGTCATGAACAAGTATGACTTTAACAACACGGGCGTCCAGTTTTCGAACATTCTTTTCTCAGTCAACCTCGAAGGCAGTTACATGTCTGAGGGTGATGCGCGAGCCCAGGCCCGCAACATTCGATTCGTAAAGGTAACAACTCCGGACTCTCCGATAGCGGTTTCCTTTGCATCGATGGTTCTGGGGAGTAGCAAGAATCTCAAGGCTGAGGCCACTGCGGGGCTTTCAGTTCCACTGAATGTCTTCTGTAACTTCATACCTCTCTCGGTGATTGATTACGACGATCCGATGGTACCCGGACAGGTCTATACGATTCGGTCCGAAACGGGTGGTTCACCTTCGCCGGGCAACTATCAGATTCTCGCCGTTGCCGGTCCCGGTGGCGTCGACGTTGAGTTTGGGATCGCTACAGGTGTCGATGCATGCGCCGAGGCAGGTGCAACTTACAACGTTGATACCAAGCCCGGACTAACATCGGGAAAAGTGCGCAATGGCATCAATGCGCGTTTTGATGACTACCAGGGCAGTCAAATGGATCCGGTGGCCCAGCCGCCAGATACGAACGTGAGAGAGGGCATCACGTATGCCGAGTACCTTGCTGCCAGAGATGAGGGCAGCAATCTCTATCAGCATTCTTCTGTTTACCAGAATCCTTCGCACTTAGGTGTAGCCGACCGCCGGGTCGTGCTAATCCCGATTGTGAAGCTCGCTGAGTATGACCAGGGCCGAGACACTGTGACATTCAATCGCTTCGGAGCCTTCTTCCTCAAGACCAAGGTTAGTAACGGGAACGGAGGCGAGTTGGAGGCTGAGTATATCGAGGATCGAATCGCCGTTGGCAGAGGTCAGTACAACCCCAGCGGATCCGCCGGTAACCCTTTAATCACAGCGCCGGTTTTGTACAAATGAGGTGGTGATTTATGCGTTCGAGGATTCGAAAAATTCGCTGGTTGCGTCGGTTGAATCGCAAAGCCCTCGTGGGTTGGTTCGCCCGCAGCGAACGTGGCACTGCCCTGGCTGAGCTTGCGATTGCAGTGCCGGTTTTCGTTCTTCTGTTTGCTGCGACGGCAGAGTTTGGGCGGTATTTCTACGAGTACACCACTCTAGCGAAAGCGGCCCGCATGGGATCGCGTTACCTCGTGACAGCCTGCGTCAGGAATAGCGAGGACGGAATAGCCAAAAACCTGGTGGTCTATGGAAATGCAGGTGGGTCCGGCGAACCGATTCTCGCCGGCCTGACCCCCGGCCATGTCACGATCACTAAGAGAAATAGCCTGGGTGGGATTCAGACTTCCGGCGTGCCAGAGACCGTGACGGTGGAAATAACTGGATATGAGCATGAGTCGTTGTTCAACCTGGGCGGGCTGATGCACAACGAAGATTTTTCACTAAACATTGACGTGAAACCAAGCATCACGATGCGTTATCTGCTGACGACGCCTTGTGTGCCAGGAGCGTAGTGATGGCTAAGTCTTACAACAAAGGACACCGTAAGGGTGAACGAGGCGCGTCGCTGGTCGAGTTTGCGATCGCCGCGACGGTATTTCTCACCATCATGTTCGCGGTCCTCGAGTTTGGCCGGGCGCTGTGGGTGCACAACGCTTTGACGGATGCTGCCCGAAGAGGAGCGCGATACGCAGTTTTACACTCGAGTGGCGATGCCGGCGCTGTGAAGAATGTTGTCGTTTACGGCGACCCAAACGGTGGCACCACACCGGTAGTCCAGAACCTTGATGCGACCAACGTGATTGTCACTTACCAGGGTTATGGACTGGATACCGGGACGGTGAGTGTGAGCATCACCAACTATCAATTCGACTTCGTCCTTCCGTTTCTCAGCACTTCCATCCAGATGCCGAGCTACACAACCACACTTTCCGGCGAGTCGGCCGGCATGTTACCCGAGCCTCTGTAATTCAATTCTCCCGCGGGCATAACAAGGAACAGATGACACAGCCACTTACAATCGTCGTTTTAAGCACCGGCCTCGATAACTTGAAAGAGATCCGGGCCGCCTTATCGGCAGACAGTCGCGTCCAGTTGCTGGCCGGCGGCGATGATGCCGATCAATTAAGGGAAGAGATCATTCGTCTAAAACCGATGGCAGCTCTGGTGAGCCTGGGACCTAGCCCAGAGCAGACCATGAAGTTTATTCAACGGATGACTTCCGAGGCGCCAAAAACGGCCCTGATCGCCGTCGCTCACAAAGCTTCAACAGATTCGTTGCTGCAAAGCCTGCGGGTCGGAGCCAGAGAGTTTCTTCAGCTCCCGATCAACCCGCAGGAACTGAAGACAGTTCTCGACCGGGTGGCTGAGTTTTGCGCCGGCCAGATGGAAGCTCCAAAGAAGAAGGGCCGCATGGTCTCGGTGTTTTCCAGCAAGGGCGGATGCGGGACTTCGTTTATCGCGACGAATCTGGCCGCGTCGACCGACGCGCGCACAGTTTTGGTTGATCTGAATCTTCAAGCCGGCGATCTCCCGCTCTTCCTGGGAGTCAACCCCGCATACTCATTTGCGGACATGGCAGAAAACAGAACCCGGCTCGACGATGCGCTGATTAAGAGCCTGGTTACTCCGTATTCCTCCAAGCTGGCGCTGGTGGCCGCGCCCAAAGAGGCGGATTCAGCGGATGAAATTGAACCCGAGCATGTCTTCGAAGTGTTGCAGCGTTTGCGGGAGGCTTACGAGTACGTCGTGCTTGATCCGCAGCACACTTTTGATTCGATAACCCTGGCAGCGCTCGACCAGTCAGACGAGATCGTGCTCGTCTTAACGTTGGACATTCCGGCCATCCGGAGCACGCAACGCGCCCTTGAGATTTTTGACCGTCTCGGCTACCCCCGCAAGAAAATTCGCATCGTCGTTAATCGTTGGAGTAAGCAGATCGACCTCGATTTGCGTGAGGTTCAAAAGTTTCTTGGTGAGCCGGTCATTGGGTTTGTGCCCAGCGACTATCAAACGGCTGTCACTTCGATCAATCTGGGCCAGCCACTGGTCCACTCCGACGGAAACTCAAAGATTGCACTGGAAATAAGACGCATCGCGCGCACCATCGTCGGCGGCAGCTTTCCCGCGGAAGACGACCCCAAGCCCCGACGCGCTCTTTGGAAATCAATTTTCAAACGCGACGTCCCGCCGGGTCAATTTGATCTACAAGTCAGCAGCACCGACCTAAGCTTGTGAAAGGTTACTAAGCCACAGACTGAGGGTCTGGGCCACCAAAACATATGGCGCTAAGAGAAAGATTGATCAGAGACACGGTAGGCGGTTTCCCACCCAATGGAAACGGATCAGAGGGCGGGCAACCTTCGTTCCAGGAGATGAAGTCGCGCCTGCATCGCGCGCTCATCAACCGGATGGACCTGACGAAATTGTCTACCCTGAGTCAGGATCAGGTGCACGCGGAAGTTTCACGACTGGCGGAAAGTGTGCTGGCGCAGGAGGCGATGCCTCTCTCATCGTCGGAACGCGACAAACTGGTGAACGAAGTCCAGCACGAGCTATTTGGACTTGGACCACTCGAGCCGCTGCTGGCTGACAACACTATCTCCGACATTCTCGTCAACTCTCACGGCACTATCTACATTGAACGGCGCGGCAAACTGGAAATCACCGACGTGGCTTTCAAAGACGACGAACACCTGATGCGCGTTATCGAACGCATCGTGTCGTCAGTTGGCCGCCGGATTGATGAATCGTCACCGATGGTGGACGCGCGCCTGCGTGACGGGTCGCGCGTCAACGCCATCATCCCACCGCTTTCGATCGATGGCCCAGTGCTTTCGATTCGTCGTTTTGGCACTGAGCCGTTACGCATGGCCTCGCTAATCGAGTACAAGGCGCTGACCAGAGACATCGCCGAGATGCTCGAGATGTGTGTTAAGGCGCGGCTCAACCTTCTGATCTCGGGGGGCACCGGCGCCGGCAAAACAACTTTGCTGAACGCGCTTTCCGCGTATATTCCCGAAGACGAGCGCATCGTCACCATTGAAGACTCGGCAGAGCTTCAACTTCAGCAGCCACACGTCGTCCGACTCGAGACCAGACCACCGAACATTGAAGGCCGGGGTGAAGTTACCCAGAGAGATCTGGTACGCAACGCGCTTCGCATGCGCCCGGATCGGATCGTGATCGGCGAAGTTCGTGGCGGCGAGGCAATCGATATGTTGCAGGCGATGAACACGGGCCACGACGGCAGCTTGACGACGGTTCACGCCAATACGGCGCGCGACGCGCTGTCACGGCTTGAGACCATGATTCAAATGACCGGCATGCGCCTTTCCGATCGCGCTATGCGCCAGCAGATTGCGGCGGCTCTCAACCTGGTGGTCCAGGTGGCTCGCCTGTCGGACGGCACGCGCCGGGTTACCTCCATATCCGAAATCACCGGTATGGAAGGTGAAACGATAACCATGCAGGAAATTTTCCACTACGAGCGCACCGGCGTGGATTCGTCCGGACAAGTGATCGGACGTTTCCGTCCGACTGGTATACGTCCGCGTTTCGCCGAACGGCTTAAAACCAGTGGCTTCCAACTGCCCCGGGTCTTCTTCGAGGAAGTGTAAAGCTCATGATGATCTCGTTTCTCGTATTTCTGTTCTGCTTGTTTGTGGTGCTGGGCGCTTACTTGCTGGCCACGCAAAGTACCGATGCCAAGCGCGCCCGTCTCCAAAAGCGCCTCGCTGAAGCTCTGCTTCATTCCGCGCATACCGACGACGTTGAAGTTGTGCTGGCGCGCACCGAATTGATGAGCGAGATCCCCTGGCTCAACCGGTTACTGATTCGTCTTCAGGCAGCATTGCATTTGAAGCGGATCCTGGACCAGGCAGATCTGCATGTCACTCCGTCGCGTCTGGTCATGTTTTCCGGTTTGGCGGGACTGCTCGCGGCAATGGCGGCGTCAGTGTTGAGCTCGTCGATTCTCTTGCTAATTGTCTCAGGAATGGTTGCGGCTTCGGTTCCATTTGCGCACGTCCTTTGGAAACGTAAGCAACGCTTCGCAGCTTTTCTCGAGCATCTTCCAGACGCGCTTGACCTGATGAGCCGGGCTCTCAGCGCCGGACATGCGTTTTCCGAAGCAATGCACATGGTGTCGGCCGAGATGCCGGAACCCATTGCAACTGAGTTTCGCAAGACCTATGAAGAGCAAAACCTGGGCTTGTCGCTCAAGCTCGCCCTCGACAATCTGACTGACCGCATACCGCTCCTGGATCTCAAAATGTGTATTACCGCAGTTCTGATTCAGCGAGAAACCGGCGGCAACCTGGCAGAGATCCTTGAAAAGGTGGCGTACACCATTCGCGAGCGGTTCCGCATCATGGGCGACTTAAAGACGTTAACTACCAGCTCTCGGATGTCGGCATGGCTGTTGTGCGGCTTGCCGATAGGCGTGACGCTGGCCATTACGGCTATGAACCCTGACTACATGGCAATCCTATGGAAGGACTATCGCGGTCACTACCTGATTGCCTCTGCCCTGCTGCTGCAAATAACCGGCATGCTTATCGTGAGGAAGATTTTGAGAATCAGGATTTGAATTTGGTCAGCGGTCAGTGGTCAGTGGTCCGTTGCAGTATCCGACCTTCAAACCCACTACCCCCTAACCTGCTGGCTATGGGCCCCCTAACCTAAAACATAGGACCGACCATTAACGACGGACCACTGACCACTGACTGCTGACGCCGAGAGACAATGCTTCTAATAATCACCATCTCAACTTTTGTATGCATTTCACTTGGAATGCTCGGTATCTACTGGCTGTTCTATCGCCCACAAAGCGCCTCGACCGAACGATTGAAGCGACTTGGGGAGAGATCATCGAGCATGCCGACGTCTTCCGTGTCGCTGATCGAGCATGTGCCGGCTTCGGATATCACTCAGCGGATCACAACACCAATTAGCCGGCTGCTTCCGCCTTCACCCGCGGAGGCGAAAAGACTGCAGAAGCAGTTGATGCAGGCTGGTTTCACCTCGCCTTCTGCGGCCATGACCTATCGGGCGATTCAGATCTTCACGTTGGCAGCGCTTCCAGCAATCGTGGCGCTTGCGTGCGCGCTCCTGGCCCGTCCTCTAAACAGCGCGATCCTCTATATCCTCTTTGCTTTCGTGGTCGGGTTTTTCCTGCCTCGTTACGCCTTGAAGAGAATGATCCGTTCGCGGCAGATGCTGGTGCGTTGGGGACTGGCTGACGCTTTGGACTTGATGGTGATTTCGATCGAAGCCGGTCTGGGACTGAACGCCGCGATGATGAAAGTGGCCAGTGAACTGAAGGACGTTCACCCTGACATCTGTGACGAGTTTGAGCTGGCCAATCTCGAAATTCGAGTCGGCCGGGACCGAGACGAAGCGCTTCGTAACCTGGCGGACCGCACCGGCGTCGACGATCTTCGCAGTTTAGTGGCGATGTTGATCCAGACCGACAAGTTTGGAACTTCAATTGCCCGCGCGATTCGGGCATTTTCGGATTCACTGCGCACCAAGCGCCGGCAACGTGCCGAACAAGCAGCACAGAAGGCGGCGGTAAAACTGCTTTTCCCGCTCGCGTGCTTTCTATTCCCAACTCTGTTCATTGCGATCCTTGGACCGGCTGCCCTGCAACTCATGGACACTTTCAGCAAGATGTAAGGAGAGTAATCATGCGCAAACGAACTCTAGTCGCAATCTTTGTAGCCTTTCTGCTGAGCATCGGCGCCACTGCGATGTGGAGCGCCACAACCACCGAGCGCGAAGGGGATGCCGAGGCCAACGTGATCGAGGATTCCGGATCAGAGGCCGGCAACTCCAGCGAGCCCCGGAAGGGCGGTGGCAACAAGGTTGTCAAAGTACTGGCCGCTCCCTTTAAGGCTTTCGGCAAGCTTTTCAGCCGCAAGGACAATTCCAAGTTTCAGCGAACATCTGAGAAGGATGTTGAGAAGTTTCAAAGCGTAGGCGTCGAACGCATTGCAGACGTGCGCAGTCCGGAGCAACTGCAATTCAAAGTCTCAGCATCGGCCAAGGAACACCTCGCGAGCGGCCGGCAATATTTGTTGGACGGTCGAATCAACGAGGCGATTGCGGAACTCTCGACCGCAGCTTCCCTCGATCCGAAACTAGGCGAAGCCCACAACCTGCTCGGTGTGGCCTACGACAAGAAAGGCATGGGAGATCGCGCAAAGGACTCGTACGAGAAAGCCGTCAAGGTTGAACCTGAAGATGCCCAAACGCTGAATAACCTGGGTTTCTCTCTCTATCAGAACGGAAATTACCGGGCGGCCGTTGATCGTCTCAAGCGTGCTGTCAAACTGGCGCCAACCGACGGACGTATTCTGAATAACCTGGGTCTGGCCCTGTGCCGCCTGGGCAAGTTTGATGAGGCATATAAGCACTTCGCTCGCGCGGCAGGTCCCTTGACCGGCAATCTGAACATCGCCCGAATGCTCGAACGTTTCGGCCGCGACGAAGACGCGATCAAGTACTACGAAGACGCCAGGAAGATTGATCCGAACTCGACTCAGGCGTTACGACGCCTGGTGGCTCTTTACAAACGAAACGGCATGCCCGAACAGGCGGAGGCCGCGAACAACACCCTGTCCGCGATTTCCATGACGACACCGTCGACGGTCGGAGGCAGGTAGGCATCGTTGCCCGCTTTGAGTAGGGGGCAGGGGTCAAACAAGCTGGAAAACGAATCATGACGCAAACAACCATACTCTCGCGCGTTGAAATTGAATCAATGGGCCCGCCAGTTCCCGAGGAGCTGGCCGATCTCGGAATCGGTGAAGGTTTTCTTTGTGACCTCGCCCTCAAGCACGTGGCCATGATGCCGGAGCCCACCACCAACTCGGTAGCCGAGCGCATCAACCTGCCCCGAGCGCTTACCGAGGAAATTCTGGAGAAGCTCTATCGAGAGAAGCTGATCGAAGTTAAGAGACAGACGGCGATCGGCGCCACGCGCTATGCGATGCTTGATCACGGTTGGGACCGCCTTGTGCGTTTGCTGGCTGTTTGCGGCTACGGGGGCGCAGCGCCTGTCTCACTCAATGACTACACGCACATGATGCGCTTGCAGTCGATACCTTCACATCCCGCTTCGATGGAGATCGTGCGGCAGGCTTTTCACGATCTGATTTTGCCGGAATCGCTTCTGCAAACTCTCGGTTGCGTCATCAACTCTCGGCGGTCACTTTTTCTGACCGGCCTGCCCGGCACGGGTAAAACGGCAGTGGCCGAGCGGATCAACGGGGCGCTGCCGGGCGCCATCTGGATACCTTACGCGGTGGAAATTGACGGGCAGATCATCCGGGTTTTTGATTCGCATTGTCACCGGATTGCATCACCGGATGTCACTCCGTTTGAGTATGACCGGCGTTGGGTTCTGATCAATCGCCCGTTGGTAGTGGTGGGTGGTGAATTGACCCTCGAGAATGCCGACCTTACCTGGAGCGAGGCTGCAAAATTTTATGAAGCGCCGTTTCAAATGAAATCAAATGGCGGCACGCTCGTGATCGATGACTTCGGCCGGCAACGGGTGGCGCCTCAGGATCTGTTGAATCGCTGGATCGTGCCACTTGAGCGGCGGGTTGACTACCTGGCATTGCACACCGGTAAAAAGATCGAAGTGCCCTTTGAGCAACTGGTCGTCTTCTCAACCAACCTGGACGAAAACGACCTCGCTGACCAAGCGTTCCTGCGGCGCATGGGCTACCGCGCTCGGGTTGAACCACCTACGCCGGGCGCCTACTGCGAAATCTTCAAACACCAGGCATTTAACCGCGGCATTCGGGTTGACCAACCGGTGCTCGATCATCTGCTCACCAAATACAGGATTGAGAGACGGCAGATGAAAGGTTGCGAGCCTCGCGATCTGTTGGATCGGGCCACTGACATTTGTCTTTTCGAGAACCAACAACTGGAACTGACTAACCAGGTGTTGGACATTGCCTGGAAAAACTACTTCGGAACGTCTCATAGCTTCGCGCCGGTTGCCACGCAGGAAACTATGATCGAAAGGACGTTGGCTGACCCGCTCGAGCTGTAGATTCGCTGGCCGTCCGGCAATTCAGTTGTCCTTAGATTGCGCTGGCTGGTCAGCGTCCTGAGCTGGCTGCGATCCTGGAGTCAACCCGCGGACATTATGAGAACTCCCTCAAAAACAATTTTGACTCTGGCGTCGTGCGCGATCCTGTTCGTCGTCCCCAACCTTGTCCAGGCGAAAAAGAAATCGAAACGCATTGCAGCACCGGCTCCCGAGGCAGCGGTCGAGGAAGCTTCGTCGACGGTCCGCATCAGGCTTGTCGATGGCAGCGCTTTCGCTGTTGATGAAGCGTGGGAAAGCGGGCAGGGAGTCTGGTATCGCCGCGGTGGAATGACTCAACTCATTCCGCGCGATCGAGTAAAGCGTATTGAGCGCAGTTCTGCTGAGCAGGCAATTGAAACTCCGGCGGCGCCCAAAGTCGTCGTGGCGGATCAACCTCAAACCGCAAGCGTCTCCGACGATCAACCCGTGTGGATCTACCTCGTGGGTGGCGCGAAGGTTGAAGCTGACGGCGCCAGTGAATCGGCGGCTGGTGTTTGGTACCGGCGCGGCACGCTCTCGATATTTATCGACCGCAAACGAGTTGATCATATCGAACGCGAATCGGAAGCCCTGGCGGATTCTGGAAAGAAAGAGCGTGGCTGGACCACCGGGAACCAAAAGATAGACAGCCTGATCCGGCAAAACGGAGCGAAGCACGGAGTTGACCCTTATTTGATTTTTTGCGTGATGGAGCAGGAATCCCACTTCAATTCTCGGGCGCTGTCCCCCAAGGGAGCACGTGGATTGATGCAACTTATGCCAGGCACTGCGGCACGCTTCGGGGTAAATCGGCCCTCTGACCCGGCGCAGAATATTTCTGGCGGGACGCGTTATTTGAAGCAGCTCCTGGGCCAGTTTAATGGGCGCATAGATCTGGTATTAGCGAGCTACAACGCGGGGGAAGGGGCGGTGCTCAAGTTTGGGCGCAGGGTGCCGCCTTATAGAGAAACGCGAAACTATGTGCAGCGAATTAGTTATCGGTATCGAAAGGCCAAGTCGAAAGAAACGGCACCTGCTGCGCCGAAGGCCGGGTCGACCCGCGCTGTGACAGCGGCCGGGCTCTGACATGTGTGTCGGAGGTAACTGGAAGATAGTGGTGAAAAAACTTGTTGCCAATTTGATTCTAACGCTCGGCGTTTGCGCTTCAGCAGCGCTGCCGGTCGTTGCTCAACAGGGCTATGAGCCTCCGCTAACCAACTCGGCTGTCGTGAAGCTGGTTCGCGCCGGGTTTAGAGAAAAGACGGTAATTGCCATCATCCATAGTCGTCCGACACGTTTTAACCTCGAGCCCGACAAGTTGATTGAGTTAAAGCGAGGTGGCGTCAGCGAAAACGTTATTCTGGCAATGTTGTCGCAGGACGAGTCGTTTGTCCCATTGGATGATGAGTGGTCCAGCGAATGGAGCCCCGGCAAGCGTGAAAAACAGATGAAGGGCCAGCCCGGTGGTGTAGACATCTTTGGCAATAGCCAGGGCTCGAGAGGCGAAAGTCGGTCCAGGGGATCTCATGGTGGCAGTCAGGAAGAGCTCACCACAACCGGTACGGCGACAGTGCGAATTCTCAGACCGCCTGCAGAGGCTGGCGATACGCAGCCGAAACTCGAAAGGACCCCGACCCTAAACAATGAATCAGTAGTTAAGTTGGTCGAAGCAGGTTTCTCCGAAGGCACCATCATTAAGCGAATTGAAGAGTCGCCCGCCGAATTCGATCTCTCCGAAGCCAAAATCGAAGAGCTCCGTCGTCGCCGTGTTACGGACGCCATCATTGCCGCTATGACAGCTGCGATGAAGGGTGATGATGCTGAGTCAGGTCTTACATCTCCAGGCAAAACGAAAGTGAACTAGCGCGATGCGGCGCGGCCTAAGTCCTGCTGTGTTTCTGTCGCGTATCGCGCTGCTTTTGCTGTTGGCGTTTGTCCTTCCCATTCACGCCAACGCGCAGTGGCAACTGCCACCGCCGCCGCCTCCACTACCTGCGCCGACACCAACGCCATCGCCGACAGAGCCCGAGGATGTCGATCCTGACGATGTAATCTCGGTTGATACCAGCGAAGTCTTGTTGCCGGTTACGGTGCGGGATCCTAATGGGCAACTGGTAAACAATCTGAGGCGGCAAGATTTCCGAGTCAGCGAGGATGGATTGGATCAGCCACTGAGCGACTTGAGTCTCCGGCAGGCGCCGGTCGATGTCGCTCTGATTGTGGACACCTCATCATCCGTGTCGAAGAGCCTCGATGATTTTCGCATAGCAGTTGAGGGTTTTGCCGCACACCTCGAGAAGGATGATCGCGTGAGTCTAATCCAGTTTGACGACCGCGTGGCATTGCTTCAGGACTGGACCAGGAGTCGCTTGCAATTGCGTCGCGCGCTGAAGCGCATTGCGCCGGGAATGTTCACCCGTTTTCATGACGCGATACTGCTTGCATCGCGAGAACAACAACATCGCAGTGACGCCCGTCATGCGATCATTGTATTGACCGATGGAGTTGACAGCAGAAGAGGCTCTACGTTTGAAGCCGCCCTGCGTGGGGCGCTCCAATCACAGACAACGGTTTACGTGGTCAGCAACACGCAAATCGAAAGAGCCGGAAAAGAGGCGGAACTTGCCCGTTTGCTTTCCGGCTCCGACTCGAGCGTGCGCTTTAATTCGCTTCACATTGATGATCTTCGACTAGGCCTGGCGGCGTTGGATGCGAGCGAACGCAACCTGGAGCAATTAACGGCCGCGACGGGCGGGAGACTCTACAAGCCGACGAACTTTAGCGACCTCGAGAGGGTCTATGCCGAGGTCGCCGACGAACTCCGCCACCAGTACAGTCTTTACTTCGCTCCGCTAAACAAGAATCGGGATGGCCAGTTTCGGCGGGTAAAGGTCAAAACCACAAATCAGGCCCATCGAGTCACAACTCGCATCGGGTATTTCTCGCCGAAAAAGTAGTCTCCAACCGCATTTCCGCCTTCGACAACCTTGGCCAAAATGGCACGCGGCCTCCACTATGAGCCGCCGTGAGTCGAGTTGACACGCGCACCGCGATGCTGTAGCCTGCTTTGGCCTCGGGTGCAGGGTACATAAGTTCAACTATTGTAAGTACTTAGTTGTTTCTGGAAGTTGGCGGCATGGCCATTGCTCGGCTAATCGGTAGTTTGCAAGGGCTACGTCTGCTTTCCTTCCTTGCGAAACGCAATCAAAGTCAAAGAGAAGAGTTATTAACTAGGAGACAACATGCGACTAATTAAGCGCGCCGAAAAGGGACTCACACTTGCAGCCGGCGGCCTACACGATGTAATCGCGTCAATTAATAAGTACAAACCGAATCCGTCTTTTACACCGAAGTGGTCGGATAAGCCCTTGCTGAAGTCATGGCAGAAAAGCAAGCCGACCCTGGGTTGGCCGAGGACCACGGATTCGCTGTGCCCGACTTGCGTGATCGAGGCGAGGGAGTCGATTCTCATCGGAAAGCAGGACGTCAGCGTCTTGATCAATGAGAAGGTCGGCGAGATCAAGGCCCAGATCATTGAACGCGACGGTGAAGTGTGGATGGTAAAGGATTGCCCCATTCATGGTCACTTTGAAGACATGATGGCGATCGACGTTAAGTTTCTGACCCACATTGAAAAGATGTTTCCTGGCCGCGACATCGACGCGCACAACGACGAGAAGTTGCATAACCACGGCACCAGCACGATCAAGTACGGTCGTGGCGCCGTATTGACCGTCGACCTGACAAATCGCTGCAACATGATGTGCGATCCCTGCTTCATGGACGCCAACCAGGTTGGGTTTGTGCATGAATTGAGCATGGACGAGATTAGAGAAATCCTCGATAACGCGATTTCAATCAAACCGCGCCGGCAGATGTCAGTTCAATTTTCCGGTGGCGAGCCGTCGATTTCGCCGCACTTTATCGAGTCAATTAAATATGCGCGTAAGGTTGGTTACAACAGCGTGCAGGCGGCAACCAACGGTATCGAGTTCGCCAAGAGCAAAGAATTCTGCCGTCAAGCTGCCGAAGCTGGTTTGCGATACGTCTATCTGCAGTTTGATGGCATCGGCAACGACGCCAACAGTCACCGCCAGGTAGGCAACCTGTTCGACGTGAAGATGCGCGCAATCAACAACCTGCACGAGGCGGGTGTCGAAATCGTGCTGGTCACAACTTTGGTGAACGGCATTAATAATGACCAGGTAGGATCGATTGTTCGGTTTGCGTTGGACAACCCAAAGAAGATCGCTTTCCTGTCGTTCCAACCGGTTTCGTTCACCGGCCGCGACGAAGAAATTACGCCGCAGCGACGCCTGCAACAGCGCTACACACTTTCGCATTTGGCTCATGACGTGAAGAACCAGGTTGGGATCACCGAGCCGACTCGCGACTGGTTCCCGCTGTCATTGATGGGCGCCTTTGCGGACTTTGCCGATCTGGTTCATGGGCCACAAGCCGAATGGGGTCAGGTCTCATGTGGTTGTCATCCGAATTGCGGAGTGGGCACCGCGGTGATGGTAGACAAGGAAACTCGCGAAATGCGTCCCGTGCCGGAGTTTTTGAATATTCCGGGCCTGGTGAAGGACATGCAGAAGATTACTGACGCGGCGCGCGGAAAATGGATGTCAAACTTGATGATGGGATTGGCGCTATTGAAGCACTACAACCCATCCAAGTCGCCATCGCAGTTTACGCTCTATGAGCTCTTCAAGAAGTTTGACAAGTCGTTTGGCCTGACCGGCAAAGACTATGGCAAGGTCGGCGGCGACCGTTCGAAGGACGATATCGAGAAGCGGCGCTCTGATCGCTGGAACTTCCTGTTCATCGCGGGAATGTGGTTCCAGGATCTCTTCAATTACGACTTCCGGCGCACTGAGATGTGCATCATTCCTTATGGCACGCAGGAGGGCGAGATTTCCTTCTGTGCCTATAACACCGGAATCGGTTGGAGAAATATCATTGAAAACATGCACCAGAATGCAACCGTGGCGAAGTGGTATGAAGAGAACGGCCGTCATGAAATTTTCGCGCGCGGTAAAGAAGTAGAGCTGAGCGACAAGGTGCACAACATGGTCCTGAACCCGATTGACCTGACCAGGCCCAACAAGCCTGAGATGGAAGGACCGAAAACAGCGCACGAGGAAGCGGTGATGATGCGCAAACTCTATCAGGAGATGGTCCTGAAGCAGCAGCTCAATACGAAAGAAGCCGACAAGCCGGTTCAGATTCAGAGCCTGAGCCGGAAGAAACAAGAAGCTGCCGAAGCAGTTCTAGTCTAGGGTGAGTTTTTAATAAGCAGGAAACCCCGCGAGCGATCCGATGTTCGCGGGGTTTGTTGCGTAAAAGGTGCGGAGCCCGACAGTTTGGGCTCGAAATTGACGACCTGGCAACTTGACCGCAGACGTTTGTGACGTGTTAAATAGCCTGTAAACAAGTGAAACTTAACTTTAAGGAAAGACGGAAAGCGAATGGCAATAGTTACTGTTAATCAGGGTGAATCGATCGAAAGCGCGTTACGTCGTTTTAAACGCAAAGTAATGACGGAAGAAATCATCAAGGATGCGAAGAAACACGCATTCTTCATCCCTCCCGGTCAAAAAGCGAAACTCAAGTCAGCTCTGGCGCGCAAACGGAACAAGAAAAAAGGCCGCATGCGCCCAACCCCTCGAGACTAGTGAGTCACTCGTTGCCTCGTTGCACATTCGTGTCATCTCTCGCCACGCTGAGGAGTCAAACAAGAGGAATCCGGTGAGAGGCGAAGCCGGCCTTGTGGCGCCGGTAGAGTTTGAGAACGCAACGAGCTGAGTTTGTTATGACCAGAATTCTGCTCACAAACGACGATGGGATCCACTCAAAGGGCCTGATCAAGCTTGAAGAGGCGCTGCGAGAGATTGGCGACGTTTACGTCGTGGCGCCGGCTTCCGAAATGAGCGGCGCCTCTCACAGCCTGACCCTCGCACGACCGCTACGCATCCGGCAGATAGACGAACGACACTGGACCGTGGATGGCACGCCAACGGATTGCGTGACGCTGGCTCTCAACAAAATACTGCCAGCTGAAGAAACGCCTCATGTTTGCGCCTCTGGAATAAACCACGGCGGAAACCTCGGCGACGACGCGACTTACTCGGGCACGGTTGCAGGCGCACTCGAAGCGACGATATTAGGTGTACCCGGGCTGGCTTTTAGCCTGGTGGCCAGGGACAACTTTGATTTTCGCGAAGCCGCCCAGTTCGCTATCACTGCAGTACGCAAAGTGTTGGCGGAAGGTCTTCCGGAAGGCACCCTTCTCAACATCAACATTCCCAGCAAGGAAGTAAAGGGCGTTAAGGTGACGCGGCAGGGAATAAAGAACGCCAGACCGGTGATCAGTGAACACATCGATCCACGTGGAAAACCCTATTTCTGGATTGGCGAAGAGTACTTCAACAATTCGGCGGCGGATGGCACAGACTATAAAGCCATTGATCAGGGCTATATCTCAGTGACGCCATTGAACAGCGACATGACAGATCATCGCGCGTTAACTGCAATCGAGACCTGGAACTACCTGAAAGACGCCGAGCTGCTTAAGACGTAGGCGGTACTCGTTTACTTGAACTGAAGTTTCGTGCAAACAACCGGCCAAAAGCCACTCCCTCGAAGCCAGGAATATTCCATTCCACGCGACCGCATGGTCGAACGTCTTCGCGACCACTACCACATCAGCGATCCAAAAGTTCTTGAGGCCATGCGATCGGTACCACGGCACGCCTTCGTGCCTGAAGCGCTGCAAAGCCGGGCTTATGGCGATCACGCTTTGCCGATCAGTGCCAGCCAGACCATTTCCCAACCTTACATCGTGGCGCGAATGACTGAACTGCTTGAGATCTCTGCTGACAGTCGCGTGCTGGAAATTGGGGCGGGCTCAGGTTACCAGACGGCGATCCTTGCGAAGATTGCCGGTCAGGTTTATTCAATTGAACGGATCGCAGATCTTGCTCGGGAAGCTCAGGCGCGAATTAGACAGATTGACATACACAACGCTACCGTTAAGTGTTTTGACGGAACGTTAGGATGGGCTGCACATGCGCCTTACGATGCGATACTGGTCGCCGCTGGAGGTCCGGGGATCCCGGAACCGCTGGTGGCTCAACTCAAAATCGGCGGACGGCTGGCAATGCCGGTTGGCGAGTCGCGTGAATCGCAACGGCTCGTTCGGGTCATCAAAACGACGACAGGTTCAAGGGAAGAGGACCATGGCGGCTGCGCCTTTGTGCCCTTAATTGGACAGCACGGGTGGGCGACGTAAGGGTTTCGAATTTAGAGTTTCTAGTTCGGAGTTCCAAGTTGCGGTTAGGGATTTGTGATTGCGAGCTTCAGAGTGTCATGTGGTCTGTACGACCGGTGCGGTAGCGGGTGGGTCTTCCGATTGTTGGCTGTCGATTGGCGATTAACTCAAAATCCAAAACGATACTAAATAATGATTGCACGAATAATTGAAATTCTTTCCGGCTTCATAGTCCTGACGATCTCGACGCTGGGTTACTCGGGGATCGTATTGCTGATGGCGATTGAGTCGGCATGTATCCCTCTGCCCTCGGAAATCATCATGCCGTTCTCGGGATATCTGGTTTCCACGGGTCAGATGAATCTGTGGGGAGTTGCGATTGCCGGCGCCGCTGGGTGTGTGCTGGGGTCGTTGGTCGCCTACTGGGTGGGAATGTATGGCGGGCGCCCGCTCATTGAAAAATACGGACGCTACGTTTTGGTTTCCCGTCACGATCTCGACATTGCCGATCGCTGGTTTGCCCGTTACGGCGAAATTATCATCTTCGTTAGTCGACTCCTTCCGGCGATTCGCACCTTCATTGCTTTTCCGGCTGGCGTAGCGCGAATGAATCTGAACAGGTTCATCATCTACACTTTTGCCGGTTCGCTTCCATGGTGTCTGGGGCTCGCTTACGTGGGCCAGAAGCTTGGCGAAAAGTGGAACAAGGACGACACGCTAAGGACCTGGTTTCACCGGTTCGATTTTGTGATCGGAATTGTGGGAGTGTTGCTGGCTGGTTGGTGGATCTGGCGCCACGTTCGGCATCTGCGTCAGGACAAAGCGGCCGCGCTGAGGGCGGCGGCTGATGAACTTCCTGATTGAGTTTGAATTGTTCCCCGCACCTTGAGCTGGATTGATTCAGTGCTGTGGTTCCTAATTCTCTAGGGGCGTCCCACCTCCGTGGGCGCCCCTTTTCACCGCCCGACTACCGATCAACACTCCGGTTGAAGATGTCCGCAGGTTACGCAGATTAAACAGATTCGGATTCGAAAACAGTTGCAGAACGCTCTGCTCGGGCGAATGGAACGCGTGTCCACGGCGCGGTTTCTAGGTGCTGACCTTTCTTAAATGTCTTGTCTGCCTAATCTGCGATCTGCGAATATCGAACATTGCCATTGACTCAATTTTCAGAAAGCGAATTCCTTGACTTTGTCACATCGTTGACGTATTAAGCTGCCGACAGTTCAGAAACCTCATTGCTTAGGTTCACCCCGCACTGAACTGCGTCACACTTTACTGGGTCCTCTGCCAGAGATTCTCACTCCACGAAGCTCGCGCTTGAGCAACCTCAGCATTGACCCATCAAAAACTGAGAGGAGGTTGCCATGGCGCTACTTGCGCGTTTTGATACCCCAGACTCGTTGCGAGATCTGCCGCTCGGTTCGCCGTTCTACGACAATTGGCACAATTTCATTGATGTGAGACTTCAGCCTGCAACGGCCGGGAGCGGTGGCGGAGAGTTTTATGACCCGACCGAGACCAACGTCAACGTAATCGCGGAACACTCGTTGACCTGGATGGGTTTTCCTCGCGACCTAATGGTTGCCACGAACCGCGACAACAGGCGTGCAGCTTTTACCGCCGGAGAGAACCGCGATGTTCAGGAGGAATACTGTGAGTGGAATGTCTGGCGAAACCGCGCTGGAAAAATCACTAAGGTCATTTTTGTTACGGAGACCCCCGAGTATTGGGAACAGATGTGGGCAGTTGACCGTCCGACCGTTGTCGCGCTCTACCGAACGCTGGTTAGCCCGGCAGTGGTGGAAGCCGATCTGCACAGCGGCGGCGTTTACAATCGTCGCAACAGCTGGAACACGACTAACGGAATTGTTCACTTCATCCAGACAATAAACACGCTCGGAGCGGCGCTGGGGCTTGCTCAGGGCAGCGTAAATTCCGGCGCCGCGCGCGACAACTACGAAGCAAACCCGGGGCCCACCACTTCAGTCGATCCTCGCGTGCAAATGGACATTGGCACGCTATCCCGGAGAGGGTTATCGGTTACGTTGAGAGAACCGATCGGCCTCTACATCGCAGGTTACGACGACACCGGTTGGACCAAGCCAAACGGCGCGCCCGTCGACAATTATTGGCGGGTGGTGCGAGGCTCGCCTGGTCGGATCCTGCGTCTTGAATATGAGGTGCCCTCGTCTGCGGGTTTCGTCGTGGGCGACATCCGTATTGGAGGCCGGCCCATAGAGTGGGGCGGACAAATTGCTGAGCATGTCACTTGCACGATCGCCGGCGTGGCCGGATGGAGGGCGCGATGAAATCAAAAGATCAGAATACGACTCCCGTCCCCGAAGACGGGCTTAAACCCATCAAACCGTTGGAAATTTCGATCAAGCAGAAGGTCCTGGACCAACAGTTCACGAAAGTGCTAGTTGATGTGGGAGAGCTGCAGTTGAAGCTACCTAAAGGCGTCATGATTCCCTCGTTGGGGACCGAGTTTGGCGCCGACGTGCCGGGGGTGGAGCCCGAACCCGTTTACGGCGCTAGGGCGCGGGCAAACATACAGGGCAACAAGATTCCTGGATTCAACAAGGACCATCAGCATTTTCTTTTCTTCAAGCTCGGTAATCTGAAGCGAGCCAAGCAATGGCTTCATTGGATCGCGCCCTTAATCTCGTCAATGGAAGACGTGCTCGCATTTGTCCGCGCTCACCGGGCGATGCGGGTACGGCTGGGCGTAAAGGAGCCACCAATGTGTGCGACCTGGGTCAATATTGCTTTTTCTAACGCCGCGATCAGAGCACTCGTGAGCCGCGCGGATGCTGAAGCCTTTGGCGACCAGAGCTTCCGCCAGGGCCTGGCGGCGCGCTCTACCTATTTGGGGGATCCAACTCGTCGCCGTCACCCCGGCAACGTGCGAAATTGGTTGGTTGGGGGACCTCGTCGCGAGGCTGACATCCTGGTGATTGTTGCCGCCGACGACCCCGAAGACCTGGTGACTATTGTTGATTCGATCAAAGGCCGGGCCCGGTCTGCCGGACTCCGGTTGCTATTCGAGCAGCGGGGAGACACATTGCCGGGAGCGTTGCGGGGGCACGAGCACTTCGGCTTCAAGGATGGCATATCACAGCCCGGCGTGCGGGGAAGAGTATCTTCTGCGCCCGGCGATTACATTACACCTCGATACATCGATCCTTCCGATCCACGGGCCCGGTTCTTTGCCAAACCAGGGCAGTTACTGATCTGGCCGGGCCAGTTTCTCTTAGGCGAACCTCGTCAGCATACCGAGCACCTGTATAACTCCGCTGCGGCGGCGACAAACTTCCCGCGTTGGGCAGCGCTCGGTTCCTATGTTGTTTGCCGCCGCTTACGACAGGATGTCCCCGCCTTTTGGAGATTTGCCATAGGAGTTGCGACCGCGCTCGGCATACCGGCCCAACAGTTTGCGTCGATGTTGGTAGGACGATGGCCTAGCGGCGCTCCGATCATGCGAACCCCTGCCACCGACAATGCAGCGCTGGCGGGCGACGACTGGGCCAACAATCATTTCATTTTCGACGACGACACGCGCCCATCAACCTTGGTTCCCATACCGGGTTATCCCGGCGATTCGTTTGCCCAGGCCAGCGCAGATGTTCTCGGAGCAGTCTGTCCGCATTTCGCTCACATCCGAAAGGCCAACCCGCGCGACGTTCCTACCGACCTCGGCAAACCACACGACAGCTTGCTAAGAATGATCCTCAGGCGCGGAATTCCGTTCGGTAAACCAATCGTCGGGATCAAGAGGCCGCCGCTCAGACTCCTGAAGCAGGAACGCGGTCTTATGTTCCTGTGTTACGGCAGCACCATCGAGGATCAATTTGAGTTTCTGACTCGTCGTTGGGCAAACTCACCAATTCAACCCAACTTTGGCGGTCATGATCCGATAATTGGCCAGCGCGACACCCGCGGCAATCGAGTTCGCTTTATTGATGTCCCGACACCGGGAGGAACACGGCGGGTCAACATCAAGAACGAATGGGTGGTTCCAACGGGCGGAGGTTATTTCTTCTCGCCGCCGATTGGGGCGATTACCAGCGTACTAGGAGCATGATCATGTAGTGCGTCGCTTGAAACCCCAGGCAGTCGCGAGGTCAAAAGACTAGGGTGAGGTTGCGGCCATGGAGCTCTCAAGAAGCGCGGCAAACCTCGCGTCCTCTTTGAGGCTGTCCATCCGCGGGTCAAACCTGAGCACTCTTAACCGCTCGGTCCAATTAACGTGCGGCCTCTCCAACCACTTGAACGCTTGCTCCTTCTGGCCCAGCGCGGCATGAATCAGCGCAACGTTATACGGGTGAATGCAGTTTTGCTTGGCCGGTGATTGAAGCTCCGACAAAAGTTTTCTGGCCTTGTCTTTTTGACCTGCAATCGCCAGCACATGTCCGAGGAGTTCCAAAGGCTCGGTGCTATCCGCGTTGGCATCCTTCGCCTTACTAAACTGATCAATAGCTTCTTGCAACAGCCCCTTCTGCTGATAACTGAGGCCGAGCAACAGGAAAGCCTCGACGAAGTCTGGTTCAAGTACCAGCGCTCTCTCGGAGTATCGGATCGCTTCATCATAATCACGAGTGAAGTAGAGGATATAGGCGAGGCTGGCATTCGCATCCGGAGAGAGAGGGTCGAGCTCCTGGGCGCGCTTTATCTTTTGCAGAGATTCGTCCAGACGCCCCATCGCCGCCAGAAAATAGGTATACCTCGAATACGCCATCGCACAGTTTGGATTGGCGGCGATCGCTCGCTCGAAGGACTTTTCCGCTCCGAGAGGATCTCGATCGTGCTTCACTTTCACGGTGGCGAGCGCGGCATGGGCCTCGGCAACGAAAGGGTCTAATTCAAGGGCTTTCAACGCATTGGATCTACTCCATTCGAAACGCTCCTCTCGGGTGGGAGTGTCAAATTCGTTGTAGGCAATCCAAAAATAAGAGTCGGCCAGTCCAGCGTAGGCCAGCGAGTAATCCGGGTCCTTCTCAATGGCTTGCTTGAAGTAATCGATGGCGTTGTTCAGTCCTTCCTTCGTTTTCTTATTCCAGAAAAATAGTCCCATTAAATAGGCCTGGTACGCTTCGGTATTTTTCGTATAACGTTTTCTTAAATGCCTGCGCTCGGCTCCGGTCATGCGGAGAGCTAACGCGCCGGCGACTTGTTCTGAAATCGAATCTTGCACGGCGAAAATGTCGGTGAAGTCTTCATCAAACTTGCCTGACCATAACGTCGTGCCATTCTCAAGAACGATCAGTTGGACGTTGACGCGAACGCGCTCGCTCGCACGCTGAATCGTTCCCTCTAAGATTGCATCGACGTCAAGTTTGCGTCCTATCGCCAGTGTGTCGTTTTTGCGTCCCGCATACTTGAGGATGCTACTGGTCGGCATCACCACCAGATTCCTAACTCCGCTGAGTTTAATAATCGTGGCATCGGCCATCCCCAAACCCAGGTACTCGTCGGTCTTTTCATCTCCTAACGATTTGAACGGCAGCACGGCCAGCGACCTGACCGTAAAGTTGGTTTGCTCTTCAGTGGTAAAGCTACTGCCGTTTGTTGGGTATGACGCCGCCGCCGCATTGTTGTTGTCCACGATCTCTCTCACATCAGCTGCAAAGCGGTATCCGCGCCTGGGAATAGTCTCGATGTACCGCCGTTGAGAGTTGCCATCTTCCAGGGCCTTCCTCAAATGGAAGATGTTTTGAGCCAGGTTGCTCTCCTCGACGAAGCAGTCGTGCCAGAGTTTCCCGATCAGTTCATCCTTGTCCAGGATGCGCCCGCTGTTTTCGACCAGGACTACCAGGGTTTCAAGGACCTTAGGCGCGAGTGGTACTGCTTTACCCTTACGCAATAGAACGCGCTCGCAAAGGTCCAGTCGAAAGGGCCCAAACTCGAATAAGTGTTGCGCCTCCGCGTTCACATCAACTCCTAAAAAGTCGTTCAAGACTCACTAAAAGTTTTCTAATCCGGCGTTAAAGACATTCAAGACGGCTTGGGCGTATGGTCGGCCGGTTTAGCAAAACAATCTGAAGTCGCTTTCTAGATGCGATCGATCAGAACTTCCGATGCCCTTGGGCTAAGGGCTCGAAGACTATGAAGTCCGAAAACGACCTGAAATATCCACAGCCACAGTGCTGGTAAATGAGGAAAGAGGGAAATAATGAGGCCACGACCACAACAAATTCTCGACTTCAAGATCCTACTCGCACGGGTTACTTCAACCCGAGCCTTCGTACGGGCACTTCTTGCCCTTGATGCCGGCCAGAACGCAGGTGTTCGACTAACCAGAAGAGCCAGTCCGGTGCTCTTAGCTTTATTGATCGCTGCCTGTTGTATGTGTCTACCGCAGGCGACGATGGCACAGCAATACCAGGTAACTTTTCTCGATGACCTCGGCGGAAATAGTCGAGGCAATAGCGTGAACAATCGAGGCTGGGTCGAAGGCTTTTCCATCTTGTCGGGAAGTTCGAGACGGCACGCTACGCTGTGGCGAGACGGTTTGATACTCGACCTCGGCACGCTCGGCGACCGGGACAGGAACAGCAACGTGACGTGGCCCGTGAAAAATAACCGGGGGATCGTCGTTGGCATTTCCCAAACCAACACGCCAGAGCCCAACGGAGAAAGATGGAGTTGCTCGGCGTTTTTCGGTGGCCAGTTTGGCTTTACCTGTCTGGGTTTCGTATGGGAAGACGACGTGATGAGGGAACTCGCCCCACTTACGGGTGGCCACAACAGCTTTGCCACCGGTGCGGACAACCAGGGTCACGTCGTTGGATGGGCGGAAAATGGCGTGGTTGACAATAAATGCGTGGCGCCGCAAGTCCTCCAGTTCCGTCCTGTCGTCTGGGGTCCCGCAGTAGGTCAGATACAGGAACTTCCTCTGTTTCAGACCGACACGAGTGGGGCGGCCACGGCGATCAATAACAGAGGACAGATCGTAGGCATTTCGGGTATCTGCGATCAGGCGGTTGGTAGGCACACGGCCAAGCACGCCCTGCTTTGGGACAATGGCACGATCACTAACCTCGGCAACCTTGGAGCGGAACTGTGGATCACGCCGATGGCTATCAATCAGCGCGGCGATATCGTTGGGTTTGGAGCCACCGATGAGACCGATCTTAACGGCGATTTTCTGCGCGCGTTTATCTGGACTCGAAAGGATGGGATGAAACGAATCGACCCGCTGCCGATAGTGGATCACGTCTTTATCCAGGCTACTGCCGTTAATGAGAGCGGCCAGGTGGTAGGTTCTTCCTGCACTCTTCCTGGCGCTTGCCAGGGATTTCTTTGGCAAAACGACGTCATTGTAAACCTCAACGATCCCTCGGTTACGCCAGGCTTCGATGGTTTGATCGTCAATGCCCAGGATATTAACGATGACGGCGAAATCACTGGCAGGGCGTTTAATCCGGCTACCGGAAGGATCAC
>JAXIOV010000197.1:0-24902 GCA_045403245.1 Pyrinomonadaceae bacterium | reverse complement strand
CAAGGACGAAGGCCAAAAGCAGTAGTAGCACGTAACAAGTGCGTTTCATCGATATCCCTGACGATTCAATTCTTGCACCAGCGGAAGGACTTGTTTGTTCCAAATATCTGGTGTTACGGGTCCAACCTGTTTGAAGCGGATAGTTCCTGTTTGATCTATCACATACGTTTCAGGCGCGCCGTATACTCCATAGTCGATTGCCACGCGACCATCGACATCGGCAGCACTCAAAACGTAAGGATCGCCAAGCTCATTGAGCCACGCCAATGCATCCTGGCGTTGATCCTTATAGTTGAGTCCATAGATTGGAACCGCACCCGTTTTCGCATAGTCGAGGAGTAAAGGATGTTCGTCGCGACAGGTTACGCACCACGACGCCCAAACATTCAAAATCCAAACTTTGCCGCGCATATCCGCGGCTGAAAATGTCTTTGTTGGCTCTTTAAGTTGGGGAAGACTGAACGCGGGGGCCGGCTTATTGATCAGAGGCGAGGGCACTTCATGCGGATCGCGGTTGAGGCCTATAGCCAGGAAAACCGTGAGCACGATGAATAGAGCTAATGGAATTAGGTACTTACCCATATCAATCTCAAATTTCAGATCTCAGATCTCAGATTTCATTTGAGACCTCAGAAGCCGCTACGACCTCCGGGTAGATCGCTCGATCCATCTGGCAATAGCTGGACTAGATGAATGATCGCCACTCCAGTTTCAGATCTCACGTCTCAGCTCTCAGACCAGGATTTCACTGAGATTTGAAATCTGAAACTGGAGCACAGAATTCGGCTTATAGACCTGTTCTCTTCGTTGAGGCACAAACCAGATCCCAAGCTTCACTACACCCGAAAGAGAGGCTGCCCCAGATGGCGAATCGTAAAGGAGTGTTCATTGGCGCATACGTCCCCAACCATTTGAAAGAGTCTTTGCGACGCCGAGCGGCGGCAGAGCACCGAACTCTCTCCCAGGAGATTACCCGGATCCTGGAAGAGGCCGTTCATGGCAAGGGCCTTCCTCCGGGCAGCATTGACCGCCGTAACCGAGATTCGACGCCACGTCGCCGGGCCACCGATCCTGCGCCGCGCCGGCGTACCAATGACGTTGCCTACACACCCTCAGGCGGCCGGTCAGGTGACGACAATAGTTAGAAGTCCCCGAACGAGCGTGACTCAGCCTTGAAATACCTTGTCATCGCCACGTTGGTTGCGCTTCTCGCTTTGCTCGTCTACTCGCGACTGTTGCCCTATATCCAACTAGTCAAGAAGGTCCTGGGCACAGTGAAATCGGTGACGAATTCGCAGCCCGGCACGGCCAAAAGAAACTCACCGTCAATTGAAAGTAAGTTGGTGCGATGCGTGGGTTGTGGAACGTGGGTGCCGGCAGAGCGCGCGTTTGGGTCGGGCTCCTATTGCTCCGCGGAGTGCTTTCAGAAAGCCTCAACTTCCGGCAAACACAAAGCTGCGAGCTAGAGCGTTTGGGCGGGTCAGGTG
This sequence comes from Pyrinomonadaceae bacterium, assembly GCA_045403245.1. Lineage (GTDB taxonomy): Bacteria > Acidobacteriota > Blastocatellia > Pyrinomonadales > Pyrinomonadaceae > PSRF01. Next base: position 23,415 of record JAXIOV010000197.1, on the reverse strand, counting down.
TTAAGCATTACGCTACCGCGCCCGGTTCTGTGTTGGATTTCGACACTCGAAACTGACTCACTGCCGATACGCCGGGTTAGGTTTCGGCTGCCGCCTCCGCAGGTTCCAGGTTGCCGGCTTCGTGCACTGCTCTTTCAGTATTCGTTAACGCCAGCAAGATCAAACCCACCACAAAAAAGACGATCAAGGACAAAAGTGCCTGGCGGTAGGATCCCGTTCGTGCGACGACGATGCTGAACAACAAGGGTCCCATCCACGACGTGCCGCGTTCAGAAACTTCATAGATGCCGAAGAAGGACGCTTCCTTACCGCGGGGAATCATTCTGGAAAACAGCGAGCGCGAAAGAGCTTGCGATCCGCCAAGCACGATCGCGATCACGATAGCCATGATCCACGCTTGAAAAGTGTTTTGCAGAAAGCTGTAAGCGTAAATAACTACTCCTGCCCAGAGAACCAATGACACCAGGATCGCGTTCTTCGTTTTGATCAGGTACGCGAGACGTTCAAACGCCAAGGCGCCGGCGACCGCCACGAATTGAACCACCACAAAAATCGAGAGTAAGAATTGTGGGTTCGGTCCCTTGAAGAGCTCCTGCTCCAGGAAAGCGCTCGAGGCGAAAATCACTGTCTGGATCCCGTCGTTGTAGATCAAATACGCGATGAGATACCGAAGCGTGAGTGGCAGCCGGCGCAGTTCTTTGAAGGTCGAGCGAAGTTCAAGAAACCCGGCCGTTAAATAGCCGTGGCCGGGTGGCAGTTCCTTTTGTGACGGGCGTGTTTTCAAACAACGAAATGTGATGATCGCAAAACAACCCCACCAGATCGCGGCAGACAGAAACGAAAGCCTCACGGCCAGGCCCGGTGAAATCCCCAGGCGCTCAGCGCCGAGAACCAATCCCAGATTCAGCACCAATAGCAGGCCGCCTCCGAAATATCCGTAAGCGAAACCACGGCTGGAGACTTTGTCGGCCTGGTCCTCAGTCGCAATTTCCGGCAGAAATGCGTTGTAGAAAACGATGGAGGCGCCGTAACTAATATTCGCGATGATAAAGAGCAAGCCGCCCAGCAGGTAAAACCGTCCGGTGATGAAAAAAAGCAGCGCATTGGCCGTTACAGCCAGATAACAGAAGACCGCCATCAACCGCTTTTTCAAATTTGAATAGTCACCGAGCGCTCCGAGTATGGGAAGAAAAAGAACCTGTGCCCCGACTGAAACTGACACGCACAAAGTTGGAAGCGACTCGGCAGTCACCGAGCCGAGGAACCCCAGATCAAGAACCACGCCGTTCTTTCCCACCGCATCTTGCGCCAGCCGCGTAATGTAAGGACTGAACAAGGCGCCAACCACAGTGGTGTAGAAGGCAGAGTTGGCCCAGTCGTACATCTTCCAGCCGAAGATTTCGCGTGGGTTGTTTTTTTCAGAGTTGCTGGTCGACTGTTTGGCGGCCGGGTGATCTGGGGATGTCATGTATGCGTCGCAATCTTCTGAGTAAGAGTTTGAACTATCGCCGGCGTAATGTCGGCGAGGGTTTTAATGCGACTTGCGATTCCGCCCTGGTGCGCGCCCCAGACGATGGTTGGAACTGAATTGACTGTATGGTTGCGCGTGGAAAGATCTTCCAGGTTGCCGTGATCGCTGGTGAGTATAACGGAAGTGTGATTCAAATCAATTCTCGCGAGCAGTTCTCTGATCATGCGCGCAAGATTTTGCAGCACGTCTTTGGCGGCGTTCAGGTCCTGCGAATGACCAACCTTGTCGGTGATGAAATACTCATAAAGTGTAAACCGGTTTTCCTGAACAATGCGGGCCAGCACTATCGCAGCCTCCTCGGCGCTTCGCAACTGCACGTCCTCGCCGCGTTCGATCAACAAGCGGTTGGTGAAATCCTGATACACCGCGCGCCCTGCCTTTAGTTCTTTAACGGTATTGAATTGAAGGCCGGCTGCTTCGACCGCGGCCGTGGTAGCTGAAACCCAGCGCGGCCGCTCGTCGAAGAACCGCTGGGTGTAGGTATTGGCGAAGGTAATGGGCGCAATTCCTGCCGTTTTCAATTGCAGGAAGATTGAGTGGTCGCGGAGGATTTCCAGCATCGCGGTGTTTGGAAAACCCTGCTTGTGGTATCCCAGCAACTTCGGAACGTTGATGCCCGTCAGAATTGTTGTTTGCCCGGACGCGCTTTGTGGTCGTCCCTCGATTCCGAGGCAAGCGTCTGTGGGAACGACAATGCCGCCGTGGATGGTCGACAGTTTCTCTTCCTGAAATATTGCGAGCGGCTCAGTATCTTCGAGGCCGTCGAGAGGATTGAATGGCCCGCGCGAACCAATTCCGAGTCCATCGACGAAGAAAAGCAAGACTGACATTGGCAGCGATGAATAACATTCGGCAGTGTTTGCGTGCAAGTTGGCCTCACCATAGCTTTTTACGGTGCGGTGACTAAACTCTAGCCGCCTATATTCCGGATAAGAAGTCGCTTCCAGCTTCTTCCCTTCAAATCGACCTCCCAACAAAGGTCGGAAACCCTAACCTGCGAGTGGGCAGCGTGAGTCAAACATGCTAAACAAAAAAGATCAAATAAAACTGGGGCGCTGGAGTATGATACGCCGAGATACGTCAGTGCAGTTCGCCCGGGAACGCGCTTGCTATTACCTCGCAGGGACAGTGCCACCTCTTAAGACTCACTCATGAATCGAAAACTCACACATGAATAAGGAGACGCATCATGTCATTTGATCTCACCACCGTGCCTGACAGATTAATTGAGGCAGCGCAACACCGAAACCTGGTGCCATTGCTTGGAGCTGGCATCTCGCGGCAAGCAAAAAAGACCGCATTTCCAAACTGGCGTGAGCTGCTTGATTTCCTGACCGCCCGCGCTCTGACCAAGAAGTACATCAAAAAACCAGAAAGAGATGAAATGAAACGCCTTCTGGATAAAGGGCAGTATCTCATGGTTGCCGAGCAACTGCGTTACAACTTGCCGACAGACGAATATACGAGCCTCCTTAAAGAAGCATTTAATCCGAAGGGCGCTGAGCCGAGTGAGATTCATAAAGCGATATTTCGTCTCAACGCACCTCTGATTCTTACGACAAACTACGATCTGCTGATTGAAGACGCCTATGCTAAAGGTTATGGAAAAACAGCCAATGTTTACACTTATCGTGGCGCCTCGGAGGTTCAACAATCCTTACAGATTAGACAGTTAACAGATCGTCCCATCATTTTTAAGTTACATGGTTCAATCGATGAGCCGTCGTCGATTATTCTGACAGAACAAGACTATCGTAAGTTGATTTATCAAGAGCAAGGCTACCGCACGGTTCTCTCAGCTGTTTTTGTCACACACGTCGTACTCATGGTGGGTTTCTCTTTTTCAGATCGCGAACTGACGCTGATGCTTGAAACGTTGCGCGTGTCTCTGAAGAGTCAATCCAGTCCTGACTATATCTTTCTTCCTGATAACACGGCGGGAGAAGTGGAGAGCCGACGGTTTAGAGAGGATTTTGGAGTCGAGGTAATTCCCTTTAAGCCCACAAAGGGATTTCCTGAAGTCCTACAGCTCATCAACTTCCTGGTCTCTCAAGTTGGCAAGAAAAAGAAAGTCGGCGCCCCGGTTGGCAAGAAAAAGAAAGCTGCTGGCGAGAAGCCTTAATTTGTTTTGATTTTCTGCTGGCCGGGGACAACTACAAGCGTTATCCAAGATCTAATCTTCAGCAGTTTCTCACCGCAAAGCGGTCATGTAATGAAGCCTGGGAACCAAGGTTGATATTATTTATCCAACCCCAACGAGGTTGCGCCCGATGGTTATGAACCGACACAACCCCTTCAGGGTTGATGTCCTCTGACTTCATTTTCCCAGGGTAGCCGCAAAAAACGCGGCAACCCTGGGCTTTATTACGTAACCGCTTCGCGGTAAAGACGCTTCGCGGTGAGTGCGGCATCACGGATAAGGTCATGAAAGCATTTGCGAAGACTACATCCTCACGGACGAGTATTCACAAAGACTTGGAACGCGTCGAAAAGTTCATTGGAGCAGCATCTCCTGATTCCGAACAACCTCGTACCAATAATCTAAAGTATGCGGGCCTCTCGGAGGCGGCATATACTGAAGCCGTTAACAAGTACATTAAGGGAATCGGAATTCGTTGGATGCTCGCAGTTTTGGAGTCTCTTGAGGATACGATGAATACGGAACAGACTTCTATGAAGAAAAACCGTTGGGTCTGGATTATTCCATCCGCCATCGCTGTCATGATCATCAACGTCGCAATACACATTCTGTATATGGTGGCATACAGCTATGTTATCAACCCTGGACAAGACACGGCGCATTATCAGGCGCACGCACAGGTCAGCGCACCATATTCGAGCATTGTTGTCGGGATGCCGTTGATGTTTCTCGCGTGCCGATGGATAGGTAGAAAGTTCGCGGCGCGGTTTGTCATTACTGCCGCATTACTTGTCTGGCTCGTGTATCTTCTTATTGATATGACTGTGCTTCTGTTTGCGGCAGAGCTTTCTTCCAGGCTGGCATTGTTCTTTATTATTTCATTTGTGACGAAGTTCGCGGCAGCATATCTTGGCGGACTCGCGGCTCGAAAGCAGGTTGCTCAAGCATAGTTGTAAGCATGAGGTTCATTTCCACACCGCATCTAACAATGGCTTGCAGCGGACGGCCAATCAGCATGTTTCCCATTGATCAGGTTGTGCAGGCCGCCGCTGAAGCCAGCGTTATGCCTCTTCTTGTGTGGTGAGTTGTGAAAGTCATGTGGTGCTGGCGTTGTAAGATGGATGTGCCGATGCTCGAGGAGACAGAGTTCGCGGTCGTGGGGAAGTTGTATTCCGAAGGTATGGGTGCCACGAAAGAGTTTCGTCTAAAGCACAATCTCCCGCTTAGCGAATGCCCGATTGATGAGCGTTTTCGCCCGGTGCGTGAGGCTTACGAGGGAATGACGGGAATGGCTGAGTCGAATCATAACGCCATCATGCATCACCGCATTTCCATTTATGGGCCGCTCTGCGAACATTGCGGTAAGCCGTTGCGCACCCCCAGCGCGACCTTTTGCGCCGCGTGCGGCCAGGTGCGTGGTTCAATGGCGCAGGAGGCATAACAAAGCCTTGCAGCTGACGGCGCGATAGCATGCTTCTCAAGTAATTTCTTTCCTCCAGCTTGAATGCTGATCGCGCGCCGCAGCTGAAGGCCATCAGCGTTGGATTGCTTTTCGTATGCACCGACACGATCCCGATATTGAAGCTGAAATAACCTTCCTCAAGACTGATGAGGGCGGAAGAGAAGGCTATGCGCTTTCGGGTTATCGCCCGCAATTCTTTTATCGTGGCGAGGATCATGTTGCGGTCCAGGAATTCGTAGACAAAGACCGTGTCTATCCTGGAGAGACCGTGACGGTACGCTTAAGTCTGTTGTATCCGGAGTTGCTTTGTGATCACATTTGCGTAAATGATCGCTTCGAGATTAGGGAAGGTCTCAAAACGGTAGGTCTTGGCAAGATAACCCGCATCTTGAAGCTGTCGGAAAATGCAGCTGCGTCTAATCGATAGGCGCAATCCAACAAACGCTTGCAGCTGACGCGCTGCCACGATGTTTCTTATGTAAGTTGAGTGAGCGCGCAGCTAAGCGTAGCGTTGGATGCTTACTAATTTAAGCCGCGGTTTGTGCTAAATGAACGCCGCATCCAACAATCCAAGCGCTTGCAGGCGGACCGGAATCAGCATGTCTCTCAACGGACAACTTGCCGCGCGAATCATAAAAGGGCAGTTGCTTCACAGCCGCTGAGGCCCAGCGTTAGGCACGCGCTCCCCCAATTGACTTATCGACAAAATGGCAATAAAAGCACCTCGCTTTTACCATCTGTAGTGGATCTAGAGAAAGGCGCACATCATGAGCGAGCAAGAGAACACGAGACTCGTGCAACAAGTCTACGAGAATTTCAAGAGTGGAGACATTAAAGCTCTACTCAATCTGCTTTCGGATAACATCGAATGGCAATTACCGGAAATAGAGAATGTGCCATTTGCCGGCACACGGCGAGGTCAGGAACAGATGGGGGAGTTCTTCGCATCGCTAGTTGATACTCAAGAGGTTCAGCATTTTGAACCAAGAGAGTTTATCGCTCATGGTGATAAAGTCGTGGCTCTGGGTCATTACGCCTGGCTTGTTAAATCTACTGGTAGGCAGTTCGGCGGTGACTTTGCGCATGTGTTCACAGTACATGATGGTAAAGTCGTAAGATTCCACGAATACATGGATACTGCTGCTGCCGCCGCTGCTCACCGAAGAGAGAGCAGCGCCTACAGCGCCTGACAAGCGCGCGCAGCGGACCGGAATCAGCAGGTTTCTCAATGGACAACTTGCCGCGCCAATCATAAAAGGGCAGTTGTCGCCCGCCCGCTGAAGCTCAGCGTCAGGCTCTTACCGCGTCGAACAATAACAGGGTGGCGACTGTCAATGTTATCCGTGAATCAAAGGGGCTAAGCCAATGAAACAACTCATCACTGTAATTGTGCTGGCAAGTGTTACCTCTCTTTTTGCTCTGGCTCAAACCAAAAAGGCAAAAGCAAACGATAGCGGTGACACCGAACAGCTAATCCTGCGGCTTGAGAACGAAGGCCGAGAGGCAACTTTGAAAAATGATATTGAAGCGAATGAGCGTCTGCTTGCCGACAACTGGGTGAATGTAAACCCGGACGGCTCGGTTACGACCAAAGCCAAACTGATGGAGCTGCTCAAAGACAGTTCATTCAAAATCGGATCCATTGATAATGATGAAGTCGTGGTGCGGGTCTATGGGGATGCGGCTGTAGTTACCGGACGGTCAACGACTAAGCGGGCGGGTCAGGATAGCGAAGTCATCACGCGACAAGTTCGTTTCACCAGGGTATATGCCAAGAATAAAGGAAGATGGCAAGTTGTCTCAGCACACAACACGCTCATCAAACTACCGTAGACGTGACCCAAGATATACACAAAGCCGCGCCTAACAACCTCATTCAACCCGACGCCTCGACAGCATTCGTTTTCATCATACTTCCTCTGATGTGTCATCAGGGTACCTCTCATCAACAACTTTTGTGCGGCTGATCGTTGAACCCCAGCGGTGAAAGAAGATACGATGGCACCCCCCGGTAGTCTTCCCTCAGGTCAGTTCGAAGAAGTCGGAATGAACAGAAAGCTGACAAGTCGCGCTTCGACTCCCCCGATCCCTTCGCCTGATTGCAAATTCTGGTGGCGTCCTATTTTGAAGATCTCTGTACGACCTCCTTGTTCTCTGTGGCTCCGTGGTGAGTCTTTTACCCGTAGGAATTCACCACTGAGACACAGAGAACACGGAGGCGGTACAGAGGAAACTGAAATTAGGACACTGCCCAAATTCTTCTATTCGAGCCTGCTGTGTGCCGCAATCTTCAGTCTGCTGCTCCTGGTCCCCAGCGCAATGGCCCAACACTTGACGGGCCGCATCAAGGGTACTGTGAAGGTCACTAGTGAAGCCACGGATGCGCCACCGGCTTTACTCGTCGGGGCCCGGCTTACGCTAGTCAATCGTGACCTGACGGAGCAGGTTTTCAAGGTAGTCACTGACGATGTCGGCAATTTCATCTTCGCCGATCTGCCGGCGGCGACGTTTGTGCTGACGGTTGAGGCTGATGGATTGGCGACAGTCAGCCGTGAAATCAGTTTGGCGCCGGGTGTAGGCCTGACAGTTGAAATCGTGATGAAACCTACGGTTTCCGAATCGGTTACCATTCGTGAGGAAGAGGGCCTGCTCAGTACGGCCGAAACCACTACCAGCAATACAGTTCGCTCGCGAACACTGACGGATGTGCCGCTGCCGGCAGAGAACTATCAGAGCGCGCCGTTGCTGACTCCCGGTGTTCTCCGCGGAACGGACGGAGTAGATCACCATAAAGGCGCCCGCGCAGGCCAGAGCTCCTACACAGTCAACGGTGTAGACATCACGGATCCCGTTACTGGAAACCTCGCCTTCGACATCCCGCTCGAAGCGGCAGCAAACGTAAGAACCGAAGAGAACCCGTACTCGGCCGTGTTTGGCCGGTTTACCGGCGGTGCGACCGATCTCGAAACCAAAGGCGGAGGCAACAAATTCAAGATCACCGCCGCGCGCATCTTTCCAACTTTTCGCAAAACTTTTACCGGCGCGATCGATTCATTTCGCCCGCGCGTCACTCTCAGTGGCCCGGTAGTCCGCGATCGTCTTTTCTTCCTCCAGTCCCTTGAGTATCGCTTCACGCGCACTCCCGTGCCGAGTCTTGAACCTCCAGGAGACGAGACAACCTCCGAAAACGTCAGCACATTCACCCAGTTTGATCTCAACATCAACAAAACTAACAGCGCCAAATTCGTCGTGGCCTTGTTCCCGCAAAAGGTCCGCTTCGCCGGACTCAACACTTTCAATCCGCAGCCGACCACACCGAATACGAAGCAGCGAGGCATGCTCGTCTCGATCTCGGAGCAAGCAATCTTCCGTGATGCCTCGTTTCTCTCTTCCACGTTGAGTTACAAGAGCTTTGACCTTGACGTCTTCGCGCAGGGGACGGGACCGCTTGAGTTGTTGCCGGAAGGCAACACCGGTAACTACTTCGCCGACATCCGCAGGCAGTCTAAGCGGTTTCAGTGGCGGGAAGTTTACTACGCGAATCCGTTTGAATTTCACGGCCAGCATTCCTTGAAACTCGGGGGCGAAATTGATTACTCGCGCGTGACGGGCGTGTTCCGCGAAAACTCGATCCTGATCAGACGGCAAGACCAAACTCTTGCCCGGCGCATAGACTTCGGAACCGCGGCGACGGTTTCGCATAGTCTGAGCGAATACACGGCTTTCGCGCACGATCGGTGGGTCGTCAACCAGAAGCTCACGGTCGACGGCGGCCTGCGCTTCGACCGTGACCGGCTGGCCCGGCAGAACACCATCTCGCCGCGCTTTTCGTTTTTGTACCTGCCGCTCAAAAATCACGCCACGGTCATACGCGGCGGATTCGGTCTCTTCTACGATCGCACTCCGCTTAGCGTCGCCTACTTCAGCCAGCTTCCGGAGCGCACCGTTACCACGTTTGCGGCAGACGGCATCTCGATAACTGAGGGCCCGGATCGTTTCCCCAACCTCGCCGCAGCACGGTTGCGCAACCCACGCAGCGTGCGGGCGAGCCTGCAAATTGATTTCCCTCTCACGAGTAGGGTGACTGGACGCATTGGCTATCTGCAACGCTCAACGACAGACGATTTCATTGTCGACACAATTGACGCATCAGGCGGGTCAGGCCAAAGCGCCCTTGTGCTCGGCAACCTCGGCCGTTCCCGCTACCGCGAATTGCAACTGCTCGCAATCTATGACGACCCGAGCATCGGCACCTTGAACGCTACTTACGTGTGGTCCAAAGCTCGGGGCGATCTTAACTCCATTGATAACTTTCTCGGCGATTTTCCTGCGTTCGTAGTGCGCCCCAACGAGTACGGGCCACAGCCCTTTGACGCGCCGCACCGATTCCTTGCCTATGGCCAGTTGCGAATACGCTACGATATCAACATCGCGCCCCTGGTCGAAATTCGATCGGGATTCCCGTTCTCCTTCGTTGATGAGCGCCTGGATTTTGTCGGCCCACGCAATCAGGCGGGACGCTTCCCCACATTTTTGTCGCTCGCCTTGCAAGTTACGAAGGGTTTCGCGATACCAAAGCTCGTCCCCAGGTTTGGCGGACGACGAATGCGAGTCGGCCTGGCCGTTCTTAACACCACTAACCACTTCAACCCCATTGAGGTGCAAAATAACATCACCAGCCCGCGACTCGGCCAGTTTTTCAACAGCCTTGGCGCTTCTGTGCGCGGCAAGTTTGAGTTCGACTTCTAGGCGTGGGTGCTCCGGCAGTTTGCCTCGCGGAAGCGAGGTGTCAATGAGATGGGTCTAAGTTTAATGCGCGGCTCCAGCCTTGGCCGATTCTGCCTTTGAGTATCAGCCTGGTGACCGATACCGGTAACAATTGTGGAACAGACCAGGACTCGTTATCGTTCGTCCATGCGCTTTTCATGGAATCAGACGAAAGCCGCAAGTAATTTTGTTAAGCATGGCATTTCGTTCGAGGAGGCGGCAACAGTCTTCGGTGATCCGCTTTCGATACCTTCCCTGACCATAATCATTCCGTAGACGAGCGGCGTTTCATTATCATAGGTGCGTCGGAGTCAGGTAAGATTTTTGTGGTGGCGCATACCGACGATGGAGAGCTAGTTCGCATTATCAGTGCTCGTGAAGCAACAGCTGGAGAAAGAAAGTCTTATGAAGAAAGTCGAATCAGAAGAAGATGACGATCTGCAGCCTGAGTATGATTTTTCTCAGATGCAGGGTGGAGTGCGCGGCAAGTACGTCGAGCGGTACCGGCAGGGAACAAATTTGGTCTTGCTTGATCCGGACGTCGCTGCTGCCTTTCCAGACGCGAAGGCTGTTAATGATGCATTGCGCTTACTGCTGCAGGAAAAGCAAAGCCCTAGTCCGCGTTGAATCTCAACGCAGAGGCCCAACAAAGCCTTGCAGCTGACGGCGCGATAGCATGTTTCTCAAGTAACTTCTGCGGCTGATGTTCGGGTCGGATCAGATGATCTGGCCGGAGGGGATCGGGATGGCCATCGAAGGGATCGAATCGGCCAGCTTTCTGACGGAAGAGCAGAAGCGGGATATCTTCTACAATAATGCGGTCACGTTTCTACGACTAGATGAAAAGAAGTTGGGGCTACACTCATGGAAATAATGACCGCCGTCTAACATGGCGTTACAGCGGACTCGCCATCCCTCGCGTTCGCTCGGTCCGCTCGCTGCGCTCGCTGCGCTCGCTCGGCTCGCCGCTGAACGCCCGACCGTTAGGCGGCTTCTCTGCTGAGTGATGTCAGATAAGCCAGCCGGTTACGCGTACACCGCCACGAATCAAGTGTTGGACTTGGACGCTGTGATTAAGCAACTGAAGCTCAGGCAAGGTGTCCTTGTGGCACATGACGCTTCCGGTCCGCCGGCGATTGACTGGGCGCTCGCCCAACCTGAACAGGTTGCAGCGCTTGTATTGTTGAACACCTACTATTGTGAAATGCCGACGCTCAGATCCCCAGAAGTGATTTGGCTTTTCTCGACACCCGTGGTCAGGAGTGTCGCACGGCCAGTCTCAAAGATGTTTGATCACCTAATCTTCCGGCGAATGTATTGGTGGCAGGTGGGGAGATTCTTCAGGGATGCGGAAGTCAGAGATGAATTTGTACCATTGCTCTATCAACAATTTGATGCCACGCCAAGTACTCGTCCGGCTTTCTTTAGTTTGAATGAAGATTTGTTGCCCACAATCCGATCGCGCTCAAAAATGATTCCTAAACTTAGAGAGTTTAAGCGACCCGTGCGGATCATTTTTGGCGCTGCTGATCCTTACTTGAATAAAGGCGTCGCGCAGAAGTTTAACGAGCTGTTTCCCACATCTGATTTGTTTCTCTTGCCCGGCGCTCGGCATTTTGTTCAGATGGATGAGCCAAGGGAAGTGGCAACCTTGATCCTCTCTACGCCGGTTGCAGAGAGTAAATCCATTTGAACTTTTATAGGGAAGCGTCGCCACCTATAACGGCATGCACCCGACCGCGAAGAGCGCCGCTCTCACCCGCAAGACTTGGCGCTTCCGGCGTTGAACGCGCGGGGCCACCCACCAAAGCCTTGCAGCTGACGGCGCGATAGCATGTTTCTCAAGTAACTTCTTTCCTTCAGCTCGGATGCTGATCGCACGCCGCAGCTGAAGGCCATCAGCGTTGGCCGGCTGGTTGTAGGGGTTCAGCACAAAGCATACGCGAGACAGATCGAGCTGACTGAAAAAGATAGGAGCGACATGAAACGAAGAGAATTTATCGCTGGGACTGGGATGCTGATCGGCACCGCATGCGTGCCGAGCGTATTGGCGGCCGATGACGAGACGGCGGTGAAGCAAGCGCTCAAGGATGTCTACTCCATATTCTACGTGAGTCTGGACAAACAAAAATACCGGTCGCTCTTGACTGAGGACTACCTGCTCCTCGAGAACGGCGAACTCCTCGACATCGAGGGCGACATCGCTCTGATGCCTGCTCCAGAGAGCGCCTACAAGCGGACCGATGCATTCGACTTCCGGTCGGTGAAGGTTCACGGAGACACCGCCTACGCAGTCTACTTCTTGAAGTCAGAAATAACGGACAAGAAGAACGGGTCTCGCAACCGGGAGTGGCTCGAGAGCGCGATCCTGCGGCGCTCGGACGCCGGCTGGCGGATGGCGCTCCTACACTCGACCAGGATCGTGAAGCCTGGTACGTGATCTGTGTGGGTTGAGTATGCCCGCAAATACAAATCTCGCGCTGTACAGCGCGCAGCGTACTGCGAAAGGTCATCACGGTTCATTTTCCGACAGCCTCCAAAGGGGTTGCGGCGGATGGTCATGAGCCGACGCAACCGCTTCAGGGTTGATGTCTTTTGTGACTTCATTCTCGCCGCTGAAGCGCAGTGTTGGGTGTCTTGCTGATGGCTAAGAGTAAGATCGAATACAACTGGTCTGACGCGTGGCTACTGCTGGCGGTAATTTATGTCATGCTTCTTATATGATCTGGTGGTCTACGCCAGCGAAGCGTCTTTACCGCGAAGCGGTTACGTAATGGAGCCCAGGGTTGCCGCGTTTTTGCGGCTACCCTGGGAACCGAGACTATATTATTTATTCCAACCCCAACACGGGGTTGCGCCGGATGGTCATTAACCGACACAACCCCTTCAGGGTTGATGCCCTTTCTGACTTCATTTTTCCCAGGGTAGCCGCAAAAAAAACGCGGCAACCCTGGGCTTCATTACGTAACCGCTTCGCGGTAAAGACGCTTCATAACATAATATGAGGAGTACACATGTAGTCTGTGTCAGTTTAGAGCGTCGAGCGTGAGCCCTGGTGAAGCGGACATCCTTAACCCCATGAGAAAAATACTCACATTACTACTCTCAGTTTTCTTGTCTACGTTGCTAGTGACGCAGGCGAAACAAGTGCCGCCAGCACCGCCGCTGGTGTTCACTCATGTGACGGTAATCGATACGGCGGCAGGTAAACTCAAATCGGATACCACGGTGATTATTGCCGGCAATCGAATCATCGCGCTTGGCAAAACAGGAAAAGTCCGTGTTCCGGAAGGTGCGTTGGTGGTCGACGCCACCGGCAAGTTCCTAATACCAGGCCTTTGGGATATGCACTTTCACTCGCCCGAAGACAAGCAGGCGCGTGAAATATTCCTTCCTCTCGCCATTGCTAACGGGGTGACCGGCGTTCGGCACATGTTCGGTTTTGACAGCCTCTTGAAGCAAAGATCCGAAATAGCCAGCGGCACACTGCTGGGCCCGCGCATGATTGTGGGGAGTCCGGTCGTCGACGGCCCAGTTCCGATGTGGCCGGGCTCTATTTCGGTGGCTGACGGAAACACTGGAAGGCAGACGGTACGCTCGGTCAAGCAACGAGGCTACGACTTCGTCAAGGTCTATCAATTCCTTTCGCGTGAAACATATCTCGCCATCGCCGACGAGGCACGAAAGCAAAACATTACCTTCGCCGGGCACATACCGTTTTCGTTAACTGCGGCCGAGGCGTCAGACGCAGGACAGAAAAGCATTGAGCATATATTCGGAATAGGTCTGGCCTGTTCGGCACGGGAAAACAGCCTGAGGCCGTCACTCGCCGAGGCTGCGGCCCACGTCGGCAAAGACTTTGCCCCGCACATCGAGTTGTTCATTCGCAACGAGTCCGAACCGCTGGCGAGTTATGACCAGAAAAAAGCCGAGGCGCTATTCAAACATCTGGCCGGTAACGGAACTTACGCAGTGCCGACCCTCGTGCTACACCGCGCGCTGGCGTCGGGGAAAGACCCGGCGTTCAGAAACGATCCGCGTCTCAAATATATGCCGCAAAACATCAGGTTGACCTTTGACTGGGAGCTGGGATTTTTTACTTCATTTGGGCCGGTCTATGAACAGATGTTACTTATGACTGGCGCGATGCACCGCGCCGGCGTGAAGGTTCTGGCGGGAACCGACACTTACAACTCATACTGCTTCCCCGGCTTCAGCCTGCACGATGAACTGGAATTGTTCGTTAAGACAGGCCTCACTCCGCTCGAGGCACTTCAGACCGCGACCCTGAATCCCGCCCGGTACCTCAATCTCCTGGGCTCGCTGGGCACCATCGAGAAAGGAAAGATTGCCGATCTGGTCTTACTCGAGGCGAACCCGCTCGAACGTATTAGCCATACTCGGAGAATTGCCGCGGTCGTGGCTAATGGAAGATATCTACCGAAGGAGTCATTACAAACGATGCTTGCGGACGTTGAGGCAATAGCCGGCAAGAATAACTGACATGCTCCTAATCCTTAAGATGGTCAGGGGAAAGTGACCCACGCCCTGATTCGCCATGAACGGGAGGAATCCCGACGCTTGAAATCAGAGTGAAATGACGCGAGTTTCTATCGATCTTCGATAACATGCCCGCTTAGTTTGCTGCGCGGCCTTGTACAGTTAAATAGTTTCCGATAACGAATACTCAGAAGATGGAGAACTTATGAGATCAACTTCCAGAATCATCACTCTCGTCTGCGTTGGCCTGCTTGTCGCTGGTGTCACTGAAGCGCAGCAGCGGAGTAAGTCCCGGCGGCCGGCGCAAACCACGGTCCAATCTAAACCCACCCCACCGGTGGTTGAGTATCTTACGTCTGAAAGGCCACGCCCCGCGCCGTTCTCCGACGCTGTGCGCGTTGGTCACATGCTTTACCTCTCGGGCCAGCTCGGAGTAGATGGCTCTTCCGGACTCGTCTCCGGCGGAATTAAAGCTGAGACAAAGCAGACGATGGACAACATCGGCCGCTTACTTGAACGCTATGGGTCATCGTTTGATCAGGTCGTCAAATGTACGGTGATGCTGGCCGACATGAGTGAGTGGGGCGCCATGAACGAAGTCTATGTCACCTATTTCGCCAAAGGTCGACTACCGGCGCGCAGTGCTCTGGGAGTGAACGGACTGGCACGGGGCGCTCGGGTTGAGATCGAGTGCATGGCGACAGTCAAATGATGACAGAAGCCAGCGTCATAGGTCGAAAAGGCGGATTCAAATTTGAAGCGCAACACCAACTTGTCTGAAATACTGCGTTAGTCTTCTGACTTGAACTGTTTTTACCGCAAAGCGGTTGCGTCTCAGAGCCCAGGGTTGCCGCTTCGGCTACCCTGGGTTACGAGTTGATATGGACGATTCAACCGCAACGCGGTTGCGTCTGAGTCGCGGAAGCCGTTCCGAGTTGCCCATAATCTTACTCCCCCCGAGCTTGAAGCAGCGCCATCACTCCGCGCGGCTGCCGGAAGAAGCGGCGCCGCATATGAAAGGCTTTATGTTCGTCAATTGTCGAAAGGCCGTTACTGCCGGCCTTTGCTTTCGCCCACTGAGCGATACAATCAAGGACACGCTGACCTGGCATGAAACAAATCGCGTCGATGAGGCATTGATAGCAGGTATTGATTCTGACAGAGAGCAAAGATTGCTGAAACGGCACGATACCTGTTGATCCTTGAGTATGCAGGCAGCCGCTAAGTCCGGCGCAAAAATGAAACGCAACTTTCCATCCGCGCTGAAATACATTGGCATTCCGCTTGTCAGCGTGACCTGGATCCTCGCGGCACGCCTGGTTTGGGAGCAGACCGTATGGTCCTGGGCAAGGGGCCCGCAGATGGTCGGCTTCTCTCTGGCCCACTCCGGCCTTGGCCTACTCTTGGTCCTTGGTGTTCTGGCAGGGCTCGTATGGGTCGTGGCTGTTCTGATAGCCGCTGGAATTTCGCGAAGTCTGGGTGGCAAGGTGATCGTGAGCCAGCTGCTTGCTTATGTGCTGGCCTGTTGTGTAATAGCTCAAGTTCGTAAGGAGATGGAAGAAATAGACAAGCGCCTTCCTCGTGAATGACGCCTGTCTGCCTCTCAATCCCGGCGTTATCGCCGCTCAAATATCTCCTCAGAGTCGTTCGAGGAGATAATCATCAGGAGACACCAACATGATTCATCACAGCTTGATTCTGATTGAAGGCAGCGTAGAAGAAGATCAGCTCACCTTTTCTCTGGGCAACGCTAAACAGAAGGTGCTCGGCAGGGTGCACTCCATGGGTTGGATAGTGCATATTGCTGCCGATACCCCTGCATATCTGGAAAAAGCGCTCCTGAAGTATGGGCAAGTGGAAGGTGTGAAGAGCGTAATAATATTGATGCTTAAGAATATGTAGCGATTGCCTGGTGAAAGAAGTCGCTGTGCCCGCTCACCCTGGGGCCAATATCTGCAGCCGTCGCGTCGAGAGTTGTATGTAAGGCCGCACCCGGCCAAGCCTTGCTTGAAACTAAAGAACGGAGAACCCTCATGCCTGTTCTTACCTCACAGCTTAGAGATGAATATCAAAGGCTTTTTGAAACCTGCGTGATTCGCCCTGAAAGGGAAAACCAGGTCGAGCCTCTGGTTACCAGTTTGTTGCTTAACCAAAGCAGGTATCAGGCGGTTTCAGAATTGACCGATGTTCCCTGGTACATGATCGCGACGATTCACAACATGGAGTCTTCGCAAAATTTCAAGAAACATCTGCACAATGGCGACCCACTCACCGGCCGTACTGTTAAAGTGCCAAAGGGCCGTCCCCGAGTCGGAAACCCTCCGTTCAAATGGGAAGACAGTGCTATGGACGCATTGGTGTTTGAAGACTTTGATCGAGTGGAAGATTGGAGTTTGTCGAGCTCGCTTTTCCAGTTGGAGAGATTTAATGGCTTTGGCTCCCGCAGTCGCGGGATCAATACCCCGTACTTGTGGAGTTTTTCGACTCACTATACCAAAGGAAAATTTGTGGATGACGGCGTCTTCGATCCTAATGCTGTCTCCAAACAATGTGGAGCGGCAATCCTGCTACGAAGGATGGTTGACAAGGGAGCCATTGAGATTCCTCTCACCATTGGACCATCTACTTCGGATGAGATTGCGGCAGCCGGGGCGTTGGTCCAGTTTTCAACCAGCCAGAAGACGATCGAGGCAACTAAGTTACAGAAAGCCTTGAATCGATTTCCGGACATCTCCACAAAGTTATCGACGGACGGAATCCCAGGGAAGAAAACATCCTCCAGCTTCAAAACAGTCACCGGTAACTTCCTGGCCGGCGACCCCAGAACTTGAATGCGAGTTGGAATAGTAGCTGTTGAAGAAGCTTTAGAGAAAAATACTCTCAACGCTTAGCGCCGCAGGAGTGCCTTGATGGGTTCGTCGTTGATCCGGCTCGTCTGTCTCGATCCTCTTGATTGCGCGACAAGAAATGATTGTCTCGCGCGTAGATGATCAATTATTCATACGTCTTGCCTGACTGCTGTGCCCTGAGAATCCGCAGCCTCCAATCCATTTCGCACCTTCTCGATTACATAGAGATGATACTGAATGTCCTCAAGCGAGCAATCATCGGGCAAATTGCTTAACAATGATTCGACTTCCTGCTTTGCAGAACTCATGATGGCTAGCAATTTACCATAGAACTGATTCAGTAGAGTAAGCGCTCGCTACTCTTCATTCAGCTGACCACGCTCTCGATAGAGGTTTAGCTTATTGTGAAGTGTCTTGAGACTAATTCCCAACAGTTCAGCCGCCCTCGTCTTATTATTCCTGGTTTTTTGCAGCGTCCGCACTATCATCTGTCGTTCAACCTCTTCGATCGGCGTGCCAACCGGCAAGGTGATCGTGTCTTCATGCCTTAGCCGCTCGCGCTGGTCTATCGGGTAGGGCGCGAAGTGGTGACGTTCAATCTGTTCACCTGAACAAATAATCACCGCCCGTTCGATAACGTTGCGAAGCTCGCGAACATTTCCCGGCCAGGCATGAAACTGGAGCACGTTGAGCGCAGCGGGACTGAGAAAACGCGCCGGCCTCGAGTGCTTATCCGCCAGTTTTGTCACCAGATACTGGGCGAGCAATGGCAGATCCTCTTTCCGATCTTTCAGCGCGGGCAAATGAACGCGAAAGACGTTGAGGCGATAAAGCAGGTCCTCGCGCAGGCTTCCTTTGCTGACCGCCGCGTCCGGATCCTGGTTCGTGGCAGCCAGCAACCGGACGTCAACTGCAATCTCTTTCCTGCTTCCTAATCTCCGCACTGTGCCTTCTTCGATAGCGCGCAACAGTTTTGCCTGCAAGAGCGCAGGCATCTCCGCAATTTCGTCAAGCAGCAGGGTGCCGCCATCGGCGAGTTCGAAACACCCCTGGCGCCGGGTGGCCGCGCCGGTAAAAGAGCCTCTCTCGTGACCGAAAAGCTCAGATTCCATGAGCGTTTCGGGAATGGCCGAACAGTTGATGCCAACGAATGGCTTGTCGCGTCTTGGGCTGAGCTGATGGAGGGTCCGCGCGATCAGCTCCTTGCCGGTCCCTGACTCACCAGTAATCAAGACCGAAGCGGACGAAGGCGCCACCTGCTCTACCAGGGAATAGATCTCACGCATTGGGGCCGAAGTGCCTACTAACTCCCCGAAAGTACCGCGATCCTGGAGCTGTCTCCTCAGGAGTTCGTTCTCACGCTTGGCTTCGGTTAGTTCCAGCGCGCGGTCCAGTACGAGGTGGAGCTTGTTCGCGTCGACGGGTTTCTCAAAATAGTGATACGCACCCTCTTCCTGAATGGCCCGCATTGCGCGTTCCACTGAAGTCTTTTCCGCAATCAGCACGACCGGGATGTCAGATCGCAGAGCCCGCATTTCGCGCAGGAGGTCAAAGCCATCCCCCGACAACAACGAACTGCTGTCAATAATCACCGAAGGGTCGGTTCGGAGCATCACCTGGGTGGGCAAGGAGCTGTTCTGCCCGAGGACTACGTCGAAACCCCACGAGGCAATCAGTTGTTGAAGTGCGTTGCCACTCTCAGCGTTGGGGTCCAGGATGAGTATGCGGGGGGCTGACATCGTTTAGCAGTTTAGCATGAAGTAGGACAGGCATTCCTGCCTGTCTTTTTTGTCACTGCATGTGGACTTCGGTAGTTGAGTTAACCGGCAAACCGGACAGACAGGAATGTCTGTCCTACGGCGCGAAGTGATCCGCAATCGCGCGGGCGAGGGCGGGAATCGTGAATTGGTCGGGTTGAATTTCAACTAGCAACCCGAATTCTCGTGCCGTTTTGGCCGTAATGTCTCCAATGCACGCGATCTTCACTCCGGTCAGCGGCTGGCTAAGATCCGGGGTGTCAAAAAGCTGAGCCAGATTACGGACCGTTGACGAGCTGGTGAATGCAATGCAGTCCGCGCTTCCCGACAGCATTGCAGCGACGCGGCCACGATCAAGGCTTTCCGGGAGCGCGGTGCGATACGCAGGAACAACATCAACACGCGCGCCGCTATGTTCGAGTGCTCTGGGCAGATAATCGCGTGCTACCGACGCTCTTGGAATCAAGACATTGAGTCCGGCCAAAGCTTGCGCGCCGCCAACAAACCTAACCAGCGATTCAAATACACCCTCAGCCTTAAACTCGTCCGGAATCACGTCGACGTGAACCTGCAAGGTCCGCAACTTTTCGGCAGTTGCATCACCGATGGCGCAAACCTTGAGTTCATCCAGTTCACTCGGTTCGTGCCGGCGTGCTTCGAGTCGTTGAAAAAAATAGTCAACGCCATTCACGCTGGTGAAGATCAGCCAATCGTAACCGTAAAGATGATCGATTGCTTCGTCGAGTCGTTCGTAACTTTCGAGCTCGCGGATTTCGATGGTAGGGCAGAGCACCACCTCGGCGCCATACTGCTCAAGCTCGCGTACAAATTCCTGAGCTTGACTCTCAGCACGCGTAACGACAATCGTCCGTCCGGCAAGCGGCCGCGTTGAAAGGGACGAACCCTCAGAACTCGATAGTGGCATCGGTATTAAGTCCTTGAACGCCCAGAGTGCCCGTTAACTACTGGGACCGCGATCCCGGTAAACAGTAGGCCGCCCACATCCATCGCTTCGCTTGGGTGAAAGACGGACTAATTTCTTAGCAGCTTGTCCGCCCCGCGTTCCAACAATTGGGTTGCCAGCCGCTTCCCCAACTCTTCCGATTCGTCGGGCGGGCCGCCAATTTCACCTCGCAGGATCCTCTCACCTTCGCGGTCGGCCACCAGCCCACGCAGGCGGATCTGTTGGTTATCAACTTCGGCATACCCGGCAATAGGTAACTCGCAACCACCTCCCAGGCCGCGGAGAAATGCACGTTCTGCAGTGCAAGCCAGCCGGGTGGCCGCGTCATCAAGAGTGCGGACGATCTCCACATTCTCCGCGTCGTCCGTTCGGGTTTCGACCGCCAGCGCGCCTTGTCCAACCGCCGGTAACATCTCGGTCAGGGACAACTGGGCGCTAATGCGGTTTTCGAGAGCGAGGCGTCGTAGACCGGCACATGCCAACACCAAAACATCATACTGGCCTTCATCAAGCTTGCGCAGCCGCGTGTCCACGTTTCCTCGAACGTCCTTGAAAACCAAGTCAGCTCGCAAGTTTCTTAGCTGGGCCAGCCGTCGCTGGCTTGACGTCCCGACCACGGCGCCTTGCCGCAACGAATCCAGGCCGGTGGCAGGTGTTTCGAGTTGGGAAGCCAGTATCAGCGCGTCTCGCGGATCTTCTCGTCTGCAAATAGCTGCGATGGTGAGACGCTCCGGAATAATTGTGGGCAGATCCTTCAGCGAATGGACAGCCAGGTCAATTCGACCATCAAGCAACGCTTCCTCGAGTTCTCGGGTGAAAACCCCTTTTCCGCCGATTACCGAGAGCGGCTCGGTTTTTACGTCGCCCGTGGTCTTGATGATTTCAATGCGAACATCAAGGGAAGGCCGACGTAACACCAGCGCTGATTGAACCGATCCGGCTTGCATCAGCGCAAGCTTAGAACCGCGAGAACCGATGACGAGCGTGTCCTTCATGGTGGGTTTCGCGACTGGTACTACTCTTCGAGGCCGAAGATATCACGCCAGGCCTGAATGGTTTCAGAATCGCTGGCGTCAAAAGTGCGTCGCATGTGATTTAGAAGTGGATGAGAGATCTTGTTGACCGTGGACATCAACAAGGCTTCAACGGCGAGTTCCTGTTCCCGAGTTAATGGCCCTAATCGGCCACGCTGTCGAGTTAATTCCAGCCTCGCAATGTCCTGTAGTTTTTGGCGGAGAGCTCCGATTGTTGGTCCAATGTCGAGCACTCGCAGCGTCTGGTGAAACTGCATGACCTCGGATTCGACAATCAGCTCGGCCCGTTCGGCCTCGCGCTCGCGCTCGCGAATGTTTGAGGAAATCACCGATTCGAGGTCGTCGACGTCGAAAACGAAAACATTGGGGATTTCGCCGATTGCAGGATCGATGTTTCGAGGCACGCTGATGTCGATGAAGAACGAGGGTCGGTTCCGCCGGCGTGCCAGAGCTTCACGGGCCATCTGTTCGGTCACCACGTAATGATCGGCCGCCGTTGAACAGATAATGATGTCAGCATCCGCAAGGTGATCGGTTAGACGGTCGAAACTGACCGCCGACCCGCCAAGCTCTGTCGCGAGGCGCTCGGCCGGTTCAATGGTGCGGTTGGCAAGCAGGACTCGGCTCACGCCGGCGTTGACCAGATGACGGGCCGAGAGTTCTGCCATCTCTCCGGCGCCGATCAGTAACGCCGTTTGCCCTTTTAGAGAATTGAAGATTTTCTTGCCGAGCTCCACCGCCATGTAACTGATCGAAACCGCATTGGCCCCGATCCCGGTTTCCGTGCGAACTCGTTTGGCAACCCGGAAGGCGTGGTGCACGAGCCGGTTGAGAACTCGTCCCGCCGTGCCCGTCTCGAGCGCGATGGAATAGGCGCGGCGTACCTGGCCGAGAACCTGCGGTTCGCCCACTACCATCGAATCCAGCGAAGACGTCACCCGGAAAAGGTGACGCACTGCCTGATCGTCGGCGTGTGTGTACAAGTGGGATTCAAAAAAACCACGAGGCAAATAGTCGGAACTACTGAGGAACTGGATCACGCGTTCCGACGTTTCATTGAGTTCGCCACTAGCGGTTTCCGCTAACACTTCTACGCGATTGCAGGTGGAGACAATCAGGCCTTCCCGAATAACCTTGCCATCGACGAGCGTGCGCAATCCATTGACACAGGCTTCTTCCGTGAACGCGAGGCGCTCGCGCACCTCGACGGGCGCGGATTTGTGATTGACTCCTACTAAGACAATAGACATTGCAGAGTTTTAGTCAGCAGCAGTGGAGCAAGGTTGGGGCAAAAATTCAATCAAAAACGTGATAACCACCCATCAGACGGGCGCCAAAGAATGTGCAAAGCACCAATCCAAATCCAGCCACGCCCAACCAGGCTGCCCTGCGTCCGCGCCAGTCTGAAGTAGCGCGATAAAGTATCAACGAAAGATAAAGCAGCCACGTGAGGGCCGCGAAGATCTCTTTTGGATCATTGTGCCACAAACGACCGTTTCGTGACGATGACCAAACCATCCCCGTCGCGATTCCTACGGTCAAAAGAGTCAATCCGAGGGCCGCGGCGCTGGTAGCGATTTCGTTGACCGTGGTCAGGGAAGGCAAACGGTGGAAGATCGCGCTAAACGTTTTAAGCTTTAGCTCGCGCTCCTGCATCAGATACATCACGCTCGCCAGAAAAACCACGAAAAACGCGGCGTAGGCAAATATCAACAGAGTGGTGTGCACCGGAAACAACCAGGTAGCCGATGCAATGCTGTCCGCCTCGGGAGACGCCTGATTGGCAGAACGCGTCACAGTCGCGATAAAGACCAGCAATGAAACGAGCGGAAGCGTAAAACTTCCCAGCGGCCGGGCGCGGTAGCGTAAGAGCACGAGTCCGTAACTCGCCACCATCGTCCAGGCCAGGAAGGAGAGCGTCTCCGAAAGCGAAAAGAGTGGATAGTGCCCATCAATCGCCCAGTCAGCGATCAAGGCAGTCGTATGTAAGGCAAAACCTATTGCCATTGCCCACTCAGAGACACGCTGGAGCGCGCGACGTTTGTTGAGAAACGCGAGCACAGCATGGATCGCGGAAACGACGTAGGCTGCAAGAACAGCCAGCAGTAGAGATCTCATTGCGGCTAAGAAAGTGTGACAGCGGAGGATTCTAATTGATGGGTTGGTAGGCGGCAAGATGACCTTGTTGTCGAATAGTGGGGGGGGGAGTTTCGAGTAGCCGAGGGCATTACAGAACCGAGCGCGGTAGCGCCGGATGCCAAAACCAAGCTTTTATTCGAACCAGGGTTGCCGCAGCCCGGGTTTTCATAGAGTCGCATCAGAACCGGGAGCCGTAGCGACCGGGTCGCTCTCGCGCGTCCAACCATGAGCTTCACCTTCTTGAAAAGTTGGGTGCGGCCAGAGCGACCCGG
>JAXIOV010000097.1:0-73839 GCA_045403245.1 Pyrinomonadaceae bacterium | reverse complement strand
AAGATTGTTGCCGCAAGTCTTCGTTGCTGTTTCCAACCCATATGGTCCATCTCAAGCCCAGACAAATAGCGAATCAGAACCGGGAGCCGTAGCGACCGGGTCGTTTGCCGCCGCACTCAACTCGTATGGCTGCGCGGTCGTCTACTGAGTTCCCGCAACAAGGCATTCACGGTGACACAAACAGAGTTGAATCCCCCGACAGCGACCCAGTCGCTACAGCTCCCGGTTCTGATACAGAATTGAAGATTGTTGGCGCCGGCCTTCGTTGCTAGCAACACACGATTACCCCACGGCCAACAGTTTGCTTTACTTCTATCTGCGCGCGGTGCGTGTTATCCTACTGCTTCCCTCCAAAAAGCCCCCCGATGTTAATCGAGCAAGCCGCTCGGATATTTTCGGAGACACAACCGATGAAAACCGCCGTTAATAAATCGTCAACGCTGATCTGTCTTCTGAGCATCATGATCTTGATTGCTTTTGGAGGCGCCTGCCAACGGACCGACACAAATACAAATACCAACTCAAACGCCAACGTGAACAGCAGCCCAGCTGTGGCGAATTCGAATATGTCACCAGCGATCACTGCCGGCATTGCTGCGCGTGAACCCGAAAAATATCGGGCCACGCTCGTCTTCAGCGCCGAGACTGAAGGGGGACAAAAGACTGTCGGCATACCAACACTGTCCGCGGAAGTTGCCCGCAATGGCCTCGACCGCCGCGTTGCCTTCAAGTTGCCCGACGGTTCCGACCTGATTTACCTCGAACAAGGTAACCAGCACATCGTTATAGCTCCCGGCCGAAAACAGTATGCCGAATTGACACCGGAAGCCACGGGCTTTCAGCTCCAAAAGCTAATGACTCCCGGCCAATTGGTTTCCTATCTTGAGCGATTGAAAGGTGTCGAGAAAGCGGGTGAAGAGAGCATCAACGGCCGCACTGCTGAGAAATACAGGTATGCGACAATGACCAACACGTCGACTTCCGCGGGCCAGGTCAGTACCGAAGCCTTTGTCTACGTCGATAAGGAAACTGGACTACCAGTTCGATCTGAATTGTACTCTGAAGCGAGCGGCAACGTGCAGGGAGTGAAGGGCGCGAAGATAGTTGCGGAGATGCGCGACATTAGCACCGACGTCGACCCGGCGATGTTTCAGGTTCCGCCGGGACTCAATAAGGTGCCGCCTGAGCAGGTTCGCGCACAAATCGATGCATTCACCAGCACGGTGGCAGCCGTTATCAAAGCGCTGTTGAGTAACATGGCGCCTCCTCCGGCGAGTAGCTCAGTGTCTCCGGGGCTCGCAGCGTCACCGGCCGTTTCACCGGCCGCGAGAACTTACTAACTGAAAAAATATGAAATACATTCTCATTCTCGTCCTGGGCTTGATTATCGGCGGCGGCGGGGCGATCTACTTTTTGGGAACGCCGCGAGCGAAAGCGGTTCCCGGTGTTCGGGTGCAGGCCCCGGCAGCCGGTGATGCAACCGCGAGCAAGGTTGTGGTGGAGTTTAACGACCGCTTTTTTGGTGAGCTCCTGGACGCGGTGTTCAAAGACCTGGGACCGCCAAGCTTCAATCTCGCCGGTGCGAATGGGCCGTCAGATTTGGGAAGCTTCCAACAGGTCGCCTTTCAGCAAGGCTGCACGAACATGATCACGCTGGCGTCGGAAGGAAGCGGCATGAAGACGCAAGTGCAGTTTTCAGGCGGCAAGATTTCGGCGCCGCTTGCTTTCAGCGGCAGCTACAATTTTCTTGGAAACTGCACGCAGTTTAAAGGGTGGGCACAAACTAGTGTTGAACTCACGTTTGATCAGTCCAAACAAACTGTCTACGGGCGAATGAACGTTGAAGGGGTCAACCTGGAAGGTGTGGCGCCCTTTGCCAACAACTTCGTAACTGTGTTTGTACGCACGGCGATTGACCAGCGCGTAAACCCTTTGGAGATCCTGCGGCCGCAGCAGCTGCACTTAATGATTCCGGTGAAGGCGAGTAATGGTTCGTTGAAAGCGGAAGTGAAAGACGTGCGCGCGGAAGTACAGGAAGGAACGCTGCGGATGCACGTGATGTACGGCTTCTCCGGAGCGAAGGGACAGGTCCCACAGGGGTGATTGAATTACCGATCAGTTAACCACGGGAGAATTGCTTTCCAGTTTCAACGCGAAGGATGCGGCTTTGCCGCCTTCCGTTCGGAAAGCCTCCGGCTTTCCGAGGATTTCATGATTTTTCAGGCTATGCCTGCGGATTTGGAGGCGTAGCCTCCAAATTAAGGGCGTGACAACGGTAAGGCCGAGCCTTACCGAACGGAAGGCGGCAAGCCGCAGAAGACCGGTCCGTTCACATCAAAGATGTGCTTCTCTCAATTAACCGCGTCGGATTCGATGATATTGCCCGCATTGGTTTGAGTACCAGCCTCGGCAAGACTTCGTTGCCGGGTGAAGTGGTCGACAATCTCATCCGCAATTTTCTTTCCTACAAACGGCGCGAGTTCCGAAGCGCTCGCGGCAGCAATCCGGTGAATGGAACCGAAATGCCTCAGCAAGCGTCCTTTGCGTTTTTCACCCACGCCCGGGATGGCAGAAAGCTCAGAAGTAAAGTCGCGCAGCTCGCGCCGCTTGCGATGATAGCTCAACGCATACCGGTGCGTTTCGTCCCGGATCATTTGCAGTAGTCGCAGGATCAGCGAATGGGGATCCAGGAAAATCGGTTCATGCTCGCGTCCCTTCACCAGCAGGTAGGCAACCTGATTGTGTTTCAAGGGCGGTTTGACTATGCCGACCATGGCCACGGCCTCGAGGTCGAGTTCCCGCGTTGCGTCGGCAGCCGCAGCAAGTTGGCCCTTGCCGCCGTCGATCATGATCAGGTCTGGCAGGGGTTTTCCGTCCTGAAGCAGGCGACGATAACGCCGCAGCACGACCTCGTGCATTGAAGCGACATCGTTAGCCCCTTCCACCGATCGAATGCGAAACTTGCGATACTCCGAACGGTTCATCTTGCCGTTGTCGCAAACCACCATGCCCGCAACGTTTTCCGCGCCCTGGATGTGGGAAATATCAAACGACTCGATGCGCCCCGGAAAGCGCGGTAACTCGAGTGTTTCCTGCAACTCCTCGAGCACCCTTTTCATGTCGGGCTTGAGAATCCGAAACCGCTGGTCAAACGCGTGTTTTGCATTTTTCTCGCCGAGATCGATCAGGTCGCGTTTTTCCCCGCGCTGGCTGTAGTGGATCTTGACTCGTTTGCCTTTTCGCGACGACAACGCCTTTTCGAGCAGTTCGCGATCCTCGAAATCGACGGGCACGTGAATCTCTTTGGGAACGTAATCACTCGAGTAATACTGCGACAAGACATCGCTCAGGAATGAGGCCGGATTGAAATCGTCTTCCGAGAGATCCTCCCAGAAAAACTCTCGACGTCCTACAATGTGACCTTCGCGCATGGTGAAGAGCTGAAGCGCCAGCCGCGGCCCTTCGCGGTAGTAGGCAAAAATGTCAACGTCACGGTCAGCCGTAGTGGCCATCTTCTGTTGCTCGGAAAGCTTGTTGACAGTCTTGCGAAGATCGCGATACTTCGCGGCCATCTCGTAACGCATCTCTTCCGATGCCTGGATCATGCGTCCCTCGAGCTCATCGGCAAGTTCGGTGTTTCTGCCTTCCAGCAACAAGCGCACGTCTCTCACAGCTTCCTGGTATTGTTCTGCATTGCAGAGCCCTTTGACGCACGGTCCAAGGCACCGCTTAATGTGATACTCCAGACAGGGGCGCGGGGCCTTGCCGTCGATTTCGATGTCGCAGGTGCGCAACTGAAAAGTCCTGTTGATGACATCGATCGTTTTGCGCGCCAGGCTTGCAGGAAGAAACGGACCAAAGTAGAGTGCGCCATCTTTCTGTATCCGACGCGTAATGACGGCCTTTGGGAAAGGTTCGTTGATCGTCAGTTTGAGATGTGGATACGATTTGTCGTCCTTGAGATTGACGTTGTAACGGGGCTTGTGCTTCTTGGTGAGCGTGGCTTCGAGAATCAGGGCTTCGACTTCGTTGTCAGTGACGATAACTTCGACGTCAGCAATTTGGTTCACTAAAGCATCAGTCTTCCGATCAAAAGCCCTGCCGGCCTGGAAATAGGAGCGCACGCGGCTGCGCAGCCGTTTTGCCTTTCCGATATAGATGATTTTGCCGGCGCTGTCCTTGTAAAGGTAGACGCCGGCTGAAACCGGGATTTCCTTGAGTTTTTCAGCTAATGTCACTGCTTCATGTACTAACTTACCTGGAAAAAATACTATTACATTCTAGCGCACGGGTTCATTGAAAACCATGGGGCAGCCAAGCTCGATAGCAGCTCGTTTGAAGTTTGTTGAGAGACATTGGTTAATTGAAATCAGCAGCGGATTAACGGGAATGAGCGCGAATCTGAAAAGGACAGGAAACGGTAAGCTTTGTGATGGGCTTCCTGATTCCAGTGATATACATAATGTCTCTTCGTTTTCGCTTTCTGTTTCAGACCCGCGTGCATTCGCGCTAATCCACGGCTGATTTCAAACCGACTGTTACCACAGCAGCGAGAATGAACTTTCCCTTCCCAGTTCCAGCCGGACGACAATTCCATGCGGTAGGATTTGGGCTGAACGCTGTCGATCATTTGATCGTCGTGCCTGCGTATCCTGCTTTCGATACGAAGATTCGTTTTCTCGATCACCAGCAAACTGCCGGCGGGCAAACTGCGACCGCGATGGTCTCACTCCAACGACTCGGATTGAAGACCGCCTATGCCGGGCGTTTTGGTTCAGATGTTGAAGGACAGTTTGGTTTCGAATCGGTAAAACGCGAAGGTGTAAACGTCGATCTTGCGGAAGTGATAAAAGGCGCGCGCAACCAGATCGCATTCATTATTGTCGACGAACGCAACGGGGAGCGCACCATCATCTGGGATCGAGATGAACGACTGTCTTATGCACCGGATGAAGCCCCGCTGGATCTGGCTGCTCGCGGCTCAGTGCTCCACCTCGACGCGCACGATCCTCCGGCGTGCGCGCGCCTGGCCCGCGCGGCACGTGCTCAAAGGACGATTGTCTCGGCTGACATCGACAACATTTACGACGGACTTCCCGAGCTCTTGCCTTTGATCGACATTTTGATTTCGTCCCGCGAGTTTCCTCATCGACTGACCGGCATCGCTGACGAGCGCGCATCGTTGGTGGAGTTGAAGGCTCGTTATGGTTGCGGAATTGTGGGACTGACAAAGGGAGTTGAGGGTGCGGTGGTCTACATTGATGGACAGTTTATCGAGTCGCCTGCCTACCGGGTACCCGGTGGATGTCGGGATACAACCGGCGCGGGCGATGCTTTTCACGGCGGATTTCTATACGGGCTGCTAACCGGAGAGGATATTGAAACCAGCTTGAAGATGGCGAATGCCGTGGCGGCGCTCAAGTGTCGCGATTTGGGAGCGAGGACGGCGTTGCCGGATCGCGAAACATTGATTCGGTCGCTGCAATCGTTTGGATAAGATTGTAGGGGCGGCACTCCGTGGCCGCCCCCTCGTCATAAATAGTCCCGATTAATCCCGGAGGGGCGGCCACGGAGGTCAGTGATTCATAGAACGAAAGCCCGCGGAGGCGGGCGGCATAATTACACCTGACATAATTCGCAGCTTGGCGGCAATGAACGCCGACAGGCGACTCAGCCACACAAGCGTCTTCGTGCGGGAAATTCATTATGTCGCCCGCTATCGCGGGCTGAGATTCAATGACGACCAACCCACGGCTCGCGCCGTGGGCTACTGATATGCCGCCCGCTGTCGCGGGCTGGTTGCGTAATGTCTAAGATGAGGGTCAGAACGGTAAAAGTGTAAAGCATACAATGATAATGGACACACAGAGGGACGCCCCTACAATTGTTTTTGATCGGTACTGCTCGGAGGTGACCACTCCTTCGACGTTAGAGATGGGATCAGGGAAGGGGGGGCGGCCACGGAGTGCCGCCCCTACAGAATTTTGTTACTACGCGCCCGTCGGCACCGCAATCGCCAAATGTTTCCGGAATAGCTCGAGCACTCGTTTCCACGCGTCCGTTGCCGCAACCGGATCGTAAACCTCGGGTCGCGTGTCGTTGAAGAAAGCGTGGTCGGCGTCGTACACCACTACTTCAACCGGCAGGTGGTATTTCGCTGCCGCTTCCTTCAAAGCGTTCACCTTCTCGGCGTTAATCCAGCCGTCGCGCTTGCCGGCAATGAAAAGCGTTGGCACCTTTAGATTTTTCAACACAGCCTCAGGCGGAATGTCTCCATAAAACGGAGCGGCGGCGGCGAGCTCTGGAAACTCGCAGGCCGCGCGCAAAGCATATATGCCGCCCATGCAGTAGCCTGTGATCCCGATCTTCTGCACGTTGTAGGTTTGCTTCACTTCGTTGATCGTCTCACGAATAGTTTCCATTCCGTCTTCAAGCGCCAGTTCCTGCATCATCCGGCCAGCTTCCTGCGAATCTTTGGCGAGCTTACCGCGATAAAGATCAGGTGCGATGCAGAGAAAACCCTCAGCCGCATAGCGTCGGGCAATATCGCGGATGTGATCGTTGATGCCCCACCATTCCTGAATCAAAAGAACCGCCGCGCCCGGGTCAGTCTCCGGACGCGCCACGTAGGCCGTCGTCGCTCCGCGCGTTGGGTTGATGTTTAGTGTTTCAGTCTTCATACCTATACCCCCACCTGTGAAAATCAGAATGACGTCTGAAGTTTGTTTTAAGAGCCAAATTATACTTGAAGCATCGACACTGTCATACCCTAACCTGCTCCGTGGTAAATGGTTGTCGGGCGTTCATTCACCACAGTGACACAGAGGTTCACGGAGGTTGCACAGAGAAGAAGTCAAAAGTACGACACCACTCCCTAACTGCCTCTGTTTATTTGACGCCAACTAGTGGTATATATTTGACGCACTTCGTACAGACTCTCCTGACTAAGTTTTCAATATCTGATTGGAAGAATGGTGATGACCACTCTTGTATCGACGCTGCTGGCGCTGATTACGGTGCTCGCATTTCCCGGCGCGTTTTCGAAAACACCGCCCGCCGACTTGGTCCTGAAAAACGGCAACATCTATACGGTCAATGAGCGTCGCCCTCGAGCGCAGGCGGTTGCGGTAAAAGGCGACCGAATTGTTTTTGTGGGAACCAACGCCCAGATCCAAAAGTATGTGGGAAACAACACGCGAGTCATTGATCTGAACGGCAAGACTATGGTGCCGGGAATGACCGATGCGCATCAACATCTTTCCAGCGTCGGCTTCCGCGAGATGACCCTCAATCTCGAGGGCGTGGGAAGTCTGGAAGAATTTCTTTCGAAAGTTAAAGCTCGCGTCGATCAGTCGCAGCCAGGTGAGTGGATCACTGGACGGGGTTGGATTGAAACGTTCTGGAAGCCACCGGTATTTCCAACACGTTCAGACCTGGACAGCGTGGCCCCAAATAATCCGGTAATTCTCACGCGCGCCGACGGACATGGCAGCGTAGTAAACAGTGCCGCTCTTAAAGTTGCGGGAATTGATAAAAACACGGCGAGTCCGTTTGGGGGAGAAATCTCCAAAGATAAACAGAGCGGCGAGCCAAATGGGATGTTACTGGACGCCGCACAGGGCCTCGTTCGTCGTCACCTTCCACCCAACACCGCGGCGCAGGCGGAGCAGGCGATCATTCTGGGTGTGAAGCGTGACATCGAACTCGGGTGGACGCAGGTGCAGGATCCGGGCGGCAGTTTTGCCGAAGTTGGTTTGATGGAAAAGCTTTATGGTGAGGGAAAGATTAAGTTGCGCATCTATAAAGCGCTTTCAGGTCCCGGCAAAGAAGGGCAACGGCTTTTGCGCGAAGGACCAAAAATCGAAGCGTTTGATAATCGTCTTAACGTGCGCATGGTCAAACTGTATGCGGACGGCTCGCTTGGTTCTCGCAGCGCCGCCTTGCTAAAGCCTTATGCCGACGCGCCTGACACATCCGGCTTTCTGACTATCAAGGAAGAGGACCTACAGCCTTTTCTGAAGGAGGCGTTGCGAAAGGGAATTCAGATCCAGACGCACGCCATTGGTGATCGCGGCAATGGTTTCGTCCTCGATCAATACGAGAAGGCTATGAACGCGGTGCCGCTGGCCGAATGGAAAGTCAAAGACCCGAGATGGCGGATTGAACATTCCCAGATCATCAATCCCGCTGATATCCCCCGCTTTGCGAAACTTGGAGTGATACCCTCCATGCAACCTTCGCACGCTATCGGTGACCTACACTTTGCGCCCAGCCGGCTGGGAATCGAGCGACTGAAAGGCGCCTACGCGTGGCAGAGTTTGATCAAAGCTGGATCGATTATTCCGGGCGGTTCGGATGCGCCAGTGGAGCGCGGCGAGCCGATGATCGAATTTTACGCGGCCGTAGCCCGCAAAGATATGAAGGGATTCTCCGGAGATGGATGGCACCTGGAAGAGGCGGCAACTCGCGAACAAGCTTTGAAGATGTTCACTATCTGGGCTGCGTACGCTGCGTTTGAGGAAGCGTTACGGGGCTCGATAGAGGTTGGTAAACTGGCAGACTTTACCGTTCTGTCCGGCGACATTATGAAAATCCCCGAATCCGAAATATTGAAAACTCGGTGCCTCATGACAGTGATTAGCGGCGAAGTTGTATATGAAGGACCTTAATCGACCCAGAACATTTCGATCGCCACGAAGCAAGAAACCCCTGGCGCTGGCTTCCGTAGTCTGCGTCCTTCTGCTGGCGCAAATCTTGCCAGCTCAACAAACGATGGACCAGCAGTCAACGCTCGCAAAGATGGTGATGCTCAGCGTCCGGGTCACGGATGCGAATAATCACGCGGTTCGCGATGTAAATCAGGAGGCATTCCAAGTCACTGAGGATGGCGTCGCGCAGAAGATCGTTTATTTTTCAAACGCCGATGTTCCGTTAACTTATGGCCTGGTAATCGACAATTCGGGGTCTCTTCGCAGCCAACTCGAAAGTGTTGTACGAGCCGGAGTCAGAATCGTCGAGAAGAACAAGCCAGATGACGATGCTTTTGTCATCCGGTTTATCAGCAGCGACAAGGTCTCGCTGGTTCAGGACGTCACTTCCAACAAAGACAAGCTGGTCGAGGCTCTGGAAAACTTGTACGTGGAGGGTGGCCAAACCGCGGTCGTTGATGCCGTGTACGTGGCAGCAGAAAAACTGGCAAAACTAAAGGCAGATAACAGCCGGCGACACGCGTTGATTTTGATTACTGACGGTGAAGATCGGCGGAGTTTTTATAAGCCCAAGGACCTGTTTAGTTTCCTGAGCTCCGCAGACGTACAAATCTACGTTATTGGCCTGCCCGGAGAAATTAGGGAAGGATCGAAGGCGCGCGCCACAGAATTACTTACTCGTCTGGGCACTGACACGGGTGGTCGCGTCTTCTTGCCCAGGTCGCCGGGCGAACTCACCAACATTGCAGATGAAATTGTAAACGACGTCCGCACTCAATATGTGATCGGTTACGTCCCATCGGGTCAGAATGCGACAAACACCTTTCATAAAGTTCAAGTGACGATTGCGGACGACCCAAACCGCGAAAAACGTCTCGCGGTCACGCGAGTGGGATACTCATTGGCCCAGGTGAAATAATGCGCCTTGTTTGGCGAACACTTCCATGTTTGTTGGCGAGCATGTGTGTGCTGGGCGGTTCGACTTCGCCTGCGGCTCTTTGCCAGAGTTCAGAAACGCCGAGCGTGAAGGTAAGCCTGATTGTCACCGACGGCTCCGGGCATTCGGTAGACGACATTAAGCAGGAAGAGATCGAGGTGATTGAAAATAATCTGCCACTCAAAGTCTCGCTATTCGCCAAAGATGAGCGTCCGGTGAAATACGCGATAGCGATTGATACCTCCGGCTCATTTCGGTCGCTGCTGGGAATTACTTTGCGCGCGGTGAAGTCGCTGGTTCAGAGTAATCGTCCGGAAGACGAAACCATGCTCATCCGTTTTGTTGATTCAAACAATATCGAAAAGATACAGGAATTTACCGCTGACCAGACGGCGCTGCTTAGTATTGACGTTAATAAGTTTACGCCCCGGGGCGGTCAAACGGCGGTTATCGATGCGGTCCATACCGCCGTCGAGGCGACCGCTGCCTACAAGCCCGGAGATGCGAGTGTTCGTCGAGCGGTAATTCTGATTTCCGACGGCGAAGAACGCAGCAGCTACTATTCTCGCGACCAGCTTATGAAGCTTCTGCGGGAAAAGGACGTCCAGGTGTTTATTCTCGGAGTTGTCTCAGAGCTGGACAAAGAGGCGGGGTTGATCCGGCGGAGCCCTCGTCAAAGGGCGGAAGACCTCCTGAAACAAATTGCCGAAGAAACAGGCGGGCGAATCTTCTTCCCAAACAACGAAAAGGAGTTGTTTGAGGCGACGGCTGAAATTATTCACGATCTGCATACCCAGTACGTGATTGGTTTCGAGCGCCCGATTCAGTCTGGCGAAGAAGGCTTTCGGAAGCTCAAGGTCAGATCAGCGGGGAAGCCGGCGCGTAAGAACTTGAAAATCATCACTCGGCCTGGCTATTGGCTGAGCGCTCCAAAATCCGAGCTACAGACCCCGAGGACGTTCACCCGATGACCAACCCATTCAATCCCCCAAATCTCAAGTTCAATCGCCGCGGCTTTGTCTCTCTTGCCGGCAGGAGTCTTGGCCTTGCTGCCCTGTCTTCCGCGACAGTCGCCTCTCTGCTGAGAGAAGTCGTTGGGGCCACCAGGGCAGTCGTTGATCTTGCGCCTGAACAGGCGGCGATGAATGAAGACTACTGGTCGGTGATTCAGAATTCGTTTTCGGTAACGCGCGGCATCATCAACCTCAACAACGGCGGAGTCTCGCCCAGCCCGCGCATCGTCACCGAAGCGCTCGTCCGTTACATCTGGCAACAAGAAGACGCGACGGCCTACACGATGTGGCAAATCCTCGAGCCGCAGTCGGAAACGATTCGCACCGGACTGGCTGAGATGTTTGGCTGCGACCGCGAGGAAATTGCCATCACCCGCAACGCTTCCGAGTCGCTCGAAATACTGCTGATGGGGATGGATTTCAAATCAGGCGATGAAATACTGACCACCACCCAGGACTACCCGCGCATGCTGACCACTTTGCGCCAGCGTGAAAAGCGTGAAGGGTTGGTGCTCAAGTTAGTCAAGATACCGATCCCGCCCAGGGATCTGAACGAGATAACGGCCGCCTTCGAACAAGGGATCACCAAGCGTACTCGCCTGATCCTGATGTCCCATCAGGTCAATATCACGGGGCAGATCACTCCGGTGAA
This sequence comes from Pyrinomonadaceae bacterium, assembly GCA_045403245.1. Taxonomy (GTDB): domain Bacteria; phylum Acidobacteriota; class Blastocatellia; order Pyrinomonadales; family Pyrinomonadaceae; genus PSRF01. The sequence goes on along the minus strand of JAXIOV010000097.1, from coordinate 62,529 downwards.
GTCGATTTGCGAAATCGCGCGTGCCAGAGGTATCGAAACCATTGTCGACGGCGCACATTCTTTTGCCCAATTCGACTTCCAACAAAAAGATCTCGGCTGCGATTACTTCGGCACCAGCCTGCATAAGTGGCTCTATGCCCCAAAGGGTACCGGCATGCTCTACGTCAGGAGGGAAAAGATCCCGCGAATCTGGGCGTTGATGGCGGCAGAATCTAAACAGGCGAATGACATACGCAAGTTCGAAGAGATTGGCACCCACTCGGCTGCGCCAAGACTGGCCATCGGCGAAGCGATGCTTTTTCACCACGGCATTGGCGGCAAGCGAAAAGAGGCCAGGCTCAGGTATCTCTCTCGCTACTGGATGAACCGGTTGAAAGATGTTCCGAAGATCCGTTTCAACACGTCATTCGATCCGAACCAGTCGTGCGCGATTGCGAATGCGCACATCGATGGCACGGATCCGAAGGCAGTGGGAAGTTATCTCTTCAGCGCACACAGGATCTTTACTACTCCAATCATTCACGAGGAGTTCCAGGGCATTCGGATTACGCCGAATGTTTATACAACTCTCGGGGAGCTTGATCGTTTCTGCAGTGTAATGGAGTCGATCGCGCGGAAGGGTCTGCCGGCCTAATCCGGTCGTCAGCTGTTTGACACGCGTCTGGTTTTTCCCTACAGTCCCGCTCGCCAAGCCGGGTGTCCTATCAAATCACGCAGCAATCCTCGTTTGCCGCAAACATGGACTTGAGAACGCGCGAACCCCCGTACCGGCGCCTCAAGTCTACTCCCCATGTTACGGGAAGGAGTCTTAACGTGAAACTCAAGCGTACGTTGATTAGTTCGTTAGTACTATTGGTATTGATTGCCGGTATCTCAGTTTACGCCCAGGTCAACCGCCCCTATCACAATGGTTCAGTTTGGAATGTTGCGTTCATCCGGATGAAGCCCGGCATGGAAACGGCTTACCTGAACTACCTTGCCGGACCATGGAAAGCCAATCAGGAGGCGGCTAAGAAGGAAGGACTGATCCTTTCCTACAAAGTCATCGCCACTGAGGGTCATACGCCGACAGACTGGAACGTGATGCTCATGACTGAATACAAAGACTTGGCAACCATGGAGGCTAATGAAGAAAAGGGAGACGCGCTCGCACAAAAAGTGGTCGGCAACGACGAGAAACAAATGCAAGGATATAGAGAGCGATTGGAAATCCGCGAAGTGATGGGTGATCGGCTTGCACGCGAGATTGTGCTGTCGCCGAAGGCCCGCTAACGGAGACTAGTTGCTTCAAATCGTTTTCAAGTGAATGACCAACGCGCCGCACTCAAGAGTGAGTGCGGCGCTTTGGTTACCGCTGACTGTGTCAGTCAAAATCAACAGAAGGGGACCTGCCAGGATGTCACAACTTGTCTCGCGAAGAAGAATGCTAAGCGGCGCATTCAAAACCAGCGTTGGACTGATTGTGCTGAAGGATTTGGGTTTCAGCCCTCGGCCGGTAATGGCGCTCTCTCATGCCGCGCAGGCGACTCCCGGTCGCTATCAGGCTGCTTACCGGCGTCTCGACGAATTTATCGCGCGTCACATGAATGATCTTGGTTTGCCGGGTATGACGCTTGCGCTGGCAGACCGCAACGGCCTGGTGCGTAGCTCGCAATATGGCTTTGCCGATTTGAAAACCAGGGTCAAAGTTGGGCCACAGACGCTCTTTGAGATCGGCTCGATCTCAAAATCGTTCGTGGCGCTGGCGATCCTGCAGTTGGTCGAAGAAGGCAAGCTCGATCTGAACAAACCCGTGACGGAGTATCTCCCGTGGCTCCAGATTGAATCCAGATTCAAACCGTTTACTACTCATCACTTGCTTAGCCATACATCTGGTCTTTCCGGGATGCCGCTCCTGATGCGAGTCGCCGCCACCCCACTGCGCGTAGGTTTTGAGCCCGGTGCCCGGTGGGTCTACTCCAACATTGGTTACGACTTGCTGGGTTTTCTGCTGGAAGCAATCGACAAACGGTCGTTTGCGGAAAGCATGCAGACGCGCGTGCTGAACCGGCTCGGCATGTCAGCCAGCGCACCCATAATCACAAACTCGATTCGCGAACAGATGGCAGTTGGTTATGGCCCACTCAAGCCTGACCGGCCACTTGCGCTCAAAGGAAAACTCGGCGAAGCACCCTGGGTTGAAGTACCCGAGGCTGCGGGCAGCATCGCCGCCACGCCGGCAGACATGGGCAAGTATTTGCAGATGCTATTGAATCGAGGTGCGAGTGGGAGTGGTCGTGTTCTTTCCGAGACGACGTTTGATATGTTTACCAGGCCGGTGATCAAATCTACCTTTCGTGGTGAGGATGCCAGTTATGCTTATGGCCTATGGGTAAGCAATGCAAACGGACACACTTTGCTGCGGCACACGGGTGGTATGGTGGCCTTTAGCTCGGCGATGTATGCCGATATCACCGAAGGTTTTGCGGGGTTCGCTTCGGTGAATGCCAGAATCTCCGGCGGGTACCGGCCGGTGAGCGTCGTTAAGTTCGCGCTCGATTTGCTGAGCGCTGCAGCTAAGGCTCAACCGTTACCGGCGGCCCCGCCTTCCCCTCCATCGCCTGAGAGAGTGACGAATGCAGCGTTTTACGCGGGCACCTTTACGTCGCCAGAAGGGAAGAAACTCGTATTGACAGCAGACGGCGACAAGCTGGTGCTGCAGCACAATGGTTCGCGCATCGTTCTGGAGTCGGCCGGGCAGGACGCTTTCCTCGCAAAGCATCCGGAGTTTGAACTGTTCTTGTTGACCTTCGGGCGGGATAAGGAAATGGTGGTTGAGGCATTGCACGGCGCGAATTGGTGGACCAACGAACGGTACGCCGGGCCGAAAACGTTTGAGTATCCCAGCGAGTGGGATGGCTACACGGGCCATTTTCATTCGGACAATCCGTGGTACGGAAGCACGCGCGTTGTAATCCGCAAAGGGCAGTTGCTGCTTGAGGGGCTGCTGCCGCTCGCGCAGGTTGGCCCGGGCGTGTTTAAACCCGCCGCGGATCCCGGCGATGCGGATCGAGTAGTTTTCGACACCGTGACTAACGGCCAGGCAATGCGGATGACCTATTCCGGCATCGAGTATGCTCGCGCGTTCACGCCCTGAACGAGTGGAGAGTCTGGGTAAAGAGTCGAGAGTCTGGAGTCCGTCAGTATCCTTCAGTTGTAGATCAATTTAGCTGACCTGGGTCTCAGCGCCAAAGGCGCGAAATGTGACAGCCAGGGCCAGCGACCCAGGTGAGTCGAGTTGAGGCTTCAAAGCGCTGAAAGCGCGAAATATTGGGTGGTGGGGTAATAGTGTGTTGCCGGTAGCCTGGGCGTTTGCAATTACCTCCCGCGTTGGCGAATCAGAACCGGGAGCCGTAGCGACCGGGTCGTTTGCCGCCGCACTCAACTCGTATGGCTGCGCAGTCTACTGAGTTCCCGCAACAAAAGAGGCAAGTCACGGTGTGACACAAACAGAGTTGAATCCCCCGACAGCGACCCGGTCGCTACAGCTCCCGGTTCTGATACAGAATTGACGATTGTTGCCGCAAGCCTTCGTTGCTTTAGAACCGATTTAGCAACACACGATTACCCCAGGGCGAAATATTGGGATTGGACGCACTTCGCTTTTTTTAATTTACACTTTCCTATTTCGCGATTTCAGCACTTCGGTAATGTGTGGATGTTGACCTGGGCCGGTGGTTCAGGCTGTCACATTTCGCGCCTTTGGCGCTGACAGCTGAAATTGGACAAACGTCAGCCCGTAGGCAGGAACTTTCAAATTACATCCAGCCGGTCGCCTTTTCATTTCAGCGCTATCTGCGTTAATCTTCGCCCGAATTTTCTCTACAAATTTTTCTTAAGGAGCACTAATGATGACCAGTCCAGCCTCCCAACCAACTCCCGAACTATTCTTCCAAACTGTCAATGCTTACCAGCGCACCGAAGGATTGAAAGCGGCTATCGAGCTGGAAGTGTTCACCGCAATCGGTGAGGGAAATACTACCCCGGCGGAGATCGCCAAAAGATGCGGAGCCTCAGAACGCGGCATTCGCATCCTTTGCGACTTTCTCTGCATCATCGGCTTCCTGAACAAGGACGGTAGTCGCTATAGCCTGTCCCCCGATTCCGCAGTATTTCTTGATAAAAAATCTCCAGCGTACCTCGGTGGCATCCTCGAATTCATGGCGTCGCCAGCTCTCACTGACGCTTTCAAGAATTTCGCGGACGCGGTTCGCAAAGGCGGCACCACAATGACCGACGGAGGCACCACTGCGCCTGAGAATCCCATCTGGGTGAACTTTGCCCGCGCGATGGTGCCCCTGATGGCACTGCCGTCGCAGCTAATTTCGAAACTCGTAGATCCCAACGGCGCCGGCAAACTGAGAATTCTGGATGTCGCGGCCGGTCATGGCATGTTTGGAATTGGTTTCGCCACCAACAACGCACAAGCTGAAGTGGTCGCTCTCGACTGGGCGCCAGTTTTAGAAGTGGCGAAAGAGAACGCGCGCAAGGCCGGTGTGAGTGATAGATATTCGACTATCGAAGGAAGCGCATTTGATGTCGATTTTGGTACGGGCTACGACCTGGTTCTGCTCACCAATTTCTTGCACCACTTTGATCCACCAACTTGCGAAACCCTGCTGCGAAAAGTTCACGCGGCGCTGGGCGAAGGCGGTCGCGCTGTCACGCTGGAGTTTGTGCCAAATGAAGATCGCATCTCGCCTCCTGATGCCGCGGCTTTCAGTGTGATGATGCTGGGCAGCACTCCGGCCGGGGATGCCTACACTTTTGCTGAGCTGGAACGGATGTTCGCCAATGCAGGGTTTAGCCGGAGCGAAATGCATCAGCTGCCACCTACGATTGAGCAGGTTGTGATCTCTAAAAAATAAGGAGAGGGTATTTACCGCGAGGGCGTCAAGATCAATCTACTGGCCCCACTGGTTTTGGCGCCAACAGACTCTCTACTGTGTGCAGCAGGTCTTCACTGCTGAAGGGCTTGGCGACGTAGGCATTGAAGCCGACTTCCAGGGCCTGATTCCGATCCAGGTCGGCGTTGGCCGTTACCGCCATGCAGGGGATAAAACGCGTCCGGTCGTCGGCACGCAGCTCTCGAAATACTCCCCACCCGTCCAACACCGGCATTGAAAGATCAATCACAATGAGATCGGGGAGCCGGTCGCGGGCCATCGTTACACACTCGCTCCCGTCTCTTGCCTCGTGCACTTCGTAGCCGGCGCCCGACAGCAAAAGCTGCATCAGCTCGCGGTTATCGTCGTGATCCTCAGCAATCAGAATAGTAGTGGTCATGAGCTGGAGTCCGCCGTTTGTCGTTCCGGGCTTTATAGCTTAGCCCTGAAAGGGTGTCAATCGCACGGTAAATAGGGAACCAGAAACGATTTCTTGACTCGCAGAATCCGACGCGTCCATAATCGCTAAAGAGACAGACTGGCCCCCGCAAGTCTCAGCAACAGGCGTTTTATCTCAGTTAAGAGCCTCACCTGGAACTTTCGTTCAAAACGATCCGTCAATGGAGGAAGAAACTGTGGTTAGCGGACAACTGGAAGACAGCTTGCGCCGAGACATTGAGAGCTACATTGAAGGGCGCCTCAGCGGGATCAAGCAAGAGATAGCCGCTCTGCAGAGTCAGCTTAATGAGTCGTTGAGCAGGCTCCTGGACCGTCAGGGTGAAGGTCAACTTGATGGAAGCGTAGCGACTTCCATTATTGAACACCTGCGAGCGGCCCATGAGGAAGGCATCGAGATTGCTGCCGCTGAGTCGGCGCGCACCAGAGCGGCGAGCGATTTGGCGATCGTCAAGGCAGCTATCAGTGAAATAAACGAACAGCCGTCGCAAGCCGAGATCCTGAAGATTCTTGTCAACCGAGCGGCCGCCTTTGCGCCCCGCGTTGCTTTCTTTGTAATCAAGGGCGATCAGAACATCGGCTGGCGAGCGCGCGGCTTTGAGGGCACAGTCGGCGATAATGTGGTTCACCAGATGTCGTTTCCAGTCGCCGCAGACACGGTCGTAGGCGACGCAGCGAGATCACGCAAGACCTGGAGCGGTGGCCCTGGTTCGCATTCCGAAGATCATGTGCTGCTCAACCGACTCGGCGATGAACCGCCAACGCACATCGTGGCTGTGCCGTTGGTGGTCCGTGATCGCTCGGTCGCAGTTTTGTACGCGGACTCTGCCTCGCTTGAATCTGACGCGATCAATCTTGAAGCGGTCGAGATGCTGGTTCGTGTTTCAGGGATGGCAGTCGAACTGCTGGCCGCTCGCACTGCTCCGGCGCCGCAACCTGAACCGCCACCAGTTCCGGAGCCCGTGGCTCCGCCGATGGAGCCGCCGGCGTATGAGCCGGTGGCAGAGTATGACGAGATCACGCCGGTCGTAGAAGAAAGCGCGCCTGCTCCCGAAGTGATTCAGGTCGAGCCGGGGCCGGCTGAGGCTGCCATCTTGGCGGAAGAAGTGCCGGCGGCGGTTGAACCAATTGTAGAAGCCGCGCCTCCGGTGGCGCCGGAACCGGTGGCGCCTTTCGTGGTAGAGCCGACGGCGCCGGTCGCGGGGGAACCCGCAGCGCCCCCGGCCGAAGCCCCGCGCCGCCGTTATGGCGCCGAGGTTGAATTGCCGGTTGAAGTTGCCAGTGAGGAAGAGCGCCGGTTGCACAATGATGCGCGGCGGTTTGCCCGGCTGCTGGTTTCGGAAATCAAGCTTTATAACGAACAGAAAGTGGTGGAAGGCCGTTCGCAGAATGACCTTTACCCGCGACTGCGCGAATACATCGATCGATCGCGTGAGATGTATGACAAGCGAGTCAAGCCGGAAGTTGCGCAGAGATATGACTACTTCCATCACGAGCTGGTAAAGACGTTGGCTGAGGGTGACGAGGCCAAGCTTGGCGACGCCTATCCAGGGGCGACGGTCCTGGCGTAAGAGTCTTACGAGTTCCGAGTTCCGAGTTTCGAGTTCCGGGTTTCAGAATCTATTCTTAGGCCCCTGTGTTTCAAGTCTTCGGGGGCGAGTTCTGGAACCGTGAACTCTAAGCTCGAAACTCGGAACTTCGTTCTGTAAACTGTGCGCTTCGGATCTAGCATCCAGGACGCGGGCTTGCGACTGGCAACCTGAATATTGGAACTTGAAATTCTATTAGGGGTGAAAATTGTCTCTCAACTTACGTAAACAGCCTTTCGCTTTCATCGTCATCGGGGCAGCGATAACGATTGCCGCATCCCTGGTTCCATTTTTCACGGCAAGCTGCCAGTCTCGACAAACTGCCGCTGAAATAAAGGCGCTGGAAAATCTCCGGGCCATGACCCGCAACGGAGTCTTGCCGGCTGAAGATGTGGTGGTCCGGATCGAATCGGAGTTTCCACGGACGAAGGCCGCCGCGCTGGCTCGTTTAGTCCGCGCCAGGATTCGACTTAACGCGAAAGACCACACTGGAGCGGCTTCACTGCTCGATACCAACGTGGTCCGCGACTACAGTCTCCTCGGTGACTACGCGCTCCTCATGCGAGCGAGTGCCCTTGAACAAGCAGGCCGTGAAGCTGAAGCGCGTGCGGTCTACGAACAACTGATCAACAGTTACCCATCTTCTCTCCGTGCCAACGAAGCTCGCCTGCGCGACGCATCAATCATGCTGAAGACCGGAAACGCTGCGGGCGTTCCAGCAGTGTTAAGGGAACCGGCGGGCCGGGATCATCCGGGGGCACTCTTGTTGAGCGGGCGTGCCTACGAACAAACTTCCGATCCGACCAGAGCACTGGCCGCCTACCGGCGACTCTATTTTTACGCGCCGGCTTCCAACGAAAGTTCAGACGGCGCCACCGCACTTGCGCGGTTAGGTTCTTCAACGTCGCCGGCGAATGCGGAAGAGGCATTGACCAAGGCAGATCGACTCTACGAAGGCCGGAGGTTTTCCGACGCGGCCCAGGCTTATGCTGATGCGTTTGCCATGTTTCCCGCGACTGCCAACGCGCAAACGCAACTGCGAAGAGGAATCTCGGCGGCGAATGTCAGGAAAACGGCCGAAGCGGTCAGCGCTCTGAACAGTATCCCAACTTCCGCGGGCGAGACTCGTGCTGAGGCACTCTTCAATCTGGCCCAGACCTACGCGCGCGCGCGTCAATGGGAGCTGGCGCGGGCGACCCTTGAAGAAATGCGGCGAAGTTTTCCCGAAAGCCCGTTTACCCCGCGCGGGTTTGTCAGTGTGGGTCAGATTGCGGAGGATGCGAAGAATGAAGCGGACGCATCCTACTTCCTGCGCACGGCGGTCAATTCCTACAAAGACTCGATCGAGGTTGCTCAGGCCCAGTTTGACCTGGCATGGATGGCCCACGAAGACAGAAACCTTTCCGAGTCTTCGAAACAACTAACGGAACACCTGGCTTACTACGTGGATAGGAATACGGACAACCGCGGGCGCGCCGGATATTGGGCGGCGCGCGATTCGGAACGCGCGGGAAAACTTTCCGAGGCGCGCGCTCTCTATCAGGCGATGCAGGGGCGCTATGACGCCAACTGGTACGGCTATCTGTCCAAACAGCGCGTTGACTCAATGATGCGCAGCGGCATGGGCACCGTACCGCCGAAAACTTTTGCGCCTGACTCGGTCGTGGGACGAGCCATTGCCAACCTGCAGACCGTAACCGTGGCAGAAGAAACTGCCGGCCCGAATGAAGACAAGGCGATCGCCAAAGCTGACGAGCTTAACAACGCCGGCCTAAACGAGTGGGCGCTGGCCGAGCTGGCTCAGGCTTCCTCGTCGGCGCCAAACAGTCCGAAGGTCAATCTGGCAATCGCGAAAGTCTACCGGCACCAGGAAGACAACGTTCGCGCGCTAAACGTCTTGAGGAAGAGTTTTCCTGACTATTCGCAGATGAAACCCGCTGAGATGACCCGGGAGGAGTGGGATGTGTTTTACCCGTTGGCCCACTGGGACATCATCGTGCAGGAATCGCGGGCCAAAAACCTCGATCCGTACCAGGTGGCCGGCTTGATCCGTCAGGAGACAGTTTTCATGACGCGCGCCAGCTCGCCGGCAAACGCCTATGGATTGATGCAGCTTCTGGTTCCGACCGGCAGACTGACGGCCAAGAAATATGGAGTCGAACGGAGTATCACCGTGGAATCGCTTTTTGAACCACGCTTGAATATTCAACTCGGCACCGCCTACTTGAGAGATCAGATCGATAAGTTTGGCCGGATTGAGTACGTGGCTGCGGCGTACAACGCTGGGCCACATCGAGTGACCCAGTGGCGGACCACGCTGCCAGCAGAAATTGATGAATGGGCGGAAGCGGTGCCCTTCAAGGAGACTCGCGGCTACATTCAAGGCATCGTGCGAAACCGGCTCCAGTATTTGCGACTCTATGACGAGAATGGAAAGTTTCGCGATGAGGTGGGGACCAAAGCCGTAACCCGACAACCGGCGACAGGCGGCACGCCTGCGACGGAACCGCCCGACTCTTCAATCAGAAAACGGCGTGTTCGGGGTAACGAGAATGAAGAATAATCGCTTTTGCTTTGTGCTTTCGTGCGGATCGCTGAACAAGTATTTGGTGTTGTCTTTCGTTCGCGCAGTTGTCGTCCTTTCTGCAGTTCTATTGCTTAGTTCGGCGTTAGTTTTCTCGCAACGACGTCCCTCCGCAGCCACGCCGCCCGGTTCCGTCGCTCTCACAATCACCACCGAACCAAACGCCATTATTTGGATCGATGACATTCGCCGCGGCGTCACTGACGCATCGGGCAAACTCGAGCTGACCAGGATCTCAGCGGGTCGTCACACCGTGCGAGTGCGTGCGACCGGCTTCAAAGAGGCGACGTCACCGTTGCCTGCGGGCAAACGCAGCCTGACCGTGATGTTAACCAGAGCCACTGATCGGGCGGAGTTGCAGTTCCAGCTGGCCGAGGAAGCACGAGAGAAGGCCCGGGATGACGAGTCGAGACAGAAAGCCGCCGACATGTACCGGGAAACGTTGAGGCTTCGGCCCGCATTCCCGGCGGCGCATGTAGGGCTGGCGCGAGTCTTACTGGACCTCAATCAGTATCAACCGGCCCTTGCCCAAATCGAAGCGGCGCGGCGCACGCGTCCGGTTTACCCGGAAGCGTCGGCTGTCGAAGGGCGCATTAATCGCGAAGCCGCCTTCACTGACGAAGCGATTAGTTCGTTTCGTCGATCAATTCGCGAAGCGCGAGGGTTCCAACCGGAAGCACATGTTGGGCTGGCGCGTGTTTTTGAAGAGCAGGGGCAGTTTGCCGAGGCTGAGCGTGAGTATCGCAAAGCTCTCGAACAGCTGGCTGATTCAGAACCGGTGATTTATCAATTGCTCGGCGCGGCGTATGAAAAGCAGCAAAAGTATAAAGAGGCAGTGACTGCCTATGAAAAGTATTTGCAGTTAGCTCCCAATGGCACTCTAGCTCCCGCGGTTCGTTCCATCCTCGATCAGCTGCGACGCGAGGCCGAAGGGAATGAAATCATCCCCTGACGGGGGAACGGGGGAACAGGGGAACAGGGGAACAGGGGAACGGGGGAACAGGGGAACAGGAAAACGGGGGAACAGGGGAAAGGGGGAATAGGGAAAGGGGGAAAGGGGAAGGCGGAACGGAAAGAGGCCTCAGTTTGAGACGCTTCCAATATCCCTTCCCCGTTCCCCTTTTCGCCAATTCCCCTATTCCCCTTTTCCCTTTTTCTACGGTTTGTAAGGTGCATCCGCAGCGCTGGCCGGTTGCGTAGAGTTCACTTTGATTTCCGGCGATGCTGAGTCGAAGTAAAAGTGGCGGCCAACTGTGCCGGCGTCGTCGTCGCCGGGATCGGCATTGCAGCGAAAGAAATCAGGTGACGCACCGGAACCCGGAGTTACTGTCATCGTCAAAACGTATCCCTTGATTTTTGGAGCGTCGGAGTTAAAACGTTTTTCCAGGTAGCCGCCTTCGACCAATTGCGGGAAGGTCCCAAACGCCCCGCCGTGGGTGACCGAGTAAGCCTGTTGGGCCATCGAGATGGATCGCAGAGTGGTGATCGCTCCGATCTCGTCAGCTCGCGCCACGCTCTGCTGGATCCCTGTGGTGTAGCTGGAACAGGCAAATGAGGCAACGCAGGCGAGGATGGAAAAACTGAGAGCTGCGAATTTGGCCATTTTTTTCCTTTCTCAGGCGCTTTCGCCTTTTCCGACCGTGTAACGAAAGCAACCGGGATCGTGATCGTTGACCATGCCGACTGCTTGCATGAAGGCATAGCATATGGTCGACCCAACAAACCTGAAGTTGCGTTTGACGAGGTCTTTACTCATCACATCCGATTCGACGGATGTTGCCGGCACCTCTTGCCCCCGCTTTCTTTTCTTAGGTGAACCACCAACAAATCTCCATATGTAAGCGTCGAAGGCGCCAAACTCCTTTCGCACCGCCAGAAACGCTTTTGCATTTTGAATGGCGGCATTGATTTTCAAACGATTGCGCACGATGTTTGGGTCTTTGAGCAAGCGGGCGACTTTTTTCTCATCGTATTTCGCTACCTTGACCGGATCGAAACCGCTAAACGCAACCCGGTACCCTTCGCGTTTTCTTAAGATGATTTCCCAGCTAAGACCTGCCTGAGCGCCTTCGAGGATCAGAAACTCAAACAACTTCCGATCGTTGTGAACAGGCACGCCCCATTCTTTATCGTGATATGCAATCGACAGATCGGTCCTGGCCCAGGCACAACGTTTTTTCACGGCGCGTATTTTACAGGAGGAACAGGGAAGCGGGACGATAAAGTCGCGAGTCGTGAGGCAGAAGGCAAGGCAGAAGGCAGAAAGCAACCTGCTCACTGCTTTCTGCCCACTGCCTTCTGCTTACTGACCTTACAGCCTTCCGGCAAGACTGGCGACGACGGTCACCAACTCGTTGGCTTCGACGGGTTTGGCAACGTGCGTACTGAAACCAGCGAGGATGGCCTGCATTCGATCCTGCACGCGGGCATAAGCGGTAAGAGCCACGGCAGGAATGCTTCGATGCCGGTACCTCTCCTCTTGCCGAATTTGCCTGATCAGGCTGTAGCCATCAGCCTTTGGCATTCCAATATCACTGATCAATAAGTCGAAGTCTTCCTGTTCGAGAATTGCGAGCGCTTCTTCTGAGCTGGTGACTCCCTTGATCGTGGCCCCATATTGGGCCAACTCCACACTTATTAGATCAAGCGCGTCGGTTTCGTCGTCAACTATTAAGATGCGGAGCCCCTCCAGATCCGGGGCTTCAGGCGACGTGTCTTTTAACGTGGAAGCGGTGATGGCGTCCAGGCGAAGCTCGCCGCTCGGCAAGGGCAGTTTGATCGTGAAGATTGCGCCACTGACATCCTCGCGATTCTCAACCGAGATCGTTCCTCCATGCAATTCCACCAGATGTCGAACAATGGCCAAACCCAGACCAAGACCACCATGCGTGCGAGTAGTTGATCCATCCGCCTGACGAAAGCGTTCGAAGACGTGTGGAATAAATCCGGGATCGATACCCGGCCCAGTGTCTTTGATGCGAAGCTGGACGAAGGCCATGTCCTGAGACACTGAGATCTCAACGCGTCCTCCAGGTGGCGTAAACTTTGCAGCGTTCGAGAGAATATTCCAGATGACCTGTTGCAGACGATCGGCGTCACCGGAAATCATCCTGAGACTCGAGTCGATCAAGGTCTCACTCTTGATCTCCTTGGCTTCCATCGCCGGACGCACCGCGTCAAGCGAAGCGTCCAAAACTGAAATCAGATCGACCGGGCCGAGGTTGAGCTGGAGCTTTCCAGTAATAACTCTCGAAACATCGAGAATGTCTTCGATGATCTGTTTCTGGGCCCACGCGTTTCTTTCAATCACTTCCAGGGCGTGCTTGGAATTGTCACGATCAAGCCGCCCGGAACTCAACATCCGCGACCAGCCGATTACAGCGTTGAGGGGTGTGCGCAGTTCGTGAGACAGAGTAGCGAGAAATTCGTCCTTAAGGCGGTTTGCCCTTTCGGCGTCGGCACGCGCCTCCCTTTCACGCTTGAAGAGTTCGGCGCTTTCCTCCTCGGCTCGCTTTCGTTCACTGAATTGGCCGACCTGTCCTCCAACACCCGCCGCCAGCTTCAACAATTCGCTATCAGGCTCCCGTATTTCCCGGCTGAAGAACTCGACTACGCCCAGGACTTCGCCGCCCAGTAAGATGGGAAAGCCAAACGCTGCATGCAGTCCCTCGCGGTGAGCAACCGCCCCGCGCGGGAAGTTTCTGTCTTCAACGACGTTTTGAATCCAGGCAGGTCTGGCCGTGGCCCAGATTCGGCCAGGCAGCCCGACGCCTTTTTCAAACTTGATGCTCTCTGTGAGTTGATCGAATTCTGGAGTCTTTGCCTCGGACATGTGGCAGATATCTACAAACCTGAGCACCTGCGCGCCGCGGTCAACTTTCCAGAGCGCCCCGACCGCCCAATCAAGACTTTCGCAGGCGGCTTGGAGAATCTTGCGCGCGCTCTCATCAAAGTCGTGTGACTCGGAAAGAATCTGAGTAACGGCATACTGCAACGCCAGCCGGCTTTCAGCTCGCTTCCGTTCGGTGATGTCACGCGTAAAGGAACGAGTGTGAATAAACTTGCCGTCCTCGAAGAAAGCACTGGAGTCCATGCGGACTTGCCTGATTGCCCCGTCCTTGCAACGCATGCGCGCTTCGTAGTTCTGAAGCACTTCGCCGGCTCTCTGTCGCTCGAGCATGTCTTCAATAACATTCTGGTCGACATGAAACTTTGCGATGTGATGTCCTTCATATTCTTCGCGCACATAGCCAAGCATATCCAGTTCGGCCTGATTGACGCGCAGCACGGTGCCGTCAGCCCCAACCCAATGCAAGCCAATTGCTGAGTTCTCGAAAAAGTCGGTCAACTGGGCCTCGTTTCGCAGTTGCGCTCGTTCAGCTTCTTTGCGCTCAGTGATGTCGCGCTTAATCCCCACATAGCAAACCGGCTTGCCATTCGCATTGCGCATTGCAAAAGCTGAGAGTTCGATGACCCTTTGCTCGCCAGTCTTCGATTTACTGATCACCTCGCCACGATATTCGCCTTTCTCAGCGAGTTCGCGAGTTATTTCCGCAAACACCTCCTCGCCCAGATGAATCGCCGGCGTCTGGTCCTGAAGTTCGTCTTCCGAGTAACCCAGCAGTTTTGCGTGAGCGTCGTTTTGTTCGAGGTAATAACCTTGCGGATCGATGATCGCGATTGGTTCGCTGGAGTGAGCGAAAATCGCGTGATACAGGTCGCGCTGGAGCTTTTTCTGGACGACAGCGCGCCGCCCGGTTTCCGGAATTGAAGCCCTGCTGGACATAGACAGAAGAAGTGTCAGCACCACCTTTACAGGTGGACTGCTGGAGCAAAGGGGAAACGAATGGGGGTAATTGGGGTTGACCAGATAATACCATCAACCTCAGGAAGGCAGTTAGGACGGGCACTCCTCGTTAATCCTGGAATTGTAGGGCTTCCCTCCGTGGGTGCCCCGATTCCGTGGAAAAAGGGTGCCTGCGGAGAGTCGCCCCTACAGTTGGTGCCCAATTATTCCGCCCGGCACCTTAGTTAGATATCAGACTAATCGACGAGTCCATTTGACTTGGCATCACTTTTGGATGTAAAAGCCTGCTAACTTCATAACCAAGCGCTCTACTGGAAACCCCTTCCCCAGGCGTCAAAGCCTTCGGGAGTTCTTGACTTGAATTGATGGAAGGAGATCGAAATGGCTTTACGTTTAGGCGATGTTGCACCCGATTTCACAGCAGAGACGACCGAGGGCCCGATTCGTTTTCACGAATGGATTGGCGATAGTTGGGCCGTGTTGTTCTCTCACCCCAAGGATTTCACCCCGGTTTGCACCACCGAGCTGGGCTATGTGGCGAAGTGCAAACCGGAATTTGACACGCGTGGTGTCAAGGTAATTGGCCTTAGTGTTGACCAGACAGATTCGCATTCCCGTTGGGCCGAAGACATTCGCGAAACTCAGGGAACGGCGCTGAACTTTCCAGTCATCGCCGATCCGGATCACAAGATCGCTGAACTCTACGACATGATCCATCCGGAGATCAGCGACGTCTTCACGGTCAGGTCGGTCTTTGTCATCGGGCCAGACAAGAAGGTCAAGCTCATGATTACTTATCCCGCCAGCACTGGTCGCAATTTCGACGAGATCCTGCGCGTGATTGATTCACTGCAGCTAACCGCAAAATATAGTGTAGCTACTCCGGTGAACTGGAAAGATGGCGACGACGTGATCATCGTGCCATCAATGTCGGATGAAGATGCGAAAGCGAAGTTTCCGGCAGGCTGGAAAGCACCGAAACCGTACCTGCGCATTACGCCGCAGCCAAATAAGATCGCGAGCACGGATACGGCCGCGAAGAGTGCGTCGTGAAATTGCCGTGGGCTGAAGGATTCGCACCGCAGTAGCTCAGTTACTGCAAAGGCGCGGGGCAAAAATCCTGCGCCTTTTGTTTTTCTCGATTACTGCGAACGGCAGTAGCCCGACCGTCGGGGATGGGCTTCAGCAGCTTGCCACCTTCCGAGCGGGGAGGTTCTGCCTTTCCAATTCGCGAGATACCTGAACGGAAAATCCCGGAGAAGCGGAGCAGATTCAGTACACGATCAGTTCTGACAATAGCAAGTGATTCTGTTTCCTGAGCTGTCACAGGTCATGGTTGAAGAGCATGAACTGGCCAGATCAAGACAGTCTGATGTTCCATTGCAGTAACATGATCCTCCCGAACAAACGTATCTGCTGCCGGGTGTTGTTTTGTTGGTAAGTGCGCGCTTCCACCGTTCGACCTGCGCAATGCTCTTAGCCGGACCAATCAATAGCCGTTGGAAGGGCCAGCCTTTCATTCCACCCGGTGGACGATGTTGCTGCACAAACGTCTGAAGGTTCTCTCCTCCTGGCATGAACACCTGAGCAAACTCCGCGGCTCCAAGGTTTCGAAACTCATAAACCACGGTACCATCGGCCGCGAGGATCAGGCGACGGCTGCCAAGCTTGGATATGCCACCCTGGGCGCGTGGACTCTGCGGGACGCCGCTGCGGTTCGAGTTCGGCAGGATCAAAGTGCCGGGACCGACTTTGGTCAGGGGAACCGAGCGTTCGACGCCATCAACAATAAACACGACAGAGCCGGTGGGGACTTGCCTGCCGCTGGAACCTCTCCCTCCGCTCTTCAGGACTAATCGGCTTTCGCCGCTGGGGAGGTTGCGGATGGCTGCGCCGAGGATAATTACAAAGGTTATGTCGTCCATTGACACTTTCCCCCCTCCCTGTGTCGGAGCTGAGGAAGAGTTGGTGGTTGTCAACGACAGGGTGACGGTTGCAATAAGCGTCAAACCCATCGCAAGAAACTTCCTGGTCATACTCTTGTCTCCTTGTCTCGTTGTTGCTTGTCGTTCGCGGGGATATCAATCACCTTAGCGTCACCGAATCGGCACAAACAAAGTCACAACATTATCCTCGCCCACCTCGCGGGCTAGTCTTCTTGCTTGAGTTCTGGTGAGGAACCTGCGTCCCGCAATGAATCCAAAGCAATTCTCGGAGTCGCAGATGCAGGGAAAGGGTACCGCCATTTCGGATTCGGTCGTTAGGTAGTTGAAGGTGATTTCCTCGCCCAGCTCGATGTTTCTCCATGCGCGGAAGGTCCGCTCGCTGGTATTCATGTAACCGTTAGGAGCGCAGCTATGGTTCAGATACTGCCAGCAGTAATCCAGATCGTCATCGGCCCTCCTTACCGCCGGGAAGGTGAGGTGCTGAGTCGGGCCCAGTTGAATGGTGTATTTGGTTGGCTCACTTGAGACGGTTCCTTTGAGATAGAAGATGACTGAATCCTGCGCAATATGGTCCCGCGCAAAGACACCCTTGAAACCTTCGTTGTCCCTAATCTCAATCTGAGGGCTTGTTTGAGACCATTCCTCGACTTCTGCAATTGCCAGCGCAGAACTGTTGTATCTACTCATGGCTCCGAATCCTCCCCGGGATTAACCAAAGTGTTGTGGCTTTCAACTGGTAAGGCGGGAGGAGCAAGGGAAAGGTATCATCGAGGAGAAAGATTTTTTGGGGCGATCGGGGCAGTAGCCCGACCGTTAGGAAGGGCGTCACCACCCATTGTGATCAATATGAGCCTCCGCTAATCAATGCGACGTTGAACAGCAACATGCCAATGTTTGGGCTGCGCTCACTCGTGTAACTGAGAAAGTTAAAGCGAGTTGCCATCGCGGCCAACTTTTCCGCCTGCGCTTCGAAAGTCCGGAGGATTGACTGCCCCAGGCCGAACGCTTTGACGATCGGCTGAGCGCCGAGATTTTCGTGAATGTTACTGGCTAAAGCGGCCCCTTCGACCCGCAATTGATAGCCCGCTTTGAGCGCGCGCGGTGCCAGGATTCTTGGTCCGATGACGCACAAAGGAAGGCCCGCCATCGCTCCTAACGCGAGCCTCCAATCGAGAACGAAGAGGACACAGGTGCTAAAAATAATGTTAATGACGCAAAGGGATGCGCCCGGTATGCCGAGCACCACAGCGTTTTCGACAGCATTGAGGTCTGATGTGAAGCGCGCGGCGATGTCGCCCGTTCGCGTTCGTTGATAGAATCCCAACGATAGTTGCTGCAAGTGGCGAAACATCTCTTTGCGAAGGTCATTAAGGATTCGAGCGCCGAACCAGGCATACAGGTAATCACGTACTACCTGGGAAGTCGCAGTCAGCAAGAATCCGCCGCAAAGGCAGCCGAGAATGATCGCCAGCAGCTTCCCATTGTGCGGCCCGATGGCAAAATCAATGATGAACTTCAGGCTCAGGGCCAGGAGAATGTTGAAAACCCCTTCAATCACGAGCGTTACTACCAGGAGGACCGCACGGGGACGGTACGGCTTAACGTAGCTGAGTAAGATCCTTAATAACCGGCCCGGACCGATCATCGCGTTCGGGCTGGCAGTCGTTTTGCCACTTTCGCTGAGCATTAGTTTCGGATTTGACATCTAAGTTCTTGACTTGCAAATGGGGGTATTGGGCTGTCCTTGATCTCTAAGGCGCAGGACTCACCGGAAAGCTATCATCGCGCTCAACATTTTCTGGGCGACCCGTTAAATAAGGGTTATATTGTGCGCCGCACCCCCCCAATGCTTAAGAATTCCCGACCCCCTTGTGGGAAAATCAGCGGAATCGATTTCAGGCTGCACCTTGAGAGACCGCATGGAAGCCCCCGGGACTCACGAACTGACTCAGCTACTCGTGGCCTGGAGCGATGGCGATGAGGCCGCGCTCGATAGGTTAGTTCCGCTGGTGCATGCCGAACTGCACCGGTTGGCACGGCTCTACATGAGCCGCGAACGCGAGGATCATTTGCTGCAAACCTCGGCGCTAATCAACGAAGCCTACCTGCGTCTGATTGATTGGAAAGCGGTCCGCTGGCAAAACCGGGCCCATTTCTTTGGAGTCGCAGCCCAGATGATGCGGCGGATTCTGGTGGACTTTGCGCGCCAGCGACCGCGAGTCGATAAGGAGATTGAGGCGCGTCACATTTCGCTTGATGAAGCGATGACGGTTGCCAACGAGCAGGACCTTGATCTGCTGGCGTTGGATGAGGCGCTCCGGAGTCTTGGCGAAATTGACGAACGCAAAAGCAAGATTGTCGAATTGCGGTTTTTCGGCGGCTTGAGCGTTGAGGAGACTGCCGAAGTGATCAAGGTTGCGCCCATCACCGTGATGCGGGAGTGGAACAAAGCCAAAGCCTGGTTGTATCGAGAACTGAACCGCGCCTAAGTCCGACAAGCTTTTCTGCCGGTCAAAAGTCCAGAGGAGTCTCTGAAAGAATGGACAGACAAGAATGTCTGTCCCACGTAGGACAGGCATTCCTGCCTGTCCGGGTTTCAAAGGGAGTCTGAAGGGAGCTTGGAAGAACGGACAGACAGGAATGTCTGTCCTACTTGAGGATGAACCCGGAGTTGTGGAAACAAGTCGACGCTTTGCTCGAGGAAGCGCTCGATCTGCCGCCCGAAAAGCGAGAACAGTTTGTAGTTGACGCCTGCGATGGCAACGTCGAGTTGCGAGAGGAGGTGCTCAGCCTCATCAAAGCTCAATCGCAGACCTCCAATTTCCTGGAGCGTTCAGCCATCAAGATGGCTGCTCAGGCCCTCGCGCAAGATCCAAGTCTGACAACTCATGCATCGCTGGTCGGCAAGGAACTCGGCACCTACAAGATTGAGAAATTACTTGGTGCAGGAGGGATGGGCGAAGTGTACCTGGCGCGAGACACAAAACTGGATCGCAGCGTCGCCCTGAAAATTCTGCCCTCGCAATTCATCGCCGACATTGAACGCGTCAATCGTTTCGAGCGAGAGGCCCGGGCACTGTCGGCGTTGAACCATCCTAACTTGATAACGATTTACGAAGTTGGAGACTTAGATGGCTTGCACTTCATCGCGATGGAGTTTGTCGAAGGCCGCAATTTGCGCGAGATGATGACCGGGCCGTTGAAACTGAGAGAAATATTGTCCATTGGCGCTCAGGCCGCCGAAGCCCTGGCCGCGGCTCACCAATCCGGCATTATTCATCGCGACATTAAGCCCGACAACATCATGATGCGGGCAGACGGGTATGTGAAGGTTCTCGACTTTGGCCTGGCGAAGCTGACCGAAGCCCCAAAGCCGGGAGGTAAACCCGATCCGGCGCATACACAAGCCGGCGCGACCATGGGCACGCTCGCCTACATGTCGCCGGAACAAGTAACAGGTGAAGCAATTGATCACCGCAGTGATATCTGGAGCCTGGGCGTGGTGCTGTTTGAGCTGGTAACGAAACAGAAACCGTTTCGAGGTGACACCCGGCAGGAAACCGTGAACGCCATCTTATCCACCGAGCCAAACTCGGCGGCCGCATCAAGTCCGGAACTCCCTTCCGAGTTGGATCTCGTGCTCGAGAAAGTCCTCGAGAAAGATCGTGATCTTCGCTACCAAACCGCTTCCGATCTTCGCGCCGACATTCGTCGAGTGTTGCGAACGATCGAGTCTTCTCCCTCAACTTCGCGACAGAGAGTTGTGGCTGGGAGGCCACTTCCGCGAGTGTCGCGTCGTTGGGTTTGGCCGGCGGCGGCCGCGACGTCGTTGATTTGTCTGGCTGTTCTGGTCGGTTGGCTGTTGCTCAAGCGCCCGGAGGGCCCAAACTGGTCAAGTGCCACTCACATTCAACTTACCGACAAGTCTGGCACCGAATTTTTCCCCAGCATTGCACCTGACGGCCGGAGCTTCGTTTATGCGAGCAGGGCAAATGGGAACCTCGACGTGTTTTCGCAGCGAGTGGGTGGCAAGAACCCGACGCTGCTGACCAGAGATTCTCCGGCCGACGACAGTCAGCCCGCCTTTTCGCCAGACGGGGAACGCATCGCTTTTCGTTCAGACCGCGAGCCTGCCGGAATCTACGTGATGGAGGCGACCGGTGAAAATCTTAGGCCGGTGACGCCCGGAGGGTTTCACCCGTCCTGGTCTCCAGACGGCAATGAGATCGTTTACAGCGAAGCGGGCCGTGACGCGCCTGATGTGAGAAACACAAATCCAAGCAGGCTGTGGATTGTGAATGTCGAGACCGGGGCAAAGAGGTTGCTGACTGACCGGGACGCAATGCAGCCAACCTGGTCACCACACGGTGCTCGCATCGCATTCTGGTTTATGCCACCAAGCGTCGGCAGGAGCGACATCGCGACGATTTCAAGGAGTGGTGGCGAAGTGCTCGTGATAACAAGAGACGCTTCGACAAACTGGAATCCTGTCTGGTCGCCGGACGGCAAGTATCTGTATTTTGCCAGCGACCGTAGCGGCAATATGAATTTCTGGCGCGTGTCGGTTGACGAAGAAACCGGCAAGGTATTGTCGGAACCGGAGGCGATCGTGACTCCCTCGAAATTCAGCCGGCATCTGAATTTTTCCCGAGATGGCAAGCGGATGATTTATGTTCAAACCAATAATCAGTCCAATCTTCAGGGTGTTGAGTTTGACGTCAACAGGGAGAAACTTATCGGCGAGCCATTTTGGATCACTCGCGGTGATCATCAGATCGTTCGGCCCGAACTTTCGGCCGACGGTAAACAGTTTGTCATGCGCGTGCCCCGCCGAACGCAGGACGACATCGTCGTGGTTAGTCGCGACGGTGCCAACTGGCGCGACTTGACGAATGACAAATTCTTCGACCGCTATCCGCGCTGGTCGCCGGATGGCAAGAAAATCGCTTTCGTGTCAGATCGCGGTGGAGGCTACGAAATATGGATGATTGACACGGACGGCACGAATATCCGGCAGATCACCTTTGGAAGTATGGCCGGCACATCCTTCCCGCTCTGGTCGCCAGACGGCAAACAGCTTCTCTTTCGAACAAATCGCGTTTCATACCTGGTCGACCTGAGCAAAAGCTGGCAGGACCAAACTCCCATCGCACTGCCGCCTCAGGACAATCCGGAGGATTATTTCGTCGCCTGGGACTGGTCACCGGATGGACAAAAACTCGCAGGTACCTTCAGCGGCAGCACCGGCACAGGCATCGGGTCTTTTTCCTTCGAAACAAGGCAGTACGAAAAGTTGGGCGCCTACGACGCGACGCCGATGTGGATGCCGGACAGCCGCCGTTACGTTTTCTCGGCTGAGGGGAAGGCATATATCGGCGACATTCAGACCAAAAGAATTCGAGAACTGATGACCCATCAGCCCGAACAAATCCGAAGCGTCAGCGTGAGCCGCGATGGCCGGCTGTTTTACTACACACTGTTCTCGTCAGAGAGCGATGTTTGGTTGCTCGACCTGGAATAAACGCGCCGTTGTCTTTTGAGATGGATCAACAGATAACACTCTATTTCATTTCGCGGCTCTGCCGTTCGATGTGCGGTGGTGGCTATGCCCCACCGTTAACCTGCTCCCGACTTTTGGGGCTACGCCCCTGATTTCGGGGCGCACCCCTCCGATGAAGAAAGTCCCACGGAAGGTCACAGACCTTCCGCACATCAGGTGGACAGCCACTGAAGCAAAATTCCGTTCTCCGAAACAAATGAGGTGAATTAAATGCGACAGGTTGTAACAACCAAAAATGGCGGCGTTGAAGTCTTGCAAGTTCAGGAGAAGCCCGACCCACAGGCGGAGGCCGGCGAAGTTGTAGTCGCGGTCAAGGCCGCAGGTCTCAATTTCGCGGATATTCTCGCGCGGCAGGGACTTTATCCGGATGGCCCGACAAAGCCCTGCGTGATGGGTTATGAAGTTGCCGGCGTTATTGAATCGGTGGGTGCGGGTGTGGATCCGGCGATAGTCGGCACACCGGTGATCGCAATGACGCGGTTCGGTGGCCAGTCGGAAAAAGTTGTGGTTAAGGAAAAGCAATTGTTTGAAAAGCCCGGTTCCCTGACTTTTGAACAGGGCGCGGCAGTTCCGGTCAATTACCTGACGGCCTATGCGCTGCTTATCGCTATGGGCGGCCTGCGAAAGGGTGAAGCAGTCTTGATTCACAACGCCGGCGGCGGTGTCGGTCTCGCGGCCCTGGATATCGCCAAGCACATTGGCGCAACCACGTATGGTACGGCTAGTCCCGGCAAGCATGAATTTCTTCGCCATCGAGGCCTGGACCATCCAATCGATTATCGCAATCAGGACTGGCTCCCGGTTTTGAAACAGCTAACCGGCGGACGCGGCGTAGAGTTGGTACTGGATCCGATCGGGGGCACGCATTGGAAGAAGAGTTATGCAGCGCTAAGGTCGACCGGACGGCTTGGCATGTTTGGAGTGTCTGCCGCCTCAGCGAATGGCTTGAAGGGCAAACTCAAGATGCTAAAAGCTGCCGCGCAGATGCCGCGTTTTCACCCGATCGGATTAATCAACAAGAATCGAGGGGTGTTTGGTTTGAACCTCGGGCACATGTGGCACGAACCGGAAAAGGTTGCGGACTGGGTGCTGGCCATCATGGAAGGGATCGCTGCTGGCTGGATTCAGCCACACGTTGATAAGGCATTCAAATTCGAGCAAGCCGGTGAGGCCCATCAATATATGGAATCGCGAAAGAATATTGGGAAAGTGGTGTTGGTGCCGTGAAGTCGCCCTGAGTCGGTCGAGTCGAGCCAATTTTGAGATTTAGCCGCGGATTAGCGCCGATGAACGCGAATCTGCGGAAAACATAAACCAGAAGATCGCCCACACTCTCTCCATGATTCGTACTCACACAAGTTATTCAAGTTATTCAGATCGCTGCTGTCGTTTGGCGAGAAAGAAAGAGATGACTGTCGAATAAATCAATCCAAGGAATAGCGAGCCGAGAAACAATCCGAGGAAAGCGCCGAGGGCCACTCGCCAGAGCGGCAGATTTTCGGCATCCGGTTCGCTGGCCATCAACTGTGGACCAACCACAAAGATCGCAACCACAAAAAACAAGCAGAAGGAACTTGCAAAGAAAAACGCTGTTGCGATTCCTGTTTTCATTCCGGTCTTGAATGTCAATTCGCCCCCGGCCTCGTTTTTCAGTCTGGTGATTGCCAGCCAAATGCCGGTGATGTGCAGGATGTTAAAGAAAACGCCAGCAGCCATGCTGTGCACGGGTGAACGAGGATCAGGTACGACCAGGTGCGCAATAACCACCCAGGCAATCGCACCGAGGGTAATCAGCAATCCATACTTGAGGGGGATTTTCATCCGTCCTTTTCGGCCAACGTTCCCGTTCGAACAAATCGCACACGACAACGGGGTGCCACCGGTAGAAACTACTCCACGTCCTTAATCAGCACGACATCATTCGAAACGGTCCCACGCGAAACAGCCAGGTGCTTACCGTTGGGCGCCAAATCGAAAGTAAAGATCTGATCGGATTTGAAATTGGTCAACTGTTTTGGCGCCCCGCCATCAATTGGCTGGCTCCAAATATTGTCGACGCCATTCCGCGAGTCAACATAGAGTACGGCGCGGCCGTCAGCGCTCCAATCCAGATTGTTGGTGGTGGGTGGAATATCGATCGCCTTGACTGTTTGTCCGGTGGCGAAGTCAATCAAGCCCAACTTAAACGGGCTCAGATCCTGATCGCGATAACGGCAGGCGATGAGTTTGCCATCGGGTGATATGGCCGGCTGAGTGGCGAGCTTGGACATGACCTTGATGGGCTTTCCACTGTCGATCGGCGTTTTCCAAGTGCCCAAATCTTCAATGTTTTGAAAAAGGACCCACTGGTTGTCCGGCGTCACAATTGGGTTGACCTCGGCAAGCCCGTTGGTAACCTGCTTCAGGTTTCTGCCATCGCTGTCCATTCGGTAAATGTGTGGTGCGCCGCTGCGGGTGGAAACAAAAACGATGTAGTGTCCATCCGGAGAAACAGCAGGGAAAGCATTGAGGGCTGCATTGGACGTCAGTTGCAGTTGATTGCTGCCGTCGGGATTCATAATAAAAAGGTCGCTGCTTCCCGATCCGTACACTGTGAAGACAATTCTTCCATCAGGCATTAACGCCAGAGTGTTGCCGTCCCTGGTTCCTGAAGACACTTTCTCCGCGGCCTCAGCGTTAACATTTGGGGCGTACCACACACTGCAGGTTGCCTGGCTTTGGACCGTAGCTATCGTCGCACCGTCGGCGCTGACGCTGACGCCGTTGTAGTTATTTAGATCGTTGGTCACTCTTTCCACGTCACCGCCCGGTTGGTCCACATACCAGAGCTGATTGGGCCCGCCCTGTTGTTCCTGCGCCACCACCACCAAACCACTTCCGTGCGGGGCCCAGGCCACCTGATTCATGAAAGCCCAGCGATGAGCAGTCGCATCCTTCGCGGTTTTGGATTTCAGATCAACCAGGACCACTGTGTGACGATCGATGCCGTTCTCCAGAGCTGCGACAGGAGCCGCCACCACGTCGCCTTCCGGCGACCATGCTGGCCCATTAGGTGTGCCGGCGTTGAAACGACTGGGCCTTTGCCGCGACATTACCTTTTCTTCGCCAGTGCCGTCATCGTTGGCAACGAAGAGGGAAGTTTCACCTGACGCCGGAAATTGCCGGACCCAGGCGAAGCGTTTGCCATCAGGTGAAAATGTAATCGGTGAGTCGACGTCTTCCGCTATTTTTTTCGGCGTGCCTCCCAATACCGGAATCTGGTAGACCAGACCCAGGGGACTGTTCTTGTCGTAGACCACGTAATAAACGTAGTTGCCGTCCTTAGTAAACGTCACACCCACATATCTTGCTTCGGACGGCGGCACAATCTGAACATTGCTGGAAGTGGAAGTTTGCCGCACCCAGAGACTCGACTGCGTCCCGTCGTTTACGACATGCACTACGTATTTACCGTCAGGCGAAATCGTCGCCAAAGTTGCTTTCCCACTGTTGGTGAGTTGCGATAGTCGAATCTTGTCGAAGTTGTGGACGGCATCGCGACTGCGCAATCTGGACCACAACAGGAAAATGCCGGCGGCGGCAACCAGAAGCAGGAGCGCGATCCCGAGACTTACTTTGTGCCGGCCAATCCCCCGCACAATATACTCAGCGCTCGACACGGTCGGGACGGCGGCAACTTGCGTGGTGCGCTGATCGGGATATGCGCTAACAGTTGAAGCTCCGGCCTGGCTGGCAGTGATGTGTTGACTGATTGTGCCAGCATCAGGCGCCATCGACCGTTCGATCTCTGCGCCGGCATCAAGGCGCTGTTTCAAACGCCGAAGATCGGTGAGCATTTCGCGGGCAGTCTGGTAACGGTCGTCGCGGTCTTTCGTCAGCGCCTTGGTAACAATCCAGTCGAGGGCTTCAGGTACGTCGTTGATGAAACGTTCCAGCGGCGGCGGATCCTTTTCGAGCAGGGCCACGATAACGTGGCTCGGAGTCGGGCCCTCGAAAGGCACGCGCCCCGTAACCATTTCGTAGAGAACCACCCCGAGACTCCAAATATCAGTGCGGGCATCGACGGCGTGACCACGCGCTTGTTCGGGCGACATGTAGTTGACCGTGCCCATTACCGCGCCGGGATTGGTGTTGACGAGAGCGCGAGTTGGCGCTTCCATATCCGTAGTTTCCGGACGCTCGGTTAGCTTTGCCAGCCCAAAGTCCAGCACCTTGACGTATCCGTCACGTCGCAACATGACGTTTTCCGGTTTGATGTCGCGGTGGGTAATCCCTGCGGCTTGCGAAGCTGCCAGCGCCGAGGCGAGTTGGGTGGCAATGTCGAGTGCTTCATTCAGCTTCAACCCGCCACCGGCAAGCTGGACTTCGCCCGACGAAACCGCCGGCCGGGGAATGTGCTGGCGCAACGTCTGTCCATCGACATACTCCATCGCAATAAAGCGAATCGAGTCGATATGACCAACCTCGTAAATTGTCAGAATATTGGGATGATTCAGCGCCGAGACCGAATACGCTTCCTGTTCGAAACGGTGCAAACGGTCCTCGTCCTGGGTGAAACTTGCCGGCAGCAATTTGAGGGCTACCGGACGACGCAGTTGGGAGTCATGCGCGAGATAAACCTCGCCCATTCCGCCCGCACCGATGAGCGAACGAATTTCGTAGCGACCGAGAGTTGTGCCGGCGGTAATCGTCATTCAAATTGATTAGCTGAAGACGCTTGGGGGATCGTTTTCTAGTACGCTCGAGGAACCATTGTAGTTGCGTTTCCAGATGACGCGCCAGACGGGCATCTTGGATGGCGTCGCGCGATCTGATACATCCTGGCAATGACGCGTTGCCAAGCTAGTTCGCTCGCGCCCAAAAAGGTAGACGCGTATACGTGGTTGAAAACCCGGCGAGCCGGAAATCACGCTTGATAGTCGTTGCCGGGTCAAAGAACCAGAGACCGAGCGGATCATTGCGCCTGTTCTTGTCGAACCAGGCCCAGGGCGGCTTGGCCATGTTGACTCCGCCCGTGTCACCTAAAAACGCCGACCCGATTTTCCCCACTTTGATCTTCCGGGTTGCCGGACGTCCCTTGAGCTGGATCACGCTGATCGAAATTTGCGCGTAGTCGTGCGAATTTGCGTAAGTCGTTCCAGTTTTTCCAACACTATTAGCCTGCGCCCTTGGCCACAGAGTGGTGGCAATCGGAAGGAGATCGTAGCCGGCAGCAGCGTCGCGCTTTTGCTCCGGATCTTCAGCCTTACCGGAGTAAGAGTAGACGAGAAAGTCCTTCTTTGCGGTTTGCTTGTCATCCGCGACGTACGCTTCGATACCGTGTCCCTTTGGCTCAACGTACAGCAGGACCCGCTGGCCGTTCGTCTTGAAAACTGCGTGGCCCTGCGGGGCCGGCTCGGTTGCAACAAAACGGGAGAAGTCGTTGTGGTGAAGCGTTTCGACGAAGATGACGCGAGCTTTGTCGACGTCCTGGCCATTCTTCGCAACTACAATTAACGCTCCCTCCAAATCGTTTTCGTGGGCCACGCCGGCTTCCACCATCAATCCGGTTGGATCCTGATTACTGCCTCGCTTTATACCTTCCCGGATCAACTCACTCAGAATCCGCCCCTTCTGCTCGCCTCCCTTGTAGTCGCGAGGGTGAAAGACGGCGTAATGGATGAAGAAGTGGGTTTTGGTTTCAGCGACTGAATAATACACATAGGCACGCAGTGGAAATTTCTTGTCGTCGACGTTTTCCCAATTGTTGTCGCCGCGCCAATCGCCGTCGAAGTCGAAGTTGGTGATGTAGTCACTGCGAGGTTTGTCTCCAAGTGCCTGGTAAAGGATGGGTGCGAAGCGCGCAGCAATCTCGCGGTCGGGTGATGAGGTTTGAGCGACGACGAAACTTGCGGATGTGATCACCGTTAAAGCCAGCCACGATACAGCCAGCAGGCAGATCCAAATAACACCGCGGGGGGTTCGATGGAGGTTCAATTCGTGACCTTGTCACTGTGACTCAGTGTCTCCGGCGTACGTGGTCACCGGCCACCGTTCACCCCAGAGACACAGAGAACACGAAAGGTTGCACAGAGAAATCAAATGTAAGACACGACCGTCTTGTCCGGCCAGGTTAAGGATTAGCCCAGGAGGCCGCCGGCTTTGCTTGCTAAATCACCAAGTCCGCCACCCGTGGCTCCTTCGCCGCCGCCAATCACATTGTCGATCTGTCCGGCGATCGGCGCTGGTAGCTTGTCCTTGAGAAATCCGAGGACCGTCGTGACCGCCGTTCTCGCCTGGTCTTCGGAAATCCCGGTTCTTGTTGCTACTTGTTTGATTAGTTCGTCCATGATGTTTCTCCTGATTAATGACGTTTCAAGGGCGCCTGGTGTTTACTGCCACGCAGCAGTAATTTCACCCTGTGGGCCGCGCCAGTAGGGAACCCAGGCAAGAGTCAAAAGCTTCACTGCAATATCTGCCTTCTTCGGCTTGAGCGTCACGGTCTCCAGCGATTCGGTTTGCGAGTCGAATGATTTTTCAATCACCTGAGTTTCGCTCTTGAAGTCGGCGTCGAGCTGGGCGAGTTGTTGATTGACTGCCTCAACAGTTTCCTGCGCTCGATCCACGTCCTGACCTTCTTTCATTGAACGTCCAACGCCACGCACGGCGGTGGTGGCGCGCCCAAGCGTTGACATGCTTACTGTTTTGCGCCCCATGAAAGATGACAGCAGCGTAGCGCCAAACGAAATGGCGGTTTGCATCTTCTGTCCTCTCGCCTGTTCCGCCTCACGCTCGACGGCTTGCTGGGCGCGGCGAAGTTTCTCTTCGGCCGCTGCGATCTTCGGAGCATACTTTTTTCGGAGCTTCTCGACCGCTTGATCGCGTTTCTCGCGCGCCGTTTGCTGAAGTCGGATGCGGAAATCGCGTTCCGCCTCTCCGGGATCCGAGGCCTGGTCCAGACTCGGACTCTTCAGGAGCTCGAGGTTCTGGTTGCGATAAAGCCATGCGGCGGAATCCTTCTGCCACGTCGCATAGCTTTTGGCCTTACCGGCGGGTCCGGGCAACTCGGCAAACTCCGCTCCCGGCTGCGCCTGCTGTTCAAGATCTGTAATCGGAAGGTCAATTGGAGTCGCCTGCTCCCAATCAACACCCACCACTCCGTCCGTGATTGGCGCCAGCAAGGTTAACTCCCTGATTGTATCGACGTGCTTATCGCGGAAACGAACTTCAGCGGTGGCAATCACCCGCGGGTGATAGATGAGCGCGGATCCACTTGCTCCGCTTCGAACCGGCAGGAACTGCTGAGAAATTTCCGGAGACAATACCGGTTGCCGGCTTTGTGCGGCACTCGCCGCCGCAGTTGCAACCGGGGCCGGAGAGACCGCAACTGCGGGTTGCACCGCAGCTCCGGCGGCAGCGGTTGCTGCCTGTGCGACGGCTCTCGGTTCCGTCTCCGGTTTGACTCCGGTCATCAGGGCCTTGATCTGGGTTCGCGTCAGCGGGCCGCGCAGGTAGGACATCGCCCAGCGCGTTTCAAAAACTTCGGTTCCGTCTTCGTGCACGTTGTTGAGCAGGAATATCCTGTTGTTCAATCCTGCCAGCGTCTGTTCCATTTCCTGCCGATCAAACTTCGTCCCGGAGCCGGCGGCGATGCCCTCGAGTCCTTCCAGTACTCGTGCTTTGTCGCGCTCGGTTTGCAGCCGACCGATGAACCAGGTGCCCGTGTTCGACAGGCCCTTGTAATCGAGGTCAACAGGGTTCTGAGTAGCCAACACTACGCCCAGGCCGAAAGCGCGTCCTTGCTTCAACAAAGTCAGCAGCGGCACCTTCGACGGAGGATTCGCAACCGGCGGAAAGTAGCCAAAGATCTCGTCCATGTAGAGAATCGCGCGCAGGCTGGTCGTTCCTGATTGCGTTCGCATCCACCCGAGGGTTTGATTCAGTAGCAACGAAACAAAAAACATTCGTTCTGAGTCGCTCAGGTGAGCGATTGAAAAGATCGAGACGCGGGGTTTTCCGTCGGGAGCATAAAGGATCTGTTGCACATCGAGCGGTTCACCCTCCATCCAGCTGTTAAAGCCGGGAGCCGCCAGCAAGTTGTTTAGCGCTATGGCTAATTCAAATCGCTCCTTGGAGGGAAAGACCGAATCGAGATCCATCACCCCCACCTTCGTCATCGGAGGCGTTTGGATCTGCTGGATCAAAGCTGCAATGTTCAAATCATTTCCGGCCGACCAGGAATGGCTGAGAATGTTGGAAATCAAAATGTGCTCGCGACTCTTAATTGGATCGGCTTCGATCCCGAGCAAGCCAAGCAGGCTGGTGGCAGTTGTGTTTACCCTCTCGCGCAGCAACTCGCCGTCTTCGCGAATCAAAGGCGGAGGCGCGGCAAACGACTTGAGGATGGAAACCGACAGTCCGGCATTGCTTCCGGGTGTGTAGATGCGGAAGTCAGCCGCGTTTTTCAGTTTGTTTATTCGGGCGCCATCCTGGCCCCAACCGGCCAACCCTTGCTTCCAAAGCCCGGCTTGTTGTGCGGCATACTCAGCACTCGAGAGACCTTTTTTCTGAGCGTCGTCCTCGTTAATCCAGGGAGCAAAGTCTTCCGGCTTGAGTTCTGGAAAGGTCAGCAGCAAGTTCGCAAGGTCGCCTTTTGGGTCGATGACAACAGCCGGTATCCCGTCGATCGCAGCTTCTTCCAGAAGCGACAGGCAAAGGCCCGTCTTGCCGCTTCCAGTCATGCCGACGCAGACAGCGTGGGTCACGAGATCCTTCGAATCGTAGAGCAGCAAGCCCTCTTTCGGCTTCTTCTCTTTCAAGTCGTACGGCCGCCCGAGATAGAAAGCGCCGAGCTTCTCAAAGTCCTGCATCGTGAAAGACCTTTCGATTTTGTTTGGGGGACGGATAGATTATCAGTTGGGCAAAGAAAACGGGAAGACAGGTAGGGGTCAGTTTGAGATTCAGCCGCGGATTAACGCGAATAAATGCAAATCTGAAAAAGAAAACCTGGACAAGTAAACGCCCAGGAAATAACTAGCCCTGGGGCGTGCGTGAGCGATCTTACTGGTTTTGTATTTCTGCAGATTCGCGTTCCTTCGCGTTGATCCGCGGCTGAATTTCATACTGACCCTTGCACGCGCACTTCGCGGTAGACGCTGCTAACCTTGATAGTCTTCACGCATCACACTCCAGCGCCAGATCTCGCCGTCTTGAGGGTCGTGAACTGTTTCAACAAACTTCATTCCCAGTTTCTCCAGGACCCGCGTCGACGCATTCCGATCAGGTAGCGTGTGGGCATCGACGCTCTCGACCTCGGGATTCGCGAAGGCGTTTCTGGTCATTCCGTGCGCAGCTTCCAGTGCCAGGCCCTGGCGGCGATAAGCCGGTGCAATCTCATAACCGATTTCGACGACGCCTTTCTGAACCGGGCCCTTGTAACCTCCCAATCCAATTAGCGTGCGATCGGGTTTATGGACGAATAGGTAAGTCCACCATCCGAAAATTTCCGGATGAGCTTTCTGGTGTTCATAAGCAGGCGCCATTGCCTCAATGGCCGCATCGAAACCCAGCCAGTCTTCAGCCAGGCTGACTTGCAAAAGAGAAGCAAGCTTCTGCTCATCGTTGAGAATTGCTTCAAAGTGAGACAGTTCGCAGGGGATTAGCTGAAGCCGTTGCGTTTCGATCATGGACGAATAGAGGCAATTCCGAATGTTCTAAAAAGGCATTATCTATGCCCGACAGAAACCTCCGCATGATACGCCTTTCGAGTCTGTGATCAAGATTCGCGGCGGAGCACTAATCGTGGCTCCGCCATCTGCCGAATTCATGGTGGCATATTCCGGAAGGTCATAGACCCGCACATCAGGCGGCAAAGCCGCGCACGGCAAGTGAGTCCTTGCTAACGCGCGGGTTACTGCTCCGTGGCTCAGCAGCTTGCTTTGTAAGCCGTGATAGCAGCATACTTTTTCGCATGACCGAGAAGGAAATGGTGCTAAAAACCGTTCGCGAGTTGCCGGACGATTGTTCTATTGACGAGATTGCTGACCGGATTGAATTCCTGGCTGCCGTGCAGAAGGGCTTTGATCAGCTTGATCGCGGCGAAGGAATTCCCCACGACGAGATCAAGAAACAGTTGGCTTCATGGCTTACAAGCTGATTTGGTCTCCCGCCTCTCGTGATGACCTGCGCGATATCGTGACTTTCATCTCACGCGACAGCCATCTGCGCGCAGAAACGTTCGCCTACCGCCTCATCAAAGAGACTGACAAGCTACAGAACTTTTCCGAGATTGGCCGAGTCGTTCCCGAATATGGCGTCCCAACAATCCGGGAAATCATTGTCCGATCTTACCGAATTGTTTACCGCGTCGATCACGAGCGGAAGCTCGTCGAGATTGCACGAGTTTGGCATGCATCTAGAGGCACGCTCGAGGTGTGAGGGCCACGACAAAAGGCGAGCCCGCGAATTAGGTCAAGCTCCAAACTGGCGCAGGTGGTGATCGAAATGTTTGTGGACAAACACGCCCCAGTCGCGTCCAGTCATGTGACCAAACAGTGCGTGGTCCGGCCAACTCTCTCGCGGGTCGCGGGCGGCGAATCGCGCCAGAAGCGTTTCGAGTTCTCCAACGTCCTTTTCCCACGACTTAGGCTTGGTCGTGAACGCCTCAGGCGGTCCCTTGATGCGGCCCTGGGCCAAGGCAGCACGTAAATCGAAGCGTAGCGAACCGGCGGCCATCGCAGCACACCTGACCTTGCCTGGGCGGCACTGTCGCCCAGAGCGTGATGCATCTGGTCGGTGAGATGAGCGACCATTTGCGGTGCGCTCATGCGGCCCCAAAGCCTGTTCGCGTCCGGCTTGAGGCCGTGCAGCCTTTTACGAACCAGCTGTCGGCACGAGTCGTCAAACAGGCTATTCCAAATCTTCATCCAGGTATTCCTCGCTACGAGGCTGAACCAACCGAATGACTCTCGCGGGGCATATTGCGCTTTTCAACCAACTGGTCAGGATTGAGGCAGTGAATTAACATTTTACGGCCAACTGCCGAAGCCACGGTGAGGACCAGGATCCTGGGTTCAATTGGTTTGGCAAGATGCATGTGCACCGCCTTGATCGCTTCGGCAGCCGACTCGCAGCAGCAGGAACCCAGGGAATCGGAGATTGGGGCTAATCAATCCAAACGGTCTTGATGTTTACAAACTCGCGGATACCGAAGGCA
The DNA here is from genome assembly GCA_045403245.1 of Pyrinomonadaceae bacterium. Taxonomy (GTDB): domain Bacteria; phylum Acidobacteriota; class Blastocatellia; order Pyrinomonadales; family Pyrinomonadaceae; genus PSRF01. Next base: position 29,468 of record JAXIOV010000097.1, on the reverse strand, counting down.
CTCAACTCCCGGCCAAAGCCAGAATGTTTGACACCCCCGAACGGGAGTCGCGGATCTGAAGCGACCATGCTGTTGACCGCTACAAAACCGGCCTCAAGCTCTTCGACGAAACGCTTTTGCTCGCGCGGGTCATTGGTCCAGGCGTTTGCGCCGAGTCCGAAGGTTGTCGCATTCGCCAGGTCAATGGCTTCATCAATGTTATTGACGCGGAACAGTAGTCCCACCGGTCCGAACACTTCTTCGGAATAAGCTGGCGAGTTTTCCGGAATGTTTGCCAGCACGGTTGGCTCGTAGAAGTTGCCGGCGCTGTTTACTTTCTTGCCGCCGGTGAGGAGTAACGCACCGGCAGCTATTGACGTCTTCACCTGGTTGTCGACGTCTTTCAGAATCTGTTCGGTCGCTAGTGGCCCAATGTCGGTAGACCCGTCGAGCGGATTTCCCACTTTGAGCGCCTTCATCTTCTCGACAAACTGTTTCTCGAATTCAGAATAGATCTCCGCCGAAACAATGAACCGCTTGGCGGCGATGCATGATTGGCCGTTATTAATCGTCCTCGATTTCACCGCCGTCGTTACCGCCTTTTCCAGTTCGGCTGATGGCATTACCACAAACGCATCGCTGCCACCCAATTCCAGCACTGTCTTCTTTATTTCGCTGCCGGCAATGCTCGCCACGCTTCTACCAGCAGGTTCACTGCCCGTCAGGGTTGCCGCCACGACTCGAGGATCACGGATGACGCGCTCAACCATCTCGGAACCGATCAGCAATGTTTGAAAGCTGCCTGCCGGAAATCCGGCTCGCCGAAAAATGTCTTCGATCGCCAGGGCGCACTGCGGAACGTTTGAAGCATGTTTCAGGAGGCCAACATTGCCGGCCATCAAAGCCGGCGCAGCGAAACGAAAGACCTGCCAGAAGGGGAAATTCCAGGGCATGACGGCGAGCACAGGCCCCAGCGGCTGAAAACTCACGAAACTCTGTTTAGCATTTGTTTCGATTATTTCCTCAGCCAGGTGGTGGCGAGCATGCTCGGCGTAATAACGGCAAACCCACGCGCACTTCTCAGCTTCCGCCACAGCGGCTTTTACGGGCTTGCCCATTTCGGTGGTCATCAGCCGGGCAAACTCATTCTTCTCCGTTTCGAGAATCTCCGCCGCGCGTTGCATCATTCGTTCACGATCGGCAATCGGTGTTTGGCGATAATTGCGGAAGGTGTCAGCGGCAAGTTGCAACCGCAGTTCTATTTCAGCGTTGTTCAGTGACTCAAAAGTCTTGATAGTCTCGCCCGTAGCGGGGTTGATAGTTGCAATTGGCATTGAAGCGTCCTCAGAAATAATTAGCCAGAGATAATCGCGAAATCACTCGAATCAGAACGTCTAAGCCAAACATTTGGCCTGCGCATGTCGGAATTGTTTCTTACGAATTCAAACACCATTATAGGCTCATGTCTGGAACTAGCTGCGGCTCGGCCGCGTTCCGTTCGGAAAGGCTCTGCCTTTCCGCAGGCGCTAATATGATTTGAGGCTACGCCTCACGATTTGTGCCACGTTAGCTGATCGATATCCACTGACAGAGGCTCATCTTCCAGTGGCTTTCCCAACCAGTATCGGATACTTGACCACAAATAGTCCTCCGGACGTTCCACCAAACCTGCTCGAACAGGGTTCATGTGAATATAGTTGGCCTTCTCCATGAGACCGTTCTCAGTCGTGATTAACTTGACGTTTGGGTGATGATTCCAAAGCGAGTATTTGTGTTCACGTAATCCTGTAGCATGTCGGAGTTTCTCGAGGGATGAATCGTAATGAGATTCTTTCAGGAAGTCGATTACTCGACGTCCGGCGATGCCGTTAATGTACCGCAAGACCTCTGAAGGCTTTCTTTCCGAACCAACCAATGCATGCAGATGGTCTGGCATGATGACATAAGCGAAGATTAGCAGGTTGGCTGATGCGCGTGCTTCATTCAAAGCATTGCACAGTACTTGTTTGAGCCTTGTCGTTTGGAAGACAGGTAACCGGTCGTGAGCTACAGATGTGATGTAATAGACAGGCGAGTCTTTCGAGATGGGAAACATGAGGCGTAGCCTCCTTTTTGAGAAGTGTGTCTGACGGAAAGGCCGAGCCTTTCCGAACGGAGGGCGGCTTAGCCGCTCCGGCGGCAGATTAGCTAAAGACGAAAGCGGCAGAGCGATTTAAGCGGAAGTGGCAGAGCCGCAAAAGACGAAAGCAGCGGCGCGGCTAACGACGGAAGGCCAGCAAAAGTCGCTGGAGGATATACGGCCAAGCGGCTTTGGTAGGAGTTGACTCTCAAGAGCGATTCTCGGTCAACTCTGAGCCGCGATGTGCGCTGAATTGAATCCTGAAAGAATTCTTTTATTGGGTTAGACAAACTATGACGCCGAAGAAGCAGACACTCGACAAGTTTGATATCGCGACAAAGCTTCAGGAAATTGCCGCGCTGTTAGAGTTGAAGGGCGGCAAAGATCGCTTCAAAGCACGCGCGTATCAGAAGGGTGCGCGAGTTATCGCTGGACTGGCTGAGAACATTGCTGACGTAGTAGCCACCAACAGGTTGTCATTGTTACCTGGCATTGGCGAGAGCCTGGCTTCGCAAATCAGGCAGCTTCACCTGACGAGCGAGTCCTCCGTCTTGCGCGCTCTTCAGCAGGAGTTTCCACCAGGCTTCGTCGAACTATTAGCTCTGCCGGGACTCTCGATCAGCAAGATCCAGACTCTACACAGCCGTCTGGGAATCACTTCGGTCGCGGAACTGAAGGCAGCAGCAGAAGCCGGCAAGATAAAGACTCTGAAGGGCTTTGGCGCCAAGACTGAACAAGGTCTGCTCGCGTCAATATCCGATCACCGCAAACGCGAAAAGAGCGAGAAGCGCCTTCACATCCATGATGCTCTGCGAACAGCAGAACAAGTTTCGAATTACGTTGAGACTTCGCGCAACACTTTTGAGATCGCTTGTGCCGGATCCTTGCGTCGCTGGAAAGAAACAGTCGGAGTAGTGCGGCTAGTTGCAAGTACCAAGGATCCGGCTGCAGTCTTGAAACACTTTCTGCGCTTTCCCTTAATTGTGAGTGTCGAAGAACAAGACGAAACAAGTTGCCTAGTGAGGCTGGCTGACGGCGCCCGAGTATCGCTGGTCGCAGTAAAACCCTTCGACTACGCGCTGGCACTGCTGGCTGAAACCGGTTCAGCAGCACACTTGGCGAAGTTCCAGCAGATTGCCGCCAACGGCCGAAGAGTGCGAGCGAAAAGCAAAGCGCGCTCTTCCAGGGCCCCAACCACAAGAACGGAAGCGGATCTCTTTGAACAATTGGGAATGCAATACATTCCGCCTGAGTTGCGCGAGGACCAGGGTGAAATTGAGGCAGCTCTGGCAGAGAAACTGCCGCAGGATCTTGTCAGGATCGAGGACATCCAGGGGATGGTCCACTGCCATACGACTTACTCCGATGGCAAGAATTCGATCGAAGAGATGGCTCGCGCCGCGGAATCGATGGGAATGAAGTACATCACCATCACCGACCATTCACCGACCGCCTTCTACGCGCGCGGCCTCACTCTCGATCGCCTGAAACGGCAATGGGACGAGATTGATGAAGTGCAGGAACAGGTTAAGATCAAGATCCTTCGAGGGACGGAATCCGATATCGTGGCAGATGGCCGCCTGGACTATCCGGACAAGGTGCTGGAAAAATTTGACGTCATCGTGGCCAGCATTCATTCGCGTTACAAAATGGATTCGTCAAAAATGACTCACCGAATTGTCACCGCTATGCACCAGCCGGTTTTTAAGATCTGGGGACACGCGCTGGGACGCAAGCTTCAGAGCCGCCCGCCTTTTGAATGCCACGTTGAGAAGATCCTCGATGTCATCGCTGAATCGCAAGCGGCGATCGAAGTCAATGGCGATCCCTACCGTTTGGACATGGAGCCGCGTTGGATTCGCGAGGCCCGGAAGAGGAAAATCAAGTTTGTCATTTCGGTTGACGCACATTCAGTAGGCGCGCTGGATAATCTGAGATTTGGAGTAGGTACCGCTCGTCGTGGGTGGGTCAGAAGAGGGGACGTGCTCAACACGTTGATGCCGACAGCGTTTGCAAAAGCGGTGCGGCCGGTCAGTAAATAGACCAGGGTAGGTTCAGTTAGCTGTAGATCCTTCGCAACGAACATGAGTTGTCTTTTCTGCGGAATCGCAAATGGCGAGGTACAGGCGGCGCTAGTTTTTGAAGATGAAGTCTCGCTGGCCTTCCTTGATCATCGTCCTCTTTTTCCCGGCCACTGTTTACTAATACCCCGGAAACACTTCGAGACGTTGAGCGATTTGCCAAACGAACTCATAGAACCAATGTTTGAAAATGTTCAACTGTTGTCGCGAGCCGTAGAGGCGGCACTTGGGGCCGAAGGGTCTTTTGTAGCGATGAATAACCGCGTGAGCCAAAGCGTTCCTCATTTTCATGTGCATATTGTGCCGCGCCGGAAAAGGGATGGCCTCAAGGGTTTCTTTTGGCCTCGAAACAAATACAAATCAGACGACGAGATCCTGCAGGTTCAACAAGCAATTCGCAGTGCCATCGCCACTTTGAGGAAGTAAACATCTGAAAACAATAGAGAACATGAACGTTTTTTCGGAGGCGAATTCATATTTATGAATGTTAGCTAAGATTTTCGCCGAAAAAATTCAAGCAGAAAGCAGAAAACCCACAAAAAACCGCTAGTAAGGCACGATAAACAGCGCGAAAGGTCAGCCTGGAATCAGCAATTTCTCGATAAATGAGCGCGCAAAAAAGATTCCGTCATTCTTCTCGAAGATAAAACACCTAAAAATTTGATCTTAAAACATCCTTCGCGTATAAACCTCCCCGTCACGAGGGTCACGGCCTTCGAGACCGACAAAGGGACGGTGGCCGATGTGGTGACACGTTGGCCGAGAGGAAAGACAGGCGGACTGTTAATCCTATGACGCCCGAGTCGGAGCTGAAAGGCTCGGCTAGAGGAAGCCGCAAGGTTTTCTTGAGCTACTCGAAGAAATGCGAGTAGCGGCTCTTTGGAGAGGACCCGCCAAAGGGAGCCAGGCAGCTCGATGAAAGTCGAGCTTCGTTGCCGGAGTCGTAATCCGGCGGTGGAGGAAAAGCCACCAGAACAAAAACCTAACGGCACCGCGTCCGCAAGGATGCGAGGATTACGAAAGTAGTTCGTGTGCTGACCGAGAGTTGACACTGACCGCCAGTTCATTCTCGGGATACAAATTGGCAGCCGAGCGTGTACATGCAAAGCTGCCATCCTATTAAAAGCTTCGGCGATTATTAGGAAACGGATTGCGCTACTTTCAGCTTGCTGGAGGTAGCGTTTTCCGTTTTTGGAGCTTGGCGCAAAAACGTTTATTATGCTTTCCTAAAATCAAATTCACTTTCTGAAGTTCGCGCAGTACTAGCTGGTCTCCCTTTGAGTTTCTGCGCCTAGCACCAAGGAGAGAATCTATGACCGAAGCAAGAATGCAAGAAAGTCCGGAATACAAGCCGGGTACGTTTTGTTGGGTCGAGTTGGCTACCACGGATGGCGAAGCCGCCAAGAAGTTTTATACGGAGTTGTTTGGTTGGAGCTTTACCGACAATCCAGTTGGAGCGGGGATTGTCTACACAATCCTGAAGCTCGACGGCAAGGATGTGGGCGCTCTTTATCAAATGCCCGAGGAGATGACCTCTCAGGGTATTCCACCAAATTGGTTGTCTTACGCCTCGGCTACCAGCGCAGACCAAACTGCCGCGAAAGCAAAAGAACTCGGTGCTACGCTGCTCAAGGAGCCATTTGATGTTATGACCGTCGGTCGAATGGCCGTCATTCAGGATCCTGCAGGCGCGGTGTTTGCAATTTGGCAGGCAGGTACGCACAAGGGCTCCGGGGTAGTCAATGTGCCAGGTGCATTTTGCTGGAATGAACTTATGACCACCGATACGGCCAAGGCCGGTGATTTTTATGCCGGGCTATTCGGTTGGACAAAAGACGTGCAAAATTTTGGGCCGCTGGAATACACGATGTTTGGAAACGGCGACCGGCCAGCTGGCGGCATGCTCAAGATAACTCCTGAAATGGGGCCGATACCTCCCAACTGGCTCGTGTATTTCGCAGTTGACGATTGCGATGCGAAAGTGCAGAAAGCCACTGAGCTTGGCGGGAGAGTCATGAAGCCGGCCGACGACATTCCTGGCATTGGACGGTTTGCTATTCTCCTGGATCCTCAGGGCGCGGCCTTCGCGATTATCAAGTTGGACAGTCCTCCGTCCTGAGCTTGACAATTTAACCATCAGCCAGGTTAAGCCGATTAGTGGACGTGTAACGGCAGGTTGAAGCCCGCAGTAGATTTCAACCTGCCGTTGTTGTTATTCACGTAGTTCCAACCTCATGTTCTACGAACATTTCGGCGTACGAAAACTTGAATAGAATATGAAAGCACGGCTGGTCTGGTTAATTCTCTGCGGCATCTGGGGCTCGACCTGGCTCTTTATCAAGATCGGCCTCAACGATCTGCCACCCCTTTCGTTTGCGGCCATTCGTTTTGTGATTGCTGCGGCAATCTTGTGGATCATCGTGGCGATCCGTCGTTACGAATTACCTGCTTCAAAAGCAGACTGGCTGATGCTTGCCGGCACCGGCGTGCTCGCGTTTAGTATCAACTATGGTTTCGTTTTTTGGGGCGAGCAATATATCTCGTCAGGCCTGGCAGCGTTGTTGCAGTCGACGATTCCGGCCTTTGGGTTACTTTTCGCCCACCTGCATTTGCCCGCCGAACGACTGACCCTGGCAAAGGTGCTGGGGGTGGTATTGGGGATCGTCGGGGTAGGAATAATATTTTCAAATCAATTGAGTCTCGCCGGTCCGCGCGCCCTGGCAGGGTGCGTAGCTCTGGTTGTCAGCGCCGCCGGCGCGGCCTACTCCAACGTGTTAATTAAAGCGCACGGCGGAAAGTTTGAGCCGACAGTAATCGCTGCTACGCAGATGTCCTTTGGCTTGGTCCCAATCCTGACCCTGGGATTCCTTTTCGAAGGCAGTCCATTACGTTTTCGCTGGACAGGGATGGCGGTTGTTTGTTTGCTTTACCTGGCTGTCGTTGGTTCAGTAATAGCCTTCATTTTTTATTACTGGCTGGTGCAGCATATGGATGTAACCAAGAGCATGCTGATTGCGCTGGTTACTCCGGTAACAGCAGTGATCCTGGGAGTGATTGTGCTGGAAGAGCAGCTGGATTGGAGGACGGTGGCGGGCGGCCTACTAATTCTGAGCGGTATCGCTTTGGTAGTGCTTCGGTGGCGAAAGATGGACAAAGCGGACCTTGTTTCGGCGGGTTAGCGTCTGGACGGATTTCGGGTCACAAACCGAATTGCGTTGCCACTCTGCGCGTTGATATAAGCCTCAACCGCGTGCGCCACGCGGGGCGCTTCATGCGGCGGATAGCACGCCGGCAACCTTCGCAATTGAAAGAGGTGTTCCTGCATTAACCAAAACCCGCCAATCTCGACGCCGAAGCAATTAGGCGTTGCCAACTCCAGCGCAGTGCGATGAACCGCTCGCAAGTATTTTGCCGACTGCGGTTCAGTTTCAACCGTGCAATCGCTGAGCGCGAAGCCGAGGAAACAAACCTCCGATACTGACTGCTGGTTTTGAATTGCGTCGTCCATCGCGCGCTCGGGTTTCTTAAGCTGCACTGGAAGGCGAGCTGTAACGCCGAATCAATCCTCGGACGACGCCCTGAATTTGAATGCGTTCAGGTGTCTTGATGAATATTGGTTTGAACTGCGGGTTAGCAGGCTCCAGGCGGATGAATTCCGGTTCGCGGTAAAACTTTTTCACGGTCGCGTAGTTCCCATCAATCAGGGCGACCACCATCTGACCATTCTCAGCGGTCTCCTGCGATGACACGATGATGATGTCGTTGTCCTGGATGTTTTCGTCGATCATTGAATCGCCACGAACGCGGAGGGCAAACATTCGCCCGCGGCCCGTCATGCTCTTTGGCGCATGGACGGTTTCGTGGGAAAGAACCGCTTCGATCGGTTGGCCGGCGGCAACCACTCCCAGCAAGGGAATCTCATCTTCGTCGCCGGAACCTTCCTGAGGAACGATCTCGATGCCGCGGCTAACATTGGGAATGCGCTTGATGAATCCTTCTCGTTCGAGCGCAGACAAGATGCTGTGGACGCTTGCGGGTGAAGACATCTGGAAGTGCTTCCCAATCTCGGCAATCGTGGGAGGCTGTTTCTGAGTTTCAAGGTACCGGCAGATAAACTCGTAGACTTGCCTTTGCCGTAAGGTTACAGGCATTTCCTTATCCCTTTCCCGACTGAAAATCTTGCTTTCAGCTCAGCGGTTGTGGTATTTTCGTCTATGCCGAAAATCTAGCGAATATTATCGAATATGGATAGATTGGTCAAGCTCTAAAAAGTGTTCTGGACAGTGCGAGTAAGGGTCAACTCTTTTTCGCAAGCGCCGCAAAGAAAACTGACTTCAGCTGAACTCCATGAGAGCCGCATTTTCAAAAGTTGAAATTGAATCCGAGCTTTCTTCCCGTTTTGCCTCGGCTTTTAGACAGCATGAGAAGAGGCCGGCGGAAGTTATTTCTACCGGAATTCCGCAAATTGATTCGCTCACTATCGGCGGCCTGCCACGCGGCGCCATCGCCGAGGTCTTTGGTCCAGCTTCTTCAGGGCGCACCAGCTTTATGTTTTCTGCTCTGGCCCAGGCAACTAAACAGCAGGAAGTTTGCGCGCTGGTGGATACAAACAACGCTTTCGATCCTGAGTCAGCGTCCCAGGCAGAAATAAATTTCGATCGATTACTCTGGATCCGTTGCGCCAACAACCTGGAGCATGCATTTAAAGCTGCCGATCTACTGATGCAGGGAGGGGGGTTCGGATTAGTGATTCTTGATCTCGGAGATATTCCGGCGAAACAGGCAAAAAGAATTATTTCATCATGGTGGTATCGCTTCCGGCGCACGTTGGAAACTACTCCCACCACCCTGGTGGTGATCGCCGAAGAGAGCTGTGTCCGATCGTGTGCCGCTTTGGCTTTAGAGTTGAAGAGCGAAACCTGCCTTTGGTCGAACGCACAAGCGAAACTGGAAGTTTCTTCTAACCAGATTCCGCTGACTCTGTCTCATCAGGCTTCACGCCCGGCTTCCATTCCAATAAGAAAGCAGGTCTTACCATCTCACACAAACCTCTTACGAGGTTTGCGTCATCAGGTTGAATGCCAACGACCACTCTATCTGCAGAAGAGAGAAGACAAGATCTTTTGTAACGCAAACTGTTAGTTTGAGTGGGTGCTTCCTTTATATCCCAAGTCTTGACAATCTTCGCTAATTTTCGTTAATCTTCGCCTTGCCGGCTATTTTCAAACTTAAAGCCCTAAAAACCCCGATGTTTGCGAGCATCTATGGTCAAAATATCCAGGTAGAGGTGTCTAACGACCCTTCCGCGACACCCGACCGGGTGCCCCATTCCCTGTCAGAGTTTGCCTATTGTTTCTCCCCGCTGGTCGAAGAAACTGCCACTGACACGGTCGTGATTGATGTCGAGGGATGTGCTTTACGATTTGGGTCCGCGTATGAACTGGCTAAGGTAATTGCCGGCCAGGCTCTCAAACCGAAAGAGACGAGTGGGCTGGGATGTAAGGTCAATGTAGCTCTGGCGTCGAACCCCGATGCCGCCATTCACATCGCGAAATTCTGTAAGGGAGTGACGTTTACCGCCCCAGGTGAAGAGCTCACCAGTCTGGGAAATTTGCCATTAAGAGCTCTGCAATTCTCGCTGGTGGATATGGATGAATCTCGTGCCGGCGAGATTCTCGAAACGCTTCGACTCTGGGGCGTAAAGACCTTCAAAGAGTTTGCCGAACTTCCTTTGACCGGCGTCTCTGAGCGCTTGGGTCAGGACGGATTAAAACTCCAGCAACTTGCTCAAGGGAAAACTGATCGGCATTTAAAACTTCGCCCGTCCCCGCCGGTATTCAAAAGCTCCATTGAACTCGAGTATCCAATCGCGCAACTTGAACCCCTGTCGTTTATTTTCGCTCGACTGCTCAATCAAGTTTGCGCCAGCCTGAATGCTTATGCGCTGGCCACTAACACGGTGCAGGTTGAATTGAGATTGGAAAAGGGTGGGCCACACGAGTTGAAATTGAACCTGCCCCATCCGATGCGTGATCAAAAGGTGTTTCTGAAACTCCTTTTGCTCGATACGGAAATGCATCCTCCTGCATCTGCCGTGGTGGCGATTTCCATTAATTGTGAACCCGTCAAGCCCCGCCTGTTGCAGACCGGTTTATTTATTCCGCTTGCTCCTGAACCTGAGAAGTTGGAACTCACGCTGGCGCGGCTCAGAAAACTCGTAGGGGCGGAAAACATCGGCTCCCCGGAGTTGCTAAACACGCATAGACCTGACGCCTTTAATGTGAAGAGGTTTTTGCTGAGAGAGTCGAAGCGAACCCGGAAAAGCAAACAACAAACAGCAAACAGCAAACGTGAAAAGAATGGTGGCGATCAGCAAACTCTGGCATTTCGAAGGTTTCGCCCACCATTACGGGCGCTGGTGCAAGCTGATCGAGGTTATCCAACAGAAATTAGTGCGTGGGGCAAAAACAAAAGTGTTTATGGAAAGGTGTTGAGTGTGGCCGGCCCATGGCGAACTTCCGGCGACTGGTGGCGCCTGGACAACTGGGCGAGAGATGAATGGGACGTGGCGCTCGCCTCCGGCACGCATGGCCAGGTTCTTTATCGCATTTATCGAGAGCTGGGCCGCGGCGAATGGTTTGTTGAAGGGGTTTACGACTGAACAGAAAGTGAGAGTCCTTGGACTATATTGAATTACATGTTCGCTCGGCCTTTAGTTTTCTGGAAGGCGCTTCGGTCCCGGAAGAATTAATTGCCGCCGCGAAGGAATTGGAGATGCCGTCGATGGCCCTTCTGGATCGCGACGGCGTTTACGGGAGCCCTCGGTTTCATTTGGCGGCCCAGAAAAACGGTATCAAGGCGCACCTCGGGGCGGAGATAACAGTCCAAAGTCCTCTTAAAGTCCAAAGTTCAAAGTCCAAAGTTCAAAGTCAAGATACAGGAGCGGACTTTGGACCTTGGGCTTTGGACCTTGGACAAAAATACTCACCGGTTCATAAAGACACTTTCTCGATTCCGGTCCTCGTTCGTAATCGGGTTGGCTATCAAAATCTTTGCCGTCTGGTCACCTTGATGAAGTTGCGTGTCCCAAAGCATGCCAAGCCGGGAGAGTGTGCGGTTAGTTTGAACGAGTTGGCTGAGCATGCAGACGGGTTGATCTGTTTGACCGGCGATCATGATGGTCCGTTTGCTAGAGCAGTTAACCACAGAGACACAAAGTGCCCAGAGGGGGCACTCAGGGTTGCGGAATCGCTCGTAGAAATATTCGGCAAAAGAAATGTTTATGCCGAGCTACAGCGTCATTTTAATCGCGCTGAGGAAGCACGCAATCATGCGGTGGTTGAAATTGCCAGAAGTTTGCAACTGCCTTTGCTGGCTACCAATGGAGTTTGTCATGCCAGTCGTGCTCAGCGGGAAGTAACGGACGTATTTACCTGCATTCGCAATCATGTGCGATTGGAAACCGCGGGCCGGCTTCTCGCCACAAATTCCGAGCGATTTCTGAAATCAGGAAAGGTGATGCAGACACTCTTTGCCGATCTGCCGGAAGCCATCAGTAACACTGTCGAACTTTCATCGCGGCTTGAGTTTACGCTGGAAGATCTTGGTTACGAGTTTCCCAAATATCCAGTACCGCCCGGCGAAACGATGACCTCCTTTCTGCGCCGGCGTACGGAAGAAGGGGCGCGGCGACGTTACACCGGTTGTAATGGCCAGCCTGCTTATGATTCGGCGCGGCCGCAAATCGAGCGCGAGTTGAGGCTAATCGAAAAGCTCAAACTCGAAGGTTATTTCCTGATCGTCTGGGACATCGTGGAGTTTTGCCGGCGACAGGGAATTTTGATCCAGGGACGCGGCTCAGCGGCAAACAGTGCGGTCTGCTATTCACTCGGAATCACTGCAGTCGATCCGATCGGCATGGAACTTTTATTCGAACGTTTTCTTTCTGAAGAGCGGGGCGAATGGCCCGATATCGATCTCGATCTTCCCAGCGGTGACCAGCGGGAACGTGCCATCCAGTATGTTTATGAACGCTACGGCAAGCTGGGCGCGGCGATGACGGCCAACGTCATCACCTATCGCGGCCGATCAGCTGCCCGGGAAGTCGGCAAGGTGCTTGGTTTTGATGATGAAACCCTGGGACGACTTTCCGGCCTGGTTCACACCTGGGAATGGAAGGATCCAAAAGACTCTACCGAGCGACAGTTTCGCGATGCCGGACTGGACCTGAAAAATCCGCGCATCAAGAAATTCTTCCAGCTTTATCAAAGGGTGCAGGACCTGCCAAGACATCTGGGCCAGCACTCCGGCGGCATGGTGATCTGTCAGGGACAACTGAATTCAGTTGTGCCGCTGGAGCCTGCCGCAATGCCGGGCCGCGTCGTTGTGCAGTGGGACAAAGAGGATTGTGCGGATCTGGGATTGATTAAAGTTGATCTGTTAGGCCTGGGAATGATGGCGGTGCTGGAAGATTCGATTGAATTGATTCGCGATTCTTACAAAGAAGAAGTTGATCTGGCCCAGCTGCCGCAGGACGACGACGCCGTTTACCGGGCTTTACAAAAGGCCGACACGATTGGAATGTTTCAGGTCGAAAGCCGGGCGCAGATGTCGTGTCTGCCCCGGCTGCGACCTACAAAGTTTTACGACATCGTGGTGCAGGTGGCGATCATCCGGCCCGGCCCGATTGTCGGCAACATGGTCCATCCATATTTGAAACGGCGCGCGGGCCGCGAGCCGGTTGTTTACGCGCATCCGTTGCTGGAACCGGTGTTGCGGCGAACGCTGGGCGTGCCTTTGTTCCAGGAGCAGTTGCTGAGGATGGCCATGATTTGCGCAGGTTTTACAGGCGGCGAAGCTGAAGAATTACGGCGGGCCTTCGGTTTCAAGCGCTCGGAAGCGCGGATGAAGGAGATTGAAATAAAACTACGTCGCGGGATGGAACGTAACGGACTTTCGCGACAGGCCCAGGAAGAGATTGTGCTCTCGATTACTTCATTTGCGCTTTATGGTTTTCCTGAATCACACGCGGCCAGCTTTGCTTTGATTGCTTATGCCAGCGCGTATTTGAAGTGCCATTACCTGGCGGCTTTTACGGCGGCAATTCTCAACAATCAGCCAATGGGTTTCTACCAGCCTTTTACGCTGATCAAAGACGCGCAGCGTCATGGGTTGAAGATGCTGCCGATTGATGTGATGCGATCGAATTGGCTGTGCACGATTGAAGACCGGGGAAAAGAGGAAGAGGGGAATGGGGAAAACGGAAAAGGGGAAATGGGAAAGGGGGAAGGGGGAAAGTGGAAGAACCTCGAGATGCGTTTGGGTTTGCGATATGTGAAGGGTCTGAGTGAGCAATCGGGTCAGGCGATTGTTAAGGCGCGCTCTGATGCACCTTTCATCGGCATCGACGATCTACGCAACCGCGTGCCTGAACTGCGGAAGGATGAGTTGAGGAAACTGGCCGCGGTGGGAGCGTTGAATTTCATTCAAAAAGGTCCAAAGTCCAATGAAGAAGGTCCAAAGTCCAAGGTCCAAAGTCCAAAGTCAAAAGAAGATCCAATACCCCATATCCAACCCCCAATGTCGGAAGTCACTCATGATGGACAGACTTTGGACTTTGGACCTTGGACTTTGGACCAAGAAAGGACTTTGGACCGAGGAGTTACGCGCCGCGATGCGCTCTGGCAAGTGGAACGAGTGGTGCGCCCGGCGGGAGAACTTTACACAGAACTTCACGAGCAGGACGGAAGCTCGCCGCTAACGCCCATGACCCGGCCCGAAAGAATGGACGCAGACTTTCGTGGCACCGGGTTAACCATCGGCCGGCATCCGGTCGCCTACCATCGTGCGGAATTGACCAGGCTGGGCGCCTGCCGCGCGATAGATATGCAGCATATAAGCAATGGTAGTCGGGTCAGTGTGGGTGGCTGGGTAATTGTGCGCCAGCGGCCTGGCACCGCCAAAGGGTTTGTGTTTTTGACTCTGGAAGATGAGACCGGAGTGGCAAACATAATTATCACCCCTCAACTTTTTGATAAGAACCGGCTGGCCCTGGTGGATCAGCCGTTTCTTTTGATTGAAGGCACGCTGCAGAATCAGGACAACGTCATTTCCGTGAAAGCAAAACGTATTCGCCCACTTTCAATTAAAGTCGCAGCTGCCCCTTCACATGATTTTCACTAACCGCCAAGACGCCAGGACGCGAAAGCAGAAAGCAGAAAGCAGAAAGCAGAAAGCAGAAAGGCAGTCTGTTGTCTCGCTGTCTTGGCGTTCTTGGCGTCTTGGCGGCACCGCAGTTCGCAGGCCTCGCAGTCTGCCCTCTTACATTCATGAGTTTTTCGGGTTTCGCTTGTTGTTTCAGATCCGCGTTTATCCGCGTTCGTCCGCGGCTGACTTCGCTTTCTCCCAAAATCTTTTTCAGCCAGCAGAAATCAAGAGTTTGCCAAGACTCTGTCGCCCCTCGCGGTCCACTTCCTCCAAAACTTTCTTGCAAGCTCTCGGGAATTAAGTAAACTTCGCCTGAAATGTCGAAGGAGAGCATCGGCGATCAGCTATGGGCCGAGATGACCGAGGGTCAGAAGATTGAAGCTGTCCTCAAGGGCCATGCCACGTTGAAAGAAATGAGCGAGGGCTTGCTCGACGGCTCGGAACAACTGCGCACTGTTTGCCAGGAGTTTCTCTCCCACACAGGTTCTTCCTTTGACAACCTTCCGGTCGAAGTCGACTCACCAGAACCACCGGCGCTCACAGTGACCGACGTCGCGCCGCAGCAAGCTGTCAGGCCACTGCTTCGATCCAGGTCGAGGAGTGAAACCCGCACGTCCACTGCCAGGCAGCGATTTGGTCTACCTGAAGGCTTTGTGCCGCGCCTGCAACGGTTCGGCCGTGCTGTTTTGCTTGAACTCAATGAATATCGCCTGCCGGACGGCCAGAAGTTTATTCCCACGCATCCGAGCGGCACCCTGGGGGCTCGTCGCCACTTGTACGCACTGTTAACGCCAGCACAGTATTTGAAGGGCAGGCGCGGCTCGGTTTATGTTAGAAACGACGGCCGCATATTCGATTACAGCGTTGATAGTGCCAATCCATCAGGCGACATTTTTGATACGGGTTACACAATCTATGATTTGGAACGCACCGGCCAATACGCGCCGGCGCCACGCCGTCGAAAGAAGAAAAGTCAGCCGCCGAAGTATCATCGTGCTACGGCAGGCCGCTAACTCCAGGCAGGCTACCAGGAATCCAGGGGACACCGAATGACTGAAAACAATTCCGCTAACTCACCACGATTTGATCGCAGACCGTGGGGAAAGTTCACCGTGCTTGACGAAGGCCAGGGCTTCAAGGTCAAACGTATTGAGGTAATGGCGGGCAAGAGACTGAGTTATCAAAAACATGCGCAACGTGCGGAACACTGGGTGGTTGTGCACGGCACCGCCAAAGTGACAATTGACGGCCGGGACGTAATCGTGGAAGCGGGTCAGGCGATCGATATTGCCGTTGGCTCGGCGCATCGGGTGGAGAACCCCGGCAAAGAATCGCTTGTTTTCATTGAGGTACAGAGAGGCAATTATCTCGGCGAAGACGACATTGTGCGTTTGCAGGATGATTTTGGCCGAGCGCCGGTGGAGTAGAAGTGATGAGCAACACTGAAAACAATAATGTCTGACTCCCCGGACCAACCCACGTCTCAATCTCCAGACACTCCGACGCAGGTTACGGACGACGCTACAGACTCCACCAGTCTATGGGGCGCGATCCGTGAATCTGTACGCGGCAAGCACCACCACGACTACACCCAGGGCCCGATTGGGCGATCGATCGTCTTGCTCGCGATTCCGATGGTGCTCGAAATGTGCATGGAGAGCATCTTTGCGGTTGTCGACATCAAGTGGGTTTCCTACCTTGGTTCCGACGCGATGGCCACAGTCGGATTAACGGAGTCGTTGCTAACGCTGATCTACGCGCTCGCCATCGGTTTGAGCATCGGTGCCACTGCTATGGTGGCTCGCCGCATCGGGGAGAAAGACACCGAAGGGGCCGCGCGCGCTGCTGTACAAGCGATCATCCTGGCTCTAATCGTAGCTTTTGCACTGGCGCTGATCGGCGCGCCGCTGGCGCCCAGGCTCTTAAGAATGATGGGAGCATCGCCATCGGTGGTCGAACAAGGGTCGGGATTTACTCGCGTGATGCTGGCAGGCAACGCAACCGTTGTGATGCTCTTCATGATCAACGCCATCTTTCGCGGCGCCGGCGATGCAGCGATCGCGATGCGGGTCTTGTGGCTGGCAAATATTATCAACATCGTGCTGGGACCCTGTTTCATTTTTGGCCTTGGTCCGTTTCCCAAACTCGGCATTGTGGGTGCTGCGGTGGCGACAAATACCGGGAGGGGAATCGGCGCGCTCTACGCATTCAGCAAGTTGGTGCGATCCGGCGGCCGGTTTGATATTCGTGCTTCTCACTTCCGAATTGAGCCGGCAATCATGGCGCGACTCATACGGTTGTCGGCAACGGGAACGTTTCAGGTTTTCATTGGCATGGCGAGTTGGATTGGCCTGGTGCGCACGATCTCGAGCTTTGGCACTGACGTAGTGGCCGGATACGTAGTCGGGATTCGCGTCATTTTGTTTGCGTTGCTGCCTTCCTGGGGTATGTCCAACGCCGCCGCCACGATGGTGGGCCAGGCTCTGGGCGCGGGCAAGCCTGACCGCGCAGAACGCGCCGTTTGGAAGGCGGGCTTCTACAACATGATTTTCCTGGGCTGCGTTGGTCTCGTGTTTGTTGTCTTCGCGCCTCAGATCATCGGACTCTTTACTCACGATCAGAACGTGGTGCCGTATGGCGTTGACTGTCTCCGCATCGTGGCTTCGGGATTTCTGTTCTACGCGTACGGTATGGTGCTGACGCAGTCGTTCAACGGCGCCGGCGACACCTGGACACCGACGATCATCAATCTTTTTGTGTTCTGGTTGTGGGAACTTCCGCTTGCTTATGTGCTGGCAGTCGTTTTCGGCGTCGGACCACGCGGAGTATTCCTCGCGATCACCATAGCGTTTTCAACCCTGGCCGTGGTCAGCGCTGTGGTCTTCCGAAAAGGCCGGTGGAAGACGCGAGTGGTGTGAGACGGCGGAAGCCAGGAGGCAGACGGCAGGAGGCAGGAGGCAGAAAACAGATCACCCCGTGCCTGTTTTTCTTTCTGCCTACTGCCTACCGCTCCCTTGGCGAGAATTGAAATTGATTGCCGGCGGATCCCAATTGTTTGGATCTCCGAGAATGCCTTTCGCAGGACTCACCACTTCCAATCGCAGCGGACGAACTTCAATTAGCAGGTAGTGTGTAGTTCTATTGGGGTAGAAAGTTTTCCAATCCCCCTTCCAACGACGCGCTTTTTCCTTCGGGTCGTTCACGAGTCGAGCGGTTCCGCGCAGGCTGAAATAGTCCTCGGCTTTCGGATCAAAGCAGTAGAGGGTGACATATCGGTTGCGCCGGATTTCACCGACTTTGCGGCTTAAAGGATTGGTGGCCAGCCAAACGACCATGTCGTTTTCAGGAGGAAAAGGATCCATGGTCCTCGAGTTTGCACGCCCGGCTGAGTCGACCGTGATGAGCGTGCAATAACGGGCCGCGGCCATGATCTCCCGCGCGGCGTTGATCATCCGCGCGCGATCCGGTTGCGCGGTCGCGGTCTGCTGCGCGTTGGTGGCCGCGGCCGACAAAACAAAAAGCAGCGGCCAGGTGGCCACGCAGGCTTTCCAGGACAACATGAGAACCCTCCTACGGCGACACAGTAACAAAGACTCCACGAGGGAGGTAGACAAAACAATCGAAAGTAGTTTGAACCTAAGTAGTTTGATGTAAACTCTGTCGACGCGTCGAAAGTTTTTGGAGCCCGGGGCAATCAGAAATTGTTGGCAGTCCCTTGACTCCAGACTCCGGACTCTCGACTCCAGACTCCTATGAAATCAACGGTGATGAAATTTGGCGGCACCTCTGTGGAAGGCGCCACCGCCTTCCAGCAGGCCGCACGCATCGTGTCGGAGCGGCTTCAGCTTCGGCCGGTCGTGGTCGTTTCAGCGATGGCCGGATTCACTGACGCGCTGCTGGGAAGTGTGCAGCAGGCGTCGGAAGGGGATATCGCAGGTGCTGCAGAATCTCTCGAAAGGCATTTCGATCGTCACCTGAGAGTGATTGACGCGCTCTTGTCAGGCGAAGCTTCCCGGATGCGGACGCTGGTGAACCAAAGTCGCGATGAGCTCACGGCGCTCCTGGATAAGGTTCCATCGGAAGCCGGTGAGGACCGCAAGCGACGTAAACGTTTCGAAGACCAGGTGGTGTCTTTTGGAGAACGGCTCTCGGCGGCGCTGGTGGCGGCGGTGTTGGTCGAGAACAAAGTCTCCGCCGGGGCCGTAGACGCGCGCCGGTGCATTGTCACAGACGACCAGTTTGGCTCCGCGGCGCCTTTGATGCCTGAAACCGTCCGAAGCACGAGGGATCAGCTCGAGGCATTAATAGAAGCTTCATGTGTGCCCGTGCTTGGAGGTTTTATTGGGTCCACCGTTGCCGGAGAGACGACGACACTCGGGCGGGGCGGGTCAGACTACACTGCTGCGATCATCGGCGCGGCGCTGGGGTCAGAAGAGATCCAGATTTGGACTGATGTGCCGGGTGTATTGACCGCAGATCCTCGCCTGGCGCCAAAAGCGCGCACCGTTCCCAAGCTATCGTTTGAAGAAGCCGCGGAACTCGCCTACTTCGGCGCCAAAGTGCTTCATCCGAAAACTCTCCAACCCGCCATCGAGCAAAACATTCCGGTGCGCATCTGCAACTCGCGCGCTCAGGAAGGGGGCAGCACGCTGGTCGTGGCGGAAACCGAGAAATCGCCGCAGACCGTGAAAGCCATTGCACATAAGACCGGGGTCACCACGGTTCAGGTCACTTCTACACGCATGCTGGGAGCTTATGGTTTCCTGCGGCGCCTTTTCGAGATCTTCGATCATCATCGAACGGCGGTCGATGTAGTCACCACCTCTGAGGTCAGCGTGTCGTTATCGCTTGACGATACGACGGCGCTGCCCGCGATCGTGGAAGAGCTGGAAAAACTCGGCTCGGTCAGTGTCGAAGGAGGGCGGGCGATTCTTTGCATTGTGGGGGAAGGCCTGCGCTCCACGCCTGGGATTGCCGCGCGCATTTTCTCAACCATTAGTGACATCAACGTCTCCCTGATTTCACAGGGCGCTTCGCGAATTAATTTAACTTTCGCGATTGAAGAATCGCGCGCGCGCGAAGCGGTTACCCGGCTTCACCGGGAATTTTTCGAGCGCGAGATTTCTGAAGACGCGGCGCGAGAGTTGAATGACCTTGGCATGGAAGTGTCAGCATAAGCGTTTTGCCACATGAACGTCTTCGAACTAACACGCAAACTGATTGATATCCCATCTGTCACCGGCGACGAAAAAGATGTCGCCCGGTTCCTGGCATCGCACGTTGAAGGCTTAGGCTATCGCGTGGATCTGCAGGAGGTTGGACGAGATCGGTTCAATGTTATTGCTACTACCGCAGCGCCGCCGCGAGTAGTGCTGTCAACCCACATGGATACCGTCCCGCCTTTTATTGTCTCGAGCGAAAATGACGAAAAGATTTTTGGACGCGGGGCCTGCGACGCAAAGGGAATCATTGCCGCTCAGATTGTCGCGGCGGAGCGTTTGCGTGATGAAGGATTCGATGACATTGGCCTGCTGTTCACCGTCGACGAGGAGCTGGGCAGCGCGGGCGCTCGAGTTGCGAATAATACTGAACTGGCTTCAGCCTGCGATTATCTCATCAATGGGGAACCGACGGACAACAAGCTGGCAATCGCGACCAAGGGCTCACTTAGGTTAACGATCAAAACCGCCGGCCGATC
Organism: Pyrinomonadaceae bacterium; assembly: GCA_045403245.1. GTDB lineage: Bacteria > Acidobacteriota > Blastocatellia > Pyrinomonadales > Pyrinomonadaceae > PSRF01. Next base: position 9,385 of record JAXIOV010000097.1, on the reverse strand, counting down.
TGCGCATTCCGCGTATCCGGAAAACGGCGAGTCGGCAATCGAAAAACTACTGGACGTCCTGGATTCTGTTCGCCGGTGCGAATGGCCCACCGATCCCCAGCTAGGCCCCACCACCTGTAACATCGGTGTCCTCAGCGGAGGTTCACGACCAAACGTGATTCCCGTAGAAGCTTCCGCCGTGCTACAGCTTCGTCTGGTGACAGATGCCAATCGCGTCAAAAACATTCTTGAAGCAGTGATCGCCGGGCGGGCCGTAATCGAGTACCTCTCCGAAAATGATCCGGTTCACTTGATGACCGTGGACGAACTGGAACAATGCGTGGTGCGGTTCACGACTGATATTCCCTATCTCACAAACTGGGGAACGCCTCTGTTGCTTGGTCCCGGGTCGATTCTAAATGCGCACGCTGATCATGAGTTTATTGAGAAGAGGGAACTTACCGAAGCAGTTGACTTATATGTCCAGCTTGCGCGCGCGTTGCTCAAGAATGAACCTGAGCATCAGAACGTTGAAATAGCGGAAGGAGCGCCACGGTGAAGCTGGCGTTGATTGGTTACGGAGCGATGGGGCAACTGGTCGCCGGGAAGGCGCGCGCTGCCGGCGTTGAGATCGGAGCGACCCTGACGTCGAAAGACTCGGCGTGCGAGCTCGACCAAATCGCAACCATGCTGCGCGGCCACGACGCGGCAATTGATTTTTCTGCAGGGCCGGCGGTAATAGCACACGTAGAAGCATGCATGCGTGGCAACGTGCCGCTGGTGGAGGGGACCACCGGCTGGAAAGATCAGGAAGGCGAGGCGCGCCGGATCGTCGCTGCATCCTCCGGGGCGATGGTCTACGGTGCGAACTTCTCGATCGGGGTAAATGTTTTTTACCGAATTGTCGAGCAGTCAGCCAAACTCTTTGCCGGTCTTGATCAGTACGAGGCTTTCGTTGAGGAGCAACACCACTCCCGCAAGCGTGACGCACCTTCAGGGACAGCGTTGAAGCTAAAGGGTGTAATGGTCGAACAGGGCAAACCACCGGTGTCGGTGGCCTCAACTCGCGCCGGTCATATTCCCGGCACGCATCGAGTGGGTTTTGACTCGCCGGCCGATCAGATCACATTGACGCATACCGCGCGTTCGCGTGAAAGCTTTGCGGCGGGAGCATTGCTGGCGGCGCGTTGGATCTTGGGCCGAAGAGGGGTTTTCGAGTTTGGTGAGGTTGTTGACGAAATTTTGAAAAGTAAATGCTGAAACCAGGAGCGGATACATCTATCCGGCTAGTAATGGAGACACCGAGATGACGAAAAGAATCGACTGGATGCGAGGTTGCGCCACGGCGTTGGTAACGCCGTTTACTTCCACAGGCGCAATCGATCAAGACGCGCTGACCCGCCTCATCGAATATCAGATCAATAACGGCGTGAAGCTGTTGGTTCCGTGCGGTACGACCGGCGAGAGCGCGACGATGACGGAAGCAGAAGATCAGCAAGTCATCAAGCGGTCAATCGAGCTGGGGCGCGGCCGCGCGCGCGTGATCGCCGGGGCCGGCAGCAATTCGACTGCCGTGGCGATCGAAAACTCAAAGATCGTTCAGGATCTCGGCGCCGATGCGGTCTTACAGGTTGCGCCTTTTTACAACAAACCAACTCAACAGGGACTCTACGCCCACTTTCGCGCAATTGCTGAGGCGGTTCCCGGCCTTCCGATCGTCATTTACAACGTGCCCGGACGCACGTCCTCCAACATCGCCGCGGAAACAACCCTCCGCCTGGCGCGTGATTGCGAAAACATCGTAGCGGTGAAGGAAGCATCCGGAAGTTTGTCGCAGATTATGGAAATCTTGCGTGACCGGCCGGAAGGTTTTCGTGTGCTGTCAGGCGACGACGCGATCACGTTTCCCCTGATTGCGCTTGGCGGCGACGGTTTGATTTCAGTTGCCTCAAACGAAGCGCCTGAGTTGATGTCGAGTATGGTTGATCTGGCCCTTGACGGAAAATGGGAAGAAGCCCGCGAACTGCACTATCGCCTCCTGCCTTTGATGGAGGTGAATTTCATCGAATCGAGTCCCGGACCTGTCAAAGCAGCGCTCGCCATGATGGGAATGATTGACGAAAACTTTCGGCTGCCGCTGGTGCCAATCCAGGAGAAGAGCCGAACGCGTGTTCGGGAAGTGATTTCAGAACTTGGTTTGCTGAAGGAAGCATCTCGTGCCACTACGTGAACAGATCGAAGCGCTGAGCGCCAAAACCGGAAGCGACTTTAACGCCGCCGACCGCACGCTGTTTGAACAATTCAAGGGAGCGCTGAATCGAGGTGAGATTCGTGCGGCCGAGCGCGCGGATGATGGAAGCTGGCGGGTCAATTCCTGGGTGAAGCAGGGAATATTGCTGGGCTTTCGCATGGGTAAACTCACCGATATGTCCGCGCCGCCGCTCCGCTTCTTCGACAAAGATACTTACCCCGTGCGGCCCACGACACCGGAGGACAATGTGCGCATTGTCCCTGGCGGCTCCAGCATCCGCGATGGCGCGTACATCGCGCCAGGCGTGGTTTGCATGCCGCCGATGTACGTCAACGCCGGAGCCTATGTCGACGAAGGCACAATGATCGACAGCCATGCGTTGGTCGGTTCGTGTGCCCAGATTGGCAAGCGCGTGCATCTTTCCGCCGCGGCGCAAATTGGAGGCGTACTGGAACCGGTTGGGGCAGTGCCGGTGGTTATTGAGGACGATGTGCTGGTTGGTGGCGGTTGTGGAGTTTATGAGGGAACAATTGTCCGCGAGCGCGCCGTGCTGGCGGCCGGCACCATCCTGACAGGTTCCACTCCGGTTTACGATCTGGCGCGTGAGAAGATCTATCAACGCACTCCTGAAGCTCCGCTGGAGATTCCCGCGGGCGCAGTGGTTGTTCCTGGTTCGCGAAAAGTCAGAGGCGACTGCGGACAGGCGTGGGGACTTTCTCTTTACGCGCCGGTCATCGTGAAATATCGCGATGAAAAAACCGAACGAGCGGTGCAACTGGAAGACTACTTGAGGTGACCTGATATCACTTGACCGGCCCTGCGGTAGCTCCTAACATCTCTCAGAGATCACATCGGAGGCGAGGCTTATGGTTATTGAAGCAAAATATGAAAACGGTGTCTTCAGGCCGCTTAGCAAAGTAAAACTCAAGGAAGGAACCGTCGTTGAGATTCATCTTAATCGCGGACGGAACGCCAGAAAAGCGTTGTCTATTCGAGAACTTGGTTTTGCTGGAATGTGGGCCGACCGCGTGGACATCAAAGATGGCGTCAGCTACGTCAACAGACTAAGAGATAGGCCGCGGGCTTAAGCCTGAGGCGTAGCAGATGCCCTACCTTGTTGACATCGATGTTTGTTTTGCCGTCTGTCTCGATGACGGGGCGATCCGACCTTAGACAAACGTTACAAGAACTGACCTACTGCCAATATGAGCAACAAGCAAATTGTTCAAGACCTACTTGATCGCATTCCAGACGGCGCTTCGCTCCATGACATTGCTCAGGAAATAGAGTGTATCGCTGCGGTGCGACAGGGATTGGCCGAGCTTGATCGTGGCGAGCGGAGCCGAATTGAGGAAGTTGAGCGAGAGCTTCCCTCATGGATTATCAAGTAGTCCTTTCACCCTCCGCCCGCGCCGACCTGCGCGACATCGTCCGTTACATATCCTTCGATGCGCTCGACCGCGCTCTGCAATTTGGTTTGTTCCTTATTTCGCGAATCCGGCTACTTGCGCAAAACCCAAAAGTTAGCAGGATTGTGCCGGAGTTTGAAGACAAGTTCATTCGTGAGATCGTTGTACCCTCGTACCGCGTTTGTCTACCGTGTCGACGATTCGAGCCGTCTGATCGAAGTGATTCGATTTTGGCACGCCACCCGCGGCACGCCAGAAATATACAAGTAACCGGCAGGTTGATATCGGTTCGTTAGCACACGGGAACCCGGACCAAGCCTTCGATGAAGACATACCTCCTGACAAGTCACGAAGAAAACCAGCGACCTAGTATTGAACTGTTCGAGCGGGAGAGTAGGGAGTAGGAATGTCGACGCAGGGTCTCAAAAAAGTTCATCGAGAGACACTGAAAGCACTTCATCGAGACGGTAGGCTGTGCTTGTTCGTTGGTGCAGGCATATCAAAATCCTGTGGCCTTCCAGATTGGCAGACATTATCGGCGAGAGTCATAGAAGAGGCTTGGCCCGTCGCGGATCAAGGAGATATCTTTCGAAAGCTTGAGCTTTCAACGAGATCGATGGATTCTCCACTTGATGCGATGCGAATGGCTAGACGTAAACTGGGGCAACAATTTAATTCAGTGGTCTCCAAGTGCTTGTACGCTGACGCTGGCAATCTTTCCTCAAATGTTGAAGCGATAGTCTCGCTGCAGAATGTACGTAGAATATGCTGCACTAATTTTGATGACTGTTTGGAGGAGGGATACGTCGCAAGTAGAACTAGATTTAGAACTCTGGTTAGAGGCGACGATCTGCCGCTCAACGATGACAACGTATTGATTTTTCATCCTCATGGCTTTTTGCCGCGGACTCCGTGCAAAGGGGACTACTCAAAGGATCGAATCGTTCCTTCTGAGGACGACTACCACGAACTCTATGCCTCACCCTATTCTTGGCCTAACTTAATTCAACTGAATCTATTTATGTCCTTCAACGTCCTTTTTGTTGGATGTTCTTTGAGGGATCCGAACCTTCGTCGGTTGTTGGACATAAGTCGGCAGGTACGCACTCCCAGCCACTTTGCTATCATGAAGGAACCCGCAGATGAAGGCGAAGCATCGGCTAATCAACAACAACGGCCTCGATGGTGGAAGGAGTTGATGTCCTTTCGAAAGCACATCGAGACGGAGAATTTACAAGACCGTGGGATTACGACCATCTGGTACGAAGATCACTCTGACATTTCGAAGATCCTTCGTGAAATCGTCTAGATCGCCCAGAGGATCCCTTCCTTGAAACAATTTCAACCCCCCCAATTCCTGCGCGGCATCGAGAAGAGTGTCATCCGACAGATCTCCGATCGCGCCAAACCCGGCAGCATCAGTCTTGGTTTGGGCGAGCCTGACTTGCCTACGCCGGAAGTGATCAAACGCGCTGCGGTGTCAGTGATCACTCAGGAACAGAACGGCTACACGTTGCAGGCAGGTTTGCCGGCCCTGCGTGAACGCGTGGCGTTGGATTACCCGCATTTGCGTCTCTCGTCTGACGACGTGATCATCACGGCTGGTTCGCAGGAGGCACTCTATCTAACCCTGATGTCCTTGATAGAACCCGGCGATGAGGTGTTGATTCCCAATCCAGGGTTTGTCGCTTATCCTACGATCACCCAGATGGCGGGCGGCCTGGCAGTGTTTTATCGCTTACCGGCAAGACAGGACTTCAGTTTCGACCTGGATGATTTCAAGCGGCAACTGACTCCGAAGACGAAAGTTGTCATCTGCACGAGCCCTTCAAATCCTACTGGTCGCGCCCTGACAAAGACGGATCTGAAGGAGATCGCCAGCGCCGTCGACGAGAGTGGATCGGGTGCGTACGTGGTCAGCGATGAGATATATCGCGAGCTTTACTACGATACTGACCGTCCCGCATCTATTTCGGAGTTTTACCCGCGAACGATCGTCATCAGTGGGTTATCAAAATCGATGAGCATGACCGGTTGGCGATTGGGATGGATGTGTGGCGACCCGGATCTTATTCGCAGTGCGTTGGTGCTCCACGGTTATGTCACAACGTGCGCGTCCACGATCTCGCAAAAGGCCGCACTGGTTTCATGGAGCGAGGAGGCAGAAGCCGCCCGCGTCGAACACCGGAAGACGTTCCACCAACGCCGGGATCATCTGCTCAAACTCGGCCGTGACGCCGGGCTGAAAGCAGTGACCCCTGACGGCGCGTTCTATACGATGCTGGAGGTCAACAACTATGGATCATCGATGGGGGTCGCGGAGGCGCTGCTTGATTTCGGCGTCGTGACCATCCCGGGCAGCGCCTTTGGCAGCGAGAGTGAGGGCTTCCTGCGCGTTTCGTTTTGTGCCGACTTGCCCGTGCTGGCTGAGGGAGTTCGCAGAATCGCGACGGGATTGAACAGTCTGGAGGAGTAGGGCCGCGAAAAGAAATGACAGAGAAATTCAGAGTCGGAATCCTTGGCGCCACCGGCATGGTTGGCCAGCGCTTCATCCAGTTGTTGGAAAACCATCCGCAGTTTGAGATCACAGCGCTTGCGGCCTCCGACCGATCCCAGGGTAAGAGTTTTGAGGAAGCTTGCACCTGGCGCCTTGCCGGGGAGATGCCGGCGTTTGTGAAATCGATGCCGGTACAAGCGCCGCAGCCGCCGCTGGATTGTGAGTTTGTCTTTTCAAGTCTGCCCGGTGATATCGCGCGTCAGGCGGAAGGCAGTTTTGTGAACGCCGGTTATCCGGTCATCAGCAACTCATCAGCTTACCGCATGGACCAGAGCGTCCCGCTGCTTATTCCGGAAGTGAATCATACTCACCTGGCGCTGCTGGATTCTCAGCGCGAAGGCCGTAACGGAAAGGGATTCATCGTTACGAACCCAAACTGTTCCACGATCATGCTGGCTCTGGCGCTTGCGCCGCTGCACGCAAAATTCAAAGTCAGCGGCGTGGTGGCCACTACCATGCAAGCGCTGTCGGGAGCGGGCTATCCCGGTGTTCCGTCACTGGCAATCACCGACAATGTCCTGCCTTTTATCGAAAGCGAAGAGGAGAAGATTGAACAGGAAACCTTAAAAATACTCGGTCTTCTTCAACACGGCCGGATCGAAGCGGCGCCAATGAATGTAAGCGCGCAGTGTCACCGGGTGAATGTTTCGGATGGGCACCTGGCGGCGGTTCGGGTGAAGCTCGACAAACCCACCACGAAAGAAGAAGTTGGTGAGACGCTTGCTTCGTTTACCTCGCTACCCCAGGAAATGAAACTCCGTTCGGCGCCCGAAAGACCGATAATTGTCCTTCACGAGCCGGATCGTCCTCAGCCTCGTCTGGATCGGGATGCAGGAAACGGAATGAGCGTCACCATCGGCCGTTTGCAAAATGACAACGTGCTCGACTATCGATTTGTTGCCCTCAGTCACAACACCATTCGAGGCGCAGCCGGCGCCGCAATTCTCAATGCGGAATTACTGATCGCGACCGGCTATCTCGTGAAGTGAGTGCCGTCATTCGCAAAACAAGAAAATACAAATCCGCAGACTTCTTGAGTGCGAACCACAAAAATCAGACTCCTCAGCTCGGTTGAGATCAATAGTGATCTGCTCTGCAGCCAAAAGGCGGTCATGTCACCGTCCCGGCTGACCGTTGGCGGTAAAGACCAAAGTCCGAATGACGGGATTGATGTTCTACTTATCAATCCAGATTCGCTCCGGTATGTCAGCCCTAGTTGTCGCAAAGGATCCGTTGCACCCAATACCAAACGATTCTCGATCTTTTTGGAAATGAGCCAGGAATTTGGAAGCCGGAAACTAGTTGTTGTTGGTTCTGAAACTCTGAGGCAACCTGTCAACGTAAGCTCCTGTCAAAGGCTGCAGAGTTCAAGATGCGGCAAACTGGACCAGACGGAGTTGCAAATGAAGAGACTACTTTACATTCTAATCCTCCTTCCCGTTCTTTCAATCATTCCACTCGCGCAAAAGAGCGAACCCGCTCTCGTTTCAATGGTTGAAACCGAACGGGCTTTCGCCCGAACTTCAGAAGAGCAGGGAATACGTCCATCGTTCATGGCATTCATCGCCGAAGATGGAATTCTTTTTCGTCCGCGGGCAGTCAAGGGTAAGCAGTGGATGACAGAACATCCGTTGCCTGCTTCTGACAAACGTCCGGTACTAAGCTGGCAACCAAGTTTCGCCGGCATCTCGAGTGGCGGAGATATGGGATACACGAGTGGTCCATGGCAATTCAAGGGCGATGTTCACGACGCGAAGCCAGGCGGCTTTGGTCATTTCATTACCGTGTGGAAGAAACAGGCGGATGGGTCGTGGAAATTCGCGGTAGACCTCGGAATTTCACACCCGGAGCCGCCGCAGCCGGAAATACTCTGGCAGTTGCCAAAGAATTACAAACAACCCGCCACCGGCAGTCAGGTCAATGTTGAATCGGAAACCAACGCGCTGCGCAAACTTGAAGGCGAGTTCTCCACCGACTCTGTCAAACGCGGCGCACAAGCAGCCCTTCTGTCGCGTGCTTCGGGTGAGGTCCGGGTTTACCGGGAAGGCAAGTTGCCGATTATCGGTAAGGACGCAACCTCACAGAGTCTTTCGCCCGACGCGAACAGCTGGATGTGGCAGCCGGAAGCCGCTGACGTATCGCGTTCTGGCGATGTGGGCTACAGTTACGGCACCTACCAGCTCAAGACTGCTGAAGGTAAATCCGAGTCTGGAAACTATCTTCGGGTTTGGAGGAAAGAAGGCGGAGTTTGGAAGGTTGTAATCGACGTTGCGAATCCAATTCCGGAGCCGCAAAAAAATTGATGAACCCGCTCAGGAATAACACTTGGCTACAGTAGCCTTCATCTGCACCGCGAACCGGTGCCGTAGCGTGATGGCCCACGCGATCTTTGTCGCGGAGGCAGGTAAACGCCAACTCACGGCGCACGCCGTTTCCGCCGGTGTCTACGATTTCACCGACTTGCCTCCAGTTGGCGATACTGTCAGGACTTGTCTCAAACACAACACTCCGCCGCCGAAAGAAGAATCTACCTGGGCTGGCGATCTGCCGCTCGAAACGATTGACCGTTATCTGGTTATGGAACACCACCACGCGGATGCGCTGATTTACGAGTTTGGGGTCTTGCCTGAACGCGTCACTTTGCTTGGCGAGTTTGATCCGCAGCAACGCGGTCTTGAGATTGGCGATCCGATTGGCCGGGACGGCGAGACCTACGAGAGCTGCTACGCGCAAATTCGTGATTGCATCGTCAACTATATCGACACCACCGATGAGCTTGCGGGATCTTGAGCAATGAAAAGACCTTCCTTCCAATCCCAATAAATTTACGAACTCGCAGTGAGCATCGACTGGGTCACTGTCGCCTCAACCGAACTCACGGCTGCATCAGAACCGGGAGCCGTAGCGACCGGGTCACTATCGCGTCACTCAAACTGTTCTAAAACCCCGCAAGGCTACGACAAACTCAAGCTGTCACGATGGACCAAAGACTTGGGATCGTCACGACCACGACCCGGTCGCTACGGCTCCCGGTTCTTGATGCGGCCGCAAGTTCGGTTGAGTGAGGCGCGACCACGACCCGGTCGCTACGGCTCTCGGTTCTTTATGCGGCCGCAAGTTCGGTTGAGTGAGGCGCGACCACGACCCGGTCGCTACGGCTCCCGGTTCTTTATGCGGCCGCAAGTTCGG
>JAXIOV010000086.1:0-10986 GCA_045403245.1 Pyrinomonadaceae bacterium | reverse complement strand
ATTCAGTCGACCGGCTTCTTTCGTAACAAGACAAAGTCGATTCAGGGCACGTCGAAGATGTTAACCGAGAATTACGGAGGCGAAGTGCCAAGGACAATGGATGAGCTGCTCGAACTTCCTGGTGTGGCTCGCAAGACTGCGAACGTGGTTTTAGGAAATGCGTTTGAGATCAAGTCCGGAGTGGTAGTCGATACTCACGTGACGAGGCTGTCACACAGGCTTGGTCTGACAGAAAAGAAGACTGCCGAAAAGATCGAGCAAGATTTGGTCGAGATAGTCCCCAAGAAAGAGTGGGTGATCTTCTCGCACCTTTTGATTTATCACGGTCGAAAAGTTTGCAAGGCCCGTAACCCGCAGTGTGGGGAATGTGAATTGGAGAAGCTCTGTCCGTCGTCGTTCCTGAAGACTGGGGTAATGCCGGGAAACTAAATTTGTAGGGGCGTCCCTCCGTGTGCGCCCCTTCCTCCACCCAATAGGGGGGCGCCCACGGAGTTGACGCCCCTACAATTTGGTGGTGGGTCAGTTTGATAATTATTAGGGCATGCACTGGTTCAGACAATTGAGTGCGGAGACACACATTCGTTACAGAACCGAGCGCGGTAGCGCCGGGTCCTAGCGTCAACCTGAGGGAAGTGTAGCCATGACAGAGCTGTGAGCGCCGCTGAGCCCGGCGCCACGTAGCACTGAGACTTCAGCATCCGGCTGCTTGGTTCTGTAGTTGACGCCAGGGACCCGGCGCTACCGCGCTCGGTTCTGTAGTTGACGCCACGATTTTTCATTAATACCCAACCGCCAGCCCATCACTCCGCCGCGGGTCAGTTGCTCCAAGTCGAATTCCAGTCTTCTCTTCGATCATGATTCCTTCCGCATCGCCGAGGTAACGGGGACGCCCGAGTGTATGGCCGCGTGCAGCTAACACTCGCTGCGTGTCACCCGACATGCCAAACGGTTCAAAGATCAGCTCATCCGGCAGCCACTGGTGATGAATTCGCGGCGCATCCAGAGCATGCTGGATATCCATGCCATAGTCCACCACGTTGGTGATCACGCAAAAAACCGTGTTGATGATCGTCGGCCCGCCCGGACTTCCCACGGTAAACCAGAGGCTGCCGTCTTTGCGCAGCACAAACGTGGGTGTCATCGCTGACAGTGGACGCTTGCGCGGAGCGACGGCATTGCGCTCGCCCTGGATCAAACCATACAAATTCGGTGTTCCCGGCTTGGCCGCAAAGTCGTCCATCTCATTGTTCAGGAGAATGCCCGTCCCTTTCGCGACTGCTGACGAGCCAAACGAATTGTTTAGCGTGTAGGTGTTTGCGATCGCGTTGCCTTCCGCGTCGACCACGGTGAAGTGCGTAGTCTCATCCGACTCATGACCGGTGGGCTCTCCCGCGCGAATGTCTGTGCTGGTCGAGGCCCGTTCTTCGTTGATCGTCGAGCGAAGTCTCGCGGCGTAAGACTTATCAATCAGCCCCGCGATAGGCACCTTCACAAAGTCTGTATCGCCCATGTATTCCGCGCGGTCGGCAAACGCCCGCCGCATCGCTTCCGCCATCAGGTGATAGCGCTCGGACGAGGATGCCTCGGTTTTTTTCAGGTCAAACCCTTCCAAAATATTGAGCATTTCGATTAACACCGCCCCTCCGGAAGAAGGTGGCGGCATCGAGATCACTTCATAACCACGGTACGTCCCGCGCAGCGGTGGTCGCTCCTTCGCCACGTAGCCGCGCATGTCAGCCATCGTGATCAAACCATTATGACGGTTTACATCGTTGACAATCAGGTTGGCTGTTTGACCCTGGTAGAATTCGTTAGGTCCGGATCTTTGTAGTCGGGCAAAAGTGGCGGCCAGGTCCGGTTGGCGAAACACTTCACCTTCCTCGTAGAACCTTCCACCGCGGAGATAGATGCGTTTGGTTTCCGGATATTGCGACAAATACTCACGGTTGCCACGCAACCCTCGAGCAAGCACGTTGTTTACAACGAAGCCGTTGGCGGCCAGAGCGCGGGCAGGTTCGACCAACTGGCTCCAGGTGAGTTTACCTGACCCGTATTTCTTTAAAGCCAGCTCCATCCCACGCACGGTGCCGGGGACTCCGGCAGCGCGATAGCCAACCAGCGAGCCACCTTCGCCTTCAATCAGATTCCCATTTTTGTCCAGATAGATATCGCGGGTGGCCGCGGCCGGCGCCATTTCGCGATAGTCGATGGCGGTCGTTTTCCCATTCTTCAAACGAATCATCATGAAGCCGCCGCCGCCGAGATTGCCTGCGGCGGGATGCGTGACGGCAAGCGCGAATGCGACCGCGATGCCCGCGTCAATCGCGTTGCCGCCACGCTTCATCACCTCCACCCCTACCCGCGATGCAATCTCACTGGTCGAGGCAACTATACCGTTCCTGGCCCGCACGGGATCGCGCGATGCCGCCACCGCATTGCCAGTAGGATTTGGAAAGAAGCTGAAACTTGGCCCTGCAATTAAAGCCGCAGTCAGGCTGATAATCAGGAAAACGCGTGTTTTTCTCGTTAAGCTCATATTGGTTTCCATTAGACGCCTGCTGATGTAATACAAACTGGTAGTTTGCGGTTCTTTGTAAGTAGTCTACCTGGAACAGATCCGCAAACTAACAGTTTGCGTTACGCGCTGTTGAAATTAAATCTGGCGGGCGACAATCGATCCATCGGATCGAGTTGCTGCTTAATTCTTTGCATCACGTTCGCCGACGTTCCAATTTTGCCCCAGCCGCCAGTTTGAGTCTTCAATGCAATCGACGCCTGCTCAACAATAAGCGCTCCACCCAATCGTTCTACTTCTGATCTCAGTGAGCGGATGCGATCGACGGACTCATTTTCGTCTGGCTTCAGACGATCTACAACTCGAATTCGACCGTCACCAATGCCGGCCTGCCAGATTGCGCTGGATGGTCCGCCGTTCAAACTCAGCCCATCCAGGCGGGTCACGAAATTTCCAACTTCTGATGGCAGCAATCCGGCCCGCCAGATGACGCTCTCTGAAAAGCGCATGGGAAGCGCGGCCAGCGCGCGCCAAACTTGCTCGTCGTTTGTCGAATCTCGGGCTTTGCAGCCCTGCTCATCAAGCGTTTGCGTTGCGGTCCGGCATTGTTCAGCGACGGCGCTTTCGGAACCCGCGAATCTTATTAGGAGCAACGGTTCTCGACCATCCGACCAATCCGCTTCAAGTGCGAGTGCCGGTGAAAGAAGTTCAATCGCGACTGGAAAGAGTCGCATCACACCGGGCGCGGCGGACAGCAGCGACTGGAGTTTACCGCATGCCATGATGGTCTTGGTGGATGAGGCCACCGGCCGCAGCTTGAAGTTGACTTCAACGATTACGCCGAGCGTTCCGTAGCTGCCTGTGAACAACTTTGAAAGATCGTAACCCGCAACGTTCTTGACGACGCGGCCTCCCACTTTGACAAGACTTCCGTCTGCGAGCACCACTCTCATTCCGATCACATGCCGGCGAGGCGAACCATAACCAAACTGTTGCGCACCTCCCAATCCGGTCGCGACGACTCCACCGATGGTTGCGCGTCCATCATCAGGAGGATCAATCGGCAGCCATTGACCATTTCGTCCCAGTTCGTCGTTGAAATCGTTGAGGGTGACGCCGGCCTCGGTGACAGCCACAAGGTCTGCCGGCTCGTGTTCAATAGTTCGGTTCAACCGTTTAGTGCTGATTAGTAAATGCACCTGTTTCAAAGGATCGCCTGCATCGAGCCAGGTGCCGCCGCCGGCCGGAACCACAGACCAACTCTCTGCGGCTGCAAGCCGCATGACCTCGCAAACCTCGGCGACCGAGCCGGGCGCGACGAGAACAGGGCAGTGAGACGGGACGACGTTTGCCTCGCCCACTATCTGAACGAGGAGTTTGGCAGCGCGCGCATCAGAACCGGGAGCGGTAGCGACCGGGCTGGTAGCCAAGACGTCGAGTTTGCGAGTTGTAGGCGACCCGGTCGCTACCTCTGATGCGGGTGTCGCAGGAGACCCGGTCGCTGCCGCTCCCGGTCCTGGTATCGTAAGAGACCCGGTCGCTACCGCTCCCGGTTCTGATGCGGGTGATGTCGCAAGAGACCCGGTCGCTACCGCTCCCGGTTCTGATGCGGGTGATGTCGCAGGAGACCCGGTCGCTACCGCTCCCGGTTCTGATGCGGGTGATGTCGCAAGAGACCCGGTCGCTACCGCTCCCGGTTCTGATGCGACGGCTCCAGACGCCACCGCCCGCCCTTCACCGCAACCGCGCAGCATGGGAATGATCTTTCCAGGGTTACACAATCCGGTGGGATCGAAGGCGGCGCGCACCCGCAGCATCGTACTCATATCAGCCTCGGAAAAGATCAGCGGCAAGAGTTCGCGCTTGTCCAACCCAACGCCATGCTCGCCGGTGATGCTGCCGCCGGCCCGCACGCAGGTTTCCATTAATTCGCGACCAGCTTCCTTCACCCGATGGACCTCGTCAGGTGAACGGGAGTCAAAACAGATCAACGGGTGCAGGTTGCCATCACCGGCATGGAAGACGTTGGCTATGCGGAGTTGATATCGTGAAGCAATCCGGTAGACGCCTTCCATGATCTCGGGCAGACGGGAGCGCGGCACAACCGCGTCTTGAATCATTGAATCGGGAGAAATGCGGCCGATGGCGCCAAACGCTCCCTTGCGGGCGGCCCATAACTTTTTCCTTTCAGTCTCGTCGCGCGCGCCGCGACAATCGCGCGCGCCAAATTGCAGGCAAATGCTACGGACTCGTTCGGTTTCGTCGTCAATTCCAGCTTCAACTCCATCCAGTTCGATCAGCAAGGCGGCGCCGGCGTCGGGTGGTAAACCAGCGGCGAAAACACTCGCCTCCACGGCCCGAATAATCTCGCGATCCATCATCTCGAGCGCAGCAGGCATTACGCCGGCGGCAATGATCGCCGAGACGGCGAGGCTGGCGTCCTTCACTTCGGCGAACTCCGCGAGCAGAGTCCGCACCGCGGGTGGGATCGGCACCAATCGAAGCGCTGCTTCGGTTGCAATACCAAAGGTCCCCTCGGAGCCGACGAAAACACCAGTCAGATCGAATCCCGGTTGTTCTCGTCCAAAGCCGCCGAGTTCGACGACCTCGCCACCCGCGAGCACCACTCGCAAACCCAACACGTGGTCCGTAGTGGTGCCGTATTTCAGACAGTGAATTCCTCCAGCATTCTCAGCAATGTTCCCGCCAATAGTGCAGGTTGGCTGGCTCGAAGGATCGGGAACGTATTGCAATCCCAGGTGAGCTACCGCGCGAGAGACGTGGAGGTTGACTACACCCGGCTGAACGACGGCGAGGCGGTTGGCTTCGTCGATCTTGAGTATCTTGCGCATGCGCGCGAGCTCGATAACGACACCTTGATTGAGAGCCAGAGCTCCGCCCGAGAGTCCGGTACCGGCGCCTCGTGGCGTGAACGGCACTCCGGCCCGCGCCAGCACGCGCATCACCTCCGCAGTGTCCTCGGTTGATTCAGGAAAGACTACCGCGCGCGGCGGGTGCTTATGTTGCGGTAGACCGTCACATTCATAGACCAGCAACTCTTCCGGACTGGCCAGAACCGAATCATTACCTACGACCGCGCGCAAGTTCTCGATTAATTGATCCACAGGTTCAGAGGGACTCGTTTAATCGAATCGACTCTACCCTCCAGTTAAGTGGCGATTCTTAAGTGTACAGCCCAATGATACAATAGCCAGCCGATCCACCAATAAAGCTTCCAGCGCTTCGCGCACTTTACCAGTGTCGCCGTTTTCAAATACAAATGAAAATCAAACTATTGCTCCTTGTGTTCGCGTCCTTTGTTCTCATGTCCGGCAACCTTCCCACACACGCTGACAGCAGCCCGACAGCTCCGACGCTGGTTATTATCAACGCCAGAGTGCAAACGATGGATCGGGCGCGGCCAACTGCTGAAGCAGTGGCAATCTACGGCAACCGGATCATGGCGGTAGGGTCGAGCAAGGACATCAAAAAACTAGCCGGCGCCGGCACTCGCGTCATCGATGGGAAAAAACAACTTGTCCTGCCGGGTTTCAACGACTCACACACACACTTCCTTAGCGGAGGCTTCCAACTCTCAAGCGTAGACCTGCGGGACGCGAACTCACCTGAAGAGTTTGCGGCGCGGATCAGAGCCTTCGCCGAACGCCGTCCGGCGGGTCGATGGATTACAGGTGGTGACTGGGACCATGAGCGCTGGTCTGATGCGAAGTTGCCCACCCGGGAGCTCATCGATCGGTTTACCCCGGACACCCCGGTCTTTGTGAGTCGACTGGATGGCCATATGGCGCTCGCCAATTCTTTAGCGCTGAGGCTCGCGGGCGTGACACGGCAAACTCTTGATCCTCCAGGTGGCTTGATCGTTCGTGATCCAAAAACCGGAGAGCCAACCGGCGTTTTAAAAGACGCCGCCATGAGTTATGTCTGGAAAGTGATCCCCGAACCGAGCTTCGAGGAAAAGTTAGCTGCTGGGCGCGCGGCCACTGAGCATGCGGCGAAGTTGGGAGTTACCAGCGTTCAGGACATGTCAGCGGGAAATGATGTTGGCGTTTACCAGACGCTGCTGGATCGTAATGAGTTGAGAACGCGTGTCTACGCGGTCTCGCCTTTGCCCGCCTGGAAACGCCTTGCTGCCACCGGCGTCCGCGCCCACTTTGGCAGCGAAATGTTGCGTATCGGAGGTTTAAAGGGTTTCGCTGACGGCAGTCTCGGCTCGACGACTGCCTTCTTCTTTCAACCATACAGAGATGCGCCCGAGACACGTGGACTCGCCGGCGACGAAATGTATCCTGAGGGAGAAATGCAGGGCAGAGTGCGCGATGCCGACCGCGCGGGACTGCACATAATGATTCATGCGATCGGCGATCGCGCCAACGATATGATTCTGTCGATCTTCGAAGAGGTGACCAGAGAAAACGGCGAACACGATCGGCGTTTTCGCATCGAACACGCGCAACATCTGCGACGTGAGGATATACCGAGGTTTGGCCGCGCACGGATCATCGCGTCGATGCAGCCATACCATGCAATTGATGACGGACGCTGGGCCGAGAAGCGGATCGGAAAAGACCGTTCCAGGACGACCTATGCCTTTCGTTCGTTGTTGGATTCGGGAGCGACGCTGGCTTTTGGCACCGATTGGACTGTTGCGCCTCTCGATCCGATGCTGACGATCTACGCGGCCACTACTCGCCGGACTCTCGACGGCAAGAATTCAAACGGCTGGATTCCGGAGCAGAAGATTTCGGTTGAAGAAGCAGTACGCGCTTACACCGTGGGCTCAGCCTACGCGGAGTTTACCGACACGGTGAAGGGAACTCTCACGCCGGGGAAGCTGGCCGATGTGATAATCATCTCTCGCGACATCTTCAAGATAGACGCGAAGGAAATCGAGAAGGTCAAAGTAGTAATGACGATTGTGGATGGGCGTGTCGTTTATGAGGCGCGGTGAAGACTGTCGTGTAGTCTCATTATCGGTCAACGACGTCCGCACCTGGATTGCAGTTGGAAGGACGGTTCAGGCTCGTCGAGTGGCGATTTGGAGTTACGGCACGGCACAGAATTAAAGGGTAATACCCATTCGGTTAGCCACGGCGATTGCCATAGGCATGTCAACTATGAAAACGTCTCTAAAACAGTTGCAGCAATGGATGAATGCCCCTAAAGAACTCGAAGGGTTAGAGTTTAAGGAAGCAAAGTTTCAATACGATTCTACTAAGTTGTTTAAATACTGCGTCGCGATAGCCAACGAAGGTGGAGGGCAGTTCATCCTTGGTGTAAGCAACCGAGTGCCCAGAAGAGTCGTTGGGACTCAAGCCATCAACGATCCGGCAGGAATGGAGCGACGCATTCTCGACAAGCTGCGATTCCGAATTTCAATAGAAGAGATTGCTCACCCGGATGGACGTGTGGTCGTTTGTCATATTCCGTCGCGTCCCTCCGGTACTGCTTACAGCTTTGAGGGCGCTTATCTTATGCGATCCACTGAAGACACAATGCCAATGACCGAGGATCAACTGCGTAAGATTTTTGATGAAGGCAAGCCTGATTGGCTCATGCGTTCCGCGAGGGATAACTGCTCAGCAAGTGATGTGGTTCAATTGCTGGACACTCAGAGTTACTTTGACCTGCTTGGCTTACCGTATCCCACAACTCGAGCCGGTGTGCTTGAACGCTTTGAAAGCGAGAGATTCATCGTCGAGGATGAAAACGGCTACTCAATCACCAATATTGGGGCCGTGCTCTTTGCTAAACGACTCGATGCCTTTGAGGGACTCTTTCGCAAGGCACCACGAGTCATTGTGTACGACGGGACAAACAAGCTGGGCGGCAGTCGGGTCTTCAAACCGGGAACCAAAGGGTACGCAGTTGGCTTTCAAGGTTTAGTGGACTTTGTTAACAGCCACATTCCTTCCAATGAGGTTATTCGTAATGCTCTGCGGGCCGAGATGAAGATGTTTCCTGAAATCGCAATCCGCGAGTTGGTGGGCAACGCTCTAATTCATCAAGACTTCAATGAAACCGGCACATCGGTTACGGTCGAGATTTACAGCGACCGCATCGAGATTTCCAATCCTGGCAGATCGGTCATTTCAACTGAGCGCTTCATTGACGAATACCAGTCAAGAAACGAAAGACTTGCCGACATAATGCGCCGTCTGGGAATGTGCGAAGAACAGGGAAAGGGGGTTGATAGAGTTGTTGCCTTCGCGGAAGCATGGCAGCTTCCGGCACCCGATTGGCGCGCAGGCGAAAGACACACGACTGCAATCATGTTTGCCCACAAAAAGTTCTCTGAGATGGACGGAAAAGACCGCGTGCGAGCCTGCTTTCAGCACTGCGTTTTACGTTGGATGACCAATCAGAAAATGACCAACACGACATTGCGTGAACGGTTCAACCTGCCCGAAAGCAAGTCTGAAACGGTGTCGAGGATTATTGCTGACGCCATTCAACAAGACAAAATCAAGCCGGTCGATCCTAAGAGTACCTCAAAGCGGTACGCTAATTATGTGCCCCATTGGGCATAGGTTCTGTTTTGGTGTAAAGCCTTTTTGAGACTAGGGAGGACGGAATCTTAGTGTTATCAACAGTTTCCAATTTAGGCGCAAATCTTCCAGTCCTGAAGATTTGAGGTATTCTCACTCCGACTCCGACCCTCCCGGTCATAAACAGCGGTCCCTCAGTTCGTAAACCTGGCTACGAACCCCGCTGACTCTCGCGACGCCTAGCCAATCTATAAACCAAAAAGATTACGAACCCAACCGTTGCGGCCGCTAAAGCGGCAATCGCTTCGTACAATTTGCTGTTTGAAAGAAGCCAGGCTGCCAATACAAGCGACACAATGGCGATGACTGTTCCACCGGGCAGTTGGAATCCTGCCGGACGTGAGTCTTTGCGATGTCGAAACACCGGAAGTGCCAGACAGGTGACGCCGTAGGTCACCAGGCGGGCAATTGCGCTTATCGTTAGCGCTTCCACAAAGTCCGTTCTTAAAGTGAAAATGAGCATGATCGCCGCAGTGCAAAGCACCGAGACATAGGGTGTGAAAAAACGCGAGTGTACTCTTGCGATCAATTCGGGCAACTGCTTCTGTTCGGCCATTGCAAACGGCACGCGCGATCCTGAAAGCAACAGCACGTTTAAGTTGCCTGAAATCGAAATCAACGCTCCAGCTGAAATGAGGGCGCCTCCCGCCGTCCCAAGGAACCGGCTGCCTGCATCCGCCAGTGGCTTCTGGGAGGTGGCCAGCTCGGGCAACGTACCGACGCAAACTATCTGAATCAGGATATAAATCACTGCCACCACGATGATCGCAATCGTGAGTGCTCGAGGGAGATTTCGTTTGGGGTCCCGAATCTCGCCGGCCGGAATTACAGCCATCTCAAAACCTGTAAAAGCATAGAGCAGTAGCAAAACAGACTGCGAAAACGCGCCGACGGGAGGCTGTGCGCCGAACGTGAAGTGAGCCTGGTTCAGGAAAAACAGTCCTGCGACCCCAAAGATCAAGAGCGGCACAAGCTTACCGACAGTGAACAGGTTGCTGAAGATCGTGGCTTCTCTTACGCCGCGAATGTTGATGGTTGTTAACAGAAGAACTACCGCAATAATGACCGCGCGCCTCCAGAGCACCGAAGTAGCTCCGGGCCAAAAGAAACCAAGATAACTGACCAAGAGATTGCAGTTGGCGGCAAAGGCGGTCAGACGCGCCAGCCACACTAGCCATCCGACTTCAAATGCTACGACCGGTCCGAATGCTTCCCGCGCGTAAAGGTACGGTCCTCCGGTTTCTTCAAACCTGCTGCTGACTTCGGCGAAGCAGAGAATGATCATAGCCACAACCAGGGCACAAACCACGAAGGCGATGAGGCTGTACGTGCCAATCAACGCGTAAACCCTCGACGGCAGGCCAAAGATTCCGGCGCCGATGATCCCATTGATTGCGATAGCTACCAGATCCCATCGCCCAATGCCTCTGACAAGGCCTTCCTCCGAACGGTTTTTCATCGCGTTGCCTTATAGTCTATATTGCCGTCCGTTACAACGACTTCGCTTCCAAAGAAAAACTATGAATAGAAAATCCATCGTCTTAGCGATAGTACTTCTGGGGTGGGTTGCGCTCTCCGCCGCCATCGTTTCCGCCCAGGGCGAATCGCATCGCAGCCTGCAATCCCTGGTTGATGAGGCCGCGAAGACTACGCTGCAAAAGTTTGCCAATAAGAAACTCGAGGAGAACCAGCTCTCGATCACTTTGATCGATCTGCGCGATCCGAAACGTGCGGTGCAGGCGAGTTTCCGTGGTAATGAGCGAGTTTATCCGGCCAGCGTGGTGAAGCTGTTTTTCTTCGCGGCTGCGCACCGTTGGCTGGAAGACACGAAAATCGAAGACACAACAGAACTTCGCCGGGCAATCAAGGACATGATCGTTGATTCTTCCAACGAAGCGACGCATT
>JAXIOV010000144.1:0-11537 GCA_045403245.1 Pyrinomonadaceae bacterium | reverse complement strand
CGTTGTCGCAGAATCCAACCTTGACGACAACGACCCGGTCGCTACGGCTCCCGGTTCTGATGCGGCTTCTCGTCCGAGTTTGTAACCAGATCCTCTAGCACAGATTCCACATCCGACAGAATGCGATACACATGTATCGTTCTTGGTCGCGTTTCTTTGCAGATTGATTGCGCTCCCAACGCGAATCTGCCTTGTCTTTACTTCGTAACAGACTGACCATCAATTGGCATTGATATTGCGAACTTGTCGTGTGATTTGGCCTGTAATGTCTCCCCGGACAAACCCCTTGGAAAGCAAGCTTGCAGTAATCGCGATTACTTTAAGGAGGTCCAATTCGCATGAGTAAGAAAGTATTAACGCTTCTGGCGGGAGCGATCTTAGCTGTCTCCAGCAGCGCGCTGGCCTTCGGCCAGACCACAACGACTGTTACGCAAACACCAACCAAAGTCACCAAGACGGTGCAACACCCAGACGGCACTTACACCGTAATTGAGTATCCAGTAAAGAAAGAAGTAAAGGTGATGCTCAATCCGGTTGCGATTAAAAATGCAAAAGGCGTCGCGACGATTCTACGCGACGACGCCGGTACCAGAATCGTCTTGAATCTGACGGACTTACCCAAAGACGTAGCAACGATCAATCTCTACGCGGTGGATGAGGCCGGCGTAGTCACTTCTCTTGGCCCCGTGGCGGTTACGAATGGAGTCGGAACATTTACCGGTACTACTCCGCTCACCAAATTCATGTTGGTCGCGGCGCCGGAAGCCGAACTGAAAGCCTATGATCCAAACACCATAGTTTTCTTCCGCAGCGCGGTGCCCGAGGGCTTTGCGGTGATTCCGCACACTTCTAGCCCGGTAGGCGAAAAGGTTTCGGCCACAGCAACTCCGGTTACGCCAGCCGAGACGACTACCACTGTTGTTCCGGCGACGACAACCGCTGTTGTCCCGGCGACGACAACCGAGGTCGCACCGGCCGCCGCCGTTTCTTACGAGGTGCCGATGCTCAACATCCCGGCCTACAAGAAAGGCGACGACACGAAGATGAAGATCAATTTCTCAGGCGCTCTGACTGGCGCCCGGGCAAATGTCTCCATCACGCCGCGCAAAGACGGACCGACAGAAGTAAAACTGCGGTTCCACGAACTGAAGAATGCGCCGGCGAATAAGGTGTTTACAGTTTGGGCCAAGTCGGCAGACGACAACTTCATCAAGCTCGGCCAGATTGTGAACACCGGCGAGCGAAACGAGGCTGAGATCACCTCGGAAGTCGCGTTGGCAGATTTTGGCTTGTTAGTAACGATGGAGGATCTGAGCTCTGCGGCGACCAGTCCGCTGGGTCCGAGCTTGGGTGTCTTTCAGGTGATCCCGTAAGTTCTGTCCTTACCCAACCTGAGGGCGGGGATGCCTGCCTTTCAATGAGGCCGCCTTTTGGCGGTCTTATTTTTTGAAACCAAGGTATGGCCGTGGCACGGTAGACCGTGGTCATACCGGCGGGCCTGCGACTTGGTGTTATCCAACTAACCCCATAGCCAACTCCACGTTCTAGTGGGAGAAATCTTTGGGCCGCCAGGTTGGCGGCCCTTGTTTTTATCCGCCGAGGACGCTATCCGCAGATTACGCCGATGACGCAGGCTGAGATTTAAACGGGGCAAAGGCCTTTTCGAACCTGGCCATTGCTTTGCGGGGCGTGCTTACGGCCGAAGCCACGACCGACCGGGTCAATCCCTAGCCCGGGTAATTGGCCTAATCTGGGGTAATTCCTTAGAACAGCGCCAACTGTAAAAATTGTTACCATTTTGTGTCGACCTGAGGTAATATGCCATCTAAGGACAGGGTTGACCCCGACACATCTCGGGCCGCCCGACTTGATCTCCCGCAATTAGCGCCATAGCACTAGCTAAGGCACCCCATCAACCAGGTTTTTTAAGTACATCTGCAAAGTAATGAACAAACGCATCTTCCCCCAGTTGCTGCTAATCGCTATTGGACTCGTATCCTTCCAACAGGTATCCGCCCAAGAGAGTCTTCCTGAACTGGTCAGACGGGTTAAGCCGGTTGTAGTTGCCATCGCGACTTACGACGGTCAGGGAGAATCGCTGATGACCGGAAGCGGTTTCTTTTTGCGACCGGGTCAGGTCGTCACCAACCTTCACGTGATCCGGGGAGCAAAGCGCTGCGAAATCAAGACCCTGGACGGGAAAGGAAAAGTCTTTCAGGTGGCGGGTACGCTGGCCGTTGATGAAGAAGCCGATCTCGCGCTGCTGGGTGTCGATATGCCACCGGACCGGCCGCGCGCCGGCGAGTTGTCGCCAGTTTTGCCCGACGAGGGAGAAACGATCTTCGTGATCGGCAACCCGCTGAAACTGGAGGGTTCGGTCAGCGACGGAATCGTTGCAGCAGTTAGGGAAGTGCCAAACGTCGGCAAGATCATTCAAATCACCGCGCCGATTTCTCACGGAAATAGCGGTAGTCCGGTGTTCAATCTCAAAGGACAGATCGTGGGCGTGGTTACCATAAAAGTAACCAACGGTCAGAACATTAATCTGGCAATCGCCTCAGCCCGGCTGGAACAACTTCAGGCCGGTAGTGTGCGGGCGCTGGCTGCTATTCCGGCGAAGGGTCGAAGCATCGACACGGCAGATTCGTCATATCGAACAGGTCTCGAATCTCTCTGGCTGGGAAACTACGACAATGCGCTTGGTTATTTTGAAACGGCGGCAAATCGCAACCCCAAGCGTGCGGATGCATGGGTTCAGGTTGGCTACTGCAAAGTGAAGCAAGGGAGAACTGAAGAGGCCATCCGCGCTTACAAGCAGGCCCTTCAACTCAAACCCGACGCGGAAGAGATCCACAACAAGCTCGGCGATGCTTACTACTACGCCGGCCGGATGAGCGATGCCATCGCTTCTTACACTCAGGCGGCGAGTCTAAAGCCCAATAATCCGGAAGCGCACTACAATCTGGCGGTCGCTCATTTCGAGAGTGGCAACGAACAGCTGGCTCAAAACGAAGCCACGATTCTCCGCCAACTCGATCCAAGGCTCTACGAAAAATTTATCAGCGAAACACGGGTGGAAAAGCGGTAGGCAGGTGGCGCGCGTGCGGGCCAGTAGCCCGACCGTCAGAGAGGGCGTCGCTGCTTGCCGCCTTCCGTGCGGAAAGGCTCTGCCTTTCCGAATGACGTCAATCAATCTCAGAGGCTACGCCTCACGTCGCCAACCAAGTCGCAGCCTTATTCTTAGAATCGCGAATCGGAAAGGCAGAGCCTTCCACACGGAAGGCGGCAAGCGGCCCCCTCCCTGACGGTCGGGCTACTGCCCCGAACCCCGCTTGGCCTGCAGTCAGCTCCCGCCTCCTGCCGCCGCCTGCCTCCTGTACCTAGTCCCCGTGCCCCACAAACACTCGCTTATCGACGTCCTTGGGGTTTCCCAAGACCACAAAACGAATGTTGCGCATGTATTTCTGCGCCACCCGCTGCACATCAGCGGCGGTAACTGCGGCGATTTTCTCCATGAACGGCCCGGAATTGCGCCATCCTCCGCCAATCAATTCGGCTTGCGCTAAATCCCCCGCCTGCGCTGCACTCGTTTCCTGGCCGAGGTAATACCGAGTCAGATAATGCTGCACCGTGCCTTTCAATTCATCCGGCGAAATAGGATCTCGCTGAAGGCGAGCAATCTCATCGAGCATCACCCTTACGCTCTGGTTCGCGTCAGTTGAGCTTACGTAGATACCTCCCAGGTTTGACCCCTGGCTCCAGAGAAAAGCATCCGGGGCGTAAGACAGATTGCGCCGGTGCCGGATTTCCACAAATACACGGTTCTGCAAGATCGAGGAGGCCACCCGCATTGGATAGATATCGGGGGTCCCTAAACCGGGCGCCGTGAAAACGCCCTGAATATAGTTGGTCGGCAGTTCACGGCTGGTCACGTCAACTGATGAGTCTGAAAACGACAACTCGGGCAGCGGACGCGGGCGATAGTCACCACGCGGCAACTTACCAAATGACGCCGCAATGCGTTGCCGGAGTTGTTGGGGATCAAGATCGCCGATGACAACCAGCAGCAGTCGCGAAGTCTCCATCATCTGTTTATGAAAACGACGGACATCTTCGGCAGACAGGCGCGCCACTGAGCTGGCGGAGCCGCGCGGATCATTGAGATAAGGATGGCCGGCGTAAGCAACGCGGGCCTGTAGTATTTGCAAGTATGAGTCGGGAGTGTCCGTGTCGTCGCTCAACGAAAGAACGATCCGATTGCGGACGCGTTCCACGTCTTCTGCCAGAAACGTGGGTCTCAGCGCGACATCCGTAAAGATCTCCCATGACCGATCAAAATTAGGACGCGTCGAAGCGAGCGACAGGCCGGAATAGTCGTAGTTGACTCCCGAAGAAATCGTGGTGCCCATGCGCGACAATTCGGTTCGAAGCTTCTGACGCGGGAAACTCACAGTGGCCTCAGATGCGGCGTCAAGCATCAAATTCTCGATTCCCGCATTCTCCGCCGTAATGTTACTGGCGCCACCCTTGAAGAACAGGCCAGCCACAACTGTCTGGTTTCCCTCACGACGCTTCACCAGGACCTTCAACCCATTCACGTCGAGCTCGGTGACCAGCGCCGAAGTGTCGGAACCCGCCATTGGTTTGGCCACCGGCGGGGGCTGTGCCGCGACGCGGGGCGGCGTGGTCTCCTGCGCAGCGATGGGCGCAACGACGGGCGCAACAAGGGACACTATTAACAGGCACAGCGCGACGAATCTCCGGCTCAGGCCCTGAGTTCCTGCATCGGGAAAGGGCGTGTAGTTACTTCTTTGCTGTAGTTCCATTTCGTTTCTCGTCACCGATCAAGTCCTCGGGAGTTAGCTGCGAGGCCTTAGCGGAGTCGTCGGATAACAAAGCCAGACCCACGTGAGGCTTGTTCTGAATATACGTGGTTACATAGCGGCTGATGTCGGCGCGCGTGGTGCGTCGCAGGTTGCCGAGATAACCGCGAAAGTAGTCAATGCCTGTTGACGCCCACCAGAAACTGATGACATGCGTGTAATCGGAAAGCTTTTCCCGGCTAAACAGGTCTTCAGCTTCCAGCAGGGCTTTGGCCGTCTCTAGTTGTTCATCGGTGTAATAGCCGGGATCGTTAAAGTGGGCCACTTCGTTGTAAATTGTCCGGACCGCAACCCGGGCCTTGTCGGGAGTGGTTTGGCAGAGGATGGAAATTGGTCCAACGTTACGCTGCGTGTAGTATCCGAGATTGACCCCACTGACCAACCCAGTATCGACAAGTGCTCGCTGAAAGCGCGAGTTTGGCTGGCGCAAGATGAATGAAAAGACGTCAGCGGCGTAGGTGGCCGGATTATCTTTTCCGATTGATGGTCCTTGCCAACCAATCTGGATCACCACGTTCTGCACCGGCTGCTTGATGATTGCTCCTTCGCTCTTTGCCAGTGGGGAATGTTCGACCAGTGGAAACTCGTCGAATGGTTCCTTCTCGCGCCGGGGCCAGTCGCCAAAAAGCTCCTGCACCAGTAAGAAAACTGCATTCGGACTCACATCACCGGTCACCACCAGCGCCGAGTTGTTTGGAACGTAATAACGCCCCTGGATGAGTTTCATCATCGCAGTAGTCGCACTGCGCACTGTTTGCTTGTTGCCACCCGGATTTTTCCGACTCGGGAATTTGTAAAAGAGCCGGTTATTCATTTCGATCGACAAAAAGCCAAAAGGGTTTGACTCATGGCGATCCAGCTCACCAATGACGACCTCGCGCTCCTGTTCAAACTGCCGCTCGTCAAACAATGGGTAACGCGCAGCATCGCGCATGAAACGCATTGCTACCGGCAAGTTTGGCGACGTGGTCGTAAAATAATAGTTGACCAATTCCTCCTGCGTCTGACCGTTGTAAACAATGCCAAGCTGATCGATGGTCTGGAGGTAAGCCTCGCCGGTAAGCGAAGCGCGGTTGGCCTTGAAAAACATGTGCTCGTAAAGATGCGACAGTCCATTCAGCTCAGGAGGTTCGGTAAAAGATCCATTCCTGACCGCCAGCTCGCAAGTCACCAACGGAATTGAGTGGTCTTCCACCACGATCACTTCCAATCCATTCGCGAGTTGACGATTTACAAACTTGGCTTGCGGCTGCGGGGCGGCTGCCGTCGCTGCTGCTTGTGCAGGGGCGGTCGTTGCAGGCCGGCGCGTTGGTTGAACCCGTCGCTGTCCGGCAAAGAGTGCCGGATTCGCTACGAGCGACAACAATACCAGGATTAATAAAAGACTGCGTTTCACTAATTGCTCCATTCTGGGGATTTGAGCGCTTGTGGTGGTGGTGGGGATTGACCCATATTTATCGAGGGAATTCGATGACAGTCTGCGCCAATTGGATGTCGCAGGTCTAACCTTTGTAAGACTCGTCCTGCTCAATCCGGGAAAGCACCCAGTCAAACTCTCCTGAGGTTATCTTTCCATTGCAAAATTCACAAATGCCGGCGGCATTCACTTTCAGCGGCGCCCCACAGTTTGGACAGTTAAGATCAACTCTCGCCGGCGCAGGTTTGGCGTTTCGATTTCGAATGAACGTCCAATACTCAGTCCAGGCGCGCAGTTTGGTGTTTGAACCGGCCCGGACATTGCCGGCTTCGTCGATTGTGTAGTCGTAACCAGTTGCGCCGATACGCAGAGTTATCGAATTGTAAAACGCGTCCTCCATAATCTTGACCGGCTGCATGGCGGTGATCGTGGCCTGGTCGAGAACATTGCGCAGTCGCTGTCGCTTGTACGCCTCGATCCAGTAGCGATGCATCTGAAACAGATTATCGGTTTCGTGTGGACGCGCCCTTTCCCAGTCCAGTGTCGACCAGGCAGCTTGCAGCTCATTGAAAATCAGACGCGCGCGCGCCTGAAACTCTCCCCAGGAAAAACCGGGATGGTTCTTTTCAAATTGGATCCGCACATTTTCAAAGTTTGGCTGGACGACACTCGGATAGTCTGTGCCAACCTCCGGTACATCGGACGTTAACAACGGTCCTCGCGCCTGGCGATCAAGTAGTGTGATTCCTCGTACAAACCACTGAAACTCGCCGCTCTCGATCCGCGTTCCGCAGAATGCGCACGCGCCGTTTGTGTCTTTCTGTAACGGCGCGCCACAGCGCGGACAGTGCAGCGCCGTTGCCTGCGCGGGCGGCGGGGATTGGATATCGCGTTTGCGTTCGAGGTCCCAGCGCTCGCGCACGTAGTAAGTCATTTCAGAAGACTGCCCGTTGTTTTTGATCACCTCTGTGTAATTCGTCTCAAACACGATACCGAGATTGACTACCGGTGTGTCGAGCCCGCGCACTTGCACGCCTTCCATCGCGCCGACAATGACTCCCTTCACTTCCTGCAATCCCGCAGGGTTGCGTTGGAGGAGAGCCTGGCGAGCCGCATCGCTGAGATAAGGCGACAACTCATCCAGCGCTGCAGCGCCGCGCCCGCGAGCGTCATGGGCGCGGGCATAAAGCGCGTAACAAAAATCAGTGAATACTATTTCAGAGAAGTTGGGATCAAACCGGCGCAGGCGCTGCAGGTCGCGGGAAAAATTATGCGGACCTCGATCGACCGAGGGCGTAAACGAATACGGAACCTTGCTCACGTGGGCGCGACGCTTGAAGTAGTAAACAATGAGTCCAATAACAATGATGTCGAGTGGAATGCCTACGACCGGATATTCAATCGTCAAATACACCAGTAGACGAATGGCCTCGAAGATTAACCAGATGATGGCGCCACCATCGCCGCTGCCGCCACTCCCTCCGCCGCCGCTGCCGCCTCTGCCTCCGCCGCCGCCATATGACCCTCCACCACCAACGCGAGCATGGATTTCGTCAGCCAACGCCAGCACGGCTGCGACTACGCCCATCGACGCGGCGGCAAAAAACAGAAGGCGCGCGAATTTTGAAGAACGCAATCTCTTCATTTCAGCTCAAAGTGAGGCAGGTCAGGAAGTTCATTCGGATTCTCGCCGGTCGCGGGAACATGCTTCGCGAGCAACTCACCAAAACGACACAAGCTTGTTATCAGCGCGTCGGAATCAGGGTTGGCTCCAGCTTGATGCAGTTCAAACAAAATCTCATTCCACTCAAGCGCCGGCACCGCCTTCAATATTCCACGGTCCGCGATCACCTCCAGGCGCTCCTCGAGCAAAGAGAGATAGACCATTACGCCCATCTCGGCGCTTGTATTGGCAATGCCGGCTTCATAAAACATCGCCGCGGCGCCCGTGCGCACAGCGGCAGCGCGAAACTTGCTGGTGGTAAACAAGCGGCGAAGGAAATTGCTGCGAGACGAAAGCAGGGCCCCGAGGATAAACAACAACACTACGTCAATCACTACCCAGTATTCGTGAAAGCTGATGGGTGAGAAAAGCAGCAGCAGCAGTCCTGCCAGAGCGAGCAGCGCGGCAAACAGATAGTCCGCGTGCCGGTAAGCACCAGAACGAGCACGCACCATAAGCACCAACTCAGCGTTAGTCGCTTTCTCAATATCCCGAACGCAGTTTGTTAATGATTCGCGCGCGCGGTCGTCGAATTTGGCAGGGTTCATGTGGACGGTAGCTGGCTGGTTGTGCGCGTTATGGATAGGTTGTTTTACTCAAATCCTATGCTGTCAATGCTGCCCCGCGGTAGCGTGGGGTTCATAAAGTATCTTGGCATGTCGTCAGCAACGCCGCAAGAAGCGGTGGTTGGTCAGTTTGATAATCATGAGTCGCCATACAATGGCCAGACAATTGAGTGTAGAAGGGCACGTCCATCATACAAGAAGGCGAATCTCTACACCGACAACCGGTATTCAACCAGACTAAGGATCCAGATCTCAGAGTCCAGGACCTGGGCACTTTGCATCGATCCATTGATCATCGATCCGCCGTTTACCAAATTGATTCTACTGTGCTGGTTTGCTACGGTCCTCATCATGTCCGAGGTCATGTCCGAGCGTTCCCCCGAGCAGATAGATGAGCAGATACGCGAATTGCTCGACTCCCTTTATCGCCGCGATTCGGGACGAATCCTGGCAACTCTGATCCGCTTGCTCGGTGATTTTGATCTTGCCGAGGAGGCGATGCACGAAGCCTTTGCGGCTGCGCTGAGCCTGTGGCCGAGGAGTGGAGTGCCTGGCAACCCGCGACCCTGGTTGATTTCGACGGCCCGATTCAAAGCCATTGATACTCTGCGCCGACATCGCCGGGCAAGATTTGCTGCGTCCGAAGACGAGCTCGTGCGATATCTCGAAGCGCAATTGAGTTCGGCGGAAAGTTCCAATGAAGAGGACAGCCTTGAGGATGCCTTTGAAGATGATCGCCTGCGTCTGATTTTTACGTGCTGTCATCCAGCTCTCCCGCCGGAAGCGCACGTTGCGCTCACCTTGCGTGAAGTGTGCGGGCTGACAACCGAGGAGATAGCACGCGGCTTCCTCATCACTCCGCGTGCGCTGGCGCAGCGCATTGTGCGCGCCAAGGCAAAGATTCGAGAGACACCGATTCCGTACGAGGTGCCGACGCCACAGGAATTGCCGGAGCGACTGGGCGCGGTGCTTCAGGTCATCTACCTCGTCTTTAACGAGGGTTATTCGGCTGCGGCGGGAGCGGAGGTAACGCGGGCCGAACTAACCGGCGAGGCGATTCGACTGGACCGTCTGCTGATCGAACTCTGTCCGGAGCCGGAAGTGATTGGGCTGCTTTCCTTGATGTTGCTACAGGAATCTCGTCACGCCGCGAGAACCTCTCCGACCGGAGAGTTGATTTTACTGGAGAGCCAGGATCGCTCGCTCTGGAACCGAGAACAGATCGCCGAAGGGTTGGCATTGCTGGAGAAAGCCCTGAAGTCCCACCGCTTCGGCTCTTACACACTGCAGGCTGCGATTGCGGCCGTTCATGCGGAGGCGGAATCGGTGGCTGCGACCGACTGGCGGCAGATTGTTGCGCTTTACGACCGATTGCTACGAATTCAGCCTTCGCCGGTGGTACAGCTAAATCGTGCCGTGGCAATTGCCGAGTGCGATGGTCCAGAGGCCGGTCTGACGCATATCGACGCGGTGTTGGAACGTGGCGAATTGGCAAATTATTACCTGGCGCATTCAGCGCGTGCAGATATGTACCGCAGGCTCGGCAGGACCGCTGAGGCCCGGTCCTCTTATGAGAAAGCTCTGGCGCTGACCCAACAGGAACCGGAGCGGCAATTCCTGCAAGAGCGGATTCGGCAGTTGAAATAAAAAATGATAGCCCGCTTGCATGCCGTCAAGTCGTAGGTTGTTGTGCGATGGCTGGGAATTGAACGAACGTGAATATCGCAATGAAAACGCTGATAACGGAACTCATTTTGGCTGGGCGCGGCATTTCAGATCATGACAGCCTTTTGCTACTCCTCATATTCCAAAATATCTCCGGGCTGACATTCTAAAGCTCTACAGATCGCCTCTAATGTTGATAGCCGAATCGCTTTCGCTTTGCCATTCTTCAACACGGAGATATAGCCATCGTAATACCGACTTTATCGGCGAGCTCGGTGACGCTCATTTTTCTTTTCGCCAACATGACGTCGATGTTAATGATGATTGCAATGTTTGTTTAGACAGTAAGATCGTTCTCAGACTTTATATCCACGGCATTTTGTAAGATCCGCTCAAACACCGCGGTGGCTGTGGCGATGATGGCAGAGACCAAAATAATGAAGACACCCATCATAACTCCACCAGCAATATCATCCTTACCACGTATAAAGATGAATAAATAGGCTTCCGCCCCGAGAATAAAGATCGCCGTTGTTAATGCGCAGTACTTGATGATCCGCAAAGCTCGGACAGAACGCTGGGAAAACATTTCGTTTTGTCGGGCATACCCTAATATCTTGAATGCCTGGTAAAGACCGAGAAAGAATGGGAGGAAAGCCAAGTAGATATACGCCAGGAATGGATCCTTGAAGTAGATCTCAAATTGCGTGGCGTTCACGTTCCTGCCCTCGACTTGGGGTTCCCAAAGCAGCAAGGCAAGGACGCCGATACCGATCAGAACAATTACTACCTGAAGGAAGATCGTCGAGCCTCGTTTCATAGTCGATCCTTATGGCTGATTTACATTGCGACTCTATTTCACAGGTTTATCGTTTGTCCAATAAATATTTATCGTTATTTCAGAAGGGTTCCTCGGCCAGCGCGACGATGATGCCCGTAGCGGCTTCAAGATCTTCGACGACGACGACATTGACGTGATCCAATCTCTTGATCGTCATGTCCCTGGCTTATCAGTGCAGAATCGAAGGCCTGTCTGACCCCACTTTAGTCGCTTAAGCGAAGAAGAAAAAATTTCTTGGACGATTTGTCGAATTCCGTCCGGCCGTTCGACTATATGGTGAAGGCAGGGCAACCGGCCCGCCCAAAGACTAAAAAAAGACCGTTACAGGAGAAAAGAAAAGTCATGCCACAGTATCTGGTTGCTAACTACCTCCCCGACGACTCCGACGCGTTCGCCGTAACGCCGTAACCGAAGCGATGATCGATGATCGAGGAGATCCACG
>JAXIOV010000226.1:0-10833 GCA_045403245.1 Pyrinomonadaceae bacterium | reverse complement strand
CGCGGCCAGGGACAACCAGGTCAAACGTCTGGCTGGTGAGAAGATTTTCTCCAATGCAGCGATGACTCCGCGAATGATCCGTCGCCACTGTCGCATTGATTCCGATAGCGAGGATATGCTCGAAAGGGCGATGACCCGGCTCGGCCTTTCAGCACGAGCTTATGATCGTATCCTGAAAGTCAGCCGCACAATTGCAGATTTGGAAGGTTCGGAAGACATTCGCTCAGCGCACGTTGCTGAAGCTGTTGGTTACCGTTCACTCGACCGAACCTACTGGACTTGAGTCTCATCAGACACATCATCCCGATGCGTCTACACCACGATCTCAAAGATTGACTCTTCAAAAAGTGGGTAGAGCGTTCACTCGGTGTTAGGACATTAGTCACGTTTCTAAGCCCCCGGTTTTTGACCTGGACTTTTGACTCTGAAAGGGATATCGTCCTGCCTCCCCCAATCATAGGCTGACTCCCACGAGCCTCTGCCTCCTTGCACACTCGCCAAATCAGCCAGACCTTTTCGGTGAAGTCTTAGCAGAACACGTCCGTCAACGGGTCAGCGCTTGAGTACAGACCAGGATACAAGACTCATGCTGTGTCGAGATCCAACAGGTATCTTCCTTGAACCATTCTCAATGCTGATTTGGCACTAAGGCAGTATCCGTTTGCCGGAACTCTGCCTTGTCCTGGTTTACGCACCGAAACGGGTTAACGTTGCCGCAATGATCTATCCAAGAATAGACACCTCGTCATTATCAGATCTCTCGTTAGCGTGCGACTCACAACTAAAACCTCGCATCAATGAGAACATCCTTCCAGAGGAATCTATGCAGATACCAACGACTCTTTCTTCCAGACCCAAGGGTGCGCTGTTTGTGGTTTTTGCATCCATGTTCACGCTCGGTTCACTCGGGTCTTTTCCGAGTAGAACCAGCGCTGACGGTGTCCCGCGAGCTGAAATAAGCAGCACCGGTGCTCAAGCCTCAACGGTGCCAATTCATAAGCAACGAATTAGGGTTTGGGTACAGGGTGACGACATTCGACCTCGAGTGATTCACGCTAGGCCAGGCCTCGTCTTATTGATGGTGGAGAATGAGACGGCCCGTGACGTTGATCTGGTAGTCGCGCAGTCAACTCCAAATCAACAAACGGTGATCGCCACGACCATCACTGTCCTGGCTCGGCGAAAGAGGGTAACGACCGAGATAACACTGGTGCTTGGTGAATACATCATTTATGAGAGAACACAACCTCGTCGCAAGGCGATTCTACGAGTGAGCCAGCAGTAAGTGAGAGCAGTCGAACCCAAATTGCCAACTGCGGTTCGGTTATAAGCACAATCTAGCCTGATCACGTCACCCTCCAAAACCCCGAGGTGATGATATGTCCATTAGCACTTTTGTCTTGTCCGCCGAAGCAAGAAATACTTTTTGGAAAGCTCTGCGCCGCATACTTCTGTTGACCCTTATTCTGACTTCATCGTCAGCCGCAGTAATTGCGCAAAATTCTTTTGAGCGAGGCATACCGGCTGAATCCAAGCCTGGACAATCGACCGTCTCAGCCTATGCCATGGATAAGATCGAGGCAGTTAACCTGGCGAACGGAAATATGGCTCTGCACATTCCGCTGGTCATGATTGGCGGGCGGGGGTCGGCGAGTTACGGGCTGGCCCTAAGCTATAACAGCAAACTCTGGTCGGCCCAGCGCGACCATGTGATCGGCGATCTGGATCCGTTTGGTGCGCCGATGCCTGCTTACGATAATTATTACGCTTTCTACGATAATGAATCGATGACGCGACCAGGCATTCTGGCGCTAGGCGGTGGATGGACTCTCGCCACAGGACCAGCACTAAGGGTGCGGCGCATCTATATTAATCCACACGGTTGCACTGCCGGGCCTTTCTACGATGATATTTGCTATGACTATGTGCTGACGAGGATGTGGCTTCTTCTTCCGGACGGCGGCGAGGTTGAGCTTCGGGATCAACTTACAGATGGTGCGCCCTATTATTCGCCGAGTAACTATCAGAATCCATGGCTGGCCGATCGTGACAGAGGACGGGTTTGGCACAGCACTGACGGATCTGCAATTACTTACATTTCAGATGCAAACAACGGCGGCGTTAACGGACAACTCTCAGGCTGGGTTTTTCTTTCAGATGGCACTCGTTTAAAGATGCAGGGTTACGATGCCGGGTATGTGGCGAGCTGCTCGCGCATCATAGACCGCAACGACAACTTCATAACCATTGACTACGGAGTAGCTAATCCAGGGTCTATCACCTACACCGACCAGGTTGGGCGTCAGGTCTTGCTCCAAAGCGACGGCGCCAACACCACGCTCATAATCAAAGGCTACGCCGGAATATCCGACAGGGTAATCAGCATCACCAGCGAGATGATTGGAGCTGCTGATGGATCGGGCATCCTGAATAATTTGCGAGCGAACTTCCGCTCTTACCCGCGTCCTTTTGTCAACGACTACCTACGCACGCGCGACTATAATGTCGAGCACACCGTCACCGGTCCCCACACTGATCTGTTTGCCGGAGCCGAGGGTGGCGAGAATATCGACGAAAAATATATGGTCACGCGACTCAACCTGCTTGACGGACGGTCGATGCGCTTTCGTTATAACCCGTGGGGCGAAGTGGCAGAGATTGTTTACCCCGGCGGTGGGACTTCGCAGATCGATTATCAAGGCTTTCAGACCACAATGTGCGAGGCTGTCACGCCGTTCAGTGACGTGTTCGACCGTCGCGTTACTGAGCGGCGGGCTCTAACGGACGGATCAACTGTTGACGCGACCTGGACATACGATACTAAGGGCAGCGGGCAAGTCGGAGGCGTCAATTACCCGACGGCGACGGTTGAAGCTCACCAAGGGACGCGCGAGGGCACGCTTCTGGCCTCCGAAAAACAGTTCTTTTTGGCAGTCAATGCCGAATACCGTTATTGCGTTCCAAACTTTCATCTTTTCAACAACGGCACTGGCAATGAGCGGTGGGACAACGCCAAGGTGTTCCGCATCGAACGACAGACTGGCGTCGGAACGCGGGTTGTTACGCGCGAATGGCAACAACGCACGCCGGTGTCCTGGAATGGCTACACTCCTTATGCCCAGGAGCAGGCCGCTAACGACCCGCGGGTTGTTTGGGAGGAGACGACGCTGGAAAATGGGAAGAAGCAGCGTACCGAGTATGGCTACGACGATTTCAATAACGTGACGTCGGTGAAGGAATACGACTTTGGCGATACCAGCGGTAGCACCGGCCCACTCCTGCGCCAAACTTTCCGCACTTATGCTACCGCGCTCAACGGCTATTGTTATTCGAATCTTAATGGCTTCGACAGCAGTTGCGGGGGCGCGCTCGCCGGCGACGTCAACGGTATCATTCATCAGCGACGCTTGTTGCTTAATGAGACGGTTAAGGATGGAGCCGGTAATCAGAAGGCTTACACCGAGTTCGAATACGACAGCTATGCCGGGACAAATCATGCCGCCATAATCAGTAATGCCGGCATGATTCAATACGATGGCGTGCGTTTCTCTCTTTTCAGTAGCGCCAACCACCCGCGTGGCAATGTCACGAAGGTTGCGCGCTGGGCCGGAGGCTCCAATTACCTCTACGCCTACAGCCATTATGACAACGCCGGCAACGTCATCCTGACGAAAGATCCAAAGGGTTACGAGACAACCATTTCTTATGCCGACAACTTTGGATCGGCGGGCAATCCGGACAGTGGCGCCGCTGGGGCAAACGGAGCGACGTTCGCCTTCGCTACCCTGATCACCAACCCGCTGGGTCATCAGGCAAAGACGCAGTTTGATTACACGCACGGCGTCCCCACCAGCGCAAAAGATCCAAACGGCGTCATCTCCAAAACCGAATATGATCTGCTCGGGCGGCCGACACGCGCGATTGCCGCGCTTAGTCTTGGGGAACAAGCGATAGCGGAAACGACCTATCCAACTGCCACTTCGAATGAGGCAAGAGCCAGCGGTCAATTGGATGCGACGCGCTGGCTGGCGTCAAAGACCGTTTTTGATGGCTTTGATCGTCCAATCAGTTCCTGGCAGGCGGAGGACGGATTGCATTCGAGCACTGCAAACTTCACGATTCGAGTCAATACGATTTATGACGGGCTGGGAAGAGTTAAACAAGCCAGCAACCCCTACCGTCCGTTGCAAGGCGAGACTGACATCTACACGACAACTACTTTTGACCTGGCGGGCCGCGTGCTTACGGTCACGACTCCGGACAGCGCAGTCGTAACCACCGGCTACAGCGGCAACAGTGTGACGGTCACGGATCAGGACGGAAAATCGCGGCAGAGTATGACTGACGGCCTCGGACGGTTGATTCAGATTTACGAAGATCCGAATGGTCCAAATCCTTTGAACTACCTGACCAGCTACAGCTACGACGTACTCGATAGCCTGACCACGGTTTCGCAAGGCAGTCAGACGCGCACCTTTGTTTACGATTCATTGAAGCGGCTGACATCCGCCACCAACCCGGAAAGCGGAACTATTGGGTACCTCTATGACGACAATGGCAATCTCACCCAGAAGACCGACGCGCGCGGCATCGTGAGCACCTACGTCTACGACGCGCTCAACCGCAACACCACTGTCAATTATTCCGACACTGCCATCAATCCCGATCTCACGCGTATTTATGATACGGCGGCTAACGGCATCGGCCGGCTCCGTGAAAGTTATGCCGGAGGAAATGAGACCTCAGGTTCCACTGTCGAGCACACAAAGATCATCAGCTACGACGCGTTGGGACGGCCGCTTGATCAACGGCAGCGGTTCAAGACCAACAGCGTCTGGAGCGTCGAGTATCAAACGCAGCGCAGCTACGATCTCGCCGGTCACGTCAAGACCCAGAGCTATCCGTCGGGTCATGCGGTCACTTACAACTACGATGCCGCCGGCCGCCTGGGTGACAAGGATGCGCAGAACCTCGCTTTCACCGGCACTCTCGGCGACGGAGCGCCCAAAACCTATGCTTCCGAACTCGTCTATTCACCGTTTGGCTCACTGACCAAAGAGAAGTTTGGCACTGACACTCCGCTCTACAACAAATCGTTCTACAACAGCCGAGGGCAACTGGCTGAAATCCGCGTTGGCACTTTCCACGCCACGGACAACACCTGGTGGAACCGGGGCGCGATCATAAACTTCTACAGCAGCTGCTGGGGCATGTGTGGTGGCCACAACAGCAGCACGCCCATGCCCGGCAACAACGGTAATCTGAAACGACAGGAAGTCTACATTCCCGGCAACGATCAAATCACCACTTCCACCACCTGGGCGCAGCAATACGACTATGACGCGCTCAACCGGCTACAGCGCGTGCACGAGTACACGAGCAGCACGCCCGCAGACTGGCAGCAGGAGTATGTCTACGACCGTTACGGCAACCGCACCGTTCATCAGACCAATACCTGGGGACCGGCTTCTGCGCCTCCGATTAACAAGAAGAACTTCACGGTTAACACTGCCAACAACCGGCTGGGCGTGCCCGGCGGTCAAAGCGGGACGATGACTTACGACGCCGCCGGCAATCTCACGGTCGATACCTATAGTGGAACGGCGGTGAGCCGTGCCTACGATGCAAAAAACCGCATGACCTCTGAAACTCAGGCGGGCAGCGTGGTGGTCGGCACCTACACTTACAACGCTGATGGGCAGCGCGTGCGCCGCAAGGTGGGCAGCGTTGAAACCTGGCAGGTTTATGGCCTGGATGGCGAGTTGCTGGCTGAGTATACCGCCAACGCCGCGCCGGCGACGCCGCAGAAAGAGTATGGGTATCGCAACGGGCAGTTGCTGATCACGGCCACGGCCGGCGTCTCCAACTCCGCGCTGGTGGGTTACTGGAAGTTTGACGAGAACACGGGCACGACGGCGGCCGATTCATCAGGGAATGGCAACACCGGCACGCTGATTTCAAGTGCCGGCTGGGCCTCGGGTCACAGCGGCGCGGCCGTCAATCTCAATGGGGTTAGTGGTTTCGTCAAGATCAAAGATGGAAAGATCAGTACCGCCACGAGCGGGACTATCAGCGGCTGGGTAAAGATCAATACACTGGCAAACGGGACGAAAATAGTTGGCTATGGCGGCAGTGCTGCGGCCAACGTGCAGGCCGTCTTTGGTCTGGAGCTGCGGCAGCAAGGCAGCAACTACTATTTTTCAGTCATCGATGTGCCGGCGGACGGCACCTGGGCGGCGGACAGTGCGCGCGGCAGCACGGTGGTGCAGACAGGGGTCTGGTATCACCTGGCGTTGACCTCGGATGGCAGCAGTTGGAAGCTGTATGTGAATGGGGTTGCCGAGACGATGACGAACCAACTCGGCAA
The DNA here is from genome assembly GCA_045403245.1 of Pyrinomonadaceae bacterium. Classification (GTDB taxonomy): domain Bacteria; phylum Acidobacteriota; class Blastocatellia; order Pyrinomonadales; family Pyrinomonadaceae; genus PSRF01. The sequence goes on along the minus strand of JAXIOV010000226.1, from coordinate 4,466 downwards.
CGGCAACACCGGGAAGTGGTTTGGTAATACGACGGCAGCGAGTCCGGACAAGACCGCCATTGGCGGGTGTCGCTTCAACGGCGTTGACTACCCGGGCATCAACGGGCTGATTGACGAGGTGCGCGTCTACGATCGCGCGTTGACGGTAGGGGAAATAGCGACGCTGGCGAGCAGTGGCAGTGGAACAAGTGAAGTTAACTGGTTGGTGACGGACCATCTGGGCACCCCGCGAATGATCTTTGACAAGACGGGCAATCTCGCAGGAGTGAAGCGGCATGATTATTTGCCGTTTGGCGAAGAGTTGACCGCGAATCAAGGTTCACGCACTTCGACGCTGGGTTACAACGCAGCAGATGGCGTTCGGCAGAAGTTCACCGCAAAAGAACGGGACATTGAAACCGGCCTCGATTACTTTGAAGCAAGATACTTCTCATCGGCCCAAGGTAGGTTCACGAGCGTTGATCCAGTGTTTTTCCAAAAAGAAATGCTCATCGATCCTCAGCGGTATAACCAATACTCTTACGTTAGAAACAATCCGTTGAAGTTCGTTGATCCTAAGGGTGAAGCAATTGAACTCATGGGTGACGAAGAGCATCGAAGGAGAACCCTAGAGCAGCTTCGGAAAGCAGTTGGAAAAGAGGCAGGTGCTTACCTGTATGAGAACAAGGGCAAGGACGGCAAGTACTATGTCGGAATCTATACAAACGGGCCGGATGGCAAAGGCAAGGCCTTCGGCGAGATCAATTCCCTAGCACAAGGTATTGGAGCGATTATCGGAGACTCTCGCGTTGCAAGAGTAGACTTTGTGTCTGACGGAACCAAAGTCCAAGGATATCGCGCAAATGAGAAGGTTACGATCACCGCGCAAGACACGCATTGGGTAGACCCCCAAGCGGGTATTACTTTTGCGTCTGGGTATGGAGAGACAACGACGTACTTTTTGGACCCTAATGCGAAGTATCCTCACATACCTGGGTTGCTCATGGAGGACTATAAGGGCGCATGGGATGTGGCTGCCTCTGACGTTCTTGCCCACGAAATGGGAGAGGTCGCCGCCGAGTGGGGACTTATCGTGGGAGATGCCAATCATATCTCAGTTGCCTTTGAGAATGAGGCTAGGCGCCTGCGAGATCCAAGCGCCAAGCTCCGCACTGGCCACAGTGCTCCTAACGATGCCCGGTCCAATAACTGGAAATTAGGAATTAAGATCCCCTGAGTTAACCAGCGCGATCTCTAAAGGCTTAGCTGAATTAGCCGAAAGGAATGCTCGCCCAATGATGTTCTCCATTAAGTTATGTGTTGTCGCTTCTCTTATTCTCTCTGTTTCTTGCCATGCTGAAACGCGAGCAATCAACCCAAGAGTACTAGACGTTTTTCGAGACTTCACGCTGGTGGGCCAGGGACCAGCGACATTTGAAAACGATGGCTCACTAGATGTTACCTACATTGTTCCGCATGATGAAAGCGAGAAGGTACGTCCCGCGCAATTGCAAGCCAAAGTGCAGTATGTTTTTCATTACCGTGAAGGTCGAGCCGACAATGAGCGGCTGGGTCGGGAGCAGTTGCCCACCCGCTTGAAGGAACTGGGCTTTGAAGTGTTGGAGGCGCCGAACTATAAGGGCGGTCAATTCTCTCGACCCTACATCGGAGGGCCTTACTTCGCCATAACTTTTCAGGATGGAGAACACAAAGGGGTTATCTTCAATAGAGTAGACGGGAATGTGCGCGATGAAAACCAGATTGTGGAGGACTACGTGCTCGTTTTTGTATCGTAGCTCAAACTAGTCCGCAGTCAGTTGATCGGTGCCTGAGCGGCTCTCGTCGTTACTTTGGTCGTCGCTTTTGCATTGCTCTAACCGCTGACTTTCTCTTTAGCTGCTGCTCTTAAACTGCTGCTGCTCTTTGACAAAACGCTCTCGCGCGGGTGGGTGCGCGGGGTTGAATTACCCGTTCTTAACCCAAAAAGAACGGGACATTGAAACCGGGCTCGATTACTTTGAAGCACGTTACTATGCAAGCACACAGGGAAGATTCACAGGCGCCGACAATCCCGGCTTTTCTGATGGGACTGATCCTCAAACTTGGAACCTTTATGCTTACACGGCAAACAATCCCCTGCGCCGGGTAGATCCGGATGGGCGTGATTGGTTTCAGATTGGCAGTGGGTATGGTGCTCGATTCGAATGGCATGAGGGCAAGGAATACAAATACAAGGATCCGGACGGCAATGAACAGACGGCAACGAACGTCGGCACGCACCTGCTCGTATTTGAATTTTCCAGGAATGCCGATGGATCTATCACGAGGAACTCTGACGGGGCAGCCGTCGGAACGCTAACGCTCTATAACCAGAACCGAGTAGTTGCACAAAACAACGAGGCATTCACCGGGGGTCGAGCACCTGACGGCTCTCAGTACCATGATGTGCCCGTCGGAGTTTTTAGAATGCTGATGAGACGGGACGACGCCAAGGATGCAAGCGCTTTGAAGCCTGATAATCCGCGTCAGTTAGCGCAGATCTATGGTCTGCAGCAAATTGACAGGGCGCTTGGCTTCGCTGATCCATGGGGAACGAAAAGAGCGGCATTAAACGAGTGGGATCCTAACCTGCCGATCCAATATCGTGGTAACTACTTGCACGGCCATGAGCGCGAATCGAGCACGACCGCTGGGTGTATATGCGATCGGCCGCAGACGGTATTAGATGCGATATTCCGAATCAACAGCAGGGTAACGCCGACAGTCAAAGCGGTCGTCACCGATGGTGCTCCGAGGAGCCCTGATGTTCGGCCCGGACCATATGTTATTCGCCCATGAGTTCATTACGTTTGGGATTGAAGTAGGGGGACGAGGAGTTGAAGACGATGATTCTTTTGTGGGTCTTGTGTTGTGCTTTAAGCTGCGGTCGCTCTGATGCCATTGACCCAGCTACGCAGCAAGTGACTGTGGCAAGCTCCCAACAAAACACACCGACTCCAATCAACACGCAACTGGCAATCGGGCATATTGAGTTTTTTGCGTCGTGGAGAGGTTCCTACATCAAACTTGACCAATGGAAGGACGCCAGCGATCCCAAGATCCCTCATCCGGAAGCCTTTGATGTGCTCTGCCACATAGAGAACAAGGGAGACTCGACCATACAGCAGGGCGACTTCATAATCCTGACAACTCTAGAATCGGTTGTTGCGCCCACCTATCTACATGGCGGGGACTTGAAGGCAATCATGAATGAGGTGCACTGGTTACGTGAGACCGCAGTCGACGATGTCAAGATGGAGGAGGTGCCTTATATTCAACCGAAGGGTTCGGCGCCAGTAAAGATCAAGGGGTTCAACCTCGGAAACCTATTGAAACAGTTTAATGGGGAAGAGGATACTCTTTGGCCCTGGGCATTAAGGATCAACGTTCATATTATGAACCGCGACATGACGCGAGTCGCGCTGGGGCAAGCCATACTTCCAATGATCCCCTCCGATCGCAGATTGAGCACTAAATAGCGGCCTGAAGCCTATTTCTTCGCCGAGTTGCGCTTCGCTCTGGTTTTCTCTTAGCTGTTGACCGTTGTTTGACAACTTGCCTCCGCGCGCGGGCGGGGTGTGAACTTGAACTACCCGTTCTTACCCTCAAAAGAACGGGATAATGAAACGGGGCTTGATTACTTCGGGGCCAGATACTATGCCAGCACGCAAGGCAGATTTACGTCCATCGATCCGTACAATATTGTGATGGAGAGGCAGTATGCGACAAACGCTAAGAAGGCCGAGTCACAGTTCACCAGCTATTTGTTAAATCCCCAGCGTTGGGCTCGTTACACGTACGCACTCAACAATCCGTTGCTATACACCGACCCTCACGGTGAAGACGTAACAATCTATTACCGGCCACCTCGAGAGGGCGCAGGGTCGAAAGAAGATTACGGGCACATCTTCATCTACGTCAGAAATGACGAGACCGGCGAATCTGCATACTTCGACTATGTTGCTGATGGTTATCCTCCCACCGTCACGTATCTGAATGACGTCAACCAGAAACGGATCAATGACCATGCCAGCCTTACGATCGAAACAACCGCTGACCAGGAGCAGGCGATCCTGGGTGGCATTAAAGAAATGCAGAAGGGTTCCCCAGACTACCAAGTGAGCTTAGGGGCAGTTATCAAAGGCTGCGAGTCGACCTGCACTTCTCAGTCTGTGGACCTGTTGCAGCGCGCTGGAATCAATTTCGGCGGCATCGGAGGGCACCAGCCCAGCACAGTCTGGCAGTCAGCCTTCGCTCAATACAGCAATGAGTCCTTATCATTCCAGGAGAAGAGCTTTTTTAGGCAGATGATCACGCCCTCTCCGATTGACAGCCCTAATTTCAATCGTCCTGCTACTGGGGTTGAATATGGACGTGATCCGCGAGGACAGGCTCGCACGCTTGATACGCGGGCAATAAACAACACAAAGATCTTCTTCAAGGGCGGC
>JAXIOV010000223.1:0-9486 GCA_045403245.1 Pyrinomonadaceae bacterium | reverse complement strand
GCCAGAAGAAAAGAGCCCTTTCGCGACAGATCTTGCTTGTGCGAACCAGACTCAACAAGGTTGTCGAACATTTCAATCCTCCCTATTCCGGTGCCAAATGGATCAGGGTTACAAAAGAATTAAAGAATACGATTGCGCATATTCCTTCTCAAACGTCGATCTACGTCCCGCTTGAGCTATTACGAATGAAGGGGAAACCAGCAGCTGTGATCTAGGGCATCGCGTCAAATTGAAAGCCGCTGTGCGAGAAAAAAACTCGCTGGCCCGTCTCAACAGACCGCCGCGCATCCAACTTTCGCTTTAGCAAATGCGGGTCGACTCTTGAGTATTTAATTGGCCAGCAACGGCTGCAGTCTATGCCGCAATGCGCGCCAAAGTCAAGCGCAAATCAAAAATTCATGAAACGTGAAAAACCGAGGATTCGCAGTACTCTTTTGGGTGATCTCTAAGCTCGCCCGGCTCCACGGGACGACTTTCGCACGCTATTCGTAACCGCTTGACGACCGGCGGCGACGCCCAAACGCGGACCGCCTGTCGCTACCCGATCGAGCGCGCGCGCCGACTCTTTGCTTGCGGCTTCCAGTCGCTGCTCCCACCACACCATAATTGGACTCGCGATAGCAATGGACGAGTAAGTTCCAAAGATAACGCCGATCAAAAGCGCGAGGGAAAAGCCGCGCAAAACTTCGCCACCAAAGAGCACCATGGCCAAAACGGAAAGAAACACCAGGCCGTTAGTAATTACGGTTCGAGACAGCGTTTGATTGATAGCGTCATTTGTGATCTTGTAAAGAGATTCTCGCCGATGAAGTCGCCGGTTTTCCCTGATGCGATCGAACACAACAATAGTATCGTTCACCGAAAAACCGACCAGCGTCAGTAACGCCGCGATAACCGTCAGACTGATTTCCCACTGGAAGATCGAAAAGAAACCAAGCGTTACCAATACGTCGTGAAATACAGCGATGACGGCCGCCGCGCCGTAGGTCCATTCAAAACGAAAGGCTATATACAAGAGAATGCCAACCAGCGCTGCCAGTGTGACCGCGATGGCCTTGTTTCTAAGTTGGGCTCCGGCAACAGCGCCTACCGCTTCTGTCCCTATGATTTCAAAAGCATCGCCTTCCTTGCCAAACTGGCTAAGAGCCGCTCTTACTTTCAAACCACCCTTATCCACTTCTTCCTGTGATTCAGCTCCACTTGCGCCCTCGAGCGGCAGTTTGATTAGCACCGTGTCTGGCTTATCGATCACAGGCTGAATAATCGCGTCACTTACGCCGGACTTGGTGAGAGCGGCGCGGATCTCTTCAGCGGAAGGTCGTTGCTTGAATCTGGCGGTGGCGACCGTTCCGCCCTTGAAGTCCACCCCCAGGTTAAAAGCGTCGGTGCCGTTTGGGTGTTTGTACTGACGGAAGACAGCTGAGCCAAGTCCCGCCAGCATCAGCAAGAGGGAGATCGCAATAAACAACCGGCGGTTAGCGAGCCAGTCGACATTAACGTTTTGAAGAACTTGAAACATATTAATTAATAGTGCGCCAGCGGCAGTAAGTAAAAGCCCTCGGGCAGTTGCGAATTAGATGCTAAGCGACTCCAGTTTGCGCTTCCGACTCAACTGCCAAATGAAAATCGTGCGCGAAACATAGACGGCTGAAAACAAGTTGATTACCAGGCCCAACACCAGCGTCACGGCAAAACCCCGCAACGGGCCGGTTCCAAAAACAAACAAGAACAGCGACGAGATGATAGTTGTAACGTGCGTGTCGATAATCGTCACGAAGGCACGCGCAAAACCCTGCTCCACTGCCGACGGGATCGTCTTTCCTGAACGCAATTCTTCTCTAATACGCTCAAAGATAAGCACATTAGAATCAACCGCCATGCCGATTGTTAGAATGATGCCGGCGATTCCCGGTAGGGTCAGCGTAGCACCAAAAATGATCAGTCCAGCCAGCATCAGGATCATGTTCAGCGCCAGCGCCACCACGGCATTGACGCCCGCCCCGCGATAGTAAAAGAGCATGAAGGCAACCACAAACAACAATCCACCAACACAAGCACGCACTCCTGAGCGGATTGAATCTGCGCCCAGGCTGGGACCCACGGTTCGTTCTTCCTGATACTCAACCTTTGCGGGCAGTGCGCCAGATCTCAAGATCAAAGCCAGATCCTCTGCCGACTCTTTAGTAAAGTTCCCCGAGATTTCACCCTGATCGGAAATCCGATCCTTGATAAAGGCAATCGACTTGATCTCATCGTTTAAGACCACGCCCATGTAGTCACCGATGTGGGCGCCGGTCCAGGCGCCAAATTTGTCAGCGCCCGAGGGCTTCAAGGCAAACGAGATTTGATAGGAGTCTGATCCCACTCGCGACTGTACAGCGGAGGCGTTGCGAAGTTCACCACCGTCAACAACGGCAGGTGATTCAACCACTACCCATTTCTTTTCCTTCGGGGTTTGATCGGTGGCTTCGCCTGCCTGCGTTGGCTCGTTGCGCTCCAAATATGGGAGCACACGCCGATTTGTAGGGACTGCACTACCCAGCGACAGCCTGGCTTCCTCTTCCGTGATGTAAGTCTTCAGGTTGGGACTGGGAGGGCTGATAACGTAAACAAGTTCCAGCTTCGAGTCCGCCTTGAGAATCTGCTTCACGCGTTCCGGATCCTGAATGCCAGGCATTTGAACCAGGATCTGGTGCGACCCTGAGGAGCCGTGGCGCTGAACGAGCGGTTCAGCAACGCCCACAGCGTCAAGCCTGCTCTCAATGATTCGCTTTGCTTGTTCTGTGGCTTGCTCAGCCAAACTTCGCTGGACCGTCGCACTGAGCGTCCACGTAGTGAAGTTTCCGCTCGTCGATTCTGACCACTCTTCCAGAATCCCCTTTTTCTTTATCTCCTCGGAGATCGCTGCAAGTTTCGAGCTATCCAAAGCCTCCAGCACAATTCGATAGTTACCCGGACTTGTTTCCGGTCTTACTTCTTTCACCGGAAGGCCAGCCGCTTTGACCGCGACGTCTACCGCGTTGGAATTGGTCACCGTGAGATTCTTTAGAAAGTCATCAATCCTTACCCGCAAGACCAGGTGGGAACCACCCTTGAGATCCAAACCGAGATTGATGTTGTCCGCAAGATTTTGCTTGATTCCGCTCCAGGTGAAATCGTGTTTTCTGGGAAGGCGCGCCTTGGCTCCTGTCATCGGGGGCATGATGACTTTGTACAGGCCCAGCAACGTAACGATGGTGATTAAAGCGATCCTCAGCTTTAAGTTCGACTTTTTCATATCCTAATTGACTTACCTCAACTACTGCGAGAGTCTGATCGGCCTCACTACTTGGTTTCTTCTTCGCCGGCAATGCCGGCCACCGCCGTGCGTGAGATCTCAAGAATGGACTTATCAGCGCTCCTAATTAACAGACTGGTGTCACGAACTGTCGTAATCGTGCCGATGATTCCGCCAGTTGTGACAATTCGGTCTCCTGCCTTTAGTTGAGCGATGGTGGCCTGTAATTCTTTCTGCCGTTTCTGCTGCGGCCTGATCAAAAGCATGTAGAAGACGCCAATAATCAGAATCATCGGCAAGATGCCGCCGAGTCCTCCCCAGCCACCTTGAAACATCATTAATAAATTGGACATCAATTTGTTTTGAGAACCTCAGACTAGCTCAAGTAGTACCAATGGCCTTCCGAGACTGTTCAAAAGGCGTGCTCAACTTAAGGCATTCTGCCCTTCGTGCTCGTGCAAACTCTCAGTGAACTCTCGTTGAAATTTCCTAAATTCGCCAGACCGGATAGATTGCCTGACACGTCGCATAGTGTCAAGGAAGAAGGCCAAATTGTGGTGCGTAAGCAGAACACTGGCCAGCATTTCGCCGGACAGGTACAGGTGCCGGAGATATGCTCGCGAATGGCGTCTGCAAACGGAACAACCACATGACTCGTCGAGCGGCTTTGTATCCAGTGCCCATTGCGCGTTTTTCACGTTCACCTTTCCGCGCGAGGTAAATGCCTGACCAGTCCGCCCGTTCCTCGTGGGAAGTACGCAGTCAAACATGTCGATGCCGTAACCTACCGCCTCCACAAGGTCCTCAGGGGTTCCGACGCCCATCAGGTAGCGCGGTTGATGCGCCGGCATTTCAGGAGCTACCCGGGATACCACGTCCCACATAACCGACTTCTCTTCTCCAACACTCAATCCACCAATTGCATAGCCGTCAAATCCAATATCAGTAGTGCGACGCAAACTCTCGCGACGCAGATCGAGATGCGCACCTCCCTGCACAATTCCGAATAACGCCTGCTCGCCGCTGGTCCCGTTGGCGCTCTCCAGACGACCGCTGTCCATCTGTACCAACTGCAATTTGTCAAACCTGCTTCGCGAACGCTCGGCCCAACGTGCCGTCAGTTCCATGCTTCGCCTGGATACATCCACAGGCGAATCGCCCGCCGCACACTCATCAAAGACCATCACAATGTCGGAACCAAGTGCGGCTTGAACCTCCATCGAGACTTCGGGCGACAAAAACCGAAGGCTGCCGTCAACGTGCGAACGAAATTCAGCTCCCTCCTCGGTGATCTTTCGCAGCGCTCCCAAACTCCAAACCTGAAACCCGCCGGAGTCTGTCAGCAACGCTCGCTCCCAGCTGATGAAGCGATGAAGTCCCCCGCAACCTCGTATCACATCGACACCGGGTCGCAACCAAAGGTGGTAGGTATTGCCAAGAATGAGCCGCGCATCCAGATCGTCTTCGAGCTCTTCAAACCGGGTTCCCTTCACTGTGCCTGCTGTACCCACGGGCATGAAAACAGGCGTCTCAATAATGGAGCGTCTTGTGGTTAGAATTCCTGAGCGCGCTTCGCCGTCGCGCGCCGTCACTTCAAATGTGATTGGGGCCTTGAGCATTGTTCGTAACGCGCTTTTGGAAACTCTCGTGGCGCGCAAACTTATGGTCATCGCCTGGCGCGCTTTTTGTGACGTTCGATCAAACGCAAAGGAGTCGCGAAAAAATCGAACTCCTCTCGCAACCGGTTCTGCAAATACCTTTCGTAGGAGAAATGGAGTCCAGCCTTACCACCGGCAGTGAAAACGACAAAAGTTGGAGGCCTTACTCCAACCTGGGTAATGTACTGAACGTGCAAGCGCGATACTCCGCCCTGTACGGGCGCCGGGGTGACCCCACCTCGTGGCTGCGCCATCGTCTTTTCAAAAAACGAGTTCAATTGAGAAGTTGGAATCCTTCTGTTGCGAGCTTCGTTGGCGCGGATTGCGAGCGGCAGGATGCGATCGATGCGCTGCCCAGTTTCGGCCGAGAGCATGACGACTGGCGCAAAATCGAGAAACTTCATCTTGTCCCGTACCCTTCGCTCAAACTCAGCAGCTGTCCCGGTCTGCTTATCCTTGACGGCGTCCCATTTGTTACAGGCAATGATGATTGAGCATCCGGCGTCGTAGGCGTAGCCGGCAATATTCGCATCGAGCGCCGCCGGTCCTTCTTCGGCGTCGAGGACAACGATAGCCACGTCTGCGCGCTCAAGACTCTTTCTTGCCATCACCACTGAAAGCTTTTCCGCCATCAGTCCCGTCTTCCCTTTGCGCCGAATGCCGGCGGTATCGACGATCCGAAACAGTTGATCGGGTGTTTCGAGGACCGTGTCAGTCGCATCGCGCGTTGTTCCCGCCACCGGTGACACAATCGCACGCTCTTCACCAAGAAGTTTGTTTAGCAGCGAAGACTTCCCAACGTTTGGTCGCCCAACGATCGCGAGACGCAGCTCCCGTCTTCGTTCTTTCTCGTCCTCGGTCGTCGCTCGGTTGTTCAGATAGGGAATTACGGCATCGAGCAGATCGCCAACGCCGTTACCTTGTTCTGCGGAGACCGGGAAGACATCCTCAAAACCGAAGCGATGAAACTCGGTAGCTTCGGAGTCGAGCTGGCCGGCGTCCACCTTGTTTGCAACCACCAGCACCTTCTTCCCGGACGCCCGTAATAGTAAGGCCAGCTCTTGGTCGAGCGGTGTAATTCCCTTTCTCGCGTCGACAGTCCAAAGCAAAACCTCGGCTTCTTCAATTGCAAACTCTGCCTGCTTGAGAATGTTCGTTGGTATTACAGCATCGTCGTCCGGAACCAGCCCGCCGGTGTCGACAATTGAGAAGCTCGTGCCGTTCCAGTCGACTTCACCGTATATCCGGTCGCGGGTAATTCCCGGCTCATCGCCAACAATCGCCTTACGCTCGCCAGTCAGACGATTGAAGAGCGTTGACTTGCCGACGTTGGGCCGCCCAACGATTGCCACTAATGAAAGTGCGTTATCAATCACACGCGTTCCTGTCTGGGTTCTTGCTCCTGAACCAGTCGATTAAAAGCTTGCGTCCTAAATATAGGCTATTTTTGCTGAATTGGGTTGTCAGCGCGGACCTTGGGGGCAGTGGGAGCGCAAAGGTAATCCGACGAAGGTTGTGTCTTGATGTTGACTCGCACGCAAAACCTCAGATATACCGTCGCTCGTCTTACTGTCTAAAGATCAACCCTGGAGAAACTAATGTCGGACCAACCTGGCGTGGGCCTTTCGTCTATCGGGCAGATCGGAGTCAACGCTCAAGACCTCGACCGCGCCGTCGAGTTTTACCGGACTAAGCTGGGCATGAAGCATCTGTTCACGGTACCGCCGAAGTTGGCGTTCTTCGATTGCAGCGGGATCATGCTGATGCTGTCGCTACCCGAGAAGCCTGAGTTTGATCATCCCAGCTCGATCATTTACTTCAACGTCGACGACATCAAACAAGCCGCCCAAACTCTTTCGGATCGAGGCGTTGAGTTTAGAGAGCTGCCGGCGTTCGTCGCCGACATGGGCGCCTACGAATTGTGGATGGCTTTCTTCAGTGATTCGGAAAACAATCTTCTGGCGCTCAGGAGCCAGGTGGCTAAATAGCCCAATGATGAAAACGGAGGATGAATGAAGCGTAGAAAATTTTTGCAAACAAGCGCTCTGGCGTCCGTGGTTGCAATCAGTGAAGGGGCTGGGGGAGTTGCCGGTGGTTCGTCCGTTCCTGAAACCTCTGCATCAGCCAAAGACTTCGAGCTTGATGAACTGACCATTTCTGATCTGCAGTCAGGAATGAGCTCGGGAAAGTTTACTGCTCGCTCGCTGGTCAGGAAGTACCTCGACCGAATTGGCGACATTGACAAGGGAGGACCAAAGCTCAATTCGGTTATCGAAATAAACCCTGAGGCGGTGAAGATTGCCGAAGCACTCGATGAGGAACGTAAGAATAAAAGGGTGCGCGGTCCGCTTCATGGCATTCCTGTTCTCATCAAAGACAACATCGACACTGCTGACGGAATGATGACGACCGCCGGCTCACTCGCCCTCATGGATTCACATGCCAAACAGGATGCATTCGTAGCCAAACAACTGCGCAACGCAGGAGCCATCATTCTGGGCAAGACCAACCTCAGTGAGTGGGCTAACATTCGCTCGACGCATTCCAGCAGTGGATGGAGCGGACGGGGCGGCCAAACTCGCAATCCTTATGTTCTGGATCGAAACCCTTGTGGATCCAGTTCAGGTTCCGGCGCGGCGCCGGCGGCGAATCTTTGCGCTGCTGCTATTGGAACTGAGACTGACGGTTCGGTTGTCTGCCCTTCCTCGGCAAACTCTTTGGTAGGCATCAAGCCAACGATTGGCTTGATTAGCCGCGCGGGCATCATTCCCATCGCCCACAGCCAGGATACCGCCGGACCCATGGCGCGTACTGTCAAAGACGCTGCGATCCTGCTCGGTGCCCTTACTGGAATCGACAAGAATGATCCGGTAACAACGATGAGGGCGAACAAGGCTTTGACCGACTACACGCAGTTTCTGGACAGAGACGGATTGAAAGGTGCGCGTTTAGGAATCGCCAGAAAGTACTTCGGCTTCAATGATCGCGTTGACAAGCTGATGAACGAAATGATCGCCGAGATCAAGAAGCTCGGCGCTGTCGTGATCGATCCTGCCGACATCCCAACATCCGGAAAGTTTGACGATTCCGAACTTGAGGTTTTGTTGTATGAGTTGAAGGCCGATCTAAACGGTTACCTGACGAGACGCGGCGGAACGGTACGCTCGCTGAAGGACATTATCGAGTTTAACGAAAAGAACCGGGATCGCGAGATGCCTTACTTCGGCCAGGAACTCTTCATCAAGGCGCAAGCGAAGGGACCACTAACAAGCAAGGCCTATTTGGCTGCGTTAAGGAAAAACCAACTGATGTCGCGAAGCCAGGGGATTGACTTTGTCATGAAGAAACACCGGCTGGACGCTCTCGTCGCTCCCACTGGCGGGCCTGCCTGGCCGACTGATTTGATCAATGGCGACCATTTTACGGGCGGTTATTCGACAGCTTCCGCGGTCGCGGGATACCCGCATATCACGGTCCCGGCCGGATACGTTTTCGGGTTGCCCGTAGGGATCTCCTTTTTCGGAGCCGCGTGGAGCGAAGCGAAGCTGATTCAATATACCTACGCATTCGAACAGGCCACCAGGGCAAGGCAATCGCCTCGCTTCCTGCCAACAGCCGAGTTATAACGCAAACGGTTGGCGGCTCCGCCGCTTTCCGTACGGTAAGCCTATGGCTTACCGGCGAACGGCACTCTTGTCCGAGGCTTCGCCTCCCGCCTTGGCGATTGGTTTATCGGAGTTGACGGCAGAGGCACAGCCTCCCATGAAAAGGCTGTTTTTCGGTAAGCCATAGGCTTACCGCACGGAAAGCGGCAGAGCCGGCCTAATGCTCGTGGGTCGAGTTTTTGTGCAGGACCTCAGCCGTCTGAATTAGCAATTTTGAAGAAGCTTCTACTTGAGTCCCTGAGGTAGATTATTCATGGTATGCAAATCAGGACGCGGTAGAGATCAGACTCTTCAATTGGTTTCCCTGTAGAGAGGTCAGGCAAACAATGTCACCCACAGCGAGCAAAGCAAAAAAGAGGACGATTTACAGTCCACACCCCGGCGTAGTGATGATGCAGAAATGGGTCGGGGAGCTAAAACAAAAGACGGGTCGGACGGTCGAAGAGTGGATGCATTATCTAAAGGAGAGTGGGCCGAAAGATGAAAAAGCGCGACGCGAGTGGTTGAAGAGTGAGCATGGCCTGGGGACAAATACTGCCTGGTGGCTCGCCGAGCGAATGGAAGGCAAAGGGATGGATACCGACACGCCCGGCGCATATCTCAAGGCCGCCGAAGAGTACGTGGAAGCGATGTTCTCAGGTTCAAAGCAAGGACTAAGGCCAATCTATGACGCGTTATTAAAACTTGGCTTGGGTATTGGAAAAGAAGCAAAGGCCTGTCCCTGCCAGACGATTGTTCCCCTGTATCGCAATCACGTGTTCGCCCAAATCAAACCCACCACCCGGACCCGCATCGACATGGGTTTCGCGTTGGGAGATATGAAAGCAAAAGGACGCTTGATTGATACCGGCGGCTTCGCCAAAAAGGATCGCATCACGCACCGCAT
>JAXIOV010000033.1:0-5355 GCA_045403245.1 Pyrinomonadaceae bacterium | reverse complement strand
GACCACGCCGGCGCGGTAGATGAAAACGTGGCGCTGCCTGGCTGCTCTGCGTTGGGCGGATCTGGGCTCAGAGGGGCCGAGAAAGCCCGGCATCGTCACTGAAATGGAATTGCTCTTGCGCTTCACGGTGGCGAAGTCGCTACAGGTTCCAAACCCTGGAGTTACCTTCGCTCCAGAACGGCTGACAGTTACAAAGTAGAAGATGGCGGGACATCCTGTGCCACCGTTGTCAGTTACGAGCACTACATCAGTTGATCCGATCCGCATGACTACACCAAGACCCAAACTGTTATTGCCTTCGATCGGCGGGCTGAGCGGCTGACCTTTAAAGAGGAGCATCTTGTCATCGTTAACAGACAGGACACCAAAGCGCGTGGAGACCTCTTGCGATTCCTGCGCCTGGACCAAAGCGCTTGGGGAAATAGTGAAAACAACTGCAAGACCTATGATGAGTTTAAGCATGTTAGTCTCCTGAGTAGTTCCGGCGCGCAGTTGCGGCTTGCCGCCTTCCGTGCGGTCCTCTGACTCTTTTGGCGGCAGAGCCGTGACCAAGTTCTTGTAACGCAAAGCCAGCCGCCGCATCAAGCGATGACCGGCAGTTCTTTAAGCCCGCGGATGATCAAGCTCTTTCGCCAGCGCAGTTCGGTTGCAGGCTTCGCCACATGCAGATCCGGAAAACGGCGGAACAGCGTGGTCAACGCTATCTGGCCTTCCAGTCGCGCGAGGGGCGCTCCGAGGCAGAAGTGAGCTCCCTGACCAAAGGCGACGTGACGATTGGGGCTGCGCGTGAGATCGAGCGTATCTGGATCCGCAAACTGCGTTTCGTCGTGGTTCGCCGAGCCGAGCAGGGCCACCACCATGTCGCCCTGCGAAATGTTGACTGAGTCGAGCCGCAAATCTTCACGCGCAAAACGCGCTGATGCCGCGTCCAGGGGGCTCGTGTAGCGCAGCAGTTCTTCAATTCCAGAATCCCGGACAGCAGGGTTTTCCAACCACTGTAGTCGTTGCTTCGGATTTTCGATTAGCGCGAGCGCACCGGTGCCCACGAGGTTTACAGTTGTTTCGTACCCGGCGATGAGCAGGAGCATGATCATCCCTACTAACTCTCCCTCGTTCAAACGGTCGCCGGCTTCTTCAGCCTGGACCAACGCTGAGATCAAGTCGTCATGAGGTTCGCGACGACGTTCGGCAATCAGCTTGCGCATGTCGCGGATCAGGAGTTTGTGTACCGACAACTGAAGAAAGACCCCGGCGAAGGTGGAGGCTGAGAGCGTCCTTTTGCTCAACGAATGGAAACGCTCTCGACGATCCGCAGGAATGCCCAACAGGTCTGCGATGATCGTCAGCGGAATGGGGAGCGCGTAGTCTTTCATCAGATCTAAACGCCCAGCCGTCTCAAGCTTGTTCAAGAGTTCACTGCAGACAGTTTCAATTCGTCCGCGCAGCCGTTCGACCAAACTTGGCGTGAAGGCTTTGTGCACTAACGTGCGCAGACGCAGGTGATCCGTACCGTCTTTGTTGAGCATGTTGCGCGTGGTGGGGCCCGAAAGCCGGTGAATCCACCTGGTGCGCGGTAACCAGTCTTTCACGAAGCGTTCGTCTCGCAGCACCGTTACCACGTCGTCGTAGCAGGTAACGAGCCACGTTGGCGCGCCCAGGAGTTTGGTGCGACAAACCGGCATCTCGGCGCGCAGTTTACGGTAGAACGGATACGGGTTGGCCTTGAAATGCGGTTTGGCGATGTCGGTTATCTTGAGCTGCGAGCGCATTACGGCACGCGGTCAACTCCCCAACTGAATTTCGGGCGGCACTTCCGGGTTCATGAGCGACGCCCCACCATCAGCGTAGATCACTTGCCCAGTTATCCATCCAGCATCTTCGGAACAAAACAGTGAAATGACCTTGCCGATATCTTCCGGCGTCCCCAATCTCCCCATCGGAGTCCAGCCGCTGGCATGCCAGTTTCGAAGAAGATCCTGCGCTTGCTCTGGTAGCGAGTTTAAGACGCTGTCTTCGGTCCAGCCGGGACTGATCGCATTCACCGTGATGCCACGCTTGGCCAGGGCCACCGCAAAGTAACGAACCAGTGACTCCATCGCTGCCTTAGCCGAACCCATACCGGCCCAGGACTGGAGTCCACCCGTTCGGCTGCCTTGTGCATACGTGATCGCGAAGATGCGTCCCCCGGCACTCATGAGCGGAACGGCCTGACGAACGCCAACCAGGAATGCTTTCGACTGTGAATCGAAAGCTGCGTCCCATTGTTCCAAACTGACCTCCATAGGCGGTTGGAAAAATGCGGGTATCTCCGGCCGGGCATTGCTGATGAAGATATCAAGCTTGCCAAATTCGCTTCGCACCTTTTCAAAGAGGGCCTCAATTTCTGCCGGGCGCGTGACATCACCCTGAACCAGGAAACCGTCCGAACCGAGCCTGCGGATCTCCGCCAGTGTCTCAGTTGCGGCTGCCTGGTTTTGGTAGTAATGGACCGCCACTTTGACGTGATTGGCGGCCAGCTTAAGCGCGATGCCTCTTCCTATTCCTCGAGAACTTCCAGTGATAAGCGCATGTTTGTTTTCGAGCGACATAAAAAACCTCCGGCTGTGGAATGGGACTCATTGCCGTGAAAAGGCGAAGTGGGGCACTCTATTTCACCCGATTAGTGATGTCAACACAGCACTTAGCGAATAGTGATTGACTCTCCCGCCGTTAGGTTTCAAACTCTATCTGGTTGGGCCCTTCTCATATAACAACGACTCAGTATGTATGAGAAGTTTAAAGAGTTAGACGGTACACATCCCTGGCGTGACGTTAGTCCTGATGGTTTTATTGACTATCGCGCTCGCTACCGGCGAAAGGGTCGTGTCCTCTATTTCAATTTCCCGCTCGCCCGGGAGTTGGAACTGATCCGTTTCGACCATCCGCGCGTCCTTAATAAAGATCTCGAACAAGCCATACTCGAAACCTTCTCGCTGCAAATCATCAATGAACATGATCTAAAGCTTGGGAAGAAGTTTCCCGTTGAGACGGTGAAGCCCGCGTCCTACATGGCTACCCGCTACCTGCAAACCCAGCACCGTAATAAGCAAGGTAAGACCTCAGGAGATGGTAGAAGCATTTGGAATGGTTACCTGCGGACCAGCAACTTGATCTTTGACATCTCCAGCCGAGGCACCGGCGCCACGATCTTGAGTCCGGGGGCACAAAAATCAGACGGAGCTGTCGAGACTGGTGATGAAAGCTACGGCTATTCATCGGGCTTGGCCGAACTAGACGAGATGCTGGGCAGCGCCGTCATGTCCGAAATCTTCTACCGGCAAGGAATTCCGACCGAACGTTGTCTGGCAGTAATTGGCTTTTCTGACGGGAGTTCAATCGGAGTCAGAAGCGCGCCTAATCTGATTCGACCAGCGCATATCTTTCGCTATCTCAAACAGGGCCGGCACACTGAACTCAAAGCGTCGGTAGACTATTTCATCCAGCGGCAGGTTGAGAACAATTTCTGGCACATAGCAGATGACGGGAAACTAAAGTACGAGCAAGCCCTTGATTACCTTGCGCGCGCATACGGAAAGATGGCTGCGTTACTCGAGGAGGAATACATCTTCAACTGGCTGGCGTGGGACGGAGATAACATGCTGGCGAGCGGCGCTATCCTGGACTACGGATCCATCCGGCAGTTTGCGGCCAAGCACGATAAATATCGCTTCAAAGATGTGGATCGTTATTCCGCTTCTCTGGCTGAACAACGCAACTGGGCACGCTTGATAGTGCAAACCTTCGCCCAAGCGATGGCCTTCATTTGTTCGGGTGAGAAGCAGAACCTGCGCGCGTTCAAAGATGCCGGATCTCTGAAAGTGTTTGACTCTGCTTTCGAAAAAGAAACCAACCAACGCGTGCTCTGGAGAATAGGTTTCACTCCAGAACAAATAGACCAGCTGATGGGGACAGCGCAAAAAGAGATCAAGGAGTTTCATAGATCTCTGGCCTACTTTGAAGATCTAAAAGTGTCGAGGGGCATTGAAAAACTGCCGGACGGCTTTACCCACAAGCCAGTGTTTCTCATCCGCAACCTGCTCCGGCAATTGCCCGCCTACTATGTGGCACAAGCGCTGAACCGGGTGGATGACGAAAGTGCCTACATGCCTGACGATATTTTCCTGCGCGTCATGGCCGCTTCTTACGTAGGAAAAAGAGATTTGCGATTGACCACTTCACGCTGCGCCCACGTCAGAAATTTTCAGCAGTGTTACCTGCAGTTGATTGCCGAGGCGAGCGAGCCGTTTGAAGAGGTGCTGAAAACACTTCAGGAGAGATCGGCCGTGATCAATCACCGGCATCGCCTAACGGGAGACGCGCTGGTCTACATCATTGAAGAAGTGATTGCGATCACGGGGAAGATCAAAGTTAACGGCTTGCAGGAGGCACTCGACGCCTTTATCGATTCGCAGGTTTTGGTTCCCGGCAGATGGCAGCCAGTCGCGCCGGAACAACTCAAACCCAGGACCCTCAAATCCCGTCTGCTCATTACCATTCAGGAGAATCTGGAGGAATACAAAGAATCGATCTGAATCGAGGAGGATTTATCGCTTATTTGTCCTAAGGTTGACCACTGAGAAGAAAGTTACGACGTGTTGGCGGAATCATGAACGCCTCAGGGTCATTTGCCTATATGAAATACTGGCGATTCAGCCTCTCAGCTCTGAAGGCGCGAAATGTGAAAGCCTGGGCCAGCGGCCCAGGTGAACAGACTGAAGCCTCGAAAGCGCTAAATATGCTAAGGGGTGCTCGGTCACACTTTGTGTTTTTCAACACGAGGGGATTCAAACGCGATGGAAACCCTTCAAAATGTCCTTCGTGGTGAGACGGAGGATCACCGGACGACCGTGTGGGCAGGTCGTTGGTGAAGACGTGTGCAGCAAACGATCAATTAGCCACCGCATCTTCTCCGGCGACAGTGGCATGTTTACCTTGATCGCGGCATGACAGGCGAGCGACGCCGCAATGTCATCACGCAAGGTTTCGCGCGCAGTTCCCTTCTTCTCCGCGTCGACCGTGTCGAGTATCTCAGCCAGCATGTTGCGCGCTTCACTTGCAGGTAAATCGGCGGGCGTGGCTTTTATCGCGACAGTACGTCCTGACAATCGCATCAATTCAAAGCCGTATGTTTCAAGCTCAGGAGCAACTGAATCGAAGACCGCGGCCTGCGCCGGAGTCAAATCGAAAGTTTCAGGAATCAACAGTTGTTGTGATTCAGCCAGTCGCGTCGACTCCAGCGCGCGATACTTGTCAAACAAAACGCGTTCGTGCGCCACGTGCTGATCGATCAGTAGTAAACCTTCGTCGTCAGTGGCG
>JAXIOV010000017.1:0-2560 GCA_045403245.1 Pyrinomonadaceae bacterium | reverse complement strand
GCTGGCCCGAAGGGCCATTAGGCCAGCCGTTTTTACGACTGGTTTTCGTTTGCGTCAATTCGTCATTTAGGCCGCTTCAGCGGCCTTGATACGCCCCTCAAAAAAGGCCGTTAAAACGGCCTCAATAAATTTCTCGAGCTGGACGTAACCAGCCGTAAAACGGCTGGCCTATCAGCCCTGCGGGCTTGCCTCGTGAACGAGGCAGGTTGCCGAAAACCAACCCCGACCAGAACAATTTCGCCGGCCTCGATGAGTCTGCGTTCCTTTTTTCACCCGCCTCCCACCTTTCCCCCGAGGTTACCCCGGGTTCGCTCTTCCGCCCCGCGTTGCAATTCGCCATCGTTTTGATTGCGAATGAATCTCCCGCCCTCTCTCAAGAATTTCTCAAGTCTCTTTCTTATCTTGTCGGTGTCGCAACATTGAAGCTGAAAGGAAGAGATTGAGATGAAGCCGCCAAAAGTTCGCATCGCCACTTTACTTGCGTTGATTGCATTTGCTCTGTTCATCCCCACCTCCAGTCGCTGGATCGGCAGCGCTCAGATCGCGAGCTGGCAGGATAAAGTCGAACCCAGTGTCCTCAACGCCGCTCTGAACGGCGAGACGCAGTTCCTTGTTTACATGAATTCGCAGGCCGATCTTAGTGGCGCCGCCGCTTTGACAACGAAGGAAGAGAAGGGCGCGTTCGTTTACGAGCAGCTAACCACTACAGCCAACGCCACCCAGCCGGCGGTGCTGCAAACGCTCGCTCAGTTTGGCGCGACCTACAAAAGTTTTTGGGTTAGCAACGCCATCTGGGCCCGCGGCTCGCTCGCCGCCATTCAAGCAGTGGCGGTCCGACCGGAAGTCGCCTACATCTACGCAAGCGGCGGTGGCTCGTTAAGTCTTCCGCCCACAGATCAACCCTTAACTTCAAATGATCCGGTTTCGTCGTTGGCGTTACTCGCTGATCCAAGTCCTGAAGCAAATTTGCTTAACGTAAACGCCGATGATGTTTGGGCCATAGGAATTGCGGGCCAGGGAGCCGTCGTCGCCGGCGCTGACACCGGCGTCAGGTGGGATCATGCGGCGCTCAAAAATCAATATCGCGGATGGAACAACAGTGCGGGCACTAGTGATCACAACTACAACTGGCACGACGGCACGGGCACGCCTTGCGAAACCACCATTGGCAGCGAACCTTGCGACGATCATGATCACGGGACTCACACGGTGGGCACGATGGTAGGCGACGATGGCGCGAGCAATCGCATCGGTATGGCGCCGGAAGCCAAGTGGGTTGCCTGCCGCAACATGGTCCAGGGCGTGGGCGTGATTCCGACGTACCTCGACTGCATGCAATGGTTCATTGCGCCGACCAATCTCGCTAATCAGAATCCCGATCCGTCGAAGGCGCCGCACGTGATCAACAATTCGTGGGGCTGCGTTGAAGGTTGTCCGCCGCCTGCGCTTCAGGACACGTTGCGAGCAAGTCGGGCGTCCGGAATTTTTTACGCCGTATCGGCGGGCAACGATGGATCGGGTCCGCTGGGGTTTGATTCCGGTCAAGTCATTTGTAATTCAATCTTCGCTCCTCTGGCTCGCTATCCGGAGTCGTTCACTGTGGGCTCAACCGATCACCGCACCGATCAGATTTCTTACTTCAGTAGTCGCGGCTCAGTACTTGGCGATCCGTCCGCGCCGTTGGGATTGATCAAGCCAAACATTAGTGCGCCCGGTTCGGGAATCAGATCGAGTGTGCGCGATGGTAGTTATGCGAGCTTCAGCGGCACCAGCATGGCTGGCCCACACGTGGCCGGTTTAGTGGCGCTGTTAATCTCGGCGAATCCCCGACTCGCCGGGATGATCGATCGTCTTGAAAACATAATTGAGCAAACTGCCGTGAGGAAGACGACGACCGAAGGTTGCGGTGGCGATACTCCGATTTCAATTCCCAACAATACTTACGGCTGGGGCCGCATCGACGCGCTTGCTGCCGTGCTCGACGCGTTAGCGCCAACTGCGACAAACGACACAGCGGTGACGGTCGAAGCAACCGCCGTGACCATTGACGTGCTCGCCAACGATGTCGATCCCGACGGCGATCCGTTAACGATTACCAGCGTCGGCCCTGCCGCGCACGGCAGTGTGGTTAACAACGGAAACGGCACTCTAACTTACACACCTGTCGCCGGCTTCATTGGCTTCGACACTTTCACCTACACGATCTGTGCCCCGGAGGGTTGTTTGGTCAGCAGCTCCACCGGCGCCGTCACCGTCGACGTCCAGAAACGCAAAGGCCGCAAGGGAAGGTGAGCGGCTTGCGGCAGAAGGCAGGAGGTCAGTACCATCCGCGGTAGTGGATGGGTTATCCGGGTGCGGAAAGAACGCGGACGCGTTTGAAATTTGAGATCTTAGATCTGGGTAATGCCCCAGGCCCCGCGGTAGCGGACGGGTAAAAGGCACGCGCGCGCAGCGGTCGATTCAAACGCCATCGGCGCGCAGTAAGCGAGCCCTCCTTAACAGTCGGGCTACTGCCCCGGGTGAGCGAGCCCTCCTTAACAGTTGGGCTACTGCCCCGGGT
>JAXIOV010000061.1:0-27272 GCA_045403245.1 Pyrinomonadaceae bacterium | reverse complement strand
TGTTGTCGGGCGGTTAGCCCACGCGACGCTCGAAGGCTTCAGAGATGTGAATGCCAAGATCGATTCCTTGGTGGATTCCCAGATCAGATTAACCGAGGCCCAAACTCTCACGGACGGAAACCTTAGAAATCTAATTGCTGTAGTCGACCGCTATTTCAGTGAAGGCCGCAATGGCAAGTAGCTCGCATATCTGCGGCCGCAATCCAACCAAGTCTTGTAGCTGACGGCGCGATAGCGTTTTTCTCAAGTAACTTCTTTCCTTCAGCTTGAATGCTGATCGCGCGTCGCAGTTGCATGCTAATAAGCTGCTCAGTTTGCATGGCGCAGACAAAACCGGCCGCTGGTCCTCCGCCCCTTGCTGATGAATACTTCCCGCAAAAGTGGGTTGAGTACATTTCGGATTCCGGGAAATTCAAGATTAAGTTTCCCGGGAAGCCGCGTGAATATTCCGAAATTCAACATGGTATGGGCGGTCAATCTACGGTTCATGTCGCCGAACATCAAGGCGGCCTGCTTTTGTACGTAACTACATACGCGGATGCGCCTTCACACATCCCTGACGCAAAAGTCGCCCTGCGCAATATTCGTGACGCCTGGTTAGACGCCAATTCGGCTCGCCAGCTTCAAGTCATAAAAGAAGAAGCCATTTCGTTTCACAGTTACCCCGGACATTTTCTACAAGTTGAAACGCAGCAAGATGTTGTCCGCGTTAGATGGATAGTTGTTAGCGACCGTATTTACTACCAATTTGTTGCCGCCCCAAAACATCAGAACGCAATGGACAGCAAGAATGGATATGAAAAGTTAGCGCAGGCTTTTCTTGATTCATTCGAGCTTGTAGGTAATTGATATGTGGATTCAACTTGGAGGTGCAACGGAACCTTGTTGTATCCCTCGTTAGTCTTCTGACTGGCCTTGCTTTACCGCAAAGCGGTTGCGTCTTAAAGCCCAGGGTTGCCGCTTCGGCTACCCTGGGTTAAAGAATGAAATGGCGATTCAACCGCAAAGCGGTTGCGTCTCAGGCGCTTGCCACCGGGTTGAATTAACGCTCTCACTCCGCGCCCTGCACGGAGTCGCATAGGTGGGCGCAACCGCGTTGCGGTTGGACACCCATTCAATCCAAAACCCAGGGTAGCCGAAGCGGCAACCCTGGGCTTTAAGACGCAACCGCTTTGCGGTAAAGCAAGTCCGGTGTTTCAGACCCCGTGGTGTTCCACTTCGAGTGGCGATCGCTTCTGTTTGTTTCGCATTGCCGGGGAAGCAAGTGAACCAGGAGTCTTTCTCAAGCAGCGGCGCCTTTCCGGAATCTTTCAACCCGCTGAATCTTAACCAAATAAGCTTGCGCTTCGGCTGATTGAAATAGTTCGCTGGTCTCAGTTTCATCCGCGGCGACGGGTGTGATTGCCAGGTCTGCGTATTCAGAACGCCGCCGGTCCCGCATCACCTTCCTGAGAATGAAATAGTATCGTAAATAGAGCGATATCCACTGAGACTGCTTCCACACCGTTTCGGCCAGATACTTCGGATAAAAGATCCAGGGTGATTCCATTGGCAGAGTCGGCCGCCGATCTCGACGAAACTTTCGACGGAAGAACCCGCCTTCCACCGGATGTGCTCTCTCAATCTCAGGGCTGCCGCGAAACCACACCAGGTAGAACATCGTTTTGCCCGGACTGGATCCCGTGGCAACACACCGTTTCAACACTGTTTCGACGTGCTCGTCCGAGTAATAGTCTATCGACGCTTGCGCGTAGACTGCTTCCCACTCCTCGCGCGACATAAGTGGGTGCGGGATGGTGACATGATTGATATCGTAGCGGTTCAAGTCCGCATCCATCGGAAGGCCGGCTTCAAACATCTTGCGGTGATCCTCTGATCCCGGCAATGGCGTGAGGCACGTGAATTCGATTATGTCCGTCGGCAATTCTCTTTGAATAATCCGGACGTCGTGCAGGATCGACTCCGAAGTGTCATTGGGAAAACCCAGAATGTAACCGCAAAAGATGATCGCACCGGTGTGTTTCCAATCGAGTAGCATCTGGCGATACTCGGTAATCTTGTTCTGGTGTTTTCTCGCGCCGTCCAGGTTACGCGGATTTATGTTCTCCAACCCGATAAAAACGCGCTTTACGCCGGCGCGGCGTGCCTTATCGATGAAGTTCGGGATGCGATGACATCCGGTGTCAATTTGGATGCTGCATTTGAGATTAATCCCTTCAACCTCACGCAGGTAGATTAGGCGATTGAAGATCGCCTCCCAATTGGTGTTGCGCGCGAAATTGTCATCAGTAATAACAAAGCTGTGAACACCCTGCGCCAGATTCGCGCGCACAATTCCCTCTATATCGTCCGCGGTGCGCCAGCGCGATTTCCGACCCTGAACGTTGATGATCGTGCAGAACGAACACGAAAAGGGACAGCCACGCCCGGCATCAAAGCTCGTATTTCCGAAAGCTCGTTTGACAATATCGGCCGGCAGGAAAGGCGCTATCGCCCCTTCGAGATCCGGCAAGTCGTTCATGAAATTGTAGAGCGGCTCAAGTTTCCCGGTAGCGGCGTCCTGCAAGACGCTGTCGAGCCGTCCCTCGGCCTCTCCGGCAAAAAGCGAGACTCCCATCTCTTCAGCACGGCGAACATCACGGTCACGTTCCTTCAGCATCGCAAGGGTACCGGAAACGTGGAAGCCGCCGATCGCTACCATGATGCCGCTCTCGCGCAAGGGCGCCGCAATGTCGAGCGCTCGTGGAAACTGGTTTGATTGGACCCCGACAAGCATCACCATACCGGTATCCGCACGGTTGATAAGCGCGGCGATACGATTCGGACGAACGCGCGTGATCGTTTCATCGAAAGGGTGGATGTCGATTTCGACATTCTCACCGAGCACCCTTCGGCGCGCGCAGTCAAGCGCCAGGCCATACATCACTGCCAACGAATTTGAGGGGACAGGAGATCGGAGCCACTGGATAACATATCCGTCGTCGTCATAGTGCGACGGCTTGATTAGCACAAGGCAAAAACGCTTTGGTGGTTGCTGATAGGATTCGCTCACGTGGACTCAATAATCCGGGAAGAATTCCTGTGCGTTAAACCGCCTGAGAATATCTGTTAACGGGATTGTCCGTCAACGCTCGTTTTCGGCCTCAGCTATTTCACATAAACCGAACCCTGCTATGAAACCAACAACCTTTTCGAGTAGATTTTTACATGAGGCAACCGATCAACTTTCCAATAGATTTTGGATAGGCAACAGGGAGTTGGAGTCTGGAGTGTAGAGTTGAGAGTCTGGAGTCTCGGGCGGCTTTGCCGCATTCCGTGCGGTAAGGCTCTGCCTTACCGTTGTGTCTTAAATTGTAGTTGGAGGCTGCGCCTCCGAACCCAGAGGCGTAGCCTCGAGAATGTGAAGGGCTGACGGTAAGGCAGAGCCTTACCGAACGGAGGGCGGCAGAGCCGCTATTACTTCTACCTCGCGTTTTTCAATGCGTTTCAGGGCCGGCGTGACGGTGCGAGGACGATGGCTACCAAAGGAAACTATTGAGACAATGCGAAGCGGCGCGGTAAAGTCATTCAATCGCTAAGAAGATTTCCGTGTGTATCTGGATGCTGACCGGAGGATTAATTGTCGAGGACATGGAAGGAAAAGCGGTAGTGTCGGGCGGATCGAGGGTCGCCTGACAGAAATCTTTTCCAGAAGGAGAACAAATGAGACGTTTTCTGTTAACCGGAATTCTCTTAATGGCGGCTCTGCCCTTTGCGCTCGCCACGAGTCAGAAGACGAATCAACCTGCTACGGCGGAACAATCCGGCGCGGCGGGACGCGTTCGTTCGTTACGCATCCTTGCGCTCTCGACAATGCTTGCGGAGCGTGGGATCGGTGAATGGGGTTTTGCGGCACTGGTCGAGGTGGATGGGCGCCGCATCCTTTTTGATACCGGTGCTTATCCCGACACTGTGTTAAGAAACGCCCGTCAACTCAGCGTCGATCTGGCAAGCGTTACCGACGTTATTCTGAGTCATAACCATGGTGATCACACCGGTGGCCTGCTGCATCTGCGGCGTGAGCTTGCCAAAGAGAATCCCGCGGCTTTGTCGCGCGCTCACGTGGCTGAGGGCATTTTCTGGAGCCGGCCCCGGAAAACTAACGAAGAAGGCAACTCGATGATCGCCTTGAAGCCCCTCTATGAAGCCACCGGTGCCAACTTTGTCGAACACAAAGAGCCTGCACAACTCTACCCTGGTGTCTGGCTAACCGGTCCGGTGGCGCGCACTCACTCAGAACAAAAAGGAGGTGGGTGGGGTCCGGTTATGACGCCGAAAGGGTCCGTTGACGACTATGTGCCAGAGGATATGTCTCTGGTGTTCGACACCGACAAGGGTCTGGTCTTGCTCTCAGGGTGCGGGCACGCCGGACTCATCAACACACTTGAGCACGCGCGCAACCACGTGCGTCGAGCCCCAGCGTACGCTGCTATCGGAGGGTTTCACCTGTTCAACTTTGACGATAGCAAACTCGACTGGACCGGGGACAAACTGCGTGAGTTTGGCATTCGTCACTTCCTCGGCGCGCACTGTACCGGAATCGAAGCCGTTTATCACCTGCGTCAGCGCGCGGGCCTTAACCGCGATACCTGTGTCGTCGGCGCAGTCGGTTCGTCGTTTAACCTGGACAAGGGGATCGACCCGCTGAGTCTTGCCCGTTGAAGACGTAAAGCAAACTGTTATGTGCTTCCTGTAGTTAAAGTGCAAGGGAGAGAATTGTGCGGGCTTCCGCAAACTAACAGTTTGCTTTACGCCAGACCCTGTAGCCGTTTCCAGTATTAAATGCTAAAGTTTTATTTCTACGCCTTCTTAGTTGCCCGGTTAAAATCCTTAAGATGAAACTTACCGTTCTCGGCAGCGGATCAACTGGCAATGCGGTTTTGATCGTTGCCGGTCAGACGCGTGTTCTGGTCGACGCGGGACTCAGCGCAAAAGAGATTGCCCGCCGGCTGGCGCAGGTTGGCGAAGACGTCCAGCGCCTTGACGCCGTGCTGGTGACTCACGAGCACGGCGATCATGCGGGTGGCCTGCGGGTGTTGCTGAGGACAGTTGATTGCCCGGTCTACATGTCCGCCAAGACGCATGATGCCTACGTTAGCGAGCGCTTCAACGTCAGCAACGATGAACCACGTAAACGCGTGAAAGCGCTGAAAGATCGGGTCGAGCAAATCGAATCCAGCAAAGACTTCCGTATCGGGGAGATCGATTTCCACCCCTTCACTATTCCCCATGACGCGGTTGACAATTTCGGTTTCACCGCTACCCACCAGGGCGTCAAGATCGCTACTTTGATGGACTTTGGCCACATCACGACCCTGATTAGCGAACGGCTTCGCGGGTGTGCCGCGATCGTGATTGAGTCAAACCACAGCCGCGACATGTTGAAAGCTTGTGACTCTTACCCGTGGGAATTGAAGCAGCGGATTCTTTCACGCCTGGGGCATCTTTCCAATGAGGACGTGGCTGAGTGGATTCGCGATGGCTTTGATGGCTCGGCGAAGGCGATCGTGCTGGCCCACCTGTCGCAGCGCGCAAACAATCCTTATCTTGCCAAGATTACCGCCGACGTGGCGTTGCAGGAGCGCTGCCCGCTATTTCCGGTCGACACCGAGGTCATCTTATCGTCTCCGAAGGAGCCGACCCCATGGATCGAGGTGTGACGGAAGGATGAGGGATGAAGACGGGGGAATGAGGGATGAAGGCGGAAGGCGGAAGGATGAACCTTCCTGGCCCCGACTTTTAATTCTTCGGCGATCGATTCCATTCTTGATACTGGCTCTCGTGGTGGTTCCCGGTTGTGGTTTGAAATCCGAGCGACGCAGCATCCCGGCGGAGGTGGAAAGCACGATCACCACTGTTAGCGACGACATCGCGGCGGAACGATTTGAAAAAGTGTATAACGAAGCTGATGAACTCTGGCGGCAGGATGCAACGGTGGAAACATCAATCTCGACGTTTAAGACACTGAAGACGAAGCTCGGCAAGGTGGAGAACCGCTTACTGTTGTCAGCGACTGAGCAACAAAACTCTGGTGGGCCGCTAAAGGGTCGCGCGTACATCGTTACCTATCAAACGAGATTTCAGAATGGACCCGGGATGGAGACCTTTACTCTGATTGAACGCGATCACCGCTGGCTGCTGGCAAGATATTTTGTGAACTCAACCGCACTAAAATGACGAATCCGCAGCGCAGACTAAATAGACGTCCTGCGTGTCTCGTTCAGTTTTCAAGAATCTGCGTAATCTTGGATAGTTAACCCATGATCGAACGTTACACATTGCCCGAAATGGGCGCGCTCTGGAGCGACGAAAACAAATTCCAGAAGTGGTTGGAAGTGGAGATTGCCGTCTGCGAAGTCCACGCTGAGATGGGGACAATCCCAAAGGATGCGGTTGAGCAGATCAAATCGCGAGCGAAGTTCTCAGTGGAACGGATCAATGAAATCGAGCAGACCACGAACCACGACGTCATCGCCTTTACCACAAATCTTGCGGAAAACATTGGCGAACCCGCACGCTTTGTCCACTATGGACTCACCTCATCGGACGTAGTCGATACTGCCAACGCTCTGTTGCTCCGCGACGCCTGCGATTTACTGCTTGGAAAAACCGATGCGCTTCTCGAGGTGTTGAAACGCCGCGCGTTCGAGTTCAAAAACACTCCGCAAATCGGCCGCACCCACGGGATTCATGCTGAGCCGACGTCCTTTGGCTTGACTTTCGCGCTCTGGTACGACGAAACGCGCCGCAACCGTAAACGCCTGCAACGGGCGCGGGAGGCCGTGGCGGTAGGGAAAATCAGCGGCGCAGTGGGAGCCTTCGCGCTTCTCGATCCGATTGTGGAAGAAAGAGTTTGTGAGCGCCTGGGACTCCAGCCTGCTCCCGTTTCCACGCAGATTATTCAGCGCGACAATTACGCCGACTACTTAAGCACGCTGGCCATCATTGCCTCATCACTGGATAAGTTTGCACTAAACATTCGCCACTGGCAGCGCACCGAAGTCAGTGAGGCTCAGGAAAGGTTTGCCAAGGGCCAAAAGGGATCGAGCGCAATGCCTCACAAGCGTAATCCGATCATTTCAGAACGCATCTGTGGCATGGCTCGCGTCGTTAGAGCAAACAGTCTGGTGGGTTTGGAAAACGTCGCTCTCTGGCACGAGCGCGACATTTCGCATTCGTCAGCCGAGCGCGTGGTGCTTCCAGATTCAAGCATCGCGCTCGACTACATGCTCCATAAGGCGACGTCGTTGATTGATGGACTGGTGGTTTACCCGGAGCGCATGTTGCAGAATCTGCAAGCAACCAGGGGACTTGTGTTCAGCGGACAACTGCTGCTCGCGTTAACGCAGAAGGGTGTATCGCGTGAGACTGCCTACGTGTGGGTCCAGCGCAACGCCATGAAGGTTTGGGACCAGAACGAAGACTTTCATGAGCTGTTGAAAAACGACGAGGATATCAAGGGCCAACTGTCGGCCGAAGAAATAGAGGGAGTATTCAATCTGCAGACTTACTTGAGAAATGTCGGCCCGGTCTTTGAGAGAGTCTTCAGTACGACTCGGGCAGGAGCGAAGTCACTTCAATCAGCGGTAGCGGATGGCTGATACCCACCCGCTGACGGCTGGACTGGAGCTTCAGCGTAACTACTTGTTCACCGTCTTCTCAGCTATATTGCCGATGATTGGCAGTTTGAAGGTCTGACCCTGGTAAGCCTTCACGGCTGCGTAAATCAGGCCCACAAACATTGCCAGTCCGATGAGCCAGAAGATCAGCCAGATCACCCAGACGACCAACTGAACCAGAGTACCGATTCCACCGCTGCCGCTCGCTGTTGCGGCAGCCGCTCCTCCGATACTAAAGACCACGGTCAGGATCACGGCAATGATTGCCAGGACCCCCATGATGATAGCGTTTGCCACACCAAAAAGAATCGATTGCAGGGCGTGGAAACGAATGAATTTGTTTTCTTTTTCGATAATGAAGAAAACTACTCCCACAATCCAGATATACGAGATTGCCGCCGCCACTTTTGGATCCATACCGCCTATTGGCGAGTTGCTGGGTGGTGGCGCGCTGGGTGGTGGTGGATTTTGCATTGGTGTCTCCTGGGTTTTGAGTCGTTTGAAAACCAAATGCCAATACGCGGGTCGAGATATTATGCTATTCACTACACATGAAGCAATGTTATGTCTTAGTATGCTTACCAAAACGAGGAGCGGCAGCCAAAACTTATGAAAGCCAAAGTCTTTGTGAGCCTCAAACCGGGCGTGCTCGACCCGCAGGGTAAAGCCATCCAACACTCGGTTGAGCTGCTCGGTTTTACCGGCATCGCCGACGTTCGCCAGGGGAAATACTTTGAGATCGCTCTCCAGGATTCTGCTGATGAGCAACAGGCTCGCGAATCAGTCGCCCGCATGGCGCGCGAGGTCTTGTCAAATCCGATTATTGAAGATTACCGGGTGGAGATTGAAGGGTGAAATTCGGAATCATAGTTTTTCCGGGCTCTAACTGCGATCACGATGCCTATCATGTGATCTCGAAGCATGTCGGCCAGCCGGTCGATTTCATCTGGCACCGCGAAACGAATCTAAATTCCTACGACGCGTTGATCATTCCCGGCGGCTTTTCTTATGGCGACTACCTGAGAGCGGGCGCGCTGGCGCGCTTTTCGCCGGTGATGGAATCGGTAAAGGCGTTTGCCGCGTCGGGCCGTTTCGTTCTCGGCATCTGCAACGGTTTTCAGATCCTCTGTGAAGCAGGGCTCTTGCCGGGCGCCTTGATCCGAAATCGCAATCTGCATTTCATTTGCGAGCACGTGCTGGTGCGGGTCGAAACGTCTGACACCCCATTTACCAATGAGATGAAACGCCATTCTGTCTTGCGTATTCCCATTGCTCATGCCGAAGGAAACTACGTCTGTGATGACCAGACACTGGCTCAACTGCAGCGAGAGGATCGAATCATCTTCCGTTACTGCGACGCCCAGGGAAATATCACTGAGGCCGCGAATCCAAACGGTTCGCGCGATAACATTGCCGGGATCTGTAACCAGTCGCGCAACGTTCTCGGTCTGATGCCGCATCCTGAAAGGGCCTGTGAAGATTTGCTTGGGTCGAGTGACGGACGTGACGTGTTTCGGTCCCTGGCTGCGACGCTGGCCGCGGTTGCCTGAAACTCCTCGTACGCTTTGTTGACTAAACATCCCCGGAGAACAAAAATGAAACACCGTTCATCTTGGCTAGCCGTTGGGCTTTTGCTTTTTGTAGTCCTGGCTTGCAACCTCGGCAAGAACAAGAACGCGAACAACGCGAACAACGCTAACAACAGCAACAACTCAAATGCTGAGGTTGAACAATCCACTACTGGGTCGGCTATCAAAGAAATTCACATGGCCAAGGACGATGGCCGCGGGAACCCGGGCGATCGGACGAATACCTTCAGCCCGGACGATCACAAGTTGCACTGCGTTGCTACCTTGAAAGAGTCGAAGGCAGAAACCGAGATGAAATTTTCGTGGTGGATCGTGGATGCCGGCAACACCCAAAACAAGAAGATCAAGGACATCGACTACACAACCAATGCGAAGGAAGACATTATTCACGGGCATTTAAGCCTGCCGCAAGATTGGCCGGTAGGAAAATACAAGGTCCAGGTTTACGTTAACGGCAATCTCGACCGTACGGTCCCGTTCACAGTCCGGTGAGCTAAGCACCGAATTCAGATCAAGAAACCAAGGTCTCAACAAATGAAACGCGCCCTTCCGTTTGTCATTATCGCTGCCGTCCTGGTGTCGGCGCTTCTTACCGCGTGGTATTTCACACGACCAACTCCAATTCCAGGCGTTCTGACCCTGACAGTCCCGGCGAACAACCCATCGCCCCCGGTATCGTCCGCGCCGTCGCCCGTCGCGAGCGCAACCGACGCGGAAGATGATGCCGGCGCCATGCCTCCGCACCAGAAAGGCGATCCCAATGCCAGGGTGACCCTCGAGGAGTTTGGCGACTTTCAGTGTCCGCCCTGTGGTGTGTTCCACTCGATCGTCAAAACGATGGAGGCAGAGTTTGGCCCTCGGCTAAGGGTGGTCTTTCGGGAGTTCCCGCTCGTGCCTGCACATGTGCATGCGCTCGAGGCCGCGCGCGCGGCTGAGGCGGCGGGCCTGCAAGGGAAATTCTGGGAAATGCATCACATGCTCTACGAGAACCAGGTCGCCTGGGACAAATCGCCTGATGCTGGCCCGATCTTTGAAAGCTACGCAACCAGGATCGGACTCAACATCGAAAAATGGAAGCGGGACATGGACGGCGAAGTGGTGGAACGGAGAATCTTTCTGGATGGGAAGCGCGCCCACAGTTTGGGAGTGAAGGGCACTCCCACAGTCTTTCTCAACGGACGCGAAGTACCGTTTCAATCGTTGCCACCGGAAACGCTGCGGCCGTTGATTCAGGCAGAACTCGACAGAAACCGGTGAAGTCGAAAGGGTGGGCGAAGCCGTCAGGTTAGTTGCAGCCAGCAAATTCACCGCACTGCAGCGACGCTGCTAATTAGACCGCGCACGCAAACTGACCCAATACCATTTCTGTGTACACGGTGACCAGTCTCGAGGAAATCAACAAACCAATCGTCCGGCGGGCCGCGATAATCTACGGCGTCGCCGCGTTCGTCTCGTTAATCGGACTCGGAGATTCCATTTACCTCACCGTCGAGCACATGGCTGGTCGTAGCGTTCGTTGCACGATTGTGGCCGGGTGTTCGGCTGTTCTCAGTAGCCCATACGCCAGCGTTCGCGGTATTCCACTCGCACTCATCGGCGCGATTGCTTACTTCACTGTCTTCAGTCTCGCTACGCTGGCGGCTTTTGGTTACGAACGGATTAGCAAGGTGCTGGCCGTGGTCGTCGCCGGAATGTTCCTTGCGACCATCTGGCTTTTTTATCTGCAAGCTGTCGTAATCAAAGCCTTCTGCCAGTTTTGTCTCTTGTCCGCTGCCGTAACCACTGTCTTAACGGTGCTTGTTTTTCTGGCGCACCGTCAGAAAGCGTTGTGAGGCGCAGTCAAGACAAAGCGCAGTCAGGAAGGAGGCAAAGCGCAGCACACCCCCGCTCAAGCTGCATCATCCACTCATCCTAAAATTGGAAATTCAAGCCCAGGCAGTTGAAACTAGAACCTCAGTCTCGAGTAGTGATGCAAGTTGAGCGGGCGCGCGCTGCGCTTTGCCCCTTCCTTACTGCGAGTTGCCCAAAGTTGAATTTCCAAAATCCCTCTAAGAAGTACTGATGCACTTTCAGAAGTTCATCAGTACCTCCAAGTACCTTCGCTTGCCTCGTCCTGCCGGGGCTGCTAACCTTCTCTTTCTCGTTTCCCCATATATTTCGAACCAGGAGTTACTGATCATGAAAAGAATACTCGCTATTTCTCTGACGTTGGCCGCAGTTTTTGCGATCGCGATGATCGGAAATGCCAGCGCCAACAACGCTGACATTCCCGAGCCACCACCCATTGGCGCCACGATCGGCGACTTCGCTTTGCCTGACACGAACGGCAAAGATCATTCTCTTAATTCGCTAAAAGGGCAAAACGGAACGGTCCTGATTTTTATCGCGGTCCAGTGCCCGGTTTCCAATGCTTACAACGAACGCATGCAAAAACTGGCGGACGAGTATCAGGCCAAAGGCATCAAGGTCGTCGGTATTAATTCCAATGCCGCAGAGTCGGCAGACGCGGTCAAGTCACACGCCGCTTCAAACAAGATGACGTTCTTGATCCTCAAAGACGCCGGGAACAAGTTTGCTGATACGGTCGGGGCGACCAAAACGCCCGAAGCATATTTTCTCGATGCCAGCAATAAACTCGTCTATCACGGGCGCATCGATAACAGCAAAGACCTTTCGGGTGTTAGTTCCAATGAACTGCGCGACGCGGTTAACGCGGTGCTGGCCGGGAAACCCGTTGAGAAACCCACGGCGCTGGCCTTTGGTTGCACCATCAAACGCGCCTAATCCAATGATTGCAGTCAAGAAACTCGTTTTGCCGGCTGCTGGTCTCGCGATTCTGATTTCGTGTTTTGTGACCGCGGCGCAGAAACAAACGCGCCGCGTCACTAAGAGCCCGGCCGTTGCAACCGCGCCTAAAGTGGAGCCGATTGATACCGACCGGCTCAAACAACTACTAAAGCGCGACTCGCAAAAACCGCTGCTGGTAAACTTCTGGGCCACCTGGTGCGATCCTTGCCGGGAGGAATTTCCCGATCTGGTCAAAGTTGATACTGACTATCGTCCCAGGGGCCTCGACTTCATCGCAGTCACGCTCGACGATCTCGCCGACATCAACACCGAGGTGCCGAAGTTTTTGCGTACCATGAACGCCCAGATGCCGGCCTACCTGTTGAACGTCAATGACCCTGAACCGGCCATCACTTTCATTGATCCACATTGGGGCGGTGCGTTGCCCGCTACTTTTCTTTACAACTCGCAAGGTCAGGTTGTTTACAAGACTTTTGGCAGAGTAAAAGTGGCGGAACTCCGCGCCGCGATCGATAAAGTGATAGCCGGCAGCTAATCCGCCGCCCGGTTGCCGCCAACTCACGCTTCGGTTTGAAATTAATGGCTCTCAGACGCGAACTAAAGTCATTCGCTCCACCACATCTGCTTAGCCTACCCCTGGAGCGTTTCTTCAGTGGCCGGAACGGTGACGAACTCGCCCAATTGCGCTCGGAGTTTTCAACCGGTTGGGACGCTTACATTCTCGGTGGTGTGCTTCGCAATCTGCTGCTAAAAGAGATGCGTGGACTCGACGTCCCAAGTGTTGATGTCGATGTGGTAGTCAATGGGCCACAGTTTTCCGGGCAGTTGCAAGCCGCGCTACAGAATTACATCGTGCGACAAAATGACTTCGGAGGCGCCAAGTGTCGTGCTGCCAAACGAGAAAATCGGCACTCCGACCAGGGCAGAATGACATTTGGCAAGTCAGCCTTAGGGCCGCGCAAAGGTTGAAGTTGGGCAAGACTTGCAAGGGCACACTTTTCCGGCAGTGGACTGCCACAATCGCTTTGACAGCCTAAGCTTAAGTTTATCGATCCCCATCAACACATGGATTTGATCACACCCGAAGTAGTCTCCGCCCACAACCTTACTGCTGAAGAATTCAATCGTATCACGTCGCTAATGGGCAGGGAGCCAAACCTCGTCGAGCTCGGCATCTTTTCCGTGATGTGGTCAGAGCACTGCTCCTACAAATCTTCGCGCATACATTTGCGCCGCCTTCCCACGACGGGCGAGCGCATCCTGGTTCCACCCGGTGAGAACGCCGGCATCGTTGATGTGGGCGACGGCTGGTGTGCAGCTTTCAAGATCGAGTCACACAATCATCCATCTTTCATAGAACCGTTTCAGGGAGCCGCAACCGGCGTGGGCGGAATTCTGCGCGACGTTTTTACCATGGGCGCGCGGCCAATCGCTTCCATGAACAGCCTTCGCTTCGGCTCACTCGACCATCCAAATTACGGACGCCGCAATCGCTCTCTGCTTGCTGGAGTCGTCGGCGGGATTGCTCACTACGGCAACGCTTTTGGGGTGGCAACGGTTGGCGGGGAGGTGGCCTTTGACGATGCTTATTCCCTCAATCCTCTGGTCAACGCATTTGCCCTGGGTTTGGTGCGCCAGGACCAGATCTTTTTTGGGAAGGCTTCCGGAATCGGCAATCCAATTCTCTATGTTGGCGCCAAGACCGGACGCGACGGCATTCATGGTGCGACGATGGCCTCGGCGGAGTTTGACGAAGAAGCGCTCGAGAAGCGTCCGACCGTACAGGTCGGCGATCCTTTTCTCGAGAAGCTCTTGCTGGAAGCGTGTCTTGAAGCGATGCGCAGTGGCGCGATCGCCGGAATCCAGGACATGGGCGCCGCAGGCCTGACTTCGTCGTCCTGTGAAATGGCCTCGAGGGCGGGTACCGGAGTTGAAATCAATCTTTCGCTGGTTCCGCAACGCGAAACGGGAATGACCGCGTATGAAATGCTGCTTTCAGAGTCGCAGGAGCGGATGCTGATCGTTGCGCATGCAGGCCGGGAGCGCGAGGTGATCGACATCTTTCGCAAGTGGGACCTGGATGCGGTCGTGATTGGCCGCGTCCGCGAAGGCCGAAACATGGTTGTCAGCCACAACGATGAAATCGTGGCTGATATTCCGGTTTCGTTGTTGACCGATGAAGCTCCGCTATACGAACGCACGATGCGCGCGCCTGGTCCAAAGTCCAGCGTCCAAAGTCCAACCTCCCCGGAACAAAGCTCAAAGTTCAAAAACTGGAATGATGAACTAAAAGCGTTGCTTGCCTCGCCCAATCTCGCCTCCAAGCAGCATGTTTACCGCCAATACGACCACATGGTTCGAACCAATACCGCGGTCCTGCCGGGGGCGGATGCAGCGGTGGTAAGAATCAAAGAAACCCGGCGCGCGCTGGCGATGACTCTCGATGGCAACGGACGCTACTGCGCGGCTAATCCTCGCGAAGGAGCGAAACTGCTGGTTGCCGAAGCGGCCCGCAACGTGGTTTGCGTTGGCGCTCGTCCGATCGCAATCACCAACTGCTTGAATTTCGCTTCCCCGGAACGACCAGAAGTAATGTGGTCGTTTTCGGAAGTCGTGGACGGCATGGCAGAAGCCTGCCGCGCGTTCAATACGCCGGTCGTCTCAGGCAACGTTTCGTTCTATAACGAAACTGAAGGGCGCGGGATCCTGCCCACCCCGGTAATCGGGATGATTGGTCTGGTGGACGACGTACGCCGGGTGGTGCAGCCCGGTTTCAAACGCGCCGGCGAGCTGATCGCTCTCCTCGGGGTTACTGCCGACGACTTGTCGATCAGCGAATATGCTGCGGTGGTAAACGGTTCTTCGACTCAACAGATGTTGGAAAATGGCGCGGTTCCCGGAATCGACCTCGCCGTGGAGCAAGCAGTCCAGGCGACGTGTCTCGAATCGGCAGAAGGCGGTCTGTTAAGTTCGGCGCATGATTGTTCAGATGGCGGACTTGCGGTGGCGTTGGCGGAATGTTGTTTCTCCTCGCTAAATACTCAGGCAACGGGAGCGGAGGTAAACCTGGGGGAGGCTCCGGATTCGCTGCCAGTTGCCACCACACTCTTCAGTGAAACGCCGTCGCGAATTATCATCAGCTTTCCGGAATCCTCACGCGCTGCGGTTGAAGCTGTTGCCGAACGGCAAAAATGTGCGATGGCGATAATTGGTCAGGTCGGCGGCGACAAACTTCGCGTACGCGTCGGAACGGAAGAAATCATTTCTGTTGGTATCGGCGAGTTGGAGGATGTTTGGCGGCGCTCACTCCCGCAAAAGCTGGAAGCGGAAGTAATGGCAGCTGGATAAGGCTGGTTGTCAGTTGTTAGTTGTCAGTGGTTAGTTGTCATTGGTCAGTGGTCAGTTGTTAGTGGTTAGTGGTCAGTAGTCAGTAGTCAGTGGTTAGTTGTCAGTGGTTAGTTATCAGTTGTGCACTTTGAGCTTTGGCTTTGAGTTAAGCGCATAACTGACAACTAACCACTAACCACTGACTACTGACTACTAACCAATGACTACTAACCAATGACTACAACTGACAACTGACCAACCCAAACGTGCACCCCGTAATCTATCTCAACAAAGTGATGCTCGAGGCGACGAAGGCGCGCGTGGCGCCAGTGTCTTCGGCAATGCTTTATGGGCGCGGGGTTTTTACTACCGTCGCAGTTTACCGTGGCAGGCCATTCCTTTGGTCCGAACACTGGACGCGCCTTAAAGACCACGCGGCGCGCTTGAAAATTGATATCACTGGCGCAAACGAACGTAACGTTGGCGAGGCGCTCAACAAAATTGTCGCCGTCAACCAGGTAGGAAACGGACGCGCCCGCGTGATTCTGCTGTCCCGCAGTGGCCGCGACGTTTGGAAAGCAAAGAAGGATACGCGCAAAACCGATCTGCTGATCCTCACCAGCGATGCCCAAAAAATTTCAGCCGCCGGATTGTCGCTTGCCGTCTCGCCCTATCGCTACAACACTTTCTCCCCGCTGGCCGGCATCAAGAGCCTCAACTATCTCGATCAGGTGCTGTCCTGGGAAGAAGCGCAGTCGCGAGACTTCGACGAAGCCGTGATGCTAAACGAACGTGGCGAGATCGTTTCGGCGACGATGGCAAACATTTTCTGGCTGAGAGAAGGAACCCTTCACACCCCGTCGCTTAGCACCGGCACAATTGCCGGGGTAACCCGGGGCGCCGTCATTGGACTGGCGGAGAAACTGTTCATTCCGGTAATCGAGGGCGTCTACGAACTGGCTGACCTGACCGAGGCGGAGGAAATCTTTTTAACTTCGGCAAGCTACGGTATGGCGCCCGTCACCACGTTTGATTTCCGC
Organism: Pyrinomonadaceae bacterium; assembly: GCA_045403245.1. Classification (GTDB taxonomy): domain Bacteria; phylum Acidobacteriota; class Blastocatellia; order Pyrinomonadales; family Pyrinomonadaceae; genus PSRF01. The sequence continues at coordinate 10,850 of JAXIOV010000061.1, read as the reverse complement.
CAGTATTCGATTGTTGCCGGCAGCGTCTCGTCTCGAATTTCAGAGGCTTTTCGAAGTTTGACGGCGCGGGACTCCCAATAGTTTCTGTTTGCCTAACAACCCTTGAGAGAGTAGAGTATCGCCCGTCCAATTCGACGATCCCCTGGCCTGCTGGAAGCCGCGCCACTTCGGGACAGACTTCATGCGACGATTCCCCTATCAATTCATACTCAGGTACGCCGGCAACGTCCTGCGAGCACGCTACGGCAAGGGGCCAAATCAAAAGCTGGTCAAGCCGATGCTGGCGGGTCTCTACGTCACCATGAAGTGCAACTTCCGCTGTACCTACTGTGATGACGGCTCCGGCAATATGTATCCGGAGATTCCTGAAAACCGGCTAAACACTGCCAAGACAATTGAAGTGCTGGAGATCCTGCGTCGTGCGTCACCCGGTCTCAACATCACCGGCGGTGAACCGACCGTGCGGGGCGACATCGAGGAGATCTTTGAGAACATCGGACGACTTAAGTTCTGCCCGGTGACCTTCAACACGAATGCGTTTCTGCTCGACAAGCACCTCCCGGCTTTGCGAAACATCGATTACCTGGTAGTCAGTCTTGATTCAGTTGACGAAGCTCGTAGCGATGATCTCATCAACCTCAGCAAAGATGGCCAGACCACGCGCGTAAAGCGCAACATTCAAATAGCCAAAGAATACCGGCGCGAACACAAACTCAAGTTTGACTTCATCATCAATACCGTCATTTTCCCGGAAACGATTGACGACGCCTGGGAGGTGTTTGAGTTTTGCGTTGAAAACGATTTCTACTGGACACCGATGCCCTACATCGTTGGCAAATATCCGTGTCCCGGCCTGGTCGACAATCCGCGCTGGCAAAAGCTGATTGATGAAGTGACGCGAGCGAAAAAGAAAGGCGCACGCGTTTATGGCAACATGGAAGTGTTGCGGACAATCCGAGACTTCAAACGGTTTGAGTGTTATCCGACCACTCACCCGATCATCTATCCACACGGCGACATCCATTATCCCTGCGCGCCGCTGCAACTGATTGCCGGAAACCTGCTCGAGATTGGTGACTATTACAAGGCGATGGAGTTGGGTGAGCAAAAGCACGGCATCGTGCCTTACTGCGACTCGCGTTGCCACGTCGGGTGTTATACCGAAGGGTCCACGGCGATTTCGCATCCGAGAGATGGCGTGGCCGAGGCTTTCCGGTTTCTCATGCCGCGCTCCAGAAAACGCCTCGTGCTGGAACGTCCAGAGCGTTTGAGCGTCCCGGCCATGCCGCCGCCGTTTGCTGAATTGCGCGCGCTGCCTTCGCTTCCGCCGGACACAATTCGTCAGTTGCGACGAGAGGGCGCCCTGGAAAATGACTGGACCTCCAGGCTCCGGATCAAGGGCGAGGAAAACCTCATGCCGCCCATCCAAATCTCACGCGAACCTGTGTTTGCGCAGGGCTAGGTTCCCAAGGGCTAGAGGACTAACCCACAAAAGTGAGCAATCTCATGATGAGCAAGATTAGAAGATAAAGGATACTAGTGGTTCCAACTAGCATGAGGCAGAAGATTAAGAAGTTTATCGGCTTGGAAAACTGTCGCGTTGGAAGCACGTTGAGCGTTTTTGCAAAGCCTTCATCGCTCCTCACTCCTGCATTTACTAGATTCCAAGTCGTAGGCGGAAAATAGAGATAGGACACAGTGATCTGGTGTCCAGGTACCATAACCGGGACAACGATGTCGCGCCCTCCCTGAGGTATATCTTCGACCATATGAGGTACGGCGGGCCAAATATAAAAATCGGGGAGCTGATGGTGACTGAGGCGAACATTATTTGCAGCCTTTCCGCCAGCATTAGTTACCACCACACTATGAGTATGAATATATCTTGCGTCCCCTCCCGCAGGATGAATTTCAAAAATTGACGTATGGCCAAGGTAAGTTGTTAGTTTGGCTCGCCGTTCAATCAATCTGTTCAAAATTGCGCCCAAAAACAGAGTGAGTAGTGGAATAACGATGCTGACTAGTAACGGCCAGTTTATTCTCATATTGTTGGATAAGATGACGCTATACCCACTTCCTACTTGATAAACCAAGAAGCGGCGGCTCCCAGAATAAAGAATAAGAAGTTAGTAAGAACCCCCTTCCAAAATGAACTTCTTCCTTCCTTCTTTAGCTCACCTCTCAAGAGCTGCGCGATGGCCTCCACTTCGGGTTTCTTAACATCTACTAACTTATTATATGTGTCAATGTCGTTCTGAAGTTGTGAGGCTAAAGTTGACCTTGCCTTGATTTCGCCCTCAATACTCTTGATAAGGCTCAACGCTTCATGCAGGGACCTAGTCAGTTTTTTGACCCTTTCCTCGGTGGTCTCGCCCTCAACCTTACCAGCGCCATGGAACGCCCAGAAACTGCCAAGAAAAGACGCTATGACACCGAAGACAACAGCGGTAATAATTTGTAGGTCCATATTCATGAAGTGTTCTACTAGTTTCTGTCGCGATTGGCACACGCGAGGTTAACGCCTGTGCTCTAGCTCGTGACGGTTGTGCAGTTGGCGCCTTCAGAAGGATCTGCTTTATGCCGCCAATGTAGCAGTCGTTCCAGCTTCTCGCTTGTGAGCTTGGGTTCTTTTTGATCGATGAAGAACTTCTGGAGCTGCGCCTGATCAAAGACATACGCTTCCCCAACCTTTCTCAGAAAACCCAGACTCGCGGCGTAATCCAAGGAAGCCACCCAATCCGTGAGCGGGGCTGCGCCGTTAACCCACAGAATGAAACGAAACACTATCCGGAAAACGATATCAAAGCCGATGTAAGCAAAACTAAACAGCATTCCGAGCCCAAGTCCAAAAAAGAAACCCGTGCCCAGAACTTCATCCGTCTTCATCACCAATCCACCATAGATCCATAAGAACAGCACGGCGGGCATACTGACCGAGAGCCAAATCAACAAAGCATTGCGAATTGCTAAGCCCGCGTCGTGGCTGGAAGTAGTTTTCTCGACCACGCTGACTCTGCGGAGTCCGCCCGCAATCCCGCCCACCATACCGCCGATTACAGTGAGAAGTATCATGATGTGATAGCCCGGATTCGATCCGGAAGAGACTCCCATCGCTACCAAAACGGCAGTGCCCAGGATCACTCCCAACCATAAAATTGCCGACAGTACGTTAGGAGTCACGATGTCTTTGAGTTGTACCGGGCCTCCTAGACTATTTTGGATCACTTTCAACTTGCTTACCCCTGGGCTTAGCAACAACACGAGACTTCCGACCGCAATTCCCGCCAGAAGCACAACGGCTACTGAACCTATGCGCGGAACAGGCTGCGAACGCCAGGAGATTATCAATCCGGCAACCCAACCTCCGGGTAAGCCCAGGCGCAAGAGACCGGCGAGGACCTGTGGGCGGGACCACACCAGCCGGTCCGACATATTCGTGTCGCTCCGAAGATTGTGTTGTCTGCTGCGAAACCAGAACACCAGCCCGAAACACACACCAAACATGATCGCGCCCACCAGCGGTTTCATGAATTGAAAGGGATCGTGTTCACGGCTCAGAATGACGTTGAGATTCAGGTAGAGGAAACTTGATCCGAAAAAGACAACCGCACTAACTACGAGATAAAGGGCCATGTCCTTTAAGTTGGTGAGCAGGTCAGGAGCTTTCGGCGCCTGGCTTCGCTTATCCACTCGCCAATCAAGCGCCGCTGTAGTGAGCCCTCCAATTAGAATAGTAACCAATAACCAGCACCCCAGATCCTTCTCCGCATCCAATATTCCGCGCACGCCCGAATGAGACACTTGTTTGAGTACGGCCTGGGTAAGAAAAAAAAGTCCGGTGCCGAGGAGCATCACCACTCCAGCGCCCACAACCCGAGACAGAGCCAGGTAAAACCATTTGAGCTTCTCAGACCTTAACCAGGCTGGCTGAATTTGGAAGATAGTGAATTCAGTTTGACCCTGCGCCTTCAATTCAGTTGCGAGCCAGCGCAACCACTTTTGAACCTGGTTCCTGGTGTAGGCAGGTTTGAGCGATTCTGCTCTGCGGAAACGTTCGGCAGCGAAGGCCTCAACTGAATCGAAGACCTCTCCATTCTTGATGTACTTTGGTTCGGTTGGCCTGGCTGCGGTGAGGGTGGCGGTTCCTTTCAGGCCAATCGCGCCTGCGTTGTATCCGGATACCGCAATCCCAGGGGCTTCATTCTCTTTCATGAAGTTATCGATCGCGCCGGCTTTCTGCTCATCGTCAACTCCATCCAGCAGGAGGATCAGCCGGTTTTGCAGCAACCAGTGCCTGCACAGTTCCTCGGGAACGTCATAGCGAGTCCGCAACTCGCTGATCAGCCACTGTTCAAAATTGCCGTCGGTCAAACTGGAAAGATTTAGCACCACCGGAATTGACTGAGACGGGTCGTCCTTGGCGCGTTCGATGAGCACTCGCGCGAGACGCAGCAGGCTGGCTGTTTTTCCACTCTTGGAGTCACCAGTGATCAGCAGCGACCTTCCCGAATTCGTAAAGGCGGCGACAATCGCGGCAGTTGCCGCTGTATCGTTCGCCTCGATCACGCTGCGCTTGTGGTTCGATTCGGTGTATTCCAAAGTGAGGGTCGGGGGCGAGGTACGGTGAAACGATTTTTCGAGATCAGTCAAAGCCTGAAGCCATGAGTTTTCCACCCGTTTCATCAGGGCAACTTCCAACTGCCGCGGCGTCCTGGATGGCTCATAGTTAAAGAGCGCGAGGAACAAACACAGGGCACTCAGGACCGTCATCGCAATAACCACCCGGCTGTTGTTAATCGAGATCATCGGAGTGATGAGGTCGGACAGCATCGCGACTGCCATGGTCAGGCCGATTCCGTAGAGGAGAATAAACAGAGTCTTGGTCTTCATAATAAGTCGGTGTTCTCAGGATGAGAGGTTGATGAACAGGAACTGGCAGTTACGCGCAGAGCAGGCGAAGAATAGGACGGCGGCAGAGGAGTGTCAATGTAGAGTAAGACCAGGCATCGGGTCTCTTTGAAGTTGTTATGGGTAAACCAAATATTCAGCCGCCGGATTTACGCGGATGAATTTCAATCCGCCATTCTCAAAAGCCCGGCGCCAGCATGCGAGTCATTGACGCAGGATTTTTGATCCGTTGCCTGGCCATCCATTGATCCGATTCATCGATCAATTGGAGTCCGCGCTCACCTCCCAGCACCCCTCCAAGTGAACGACGCGCGGCCATTGCGTAGAGATGCATGTCGGCCACCTGAAAATCAACCATCGCTGCCGACAGCAAGCTGGCACACGCCACTTTGCTTCCATGCTGATTTGCCAGCGCCGCCTTCAACAGAGTAGCCATTGGTTTGGCCCACTGCATGTTTTCCTTCTCGATCTTGCGCGCCATTGCTTCAGCCAGCTCCAGCATGGTCTTGTTCCCGCTAAGTACGCCGGCGGCCAGTGCTACCCGGGCGCGAAGATGCATGGCCTCAATGCGCAGAATCTGAATCCGCAGCAGCATCGACTCCTTCAATGCCGGCCACTGCCCCTCGACATGTTTCCAGGCAACTTCGGCATCTCCTGTATAAAGTTCGATCTGACCGAGCGAGTACAACGAAGAGTAGTGTTGCAAGTGAAAATCCTCGTGAGGCCAGGCCTTCATGGCCTCGATCACTTCATTTCGCGCCCTGTCAGGATCATCGGCCGCGAGCCAGATCAAATTGAGCCGGGTGCGCAATTCGGTTGTCGCAAGGATATTCCCCTGATCGAGCGCGGCGGTCAGCAGCGCCGGCACCCGTCGCGAGACCTCGGCGATTTCGCCCATATACATCAGACAGCTGAGGAGGAACCGTTGCACGATCGTCAACTCCCAGGTAACGCCGGTGCATTTGTTCTGCAAAACCTCCGCCGCCTGCTCGCAAAGTTCAGCGCCTCTGGTCCAATCGCCAATCAGGTACGCTCCTATTCCACTCGCCCAAATCGAGAGCCCGATCGCATGAGGATGCCCAACTCTCGCCGCCAATTCGGCGGACCGGCGCGCCAACTCCGCCGCTCGTTTCTTTGCCGGCCCACCTTGCGACGCTTTCTGCGCCGCCTCAAAAGCCAGGGCTCTCGCTACTCGATATGGCTCGCCTACTCGCAATGCCAATAGCAGGTGCCTGCTTTGAAAATCAGCTCCACGAATGAGATCGACCGTTCCCAGGCCGGCGGCGACCGCCCAACAGATATCTATTCGAATGAGATCAGATTCGGAAACCTGACTAACGTCGCGTTCCTTAAAATTGAGTCCCCTCAACCTAATCAGAAAACGCTTCCACAAATGTGAGACGAGTGCCCGCTTCGCGCTGGAGGGAAGTTTGAGACCGACGGCCGCAAGCACTGCCCGAAGTTGTTCCAACCCCTCCTTGATATGACCACCCAGGAGCAGGTGCTGCGCCGCTCGACGTTTGAATTCGAGACTTCGCGTCGCTGACGTTGCCTGGGCCACGTCGAGATAGGCCTGCGCCGCTTCCGCCGGGCGACCGGCATTGCCCAAAGCTTCGGCAAGCCCCAGCTTGAGCTGGAACACTTCCGCGCCGTGCGCCGGTGAGAATTCGAGCGCGCGGCGATAGAACGCAGCGGCCCGACCGAACGCCAACGCACTGGCCGATTTTCGGGCGGCAACCGCGGCGTGAGTCGACGCCCGCACTTTCTCTCCCGCGCCGCTATAGTGCTCGAAGAGCGCTTCCGGATCGTCGATGCCCCGGGCCTCGATTGCCTGCGCCAGCCGGCGATGGATCTGAATCACCTTTCTGGGATCCAACTGACTGGCGAGCGTCTCGCGAATACCATCGTGGTAAAGCTCGAGGGTGTGACCGGCGCCGCCTGCCCGCAGAAACTGCGCCGCGCGCAAAGCACTAACCAGTTGCAACTCGTTGCCGGTCAGTTCTGCGGCCTGATACACAACTTCGGGATTGAGTGGAAACCCGGCAACTGCCAGCGTATCGACAAACTGGCGCGCGCCGTCAGGCAGGTGACGGAGGCGGGCTTCCAGCATCACCGCCAGGCTGATGCCGGTGGTGGCAGATTGATCGCTGCCTGCTGCGTAGCTCGCAAGTTGTTCGAGCAGGAACGGATTCCCCCGTGCCGCGCGGAGAATTGACTCCTTCACTGGCGCCGGGGCAACTGGTCCCAGCAGCTGATAAACCAACTCGTAGGATTCGTTTTTCGACAAGGCGCCGACCGTTACTTCGCGACAACTCTCCGTGCCCGTCTTATCAAGCAAGGTCTTGAGAAAAGGTTTGGATTCCAGGTCTTCAGTACGAAAGCTGGTAAGCAGCAACAGCGGGGGCGCATCCGGTGGCCGGAGCAAATCTTCGATCAAGGTCGTACTGTCGGCGTCAGACCATTGAAGATCGTCGATGTAAAGAACCAGTTGCTGGCGGTCAGACAAACGCGCGAGCAACTCACGCGCTGCCATGAAGGCTTTTTGCCTCAGCGTTACCGGATCGGGAATGTCGTCTTCGTTCTGCGGAGCATTGAAGACCGCGTCCACCTGACGCATGACTGGAAACAAACGCGCCAGCGCCAACACTTCTGGCGGCATCAGCGCCTCAACCGTGGCTTCCGGCAACGACAACAAGTGCTTGGTCAAACTATCAACCACACCGTCCAGTGCCTTAAACGGCATTGACTCGCGTTCGTAGCAACGCCCTTCGAGAATGACAACCTCGCGCTTATTCGCGCGCAGCTGTTCGAGAAAATGGCGCGCGAGTGCGCTTTTTCCCATTCCCGAGCCGCCGTGCAGGTAAACGGTCACCGTGTGTCCGCGTCGGGTCCATTCATACGCGTCTTCGAGTTGGCGCAACTGCCGCTCGCGACCAACGAAGGGCCTGGTATCAACCTGCGCGGGCGCCGGCGATGACATGATGGGGGCGTGTAGCGGACCAGTTTTACCCTGACCCAGAATGCGCAGAGTTTCTCGGCCGGTAGGGCGATTCTCCGGATTACGCTGCAGCAGTCTGACGCACAGCCGATTAAGATCCTCAGGGACGCCGCTAACCAGGTCCGATGGCGCCGGTGGATCGAAGTTCTGCTTATTCATCATCACTTCGAAAAACTTTCCGGAGAAAGGAAGGCGACCCGTCAGCGCCTGGTAAATCATCACCCCCACGCTGTACCAGTCGCTGGCACGCGAGATTGGCAGCGGTGCCCCTTGCTCTGGCGACATGTAGTCTGGAGTGCCCGCCAGGGTGAGGCTGTCGAGATGCTGTATGCTTGCAGCTTCCGCAACCAGGCCAAAGTCGAGAATCACGACCCGGCCTTCGATTGTCACCAGCACATTCGAGGGTTTGATATCTCGATGAAGCTTTCCCGTTTCATGTAAAGCGTGTAAGCCTTCCGCCAGCTGTCGCAAGGCCGCCCTTAAATTGTTGAGATCCAGTCTCGCAGCGGAAAGCCCGTTCTCGAACGGCGGCGCTGGTGACTCGCAGGCCGAATCTCCATCTCTTACTGAAACGAACTCTCTGGTGATTGCTTCGTAGTCCGCCAGCATCTCTCCACCGGCCGACTCGGTTGCTTTTCGTAAGGTTGAGGTTTTGGAAGGGTGGGTTCGGGAGTAAAAACCCGGACGAACGTATTCAAGAAAGTTGAGGCCCTCAACGAGTTCCATGGTGAAGAACCAGTACTTACCGTCGGCCATCAATTCGTGGAGCGCCACCAGGTTCGGATGTGAAACGTCAGCCAGCGAGCGAAATTCATTTTTGAAGCGTGAAATATGAGATGGTTCGGCGTGAATGAGAGTCTTCAGCGCCACAACTTTGCCGGTTTCGGTGTCGACAGCTTCATACACGACACCCATTCCGCCGGATCCCAGCCGGCGTCGAAGACGAAAGCGTTCGGTGCCCAGGAAGTCGTTCGAGTTTTGGCTCATTGCTGGTTGCCTGGCAACGGCAGGAATGACAATCAGAACTTAGCTTCAGAATTTATCCAGGAGTATCAGAATGCCAATGACGATAAAGGCGATTGCGGCAGCGCGTTTGATCCAGAACATCGGAAGGTAGTTTCCGATCACGTTCCCCAGCACAATGCCAATGGCCGACACCGCCGTCAGAGCCAACGCGCTTCCGATAAAGACCATCCAGGGTTTTTTTGACTCGGCGGCCATGGTCATGGCAGCGAGTTGAGTCTTATCACCCATCTCTGCCAGAAAGATGACTCCGAAAGTTGTTATGAAAACGCGCCAGTCCATTTCAGGTCTCCCTTCAAGTCCACTTTCGCAAAATTCTCGGCAAGTAGTCGTGAACTACCTAACTTCTCAGATCCATTGAATCAAGCAAACAGCTTAGGTGATAAAGGGGTGCCCTTCAAATTAGCCGGCACTAAACAAACGGGGTCGCTAAACCGCGAAGCGGTTAACCCCAACGCCGAAGGCGTTCGCTAGTTCCAGCCCAAGACAGCGCCCTGGGTCGAAACCGACAGCTGATTCTTTAACCCTGAGAAGGGGTTTGCAAAGGTCGTCGCAACCGACGTCCAGCTTATTTTCCGCGTGTCGATGATATTATCCACTGCTCATTCGAATTCCATTTTCTATCACGTCTCAATCGAGGTCACCGCGTATGCCGCAAACTCCCCACATTGAACGCCACTTCACTGCCAGTGAGGTTGTGCGTGACGCCGTAATCGGAATGGCAGACGGTCTGACCGTACCGTTTGCACTGGCAGCCGGTCTCACCGCTATCAACTCGAGCCGCATCATCGTCACTGCCGGGCTGGCTGAGATCGCCGCTGGAGCAATTGCGATGGGTCTGGGAGGTTATCTCGCAGCCAAGAGCGACGCGGAACACTACGCCAAGGAACGAGAGCGCGAAAAGCGCGAGGTAGTGGAGATACCGCATGAAGAAATGCGCGAAGTGGCGGAGGTGTTTGAAGCGTATGGCTTGACCAGAGAACAGACCAAACCGCTGGTTGACGCTTTGCGTCGCCAGCCAAAGAAGTGGATCGATTTCATGATGCGCTTCGAACTCGGCCTGGAGAAGCCGGATCCGAAGCGCGCCATGACAAGTGCACTAACGATAGGCGGGGCCTATGCGGTGGGTGGGTTCGTCCCACTCGCGCCGTACATGGCCTCCAGCAATGTCACCACTGCCTTATTATTTTCAATCGTGGTCACCTTGCTGGCCTTGCTCATATTTGGTTTCGTGAAGGGACGCTTCACCGGCATGCGTCCCGTGAGAAGCGCGTTGCAAACTGCTTTCATCGGCAGTTGCGCGGCGGGCGCCGCATTTTTGATCGCCAGGTTGATATCGGAATAAGGCATCAACTCGCCTATACATCTACGGGTACAAGAACTTCATCGCAGCGTCCCAGCTCTTCCCCTCAGTATTCTCGTAATGCCAGTATTCCATCTTGGAAAAGTTCTTCCCGGTTTTTTTCCAACCTTTGTGGGCAGGAATCCTGTGCCAGCCCAAGGAGCCGGCGGCCTCGGTGAAATCATAAAGATGAGCTTTGACCTTTTGACCTCGATAATCCGTCACTGTCTTTAAGACCCCCTGGCTTCCGTCTTGAGCGGCGCATTTGAGGAAGGTTCTAAATTTCGTACGACCGGCGCTATCTTCCTGCACTACCACGGCGATTTTGCTTTCGATGTTGTAATCGAAGGCATCACCGCATTGATGCCGGCTCTTCCTGGCTACACCCGGCTTGTTACTTTTGAAGCCCTTCGAGCGCATCATGTCCGCGCATTTACTCAAAAAATCAACTCCCGCTTCGGTTTTTACCTTCTGGCGCAATGCGCGAAATGAATCCGCGGGAACTCCGGTTCTAAGGAAAGGCATTCCAACTTCCACATCCATGAATTCTGTCTGCGGAGAGGGTTGTTTGGGAGGCAT
>JAXIOV010000101.1:0-23882 GCA_045403245.1 Pyrinomonadaceae bacterium | reverse complement strand
GCTGGTACAGGTCACCAGTGTCTCACCTACCGCAAAGAACGATCCCGAAGCATGATCGCAGGTGATCGTGCCGCAAGTACCGCTGCCATCAGACGTAGGAGTCGTGTAAGTGACATTAGTACCGCAGGCATTGGCGTTGCTATTCGCGACGATCGGTCCCGGGTTCGTCAACACGCAGGTAGAGTTGACCTCATTTACGGTCACATTGAAGCTGCACGATTCACTGCTGTTGCCGGAGCCGTCGGTCGCCGTGCAAGTGACCTGAGTGGTTCCCACCGGGAAGCTTGAGCCCGACGGGTGAGCGCCGCAATCAACGGTGGCCGAGCCACTGTTATCAGTTGTACCAACCGTAAAGTTGACGATTGCCGAGTCTGAGCTTGGAGAACTCTCGAAAACCGTGATATCTGCCGGGCAACTAATGGTCGGATTCTCGACGTCGTTAACTGTTATGGTGAAGGTGCATTCGTCTCCTTCGGGCGTCGAGGCGGTAATGAACGAAGTTCCAATCCCGAAGAAATAGTCGTTAGTTTGCGGATTGGGAGTTACCGAATAACTGACAGTTCCACAGGTGCCGGAAGTAGTGGCCTGCGGGAAGTTGGCAGCGGCTATGACGTGGCCGCCGGTGCCGGGATCGTTCGAAAAAGTAAGATTGGCGGGACAAGTTAGAGTACATTGCGACCCGCCGCCGGCGGTGACTTCCTTAGTAACGCTCATTGAGTCGTTCGGACTGTTCGTGTCAGTGGTGGCGGAGGAAAGAATCGTTGTGTTGGTAATCTCCGGGCCTGAGTCCACCTGATAGGTGGCGAGAAATGTCGCGGCGTCACCCGCATTCATACTAGCGATCGAGCAGATACCGTTGTTACAGGTAAAACTTGGACCACCAAGCTGCTGGAGAGATACGAAAGTCGTACCGGCCGACCCTGTATTCGTCAACTGAACGTTCGCCGCGATGTTCGGTCCGTAGTTATTCACCAGCAGAGCGAAGGTAGCCTGCGAGCCCGTTTGAACCGAGTCGCTCACAAAAGTATAGGTCACGCCAAGATCCGCGGCGGCATTTGCCGGGTCAACAACCGTGAAGCTGGCTGCTGCTTCCGGAAAGAAGAAGAAAGGATTTCGGACCACCACTCGCCATGCTCCGCGACTGTCTACTACCTGGTTGCCGACAGTGAAGGTGGACGTTATTTGTAGAGAACCGGTCTGGGGATCTGTCGCGATATCGGTTGACTGAGGAATGGTTGAGTTAGGACATTCCCAGGTCACGCGCCGCGGGAAAAAGGCACTCAAAGGAACACCAGACACCTTGACGCAAACTGTGTCCCCTACGTTGAAGACTGTTTGGGGTGTCGTACAGTTGCTGGCAAAGGTCTCGACCGTTTCACCCGGGCCCTGGGGAAGTAGAGACATGATGGGTTCGACCGACTTCCTTGTAGCCGGGCCAGCGATTCGGGAAGATGCCTTGTTCCTCGTTGCTGCATTATCTACTCGAGCGACAGAAGGCTCGTTATTATTTGGCTTCTTCGAACGCGACGCAGAAGATGATGAGTCGAAAGCGGCGATCAGCATGCCAGTGAAAATCAAGATAGCAGCGAAGCGGAGGAATAGCCTTTGAGAACGCATGTGGATCATTCGGGTCATCGTATGTGGGTAGCCAAATTCCGATTGGGGCAACGGTTTTGTCGATTTCATTGTGACTCCTCTGTTTGGTCAAACGCAGGCTTTTGGCCCGTGGCTTGAAAATGACGCTGAAGACCATGGAACATTTAGAATATGGCGGCGCACCGAAAAGGTGAGACGAATTCCAGCCGGACGGTAAAAAACAGTCTGAGAACAATAGGGGCGCTGATGATTCATTCGTGGTCGGCTCTTTTGACTCTGTTTTGCTAGCCTACTTGGCGTATCGCACGTGGCTGGCTACAAAATGCAACAAACGGAAGGGACCTGGCTAAAAAGGTGGTGCTGGGCATTCCTCGTAGTCACGCTTCAGTCTGGAGGAAGCGTATTTAGCGGGTGCCGTGTCAAATGCCTAATCGCGCAACTGAATGTCTGTTTTGGGGGAAACATTCACGGAACTCTAGAACCGAAGCGCGTAGCGATTGGAACCATAAAAATCGAGGTGCCGTTAATAGAACATTTCTGGTGATAAGTCAACAAAAATATGCAAGACTTCTGGCATGAGTTCTTCATACCTGCGCCCGGCTTTGAGAACGAGCGCTTTCTCATTAACATGCCATTAGTGGCCGTTTCTTGCGGATAAGAGGGTTGGAAAACTTGGCTAACACAAATCATGAAATCTTTGTTACTGGCGGGGCAGGCTTTATTGGCTCGGCATTCGTTAGGGTGATGCTGGCGGAAACCACCGGCTTCCGGATCACCAATTTCGACGCCCTCACCTACGCCGGAAATTTGGACAATCTTGAAGGCCTGGATGAAGCTCGGCATCGCTTTGTCCATGGCAACATCGCCGACCCGCAGGCCGTCGACGCGGCGCTGGCCGAAAACACCTACGCCATAGTTAATTTTGCAGCGGAATCCCACGTAGATCGCAGCATCGCTGACGCAGGGGAGTTCTTGCGCACCAATATCACTGGCACGCAGGTACTACTTGATGCAGCCCGTGCCCGAGGGGTTAAACGCTTCGTCCAGGTATCGACCGACGAGGTGATGGGCAGTTTACCCGAAAACGAAAACGCCTTTTTTACCGAGGATTCCCCCTTCGCCCCAAACAGTCCCTATGCCGCGTCCAAGGCTGCGGCCGAACACCTGGTTCGGGCCGCCCACCATACCTTTGGTCTCGACACCGTGGTAACACGTTGCGGCAATAACTACGGGCCAAGGCAGTTTCCGGAGAAATTTCTGCCCCTGGTGCTGTCCAACGCGCTTAGTGATGAACCAATTCCGGTCTACGGCGATGGTCGCAATGTGCGAGATTGGATCTACGTTGAGGATCATTGTCGGGCCATCCTTGTGGCAATGGAAAAAGGAAGGGCTGGCGCAGCCTACAACGTCGGCGCCCGCAATGTCCGGCACAACATTGACGTCGTGGAATCTTTGCTGGAGATGATTGGCAAGCCGCGTTCGCTTATTCGCTTCGTAAAGGACCGTCCCGGCCATGATCGACGGTACGCGATAGACCCAGCGCTGATCGAATTAGAATTGCGTTGGCATCCACGCGAAACCTGGGAAAGCGGATTGGAAAAGACCATCGAGTGGTACCGGCAAAATGACCGTTGGCTCGAGCGCGCCCGCAGTGGCGCGTATCAGGACTATTACCGGACGCAGTATGGGACGGAGGTCGGCGCGGTTTGAGAGTGCTGGTTACGGGCTCAAAGGGACTCGTCGGGCGAGCCGTCGCTAAATATTGTGCTTCCCTCGGGGATGTCGTCCTTCCCCACGACCATCAAAACCTGGACATCAGTAATCCCGACCTGGTCAGGCAAACTCTGATCAGAGAGGCGCCAAACGCTGTCATCAATTGCGCCGCCTGGACCGATGTAGACGCTTGCGAAGACGATGAAAGGAGAGCGTTTGCCGCAAACGCAGAAGGTCCAGAAAACCTCGCCACAGCGAGCCGGGAAGTTGGCTCCGTGCTGCTGACGATTTCAACCGACTATGTATTTGACGGCCGGAAGGAAGGGTTCTACACGCAGGACGACGTTCCCAATCCTGAGAGCATTTACGCAGCCAGCAAACTCGCCGGAGAGCGTCGCGCCCAGCTGGCGGCCCCCTCTACCATCGTCGCGCGCACTGGGTTTGTTTTCGGTCACGGAGGCAGAAATTTTTTAAGCCGAATTATCGAGCGCGCGCGGAATCGCCAAAAGCTCAGCGCGATATACGATGCTTACGGAACCCCAACATTTTCAGAAGATCTCGCTGTCCGCTTGCGCGAACTGGCGGAGTTGAACGTTCCCGGTATTTACCATGTCGTTAACAGTGGCGCCGGGGCAAGTTTTGCTGAATTTTCACGTGCGGCGCTCGAGTTTGCCGGACTGGGTGAGCTGCCGGTTGAGGAAGTTGCGATGGATTCACTCCGTCGTCCGGCGAAGCGACCACGGAATTCCCGGCTTCGGTGCCTACGGTCGCCGGAAATTGGACTTGAGCCTCTCCGCGACTGGCGTCAGTCGCTCGAGGAATTCGTAAAACTGCAATAGACCGGCCGACCGCCCCTTCACGGCAAAAGTCGCCATCCACAACTTGCCAGATGCCAACACTTTGCTATTATTCTAATTCCGTCGGAATGGTCTTACACTGAAGGTAATATATGATGTCTCAAGATAACCGCCTCCTGCCAGTGAGTGCCCTTGATCGAAGTCTGGATCGCCCATTGTCAGACCTGACCCAGAGCAAGCCGTACGGTGTGTCAGGCACGGAGCCCGCCACCATTCGTGACTATTTGTACGTAGTTCTAAAGCGAAAATGGCTGATTCTCAGTCTCGTACTCGTGGTTACTTCCCTGGTCACTATCCAGTCTTTCCGCGCACCTTCAATCTATCAGGGAGAGACCACAATCCGGATCGAGCAAAGGCCACCCAATGTGCTTCAGACCAAGGAGCTCGTTATCACCGGTCAAAACGATCCAAACTTCTGGGGCACGCAGCTCAGGCTTTTGGAAAATCCGGTCCTGGCGCGGCAAGTGGTCTTGACGCTGGATCTCAAAAACAACCCCGCGTTTTTTGGCGGACAGGCCCAGGGCGGTGTCTTTGCATCACTACGGCGAGTTTTCTCGAAGGCGAAAAAACCAACCACGTCGCCTGCCCTTTCACCAGGCCTGAGTGTGGTGGATGAAAGTGAAGTAACCGGGGACAACCTTACACCTGAACAGCTAGCCGAGCTGGAACCCTATGAAGACGAAATCATCGCCGGCGAAATTATTGAAACGGTCCCGCAAACAAATCTCGTCAAGATAAAATTTGTACATCCTGATCCGGAGCTTGCACAAAAGATCTCCACGACACTGGCGGAAGTCTTCGTCAATAACAATTTGGCACGAGCAAATGCCGGATCCACGAAAGCTGAGGTCGTTCTCGCCAAGCAGATCGCCACCTGGCAGATGAAGGTCAAGCAGCAGGAAGAGGCGCGGTTTAACTACGCCAAGGCCAAAGGTCTTCCGCTGGTAAACGATACGGCCGGAAACCTCCAGGCCATTCGACTCGCCACACTTAGCGGCCAGTTGCTCCAGGCCGAAAACGAACGGAAACAAGAACAGGCGCAACTCGAGGCGGCCCGGAAGGAAACGAACCCGTTCTCAATACCCGATGTTAACTCTTCCGCGCGCGTTGAGAAATTAAGAGAAAGAATCTCAGCTCTGAAGGAGAAACGCGACTCCCTGCTCGTCGTTTACACACCGGAATGGCCTGAAGTGCAAAAGATTGACGCGCAACTTAAGGGTCTGGAAGCCGAACTCTCGAAGGCGCCATCCGAAATCGTAACGTCGCTACAAAGAAAGTATGAGGCGGCAGTTGCCAGGGAAGGCCTCTTGAGGCGCTCTTATAACGAGCAGCGGGAAACCACGACGCAGCAGACCCGCGACCAGATCGATCTGCTCACGATGACGCAGCAGCTGGAAACGGACAAGCAGTATCTCAACACCCTCATGCAACGCCAGCGCGAACTGCAGGTGACTAACGGCGATCGATCCAATGAGGTCAGCATTGCCACCTACAGCCGCTTGCCAAAGGTGCCGATTGGCCCACCACGTCTGCGAAACATCGTGATTGCCTTTTTGCTGTCGCTGGCAGTAGGTATAGGACTCGCGTTTCTACTCGACTTCCTTGACGATACAGTGAAGTCTGTTGAAGACGTTGATCGCTATCTCCATCTCCCGGCCCTGGCCCTGATCCCGGCGGGAAGAGATCGCGGCCGGCTCATTGGCATTGGCGCGGGGGTTCCGCCACCTGGCAGCCCGTCTGACGCGACGGCGCTCGCAATGGTCGGCGACGCCCGATCGCCAATTGCGGAATCCTACCGGCACTTGAGGACTTCCCTATTACTGTCTTCCGCGGGTCAGCCACCGAAAACTATTCTGGTAACGTCGAGCCAACCCTCCGAAGGTAAAACGACTACCGCAATCAATACTGCATTTATGCTGGCACAGACCGGCGCTGAAGTCTTGATTGTTGATTGCGACTTGCGACGGCCCCGGCTCCATGCACACTTCGAGGCTCCCAACATCAAGGGTCTGACAAATTGGCTGTCAGGCGAAACTGATATCGACAACCTGGTTCAGATCTACGACAAACAGCCGAATCTAAAGTTTTTGACCTCTGGACCGGTGCCTCCAAATCCCGCTGAGTTGCTCGGTTCAGATGAAATGCGAAAACTCCTGGGCATACTCTGCGAGAAGTTTTCTCACATCATTATCGATTCGCCTCCCGCCATCTCATTTACGGATGCCTCTATTCTCTCCACGATGGTGGACGGTGTAGTGTTGGTGGTCCATGGCGGCAGAAGTTCGCGAGCGGTGGTAAGACGTGCGAAACAGCAGCTCATGGACGTGGGAGCACATATCTTTGGAGTTGTTCTTAACAACGTCAAACTCGAAACCCAGGATTACTATTACTCTGGTTACTACTCGAGTTATTACTCAGACGCGGAAAAGCCCGAAGATGGGGAGGTAGGCGGCGCCACTCGCGGTGAGACCTAAATCCCGCCAGCACCTCTTTTTTCCAAAGTCGACCAGGATCGCGATGCGTCGGGGTAGTCGGATTCCGACGCTGGGCCTCGAAAGCTGTTTTGCCCTTGCTTTGAGAAACTGCACACTCTGATTTCTTCCAATCCAAAACAGAGTAGGGCGAGTCGCAAATGTCCTTTTTGAAGTTTGCGTGGGCAGGATCACGCCTGCTGGATCTAAGATCGTTGCAACTCTCGAGCTGCATAGCATCCTGCGCGTTTCCTCGAAAGTGTTTCTGACGTCAATCGGTGGTTTATGAAAAAGCGTTCACTTCGGATAGAGCGAGAGTTTGGTCTAATTGTCGGCGGCATTTTTGTGTTGCTGAGTTGCTGGTGGCTCTACCGCGGAAAGTTCATTCAACTAAACTACTTCACGCTTCCGCTTGGGTTGCTACTGGTCATTTTTGGTCTCGTATGGCCCAGAGCCCTGATCTACCCAAACAAAGCCTGGATGGCGTTGGCCGAGGTGCTTTCGCTGGCAACAACCAGGATCATTCTTGGTTTGGTTTTTTTTCTGCTGGTGACTCCGATCGGATTGGTTAAGAGATTGATGGGATGGGATCCGCTCCACCGGCGTGGCGAACGTCAGAACTCATACTGGAGACCCTATTCCGAACGCCAACGGGATCCTCGTCACTATGAGAAGATGTTTTGAGGAAGCGATACTTGAAGATTTCGACAAAACATTTAGCGACATTCGACATCTAAGCTGAGCGTTACTGGCGAACCGCTTGTAACCAGATGAGTTGCTGTGCGGTGTTCGCGGCGTTGTGGTTCAGGCTTAGAGAGGGGTTTTGTAACATCATGCAGGAAAAATACAGGGTCGAGGGTTCAATTCCCAAGCTCGTCGAGATCCTCAAGGGAGCGTTCCGGTTGTTTTGCCTGGCGGCGATGATTGCGGTCGTGGGCCTGGTGGTTCCGGCTTCCGGTCAACAGAAGAAGGGACGCGTCGTTAAGGCGAGTGATTACCCCGGCCAGGATCTGGGTGCTCGGATCAATGCCGCTGACAGGGCACTGGGGTCCGCGCGCGGCGAAATCGTGGTAAATGGCGGCGGAACCATCTCCACGCAGGTAATCGTCTCTTCAGACCATGTGCTCCGGCTGATGCCTGGAACTTATGCCACCAACACCAAAAACATTCCGATCCTGATGAAGTCGCGCTCTTCAGTGGTGGGCTCAGGTTGGGAATCAATTCTGATGGAGTCGACCGCAGCCGGGCAGTTCACAGTAATCAGTGCATACAATCAGTCGATCCTTAACGGCAGACCCGACTCCGGTCTGGAGATTCGCGATTTGCAGGTAAAAGGAGCCAACCCGGGTTTCAACTCGGCGCCGCAGGCAATCTCGCTTGGGAACTGTTCTGGATGTACGGTCGACAAAGTTTGGGTAAACGGAACGCGTTCCATCGGAATCCAGCTTGGGGGTTCGTCGACGGGCGGCTTTTTCGCGGAGAACTCAAAAGTCACAAATTGTTTGTTTACTCGCGTGGCCTCGCAAAATCTTGCACTAGTTAACGGGCGGAACATAGTTTTCGAAGGCAATCGCTTCATGACCTCCGGACAACGCGGCGGGCCCGGGAATACCAACATCGATCTGGAAACGAATGAAGGCGCTGATCACCTTGAGAATGTGATTATTCGAAACAACCTGATTGACGTCAGAGATTCTGAGAGGTCCCCGACCGGCAACGGAATAGTTGTCCAGGCGACGTCGGGCACGCCTCACGTCGGGCAGATTCTGATTGAGAAGAATACTATTATCGGGGGCTCGATCGTGGGGACGATAACCAATGTTTTGAGCAATGGTATTTACGTGTTTGGGGGGATGAAAGATGTAACCATCCGAAACAATGTAATTACGCGCACCGGCCAATCGGGCATCCGCATCGAAGGCGTTCGGATTGTTGTTGACGGCAATCAGCTTACCGACGCGGGCGGTGGGGGCAACGTCAGTTTCTACGTGGATGCGACCGATAGCCAGGTCATCAACAATACTTTCACCTATAGTGGCAGAGGGCCGGCCGATTCAACCATGGAAATCACGGCCACGTCGCGCAATAATGTCTTTCAAAACAACCGCGGCTTTGCGCTAAAGGGACCGGTTCGTTAGCTGAGAAATCCGTTCAAGAAAGAGAATTCATGTCGTCCGGCGCTCAGTTTAGGACGCTGTAACCTACCTGCAGGAGTCGTATGTCCAAAGTACAGGTCGTCGGTGAACTCTGGGAGTTCATGCGAAACAACAAGAAGTATTGGTTGGCGCCAATCGTAATCACGCTGGTTCTGGTTGGCGCGCTCCTGGTATTAGCGAAGGGTTCCGCCGTTGCGCCGTTCATCTATACGCTGTTCTAACAGGGTGAAGGCCTAGTGGTAAGTATCCTCGGCATCTCGGCTTTCTATCACGACTCAGCCGCCTGTCTCGTTGTCGACGGAGAAATTGTCGCCGCCGCGCAGGAGGATAGATTTACCCGCGTCAAGCACGATCATAACTTTCCACTCAATGCCGTCCGATATTGCCTGAGCGAGGCTGGCCTGGATGCCGCCAGGCTTAGCTACGTCGGGTTTTACGACAAGCCGCTGCTTAAATTTGATCGCCTGCTGGAAACCTATCTTGACTATGCCCCCGCCGGTTTTGGTTCTTTTTTGAAAGCGCTTCCGCTCTGGATGAAGGAAAAGCTCTGGATGCCGGATCTGATTCGTACCGAGCTGGCGAAAGTTGACGGCGAAGATGATGAGCGGGCCGCGAAGAAGCGGGGTAAAAAGTTTGAATGGAAACTACTCTTCGGCGATCACCACGAGAGTCACGCGGCGAGTGCTTTTTACCCTTCGCCTTTTGAAGAGGCGGCGATTCTGACAATCGACGGTGTAGGTGAATGGGCCACGAGTTCGATTGGAGTCGGAAAGGGAAATGAGATCACCCTGCTCAAAGAACTCCGCTTTCCTGACAGTCTTGGCTTACTCTACAGTGCCTTCACTTACTACACCGGATTCAAAGTCAATAGCGGCGAATACAAGGTGATGGGCCTGGCTCCTTACGGCGAGCCGAAGTATGTGCCTCTGATCAAAGAAAAGCTGCTGGAGATTCGCGACGACGGCAGTTTGAAGATGAATCACGAGTACTTTAGCTATTCGCAGGGCCTGCGCATGACCAACGATGCGTTTGCCAGGCTGTTTGGCGGCGCACCCCGCAAGCCGGAATCCCAGATTACCCAGAAGGAGATGGATCTTGCACGCAGCGTCCAGGCAATCACTGAAGAAGTAATGCTGAAGATGACCCGGTTCGCTCGTCAGGAGACCGGCATGAAGAGACTTTGCATGGCGGGCGGCGTAGCTTTGAATTGCGTGGCCAATGGACGAGTGTTGCGAGAAGTCCCTTTCGATGACATTTGGATTCAACCGGCAGCGGGCGACGCTGGTGGCGCGTTGGGGATCGCCCTGGCTATTTGGCACCGGTATCTGGGCAAACCCCGCACGAGTCCGGAACGCGTGGGAACCTGGGAGTCGTCGCGGGCAGTCCAAAACAACGGAGTACCGGCTTACGCGGATGGGATGAAGGGTTCGTTGCTCGGACCAGGACACAGCGCTCAGGAAATCGAGAGTTTTCTCAAATCGAAACAGATACCATTTACGAAGTGTTCGGCGAAGGAACTGCCGGGGGCCGTCGCCGAGCTGCTCGCCGCCGGAAATATCATCGGGCTGCACCAGGGGAGGATGGAATTTGGTCCACGCGCGCTCGGAGCCCGAAGCATTATCGGCGATCCGCGTTCGCTGGAAATGCAATCGGTAATGAACTTGAAAATCAAGTATCGTGAAAGCTTTAGACCCTTCGCTCCCAGCGTGCTGAGAGAAGAGGTTGCCAATTGGTTTGAGCTTGGGGTTGACAGTCCGTACATGCTGATCGTGGCCGACGTAGCGCAGTCGCGCCGGAGAGAGATGACCGCGGAGGAAGAAGGTCTTTGGGGAATCGATAAACTCAAGATCAAACGGTCGGAGATTCCAGCAGTGACCCACGTTGACTACTCGGCCCGAGTTCAAACGGTTCGCCGTGAGACAAACCCACTCTACTGGAAGATCATCGACGCGTTCCACGCCAGGACCGGTTGCCCGGTCATCGTCAATACCAGCTTCAACGTGCGCGGCGAACCAATTGTCTGCACCCCGGAAGACAGTTACCGGTGTTTCATGAGAACTGAGATGGACTTCCTGGTTTTGGAAAATTATTTGCTCGACAAGAAAGATCAGCCGAAGTTTGAAGAAAAGATGGATTGGAAGAGTGAGTTCAAGCTGGATTGAGCGAAAGACCTGATGTGATAGAATTTGAGCCGAAGGTGATTCATGAAACTCGCGGACCGCATAACGATTGACCCCGAGATTTGCCACGGCAAGCCAACCATTCGCGGGCTGCGATATCCAGTCGAGACAATCTTGGAATTGCTCAGTTCAGGAATGACCAGCGACCAGATACTTGCTGACTATGAAGATTTGGAGCTAGAAGACATTCTTGCTGCGCTGGATTTCGCCAGGCGACTGAGCCAGGTTAAGCGCATCGAGCCAGTATCGGCATGAAGTTCCTTATTGACGCTCAGCTTCCAAGGGGGCTGGCTGCTTCCCTCCGACAAGCAGGACTTGAAGCGATTCACACTCTCGACCTTCCTGAAGGCAATCGGACCACAGACAGGGCCATCAACGAACTTTCCAGCAAAGAACAATACGTAGTAGTAACGAAGGACTCGGATTTTGTTGGGTCGTTTTTCTTGAGCGGAGAACCTTGGAAACTCCTGCTAGTCTCAACGGGAAATATTGGGAACGATGAGCTCGACACATTGTTCATGTCCAGCATGGAAAGAGTAGTCCAGGGCTTCGACGTCTTTGACTTTATCGAGATAGGCCGAACGACTATGATCTTTCACGTGTGATGGTCTTCGTATGGGGGGCGCGAGCAATCCCTATATTGAAGCTAGCTTTAGGACACCTGAACGCGTAAATGAACCTCAACCAAATCGAGGGTAATCCGCAAGTCGAGTATTTCAGATCGACGCCCATTACTTCGCTTGCCGCTGAACTAGCGCTTCCTCTCAGCCACTTTGTTCATATTGAGTCCAATGGAAAGAACTTATTGGGTGATGCCTACTGGAACACATTCATTGAGTTTGGTCAGGCGTGGTTCATCGGGCTGAAGCCTCGGTGCCCATGAGAAAAAGAGGCACAAACTGAGCCTTTACGCCACTCCGCCTTCTGTACTTATTTCATTCCAACTTCTGTTAGCATCTTACCCGTGGATCAATCTATTGCGCCCGCGGCTCCAAACGCGGACAAGATCAGCGTCATTATTCCTGTTCGCAATGAAGAACATTCCATTGGGCCGCTCCTCGATTGTCTGAAACACCAGACCCTGACGCCGGCGGAAGTCATCATTGCCGACGGCGGCTCGACCGATAAAACCCTGCAAGTGGTCGAGGCTTATGACCGGGGACCCTTAACGATCCACTTGATTCGCGGAGGCCAGGGATTTCCCGGGCGCAACCGAAATCTGGGAGCGGCTGCGGCCACTAACGAATGGATTGCGTTTATTGATGCCGGAGTGAAGCCGGAGCTTGATTGGCTGGACGCTCTGGCTCGCCGCGCTCATGTGCAAAAGGACGCGGATGTAGTTTACGGATCTTTTGAGCCTCAGACCGACACCCTGTTCAAGCGTTGTGCAGTGATGGCTTACATCGCGCCGCCCGTTGAGCGAGATGGTAGATTGATTCGTTCACGCTCAATAACGTCAGTGCTGATGAAGCGTACGGTCTGGCAGGCCGTCGGCGGATTTCCGGAGCACCTGAGGTCTGCCGAGGATCTCTTGTTCATGAACAAGATCGAGGAGTCAAACTTCCGTGTCGCTTTCGCGATTGGCGCGTTGGTCCATTGGCAAGTTCAGGCTACCGCGTGGGGCACGTTTAAGCGCTTTACGACCTATGCTCGTCACAATCTGCGCGCCGGCTTGTGGCGTCAGTGGCAGGCGCCTATCTTCGGACGATATGGACTGCTACTGGCCTCTGCTTTACCCGCGCTTATTTTTGGAGCCAGATGGTTATGGGTCACTTTAGGCCTGTGGTTGTCGCTTTTATCATTGCGAGCGGTGGTTGCGGTCTGGCGTAACCGTTATTGCTTTCCCGGCGGCTTAATCGAAAACTGCGTGCGGATGTTGGTGTTGGTACCGCTGATTGCATTGTTGGACGCCGCCACGTTTGCTGGGACGATTCAGTGGTTGGTTAAAGACAAGTTAAGTTTTTCTGATGAAGCGGAAAACTACGCCGGCGGCGTGTGAGTATTGCCCGTGAAGTCTGTGCACACTCTTTACGTTTGTTACTTTGGCTTGCGGGAACCCCTGGTTCAAACACAAGTCTTGCCTTATTTGCGTCAACTCGCCCCGGCTGGTCTGCGCGTGAGTCTTTTGACTTTTGAACCACGGTTGCGAGCAGCGTGGAGTAAAGATGAAATCGATCAAGTAAGCGAAGCGCTACGGAAGGAAGGGATCCAGTGGCACTATCTGAAATACCATAAGAGCCCATCATTACCCGCCACTCTTTACGACATCGCTGTCGGCGCCTGGGCCATACATCGGCTGATGAAACGCGAGGGCGTCGGCATTCTGCATGCACGCAACCACGTCCCGGCCTTGATGTGTGCCATCGCCAGGAAGCTTCGCCGCGCAGAGTTGGTTTTTGACATTCGTGGCTTCATGCCCGAAGAATACACGGACGCCGGTGTTTGGCCTGAAAACGGTTACCTGTATCGAGGGTTGAAGAGAGTCGAGCGCTACCTCTTCAAGGTGTCGGATGCTTTTGTGGTTCTGACGCGGAAGGCGCGCGACATTCTGTTTCCCGGCAGTTTGGACTCAGACCCGCTGGGCCGGCCTATCGCCGTCATCCCCTGCTGTGTCGATTTTGCCAGATTTGACAAGGCCGCAAATATTGACCGCGAATCATTGCGGCATGAATTCTCCGTTACGGGCCGACGCGTGATCGTTTACGTCGGATCTTTTGGCGGGTGGTATATGACGGACGAAATGACTGAACTCATGGCCGCGGGCCACGAGCAGGATCCATCAACTTTTTCGATGATCCTCACGCAGAGTCCCGGCCAGGATGTGGTTGAGCGAATGAAGAAACTCGGCTTAAGTTCGAAGGATTTTTTTGTGGGCCGAGCCAAACCAGAAGAGGTTCCGCGTTATCTCCGGGCGGCCGACATAGCCATCTCGTTTATCAAACCCTGCTATTCCAAACAATCATCGTCGCCAACGAAAATTGCGGAGTATCTCGCCAGCGGACTGCCGTTGATTTGCAACGCGGGCATCGGGGACCTGGATGAACTAGTGTCGGATAAAAAGATCGGCGCACTGCTGGACCATTTTTCCAGAGAAGCTTACGTGCAAGCGCTGGATGAGATCGACTCTTTACGCCAGGATGCGTCTTCGGCGGATTACCGTCGCGCGATTGCGCGACAGCAGTTTGATCTGGCTACCGTCGGTCGCAAAGGCTACGTCGGCCTTTACGACCGGATCTTGAACCGTGATGGGGTTTCGCTAGCCGCGCTGGTGGCAGGCGACGTTTCCGACGCGCTGGTCTCAAAGGGCAATTGAGATGGAAGTTTTAGCGTTGGTGCCTAATCAGTATGGCCATGCTCCCGGGCAGCGTTCCAGCATTGAACTCTGGGACAGCGTGCTCGAGCAGGCCGGCATCAAGATCCACTACGCCCCTTTTGAAACAGAGCGTTTGCGCGAGGTGCTCTACCAGCCAGGGCACTATGGCACCAAGATCTCTGAGATGCTGCGAGCATATGCCGATCGCATTCGCCTCATGGGCCGGCTGGATCAGTATGACGCCGTTTTCGTTTATCGCGAGGCGGCGCTCCTGGGCCCCGCATTTCTCGAGAACATGGTGGCAAGGCGGCGCAAACCGATCATTTACCAACTCGACGATCCGCTTTTCGTACCCTATACAAGTCCGAGCAACGGTTATCTCTCTTACCTGAAGTTCTTCGGAAAAATCTCAAAGATCTGCCGGCTCGCCAAGGTCGTTATTGTCAATTCGAATCAAATTCGGGAATTCGCTGCCCAGCACAGCAATAATATCTGGCAGGTTCCATGCGTAGTGGACACAAAGCAATATGAGTATCGACCGGAGTTGCTGGGAGAAGGTTCGGCCACACCTTGTGTCGGCTGGACCGGCAGTCCTACCACGGTTGGAAATATCAGAATTGTCGCCGGCGCATTGCGCAAACTCTCGGAGCGCGTCAAATATTGCGTTCACCTGGTTGGCGGCACCGAGTTTGATTTGCCGGGCGTCGCATACACCGCCCAGGCGTGGTCAGCGGAGACTGAAATAGCAGACTTGCGCAAGATGCAGATTGGCATGGTGCCGCTGCCGGTGAACGAGTGGAACAAGCGCAAGTTCTATATGAAAACTGCCCAGTACATGGCGCTTGGGATTCCGCCGATCGCAACGCCGCTCGGGTCAAATCCGGACGTGATCGAACACGGAGTCACCGGGTTCCTGGCTGACACGGAAGATCAGTGGGTGACTTACTTGCAGCGGTTGATAGAAGACGACGAGCTGCGTTTGCAGATGTCTGAACGGGCGGCGGCAAAGGCACGGGCCGAATATAGTCTGGCGAGTAATACGGAAAAGATCATCGACGCATTTCGAGCCGCCCTGAAATAGCGGACTAATTATCCGGAGGGGTTGACGATTGAAAACACTCAACGTACTGGTGACTGGCGGCGCCGGCTTCATCGGCTCGCATTTGGTGGATGTGCTCATTGAGCGTGGCCATCGAATCAAGATCCTCGATTCGCTGGTTTCCCAAGTTCACGGAGATGCAGCTCCAGATCATTTGAATCCCAATGCGGAGTTTATCCAGGGAGACGTTTCCGATCCGGTTGCAGTTGAGCGAGCGCTGGAGGGGGTCGACGCAATTTTCCATCAAGCGGCGGAAGTCGGAGTTGGTCAATCAATGTATGAAGTTGATCGCTTTGTCCGTGCCAATGACCTGGGAACAGCCGTTCTGCTGGAGCAGGTGATCCGGCATCCTGGAAAAATCAAGAAGCTGATCGTTGCTTCGTCGATGTCAATTTATGGTGAGGGTGCTTACCGGTGTGCCGGCTGCGGCCCGGCTTTCCCCCAGCTTCGCGGGGACGAACAGCTACGTGAACGCCGGTGGGAATTGGAGTGTCCTGCGTGCGGGACGAAGCTGTCGCCGGCGCCAACCAGAGAAGACAAGCCGCTTTTTCCCGCTTCGATCTACGCAATTACGAAACAGGATCAGGAGCAGTTTTGCCTGGTCCTCGGCCGGGCCTACGGCATACCGACGGTGGCCTTGCGCTATTTCAATGCCTATGGCCCAAGACAGGCTCTTTCAAATCCTTACACCGGCGTCTGTGCGATTTTTTCCGCGCGTTTGCTCAACGATCAACCGCCGCTGATTTTTGAAGATGGAGGACAAACACGCGACTTCGTTCACGTCAGCGATATCGTGCAAGCAAACCTGCTGGCCCTTGAAACCGATCGCGCTGATTTCCTTCCGGTCAATGTCGGCACGGGTACTCCGACTTCGATCCGCGAGGTCACCGGGTTGTTATCTCAAGGGCTCGGAAAGCACCTGGAGCCTGAGATAGTGGGAAAATATCGCGAGGGAGACATCCGCCACTGCGTTGCCGATATTTCCCGAGCCAGAGAGTTGCTGGGCTACGAACCGCGTGTAACACTCGAACAGGGCATTCCGGAGTTGCTTTCCTGGGTGCGCCGGCAATCGCCGGAGGACCGGGTTAGCGAAGCGACTGCTGAATTGGAGGATCGCCAGTTAGTGCGCTAGGGCTGATCATCAATGTCCCGCGTAGAAGAGAGCGAAGGCTTACCCGTCAAAACATGCATCAGGTAAGTAAACTCAGATTGCTCGCGCTTGCTGTCGTCGCCGTCTTTCCGTCCTTTCTGAAGCGCGTGTGTTACCGGTACCTGTTTGGTTACCGGATTGGCAAGCGGGTGCGGGTCGGGCTGAGCATTATCGACGCTGCCGAGTGCTCCATCGATGACGACGTGACGATTGGCCACTTGAACCTGGTAATTGGGGTCAAGAAGCTGATCATTGGCGACCATGTCCGGATCGGACAATTGAACATCATTCGTGGCGGCGATGAGGTTAATCTGGGACGTTACTCTGAAATCATCCGCCGGAATGAGATCAACTCAATACCAGATCCGGACGTTGTTAATCCGATCGATCAGAGATTCTTGTTGGGTGAGGGAAGCATCGTCACCTCTGAACACAAGATCGACTTTACCGATCGAGTGTGTATCGGACGACGCTCCACTCTCGGTGGACGCAATTCGTCGCTCTGGACTCACAACCGTCAGCGAACCAGGCCGATCGAAATCGGGTCCTTCGCATATGTCGGTTCTGAAATCAGAGTTGCCCCGGGAGGAGCAGTGCCTTCGAGATGTATTGTGGGAATTGGTTCGGTAATTACCCACGAGCTTACCGGCGAAGGTTATCTATTCGCGGGCGTGCCGGCAAAGCCTGTTAGAGAACTTAGCGAGGAGGATCAGTTCCTGATTGAATACAAGACACGAAAGGACCTGCCGGACGACGTCTAAGCAGTAAAAGATGAACGCTCTACTAACGCTGCTCTACCTGGTCCTCTGCGTTGCCATCGTCATCTTTGTGCCGCCGATGGTCACGCAATACGCAGGGATCTACGGAGTGGTGACCAGTGCCGACACCTCTCGCGCAGTATTGTTGTGTACCGCGCTCGCGTTGCCGGCTGGCCTGTACGCCTACAAACAGGGCGTTGAACCAAGGTTCATGCTGCGGCTGTTCATCGCCGGGCTGCTGGTGAGACTGCTTCTGGGCTCCGCTATTTTCGCACTTAACGGCCAGGATTTTTTTGGTGGCGACGCAATAACCTACGACTTCTTTGGGTTTGCGCAACTGGAGGGCTGGCGAGGTGACAAGTTTCTTGCTGCTCAAGCCGACCAGTTTACGCGTGGCCTGTTCGGCTCGGGTTGGGGGATGGTCTATCTGGTGGCGGCGATTTACGGGATTGTTGGCCGCAACATGCTGGCCGTACAGTTTGTCAATGCTGTTTTTGGCGCGGCCACCGCGGTTCTAATTGCAGTTACTGCCCACCACGTATTCAGAAACGTCAGAGTCGCGCGCGTCGCGGGCGTCGCCGTTGCCTTCTATCCTTCACTGGTGCTCTGGTCGGCCCAGGGACTAAAGGATGGACCAATCGTTTTCTTCCTGGCGCTTTCTATTTTGGCCACTCTAAAGTTGGGCGAAAAGCTTAGCTTAAAATACATCGTTATCCTGATCGCTTCATTGCTGGCGCTGCTGAGTCTCCGTTTTTACGTTTTCTACATGATCTGCGTGGCAATCGCCGGGGCCTTTTTGGTGGGTACGCAGACTATTACAGCCAAGAGTTTCGGCCGGCAATTTGTGGCAATTGTTCTCGTTGGCATGGCACTCACGTATGTCGGCGTGACGCGCTCCGCCAGTGTGCAACTCGAGCAATATGGGAGTTTGGAAAGCGTCAACCGTAGTCGCACTGACGCAGCGCGTTCAGCGGATTCGGGTTTCGGAAAAGACGTCGATGTCTCGAGCACTGAGGGCGCGCTCTCCACGATTCCTTTGGGATTAATCTATCTCCTCTTTGCGCCGTTCCCGTGGCAGGTTGTTTCACTGCGGCAAAGCATTACTCTGCCTGAAATGGTTGTCTGGTGGGCCTCGTTCCCGCTATTGATCCTGGGATTGTGGTTTGCCGTCCGCTACCGGCTCAGAATGATGTCGCCGATCATTATCTTCACGGTAATGCTTTCGCTCGCTTACTCCGTTTTCCAGGGCAATGTTGGAACAGCATACCGCCAACGCGCCCAGCTGCTGGTTTTCTATTTCATTTTTGTGGCCGTGGGTTTGGTGCTTGTTTGGGAAAAGCGTGAAGAGCGAAAACGGCGTCAAGAGTTACAGCGAAAGGAAGACTCCGAGCGACACAACCGGCGAAAGAAGGGCGACAATAAGGACGACGAGTGAAAGCCTGCGAGATCGTTTTTGGACAGTACTCACCAGCGTTAGTTAACATGAGACAGTAACCGAGCGCGGACCAGTCAGCTGATATGTGTGGAATTGCTGGAATCGTCAGGAGCGATGGAAGGAGCGTTGACGAGGCGCTGCTGGGAAGGATGTGTGATGCCATCCGTCACCGCGGACCTGACGACGACGGCGTCTATGTAAACGGACCAGTTGGACTGGGGATGCGCCGTCTGTCCATCATCGACCTGAAGAGCGGAAAACAACCGATCCATAATCAAGATCGAACGGCCTGGATAGTCTTCAACGGCGAGATCTACAACTATCGCGAACTCCGCGCCCAGCTGGAGAAACTGGGCCACACCTTCTATACGAATAGCGACACCGAAGCCATCGTTCACGCCTACGACCGTTACGGCGTAGATTGTCCCAAACATTTGCGCGGGATGTTTGCCTTCGCGATTTGGGATGAGCGAACGCAGGAGCTTTTCCTCGCCCGCGATCGCGTTGGCAAGAAGCCGGTTCTTTATTCGCAGCTGAACGATCAGTTTGTGTTTGGCTCAGAATTCAGCGCGCTGCTGCTTCATCCGGACGTCAGCCGGGACATTGACCACGAGGCACTTGACCATTACCTGTCGTTCATGTGCGTGCCCGCGCCTTTGACAGCCTACCGCGCCATCAGAAAGTTGGAACCGGGCCACAGCCTCCGCTGGCGCAAAGGTGAGATCAAGATCGAGCGATACTGGAGCCCTGATTTCTCCGCCAAGATTGACATCACCGAAAAGGAAGCAGGCGAGCGCACCATCGAGGTTTTGCGCGACGCGGTGAAAGTGCGCTTGATGTCGGAAGTTCCGCTCGGCGCGTTTCTTTCGGGAGGGATCGACTCGAGCGCGGTAGTGGCCCTGATGAGTGAAGAGTCAAGCGAGCCCGTCAAAACCTTTTCGATTGGATTTGAGGAGCAGGATTTTAGCGAACTGCATCACGCGCGTCGGGTTGCCGAGCATGTCGGCGCGGATCATCACGAGTTTATTGTTCGTCCCGACGCGCTGGAAGTGCTGCCGGCCCTGGTTGAACACTACGGCGAGCCCTACGCAGACTCATCCGCGATTCCAACCTATTACGTGGCGCGCGAAACTCGTAAGCATGTGACCGTGGCCCTCAACGGCGATGGTGGTGACGAGTCGTTCGCCGGTTATGAGCGGTACGCAGCGATGCGTTTGGCGGAGAGGTATCACAGTCTTCCGGCAGTTTTGCGGGATTCGTTGGTGAAACAGGCAGTCAACTTGATCCCGTCTTCAGAAACCAGCAGAAGTCGAGTCAGAGACGTGAAGCGTTTCCTCGAAGCCGCGTCGTTGCCAAAAGTGCAGCGTTACCTTCGTTGGGTGAGCGTCTTCGAAACTGAAGCCAAGAACAACCTGTACGCGAAGGAGTTCCGGCAAACCACGCTCGGTGTCAACCCGGCTGACGTGCTCGGTCCCTGGTTCGCGCGGGCCAACGGCTCGGGAATCATCGATGCATCGTTGATGACTGACATGATGACTTACCTTCCGAACGATCTTCTGGTGAAGGTGGACATTGCCACCATGGCCGTATCGCTCGAGGCCCGTTCTCCATTTCTCGATCATCACGTCATTGAGTTTGCGGCGAGCCTGCCGGAGAAATTCAAACTGCGCGGTCTAACTACGAAGTACCTGCTGAAGCGGGTGTTGAAGAAACTACTGCCTGCTGAGAATCTGGCTCGACGAAAAATGGGTTTCGGCGTGCCCATCGGCCAATGGTTTCGCGGCCAGCTTCAGCCATTTATGCGCGAGACACTCCTGTCAGAAAGGGCGCTCGGCCGCGGGTTGTTTCAGCCTGGGGCCGTCCGGCAACTAATCGAACTCCACACGCGTGGTGAGAAAGATTATTCCCATCAGCTCTGGACCCTGCTGATGCTTGAACTTTGGTTTTTAAGGTTTATTGATTGAATTTTATGGAGGTGACGATTTGAAAGGTGTAGTACTGGCAGGCGGTTTGGGAACGCGATTGCGGCCGTTAACGGCAGTGACAAACAAACACCTGCTTCCTGTTTACGATCAGCCGATGATCTATTACCCCATTCAAACTCTGGTGAAAGCGGGGATTACCGACATCATGATCGTGACGGGAGGCAATTCGGCGGGCGATTTTCTGAAGTTGCTCGGAAACGGCAAGGCGTTTGGTCTCAAGCACCTTAACTACACCTACCAGGAGGGTGAGGGCGGCATCGCCGAAGCACTTTCACTGGTGGAACATTTTGCCGGCGGCGATCCGGTCTGCGTGGTTTTGGGCGACAACATTATCGAAGGCAACATCGCGGCGGCCGTGCGTGCTTATCGTCATCAGGGCGGTGGGGCGAAGATCATTTTGAAGAAAGTTCCCGATCCACATCGCTTCGGCGTGCCCGAGCTGGACGGCCGCAACGTGCTGCAAATCGAAGAAAAACCGGCAGCGCCTAAATCGGAATACGCGGTGATTGGAATCTACATGTACGACGGCGAGGTCTATGACATCATTCGCACCTTGAAACCGTCCGGTCGCGGTGAAATGGAAATCACCGACGTGAATAATGCTTACATCCAGCGTGATGAAATGACCTGGGAGGAGCTTGAGGGATGGTGGACCGACGCGGGAACTTTCGAGAGCTTGTTGCGAGCTTCAAACCTGGTAGCCCAGACCGGCGCCAACAAAATGGATTTGAAAAGCTCGGTCGAAGTCACCGCTAGAGTCTGAGACCCTAAAGTCGACCAGGTCATTTGAAGGCGGATTCAAATTGGCAGCAACGAACCCTTGTTTCAAATCTCTAGTTAGCCTTCTGACTTGATCTGCTTTTACCGCGAAGCGGTTGCGTCTTAGAGCCCAGGGTTGCCGCTTCGGCTACCCTGGGTTACAGGCTAAGACAGGCGATCCAACCGCAACGCGGTTGCGTCTCCTGGCGCGACCGGAATCCATCGCTTGTATGAAAAAATGTGAATCCGCGGCTAACTTCCACTGACCCATCCCTCCAACCAGATGAAGATCGTTCGCATCATCGCCCGCCTGAATGTTGGAGGGCCGGCGAAACATGTAGTGTGGCTGACCAGCGGACTCCATCAACCGGAATACGAATCGCTGCTCGTCGCCGGCACTGTTCCTTCCGGCGAAGATGACATGGGCTACTTCGCAGCCGAGTTGGGTGTGGTGCCCATGTTCGTTCCGGAGATGAGCCGCGAGGTCTCGCTCAAGGACGCTCTCACCGTCTGGAAACTCTTCAAACTCTTTCGTCGCGAACGGCCTGACATCGTCCATACCCACACTGCTAAGGCTGGAACAGTCGGCAGAGTGGCCGGCTGGCTTTATCGCTGGTTGACTCCATTGACGCTGATCGGTCGTCCGCATCGCTGCCGCTTCGTTCACACTTATCACGGTCACATCTTTCACGGCTATTACGGACCGCTCAAGACAAAACTATTTCTAGCGATCGAGAAAATCCTGGCGCGGGTGGCCACTGATCGCATCGTCGTGGTCAGCGAACAACAACGACGAGAGATCAATGAGGAGTTTGGCGTTGGCGACAGCAGTCAGTTTTCAGTCGTCCCGCTCGGTTTGGATCTCACAGTGTTTGCAGGTTGGAGAGAACGACGCGAGGTGCTTCGCGGTGAGCTCGGAATCAATGACCAGGATGTGCTCGTAGGTATCATCGGCCGGTTGACTGAGATCAAAAATCATGAGCTCTTTCTTTACGCCATCGCCGAGTTTAGAAAGAAGTTTTCCAATGGAACGCCCTCAGTGCGGTTTGTGATCATCGGCGACGGGCACCGGCGAAGTGAATTGGAGCAGCAATCGCGTAGGTTAGGGCTGGCCGGCGATGTCACCTTTCTTGGTGGTCGCCGCGATCCGGAGAATTTCTATCCGGCGCTTGACATCGTTGCTCTGACCTCGCGAAATGAAGGGACGCCGCTGACGTTGATTGAAGCGATGGCAAATGCGCGGCCCGTGATTTCGACATCAGTTGGCGGTGTAGTTGATCTGCTTGGTGAAGTGATCGAGCGAGATCCAGCTGGTTTCGTAGTGTGTCCACGGGGAATCGGCGTACCGGCAAATGACGCGTGCGCTTTCGCCGCCGGCCTGGAGCGCCTGGTTACGGACGACACCCTGCGTCGCGAAATCGGTGAGCGTGGTTTACAATTTGTTGCGGAACACTATTCCAAGGATCGTCTGATAACCGACGTTCGTAATCTTTACGCGCAGTTTGACTAATCTGTAGGGGCGTCACTCCGTGGGCGCCCCTCGTTGAGTTTCAGAAGAGTTTGGGTCGAAAGAGGGTCGCCCACGCAGGGACGGCCCTACAGTTCGGGCGAAGAAGTTCTTAAGGAGCGAAACAATCTTGCGTGTACTCATCACCGGCGGCGCGGGCTTTATCGGTTCCCACCTTGCCGAAGCTTACTTGCAGCGCGGCGACGACGTCTTAGTAATCGACGATCTCTCGACCGGGACCATCGAAAACATCCGGCATCTCAAGGACCATCCGCAGTTCCAGTACACGATCGATTCTGTTCACCACAAACCGGTTACCGCTGAGCTCGTCGACCAGAGCGACGTGATCTTCCACCTGGCAGCGGCCGTGGGAGTGAAACTCATTGTCGAGAGCCCGGTGCGCACCATCGAGACAAACGTCAAAGGCACCGAAGTAGTGCTTGAACTGGCCAACAAGAAAAAGAAGAAAGTACTCATTGCTTCGACTTCCGAAGTGTATGGCTTGAGCACCGACGTTCCGTTTCGGGAAGACGGCAACCTGGTGATGGGCGCCACTACCAAAGGGCGTTGGAGCTATGCGTGCTCGAAAGCGATTGACGAGTTTCTGGCGTTGGCTTACTGGCGCGAGAAGAAATTGCCGACGACGGTGGTGAGGCTCTTCAATACCGTGGGCCCGCGACAAACCGGTCGATACGGCATGGTGATTCCGACGTTTGTGAAGCAGGCACTTGCCGGACGGCCGATTACAGTTTACGGCGATGGTAATCAGTCCCGCTGTTTTGGTTATGTTGAAGACGTGGTCGGCGCGCTGATTAAATTGATGGACCATCCGGATTCAGTTGGACAGGTATTCAACATCGGCTCGAATGAAGAGATCTCCATCTTCAAGCTGGCAGAGAAAGT
>JAXIOV010000072.1:0-6993 GCA_045403245.1 Pyrinomonadaceae bacterium | reverse complement strand
AGAGAGAGCATCGCAACAGCTGAATGGAAGATGCTCGATTA
Source organism: Pyrinomonadaceae bacterium (assembly GCA_045403245.1). GTDB lineage: Bacteria > Acidobacteriota > Blastocatellia > Pyrinomonadales > Pyrinomonadaceae > PSRF01. The sequence continues at coordinate 6,952 of JAXIOV010000072.1, read as the reverse complement.
TTGCGGCTATCGTCCGATGCCAGAATACGTTGATTTTGCACTAGTCGATTGGCCACGCTACTATGAAGCAAACCTTGTCAGAGGCTATGACTTTGATGCGACCGGGCGGCGCGTGGCTGTGCAAGCGCCTGAGGGCTATATACAGGCGATGGGGATTGAGAGCCTGTCACTTATCGGATCTGCAACAGTGGCGGGCGGTACACTGGTCTACTCGGCGCTGTTCAATGCCTCATTACAGGACACATTCACGATTGCACTGCCGACAGTCGTTACAGACACGACACAAATCGCCGTGTACTTTTCTATTGCGGATCGGTTTGATGACTTGGCAGTCAGTGAACGCTGGCGGATCGAGCCGATCGATGTGAGTATAACGGGCGGCGTTGCGACGATCACCGGGCGCAAGTGGCTTTGTGCTGTGCCGATCCTGTACCAAAATCCAATACAGAATGCGGCGCCGCTTGACCCGCAGACGGCTGCGAATTTCGTCACAAGCCTGGATGTGTATCAGCGCACGACCAATGGCGACGGTAACAGTATCACGACCTGCCAAGCCACGCTGGTCTACGAGACGAACGATTGCGGTGCGTGCTGGGGCGCTGGCTGCTGTTGCCCGACAGGCACAATCACGAGCGATCCTGGTACGGTCGGAGAGGTAATTGCGAGGGCTGGCATTCGACACAAAGAGTACGGGCTGATTACGCCGGCTGCTGCCGTGTACAATTCCACAACGGCGCTGTGGTCTTCTCAGTGGTGCTGTAGCGCATTCTGCGAGCCGGATCGGGCCAAGTTGCGCTACCTCGCTGGCTATCCACTGGAAGGGCGCCAGATGGCGCGGCGCTTCCGTGATCCGGTGGCGTGGCTTGCGACCGCCGAACTCAAGCGGCGCATCTGTGCATGTCGCGAAACCAATGAGAAGTTCTGGCAATTGCAGCAGGACTTGAATTTGTCTTCAACAACAACAGAGCGGTATGAGTTTCCAGCGCGTCAACTTGACAATCCATTCGGCAGTCGGCGCGGTCATGTGCAGGCTTTTCTTGCCGTTCAAGATGTCATTCAACGCAGAGGAATTAGCGCATAAAGGAGCATCGATATGGCAGGCAACAGCACACCGAACGAGTGGGTAACGCAGCAATTCCGGCGCGCCTTTTTCCAGCGTGGCGGGCCGGGCCCGAACAACGATATCGGCTTTGCTGGCATGCAAGAGCAGTATTTGGAGATAGGCGACATCTCGCGCCCGGATCGCGGTGGCGTCACGGCGCTGAATGTGGGTGATCCGCAGCGGTATGGCGTGTTCAAGCGCGGCGGCTACACGATCGATCCGCCTGATATCCCCAGCAATACCGTGACGTTTCGGCAGTTCTACAACGGCGTTCCCTGGTATCAGTATCGCCTTGATTGCCCGAACAACATTTATCAAGTGACTGGCAACTGCAACGTGCCTTCCGATCCGATCAACGGCTGGATCACAATGATGATCCTGTCGCAAGGCCTATCAACCGACAAGACCTATGCCGGCAACGCGCCATTCGATGAGAGCGATGTGACAACGACCGATATAGGCTTTAGTTGGACCGGCGACGTGTACACGATCGGCGGCATTTCGCTGGGGGAACAGGGCCAAGCCGATGTGACAACTGAGGCCGTGGATATCGTCTATGGCCGGCAGTACAACTGCGCTAATTGTGGCGTGCCAAACAACGGTACAAAGTGGCTGTATGCCTTGCAACAGACAGCCGGCGGGTCATCTGCGGTCAATGGCAAGGTGCTCTACAACACGAACTATGGATTAGGCTCTTGGACAGCCAGCGCAATCACCGGTCTTGCGATCGGTTCGCTGGTGAGTGCGATTGACGTGGTAGGTAATTACCTTGTGGTACTTGTGCCAAGCGAAGATGCCTACTACATTTCAACTATCAATCAACTGACCGGCGTGCCTGGTACGTGGACGAAAGTGTCAACCGGCTTCGTGGCATCTGGTACACCAAACGACATGTTTGTCGAAAGCCCCAGTCGTGTGTACTTTGCTGGCGACGGCGGCTACATCTATGTCAGCACAAACATTGCGGCCGGCGTGAGCGTGCTGAACGCAGGCGCTGCAACCACGCAAAACCTGAGCCGTATCCACGGCGATAGCGGCGTACTGCTAGCGGTCGGTGCGAATGGCGCTGTCATCAAGTCGATTAACAAGGGCAATAGCTGGATCACGACAACGACCCAGCTCGCAGGCACGTTGCAACCTGCTGCGGTACGGTCGCAGTACAGTCTTTGGGCAGGCAACAGCGCGGGTGTTGCGTCCTACTCAGAGGATCAAGGGGAGACCTGGACGACACTCGCGACACTCCCTGGCAGCGCGCCGATTGCCATTCACGATATCGTTTGGGCGAGTGCCGAGATCGGCTACATCTGCGCAAGCCGCACGGGTCCGACGGCCGTTGTGTTCGGCACATTCGATGGGGGGCGCACGTGGTCTGAGGGGTCAAGCGGTGTGGTCAGTAGCCGGTTCCCCGCCACTCCGACCTATGGCCGCCCGAACCGCCTGGCCTTCCCGCCGTCGTCTGACATTATGGTCGCAGCGAACAATATCGCGGTGGCTGGACTGTCGGGTGGGCTGACAGACGGCATTATCCTGATCGGCAGCTCCGCTGTCCTGTAGACACGACAATGCCCCTGAGGGCCGTTCTCAGGGGCATTGGAGGGGCGATAGACTACTCTTCGTCTTCGTAGTCAGCAGCGATCATTTTGCAAAGCCGAATGAGCTTTTCTTTAGCGTCATGCTCGGCTTCGCTCAGATCGTCGTCCATTGCTTCCTGACAATCTTGGAGGTCTAGCAGCGTGTTGTGAAACCGGCAGTAAGACATATTAGCCATGATGGTTCGCTTCCTTTCGTTCTTTCATAACCTATCGGATAGCCTTGCTGGGTCGCGAAAGAGCTATGCCCAATGCCAAGATTGATCCTGATCTTCCCACTGGTACGAGATACCATCGTCGCACCGGAATGTCAGACCAGTATCAGGATCGGAAGCGTCAACGATTGTGGCTGTGTGTAACTTGCGCCGATCGTCATAGGCCGATCCTGGCATCTCGTGTGTGACAATCTCGCGTCCGATGTACTGCGGAACTGGGTTGCGGTAGTTGCTACTCATGGTCGTTGTCCCTTTCGCTCTTTCATAACTTGTCGAATGGCTTTCGACGGTTGCGGGTGAATTTTGGCAAGCTCTGCGAGGTCTTCCTTGCTGATGCTGATGGTCAAGCGCCGCGCTCCCTCTGGTGTGATGCGCGGCGCGCCGGGGCGTTTAGGCATTGCGGTACTCCATCTCGATTGACACGATCTGCATTGGCGTGTCGAGAAAGCAATCGATATCAGGATCGCCGGTCTCGATCACATACACACGATCGCCTACTCGGAAGGTGCTATAGAGTTCGTCGCGCATGGCCTTGTTGTAAGCCGGGAAAAGATGGTTCATTGGTTTACTCCTAGTTGTAGCGAATGTTGATCTTATTGATTTCGTACCGGGCGCCGTTGTGATCCTGAACTGTCACGGTGTTTGGCTTGCTGCCTGGCCCTACGACCGTAACATACTTGATGTGGAGTGTATCGAATGCCTTCATCATCGTTGCCTTTCTGTACTACGTTCTTCTAATGTCTGAATTATATCATACGTAATACGTAAGTCAAGCACCAATATGGAGCAATTTTAGATGACTACTACAGATGTACAGAATGGGCGATCAAAAGGGCGCGCGGTGCCGTTACCACAATTCACTTTCCCCGACAGCGGAGTTACGGTAGGTCTTCGACGTATCGCGCCTGACACGCAAAATCAAATTGTGCAGGCGCTGCTACGTGAGCACCCTGAGCCGCAGCCGCCGATGTTTGAGCACGACTACGGGAGCGGCAAAATTCAAGAGCCTAATCGTTCAGACCCGGATTACGTCAAGTCACTATCTGACTATTGGAATGAGATTAATACAGAAGCCGGTACACGTCTCGTGCAATTTGCCATTCGGCGCATCGTCGTTGACGTTGACACTGAGGCAGTACAGCAACTGCGCGACGATATGGTTGCCATCGGAGCGCCGATTGAGGAAGAAGACGATCGCGTTGTCTATATCCGGCACATTTGCATCTCATCGTTGCACGATTTGCATACGCTGATGGCCTATCTACAGCGTCGCAGTCTGCCGACGGAGGCGGCAGTACAGGAGCATACGCGATCCTTTCGCGATAACGTTCAAGAAACGTGACATATTTGACGTTATTGTGCCACGATCTGGCGTAAAACACAGCGCACTCTACGAATGGCGCGATGCCGCGCATTGGGCGTACTACAAATGGGAAGAGTTCTGTAAGCTCGACGGCGAGGAACAGAGCGCGATCGTTGCGCACTATCGGTGTTATTTCCAAATTGAAGCAGTGATAATCGATCAGCAGATTAGAGATAGCAAACATGGCACTTGAGATTGTCGGAATACGACTAGTTGCCGAAGACGGCTCGCAATACCTTGCCACGATAAAGGCAATCGATAAGGCGCTGTCTGATTTTGGCGCGAATGCCGTTGCAAGTGCTCAGAAGATTACGACATTATCGGGTAAAATTGATCTCCAAAAGCGATCACTTGACGTATTACAGCAAGAGCTTACACAAACAACAGCGAAGTTTGGAGAGGGATCGGTACAGGCACAAAAGAAGCAAATCGCCATTGACAAACTGACTGCGAGTATCAACAAAGATGAAGCGGAATTAGAGCAACTCCAAAAGGCTGAAAAGGCAGCAGCAGCAGCATCGGCACAATTCGAGAAGGGACTTGACAACGCTGGCAAAGCCGGAGGGAAGTTTGGCGAGGTGATGACTGGCGCGCTGCGTGAAGTCGGCGCGTTTGCAATCAAGGGACTTGTGGCTGCCGGCTCTGCGTTTGTCGGCTTCATCAAAAGCTCCCTCGATCAAGTCGGCGACTACGAACAGTCAATGAACATGTTTGCCGCTGTCACTGGCGCAAGCGCCGATGAAATGCAGCGCGCCGGCAAACTGGCAAAGGACCTGGGCGGCGATCTGTCGCTCCCGGCAACCAGCGCGGCTGATGCCGGCAAGGCCATGACTGAACTGGCGAAAGCCGGCCTGTCCGTCAACGATGTGATGGGAGCGGCAAAAGGCACATTGCAGCTTGCCGCCGCTGGCGGTATCGAAGAGGCGCAAGCCGCCGAAATTGCAGCGAATGCACTGAATACATTCAAGCTCTCTGGCGATAAGGCGGTCATGGTAGCGGACCTGCTAGCCGCTTCTGCGAACGCCAGCTCGATCGAGGTAACAGACGCCGCCGCCGCGCTGAAACAGGCCGGCAGTGTCTATAGTAGTTTCCAGGGGCCGGTTGTCGGGGCCAAAGACGCGCTCGTTGACATGACCACGGCGATCAGCATTTTGGGAAATGCTGGCATTAAAGGCTCTGATGCTGGCACATCGCTTAAACAGGCACTGCTCCAATTGGCCGCGCCGTCAGACAAAGCCAAAGGTCTGATGATAGACCTTGCTGATAGCATTGGTCTGTCGGGGGATATCGCCTTTGATAGCAGCGGTGATATGCGGTCGCTGAAAGATATCGTCGGCATTGTCGCAAAGTCAACCGCCAAAATGACACAGGAGGAACGGAACTATACGATTGCGACCATCTTTGGGGCTGATGCCACGCGCGCGATCATTGCGCTGATGGATCAAGGCGCCGATGGGTGGGACAACATGCGCAAGGCAGTGACCAAACAGGGCGCCGCCGCTGATCTCGCTGCTGCGCGTATGAAGGGCATGAAGGGCGCGCTTGCCGGATTGCAGAGCCAGGCTGAAACGCTTGCGCTAGAAGCCTTAGAACCGCTCCTACCCACCATTACGGGCATCCTGACAGAAGCCGGTAAGTTTGCCGGCTCGCTTGTCGGGAATGTCGGACCAGCGATAGAGAGCACGATCGGCGTGCTGAAAGAGATCGGCTCGTTCGTCAGCACCATTCTGATGCCTGCTCTTGCTGGTCTTGCCGCCGCATCGCTCGCCTACGCGATTACAACACTGCCGCTACTCATCACTGCGGTTATGACATCAACCGGCGCGTTCGTCGCGAATGCGATTGCGGTTGCCGCCGCCGCCGCGCCATTGGTCGCAATTGCGCTGGCGGTAGCTGCCGTAACGATCAAATGGCAAGAATTCAACGACAAGGTAACAACGGCAACAGACACACTGCTCGCAAGTAGAGCATTCTGGACTGATAGCGCGACGGCGCTTGAAACGTATGGCGCGGCGAGTGACGAAACAAAGGCGAAAGTAGCCGGACTTGCGCAATCAATCGAGGGACAGCGCACGGCACTCCATAATAGCATTGACAGTCTTGGCAAGCGCATGGCGGCAGGACTAGTGAGCGAAGATCAGTATAAGAGTGAAATGGAGGCGATTAATGCACAGGCATCGAGTATTAAATATGCAACTGAACAACTGAATAGCCAGGTAAGTGGCTATGAGCATTTGCACGACAGTGATGCGCTTGAGGATATGCGCAATTTGCGCGATGCGCACGGTGAGTATACGAGCGCAGTTCAATTATCAAAAGAAGAGATAGACGCCTGGGAAAAGAAGCTTGAAGCAGCATACACCGACGGTAGTAAGGCTGTTAGTGCCTATGTGCAGTCCGCAACAAAATACCACGCTGATTTGCAGAAAGCAATCGACAAAGGAAGCAAAGAGGCTCTTGATCAGGTAGCCGCCGATTACGCGGCGCAAGCTGCTGCTGCGCGCCAGTCAATTGGTGATCAGCTGACCGTGTATACGACTGGTCAATTATCGCTTGGTAACATTTCTCGCGATCAGGCGAAAGTAATTCTTGGTCAGATCGAAAAGCAATTCGGCACAACAAAAGATATCTCAGGAAAAACATTCCTTGATATGGAGCAGGCAATCGATGATTTTGCACATAA
>JAXIOV010000035.1:0-3763 GCA_045403245.1 Pyrinomonadaceae bacterium | reverse complement strand
AATTTAGCCATTACTTCGGCAATGCCGCGCTCGAGTTGTGGATCACGGCCTTCGATTTCCGATTTCGGATCGTTGTCAACTTCAATGTCGGGATCAACGCCATAACCTTCAATGATCCACTCACCCTTCGTGCTGGTTAAGCCCGAACCAGGTACGAAGATCGTGCCGCCGTCAATTAGTGGCCCGCGATTTTGAATCCCGACCACGCCGCCCCACGAACGCTTGCCGATCAATGGTCCCATACCCGCTTCGCGGAACATATGCGGAAAGATGTCGCCATCCGAAGCCGAGTTCTCATCAAGCAACGCCACCTTCGGTCCCAAAAAAACCTGGTCGGGGTAGGAGTTTGCTAAATCGTCAGTGCGGGCAAAGTTATAACCGAGCACCGTCCGTCGAAGGCGTTCAATCAGCATGCGCGAAACGTTGCCGCCGCCGTTTGTGCGCACGTCGACGACCATTCCTTCTTTCGCAATCTGCGGGTAATACCACTTAGTAAATTCGCGAATTCCCGACGCGCCCATGTCGGGAATGTGAACGTAACCAACGCGGCCGCCGGTAGCTGTTTCCACCTTTCGACGGTTGCGTTCGACCCAGTCGAGATAGATCAGATTGCCTTCGTCAGTGATTGGTCGATACGAGACGATCCGCGCACCTTGCGTTGACGGTGTCTTGTTTACCGTCAAAGACACTGGATTGTCAGCCTTGTTTCTCAACAGGCGGTAGATGTCGTCAGTACCCTTCAATTCTTCACCGTCGATGGCCAGGATGTAGTCGCCTACCTTGACGTCCACGCCGATCTCAGTCAGCGGAGAACGATAGAGGTCTTCTTCGTTTTGCCCTTCAAAGATTTTCGCAATGCGATACTGGCCCGACTGTTTGTCGACTTCAAACCGGGCACCCGGCAGTGCGACGCGCGGGCGAGGTGGAATCAGGAAGTCGCCGCCTTCGACGTACGCATGTTGCACGGTCAACTCCGAGACCATCTCGCTGATCACGTAATTGAGATCTGAACGGTGGGCCACATACTTGAGCAAGGGTTTGTACTGTTCGCGTATAGCTGCCCAGTCGTAACCATGCATGTTTGACACGTAGAACCAGTCGCGATAACGCCGCCAGACCTCATTGAATATCTCATTCCACTCTTCGGCCGGAACGCGATCTACAAACAGCCCGCCGGTCGAAACGGCTTTTTTGGTTTTGTCGCCGGTTGGCGTGGCGTCGTAGAGGTTGTAAGCCGGCCCCTGGGCCACAAGCACTTTCGAGCCGTCATCGGAAAGAACATAACCGCGTATGTCTTCCGCAATAGTCGATTCCTTGCGATCCTTGAAGGCAAAAATCTTGAGCACGGTCGGGCGATCACCTGCTCGTCCGTAGTAGAAGGCTGATCCGTCGGCGTAAAGCAAATGTCCTGTCTTTGCGGACAGGCCTCCATAGTTTCCTGCCGGCACGGGTACTCGCGCTGCCCGGCGCACAATCCCATCAAAGTCGATCGTCATGGTGGTTGGCGGTTTGGGCGTCGCGTCAGGCTTTGCTTCGGCTGCCGCCGGAGTTGCGGGTTTCTCTTCCGGAGTGCCCGTTGCTGCCGGTTCTTTCTTTATTTCCTTGCTGATTTCTTTCGCCGGCGGTTTTGGCTCAACTCCGGGTGGGGTTCCCGCCGGTTTAGGCGCATCGTCAGGCTTGGCGATGGTCACCTCATCACTCTCGGGTGGGAAAGGGTGCTTGACGTCTTTTCTCAGCGCCAGCGCGTAGATGTAACCAGTGCGATTGGTTGCGTAGTTGAATTCGATTTGCGAGATCTGAGGCTGAAACTCGCGGTCTGCAAGAAAATAGAGGTAATTGCCCGCCGGATCCCACGTCGGGTTGCCGGCGTTGAACATGTCATCCGTGACCTGACGCACCTTTCCGTCACCTGCGCTCCAGATAAAGACGGCTGAGAAACGATTTGGGCTCTCATCGTAACTGAAAGCCAAAAAGTTGCCGCGCGGCGACCACACGTAGTCGCGAATCTGACCATGCGGCGCATCTGCAACCTCAACAGTCTTGCCGTCAGCCACGGTCACCACAAATACCTTTCCGTCTTTATCACCAAACGCAATGTGCTTACCGTCCGGCGACCATTCGGGTTGATAACGCATCACCTTTCCATTTCGCGTGATTTGCCGGGCAGGCTTCAGTCCATCCTGCGGAACGATATACAGCTCCTCTTCACCCGAGGAATCCGAAATGTAAGCAATGCTGGATCCGTCGGGTGACCATGCCGCCCACTTGTCATGGGTGCCTGACGAATGTGTCAGGTTCCGCGTTGGGCCTTTCTCAATTGGCGCGGTGAACACGTCACCACGAGCAACAAACAGCGCGCGCTCAGCTTTGGGACTCAGTCCGACGGATTCAATGGCGTTGGCGACTGGAATCCGGCTTGGACGACGAGACAAACCCTCATCCGGAACTGAAATAGCGATTTTGTCACTGCGACGGCTCCTGACATCGAGCACCTGCAACTCGCCATCGAGCTCGTAGATTATTCGGCCATCGTTATCAGAGGTGGGCCAACGGATGTCCCAAACTTTGTTGCTGGTTATCTGAGTGGTCTTGCCGGTGGGGATGCTGTACGCATAAAGATTGAAATGTCCGTCGCGATCCGAGTTGTAGTAGATCGTGTCACCGATCCACATTGGATCGCGCGTGGCTCGCGGCCCTTCGGCGATACGCTTCGTGGCATAAGTTTTGAGGTCGAAGGTATAAAGCGCATTCGCCTGACCGCCACCATACCGCTTCTCGGGGCGGAAATCGCGCGACTGCGGTGAATATACAACCTGTGAAGCGTCCGGAGAAAAATCAGCCGAACCCGCGGTTGGCATTGGCAATGGATCGGCCGGACCACCGTCAACCGAAACCCAATAAAGACGCGCTATCGGTAAAGCCCACGAGTCACGCTGCGACTTGAAATAGATTCTCTTGCCGTCGTTTGACCAGCCATAGACCAGATTGTCCCATCCCCACCGCGGCGTGAAGGGGCCTTTGGCCGGGTAGAAAGTGAGTTGGCGCGGCTCGCCACCGGTCGAAGGCACGACATAGACCTGCTCATCGCCGTCGTATTGCCCGGTGAAGGCAACCCATTTTCCGTCCGGCGAAAACTTTCCAAACACCTCAACACCTGGATGGGCAGTCAATCGAATTGCCGCACCGCCGGACGCGGAAGCGGTCCACAGATCGCCGGCGTAGGTAAACACCACGCGGTCGCCGTGGATATCTGGAAATCGCAATAACTTTGTTTGGCCCGCGACAGCCGAGCAGCCGAACAAGGCAAGTGTCACAAACAGCACAGCCGAAAGCGCGCGAGATGTCGAGATTGTTCTTAACAAGAGAAGGTCCTCCGATGTGACGTTTTAACCGTGGGGAGATCTTTGTGTTGTAAACGGCTCAGCCGCTGAAGGTGGCCGACAGCGACCCGGTCGCTACTGATACTACGATTCTACTTTTGAATACCTCGCCACTGCCGGTTCAGTTCATCGCGACGGCGACCCGGTCGCTACGGCGACCTCTGATGCGGCGACGGCGACCCGGTCGCTACGGCGACCTCTGATGCGGCGACGGCGACCCGGTCGCTACGGCTCCCGGTTCTGATACGGCGACGGCGACCCGGTCGCTACGGCTCCCGGTTCTGATACGGCGACGGCGACCCGGTCGCTACGGCTCCCGGTTATGATACGGCGACGGCGACCCGGTCGCTACGGCGACCTCTGATGCTGCGACGGCGACTAGG
>JAXIOV010000130.1:0-17375 GCA_045403245.1 Pyrinomonadaceae bacterium | reverse complement strand
CAGAACCGAGCGCGGTAGCGCCGGGTACAGAACCGAGCGCGGTAGCGCCGCGTGCTACAGTCTAGATATCTCTTCCCAAAGCGCGATACACGTTAATTTCCTGCATCCGGCGCGTTGCCGCGCTCGATCCTGTAGTTGACGCGAGGATCCGGCGCTACCGCGCTCGGTTCCGTAACGAATGTGTCGCCACCGAAAAGCGGCCTTGCACAAAGAGTTGAGCAATTGATGTAAGGGTGGAGCGGAGCCACCTCCGCATATCAGGCGGCAAAGCCGTCCCGCATTTATTGCTTCCTTGTGCAAGAGCCGTCAGGAGCCTCAAGAACATGTTCCTACGGATTCTCGGCGCTTCCGGCGGAAAGTATGATTGACTCATCCTCATTGCGACCGATTTCCTGGCGACTGTTCTGGTTGCTGTTCGTCCTCTGCCTCTTTGGAATTCTGGCGATCATTCCGATGGCCGCAGAGATTCTCGGTCCAATGATATCCAAATCGGAGATGCCTGACATTCCGCTGCCAATTCTGATCACTATCGGACTCGTTCAGAATCTCAGTTTACTCGCTTTGATGATCTGGGCAGGGTTGAAGCTCTCTCGAAGACTAGGACTCGGAGCTCCGTTACTTGAGGCGTGGGTAACGAATGCGAGGTTGAATATCAGTGCTGGGAAGTTAATCAGTCGCGGAGCTATTACGGGCGCCGCGGTAGGCGTGATCGTACTTTGCTGTTTGCTCGCGTTGGTGCCGAGCTTACCCAATCTTCCTTTTGTGACCGCGGCCCGAGTACCTGTTTGGAAGCGACTCCTTGCCTGCTTTTACGGCGGCATCTATGAAGAGACATTCGCGCGGTTCTTCCTGTTGACACTGTTTGCCTGGATAGTCAATCGGATTGTGAGAGGGGCAACGCCGGGGCTCTCAAATACCACCTTCTGGGCTGCCAATCTACTGGTAGCCATCCTTTTCGGCTTAGGCCATCTACCTTCGGCTTCCCTCGTAATGCCGATCACTCCTTTAGTTGTCGTGGTCGCGCTGGTACTCAACGGCATTGCCTCTGTCGCCTTCGGCCATCTTTATTGGAAGCGCGGTTTTGAATCAGCGATGATTGCCCATTTCACGGCGGATTTTGTGGTTTGGGTCGTCGGCCCGTCGCTGCTTCGGCCATAAGTTCCGGACAGGCCATTAGTACGCTCGTGTGTTAGACTAACCGGGACTCCGCCACTCCACGGCACACCGTCGGAATGGACGAGATTTCCGATGCTATGTGCCTCGCAAAAAACTGCTATGGGGATACGCCACCTCGGATTTTTGTCTGAATGAAATACTGCACAGTCTGCAAAGCAAAATACGAAGACAGCGTCAGCTTTTGCCCCACCGATGGCGAAGTTTTGGAAGACGATCCGTCTTCCATCGTCGGTACAGTGCTCGACGGCCAGTACAAGATCGAATCGTTACTGGGCAAGGGAGGCATGGGAGCGGTCTACCTTGCGCGTCATATCCTGCTCGGTGATCGGGTCGCCATAAAAATCCTGCCGGTCGAAGTTAGAAACAACGCCGAATGGTTGCGTCGCTTTCGTCGTGAAGGCCAGGCCGCACGTCGATTCCGGCATCCCAATGCAGTCACAGTCTACGATCTCAGAACTTCGGGCGACGGCACCATCTACATGGTGATGGAGTATGTCGAGGGAAACACCCTCGATGCGGAGATCAAGAGGCGCGGCCGCTTTACTGCCCCGGAAGCGTTTGAAGTTCTCGAACCCATAATGAGTGTTTTGAACACTGCCCACGAGATGGGCGTGGTCCACCGTGACCTGAAACCGGAAAACATCATGATTGGGAAGCTGAGCACCGGCGGTGAACCAGTGATTAAGTTGCTGGATCTCGGAATCGCCAAGATGCGTGAGATCGCAGGGGTTGAGAGTAGTGGGACCACCGAACTAACGATGGCCGGCCAGGTCCTCGGCACGCCTTACTACATGTCGCCGGAACAGTGGGGAGAATTACCACGCGACGGAAGTTCCGAGATTGATGGACGTGCTGATATCTACAGTCTGGGCCTCGTGGCTTATGAGATGCTCAACGGCAAGCGACCCTATACAGGTGGAACCCTACATGAGCTGAGACGTGAACACCTGTGCGTTATTCCGACTTCCTTGCATGAAAAGGTTCCCGATGTGCCACCGGCCTTCAGCGACTCAATCAACCAGGCCATCTCCAAAGACCGCGGCGATCGACAGGCTACGGCGGGGGAACTGGCAACACAGTTGCGGGCCGCGCTCAGTGATACATCAACACCGGGAGTTCCTGCAGATCGGACGCTGCCGGATATTCCCACCGTCGAAAGTTCACATGCTCATACGCGAGGCGGTGAAGATGCGCTCCACACGAAATCAGATGTAAACGCGCCCACCATCGTTACGTATGATGCGGTGCCGACCACTCCTCCGAGTACCGGATTGCCGCCCAGGCCTCCCCCGGACAGAGCCACACCCGAACCAGCCCTGGACATGGCCTCGAGTGTAACGGTTCAACGACCGCCCCGCGCGCCAGTTATTGAACACCCTCGGGTTCCGGTTGCTGAACAGCCTCGCATCCCAGTGGTTGAGGAGGGGAAAAAGACCAGCGGCAAGCCATTGATGCTTGCGGGCGCAGGCGCCCTGGTTCTGATTCTCCTCGTTGTTGGCGTCGGAAGTTTCGCCGCTTACAAGTGGTACAAGGGCAACGCCGACGCAAACGGAACAGTAAGTGAAGGTGGGGCGACCAATGGATCCTCAAACGGGGTGCCGGCGGCGACCACTGAAGTCGGCCGCTACTGGCTCGAAGTCTCGGACGGGTTTTTGTCGACGCCCGTGCGCGTTGCAGGACCAGTCCCGCTTAAGTCCGGCCAGGACTTCAAATTTCATTTCGAGTTTGGTGAGGATGGATACGTCTACATCGTTGGGCCAGGGGAAGCAAACAAGTTGACTGCGTTCCTGACCGAGACGCCCCTATCCATGACAGGTCTTAAGAGTAATCGGGTTTCGAAGGGTGACGATTTTAGTTTTCCCAGCGGGATTGAGCATTGGCTCACATTGGACCAGAAACCGGGGACCGAAGACTACACGATTATCTTTTCCGCCGAACGCCTGGCAGCGCCAGAGTTTTTGGCCGGTCAGGCAACCGGAAAGCCATTAAGCGATACCGAACAGGCGGGGTTAAATGACTTCCTGGCGAAGCACAAAACGACCGAGCCGGTGACTGAGTTGAATGACAAGGACGGGAGTGCGCCTTTTGTTAAGGTCAAGGTACCGCAATCGAAGGCTTCCGGCGGGCTGGTTATTTTTGGTGTACGAATCCAGCACAAATGAATCTTGTCTGTTCGCCGGATTCGTATTTATGTCGAAGGAGACGTAGCTGAGATGAAGACAAAGTCAGTTTTGTTAAGTTTCTTGCTGGTTTTGGCCGGTTTTACGGCTTTCCAGGCGTTCGGGCAGGACGAAGAAGACGTTCGTGGTGCATTCCTCACCACACGTCCCAAGGCGTCCAACGCCAACAAGTCCACTCCCAGTACCAAGCCAAACCGGCGACGGCCCAAGCCGAATCCGGGGACTGCTTCAACGCCCGCAAAAGATCCTGATCCAGCAGGCGGCACTACCACCAAAAAAACTTTACCGCGAATGGGAATCGGGTTGACACTCTTCAGCCGCGATTCCAACGGACTTGCCGTGCGAACCGATCCGACGCGTGAATTCCGCAAAGGGGACCGCGTTCGAGTGTTGCTGGAAACAAATACTGATGGCTACCTCTATATCTTCAACACCACAAACGACGGTCCGCCCGTAATGATTTATCCGGATCCCGAACTTGACGAAGCCGGCAATTACATCACCGGACACGTTCCGTTTGAAATCCCTTCAAGCACGGCTCCGGAAGAGAGGCTTCGATGGTTTAGTTTTGACCAGAACGCCGGCGCGGAAAAGCTCTTCTTCGTCTTCACGCGCGAGCCGCTCAGCTCTGCGCCGATTGAAGATGATCTGATCACCTATTGCAAAGAGAATTCCGGCAAGTGTCCCTGGAGTCCGGGCGCCGAAGTTTGGGCTGATATTCAGAAGGAGTTGAGTGAACCGGTCAAAACCAGCAAAGCAAAGAGATTTGGAAACAGTCAGACCTCAAACGAACACAAGGCCGCGACTCGAGGAATTGGTCTCAACCGCGACGATCCTGAGCCGTCTTTGATCATGTTGACCACCTCGACGGACAAGAACATGTTGGTCGCCACGCTGAGCTTAGTCCACAAGTTAGTGGGCCAGACGGAGGCTGATGAGGTTGACTGGGTTGAAGGAGGGTTACCGTGAAAGCGACGGCTTTGAAGCTCGTCAATCTGGGATTGCTGGCAGCGCTGGTCTTTGGCGTGGCCGCGTTGGCGCGCGAAGCCTCAGCAAATTTCGCTTCGCCGCCGCAGACGGACCAGGCAGGCACCGCTTTGCAACAAGGAAGGCGTTTACTCAAGCGAGGCAAGGCAGACCAGGCAATTGGTCAATTGCAAACAGCGCTCAATCTCTACACGGCTTCAAAGAACCGAAAAGGCATAGCGGCGGCTGAAAACGAACTCGGCGATCTCTACCTGCGTCAGGGCCAGCCCAAGACTGCGCTCGAACACTATCAGAAAGCGTATGAGGCACTCACCGGTGCGCTGGGTCGGGAACAGAGGGACACTGCAGCCGCAAGTAGTGCGGCTCGATTGGCGGATTCAAGGGCTGGTACGTTGACTGAAACGGCTGCCAGCGCCAGCGATACAGGTTTCAATGCCCAGTTGCTCCTCGCAAAACTTGGAGACACCAATTACCGGTTGGGGGACATGAATGCAGCCGCCTCGAAGTATGGGCAGATGACAGTGAAGAAGCCGGAGAGCGCGGCAAAAAAAGCCGGAGGCATGTTTGCCAAGATCGCTCCTTCCATTGCGATCGGAAACGCCACGGATAGCGCAACACTCGGTTCGGCAGCGGGAGCCGTCGGAGGAGCGCTGGTTGCCAAGAATGAACTCGACCAGTATCGCACTGCGATTGTTTACATGACTTACCACCTGGGTATGGGCCGCATCGCCTACGCGGGCAATGATCTTGAGGGCGCCCGCAAGCACTTTCAGGAGGCCGTAGACGCCGGCAAGGGCGCATTGCCCATCATTACCAACCTGGGTCAAACGCGACGGTTTCGGGCCGCGGCGCTGACTAGTCTTGGCGACGTGGCGTTGCGCCAGGGACGTTTTAAGGATGCCGGCAAACTCTACGAACAGGCCGAAAAGGGAGCGAAGGACGACAAGAGAGTCGACTTGATGTGGCCGGCGCAGGCCGGGCAGGGCCGCAGTCTCTGGCTGCAGGCGGGGCAGGAAAAGGACCCAAAGAAGGCGAACAAGTTGAGAGAGTCGGCGCTGGTTAATTACCGCGAGTCGTTGCAGGGAGTTGAGACTTTGCGCTCCGGCAGCCTTCGTGCCGACGAAGCACGCACTGCCTTCCTGTCGACGACAAAAGATGTTTTTGATGAGACTGCCGGGGCCCTCGCCGAAATGGCTTTGCTTGCATCGCCCGCGGGAGGAGCGCTTCAGAGTCCGGCACTCGAGTATGCTGCGGAAGCGTTTAAGGTCAACGAACAAGGACGCGCCCGTTCGCTGTTGGATCTGCTGAGCGAAACCGGAGCTTCGATTACTGAAGGCATCCCTGCCGACTTGCTCAAACGCAAACAGGAAAACCTGGATCGCCAGCAGGAGATCGCTGAAGAGCTGACCGGAATAAGTCTGACGCCTGACGACAAGAAAAAGAAGCCGTCTGATCTGGAGGAAGAACTCGAGAAACTCCAAACAGAATTCGACAGCATTGAGAACCAGATCCGGACTGCCAGCCCGCGCTACGCGAGCTTGACTGCCGGAAAACCGCTGACTCTGGCTGAAGTTCAGCAGCGAGTGCTGGATGATCAAACGGTATTGTTGGAATACAGTTTGGGCCCACAAGCTTCCTATCTTTGGGCCGTGGACAAAGCCGGGGTCGCTCTCTACAAGTTGCCGTCCAGAACAACTCTGGACAATCTGGCGACCGGCCTGCGCGCGCAGTTAATTCCCACAAAGCTGCAACGACGCATCGTTGGCATCGACGTGATGGCTGACTCTCAGAGAGGACTCGGAATTAGCGCAACGCCGTTTGCCGAGGACGCCGCCGCATTTATCGGCGCCTCGAGTGCGCTTTACAAAGCGGCGGTTGAACCGGCTGCCGGGGCATTTGGTGAGAAGCGCTTGCTGATAGTTGCTGACGGTGCGTTGAACTACATCCCATTTGAAGCGCTGGTTAAGTCGGCCGACAGCGCTGACTACTCGTCAGCACCCTATCTCGTAAGGAGTAATGAGATTGTTTACGCTCCCTCCGCTTCGGTGATTGGAGCAATCAGACAGCAGGCCAATAGTCAGCCCGGCCGGGCAATTTTGATAATTGCCGATCCGGTCTTCAATTCTGTTGACACTCGAGCGCGGGCAGTGGCATCGAGTCCGAGCGCGACGGATACTCGCGGTTTGGGAATTCAGAGTGCGCTGACCGATGTTTCTGGTCAGGACGCCGCGGCTGCGGCCCAGACGGGAAAGATGCAAGGTCTGCCGCTTGCGCGCCTCGCCGGCACGCGGGCTGAAGCTGAACAGATTGTTAAACTCGCCAAGGCCTCCGGGACGCAGGCAGACGTTTGGTTGGATCTGGATGCCAGCGAAGGCAATGTCGAAGCTCGCGATGTCAGCAAGTATCGCATCCTGCACATTGCCACTCACGGTTTGTTGAATGCCGAACGGCCGCAGTTTACCGGACTAGTGCTTACCCTGGTCGGCAACAAGGACGAAGACGGATTTCTGCGCACGGACGAGGTTTTCAACCTTCGACTCGGCTCGCCCCTGGTGATGCTTTCCGCCTGTGAGACAGGACTCGGCAGGGAAAAGCGCGGTGAAGGCGTGATGGGGCTCACCCGCGCGTTCATTTATGCAGGTGCGCCGACGGTTGGGGTTAGTCTCTGGTCGGTGGCTGACAAATCGACCGCAGAGTTTATGGGCGACTTTTATAAGCGTTTGCTGTCCGCCCCGTCTGGTAGCAAGTCGCCTTCGAGCGCCATGCGCGAGGCCCAGCTCTCCATGATCGCGGGGAAAAAATACAGCGCCCCGTTTTACTGGGCGCCGTTTGTTCTGGTGGGTGACTGGAAGTAGCGTCTTTAAGGATTTGGAATAACAATCGGCGTATCGTCGTCTTCGGGTTCCTCTCCAGGATCAACCGGTCGCTTCGCAGGTTTTGCGGCAACCCGCGTACTTGATTTGGCATAAGTTTGCTTGATTTGAGCGACGTCACAGGCGGTCGGCCCTTCCATTCCGTTGGAAACATTCATCACCTTCAACTGATTCATGATCGTGCTTCCATCCTTGCAGGAGAAGCAATCGAGTAAACCAAACGTGTGGCCCACCTCATGTGCTACAACGTTTGATACTGCCCGGGGGTCGGTAATGCGTGGATCAACGGAAATCTTTGCCCACGTAATCAGACGATCATCATTGGCACTCGCGGCTTCGTACTCTGCTGCGTGCCGTTTCTTCTTGTCAAAGACCGCTTCGCGCGTAATCGTCAAGCAGTATTCGCAGGTCTGCGCTTCGGTCACGGTTCCGGCATAGGCGAAACTGACTCGCGAGCCGGAGGTCTCGGAGATGGCATTCCAACTTTCGAGCGGAGCCAGCAGGTAAGGGATATCACCCGGTCGGAAATCGCTGGAGACAATGAATACATTGACTCTTCTATTGGCTGGCCACGTCCATGCGCCGTTTCCCGGTGCTTGCACTCCAACCTTGCAGACTGGAACTTTCGCTTCGCGACTCTGCGAGATGGCGTGCTGGTTCGAAACGCCGGCTAACGCAATAAACCACGCAAACACGGTGAGTGCAGTTTTGAAATTTCTGAAGGTCATTGTGATTTGAGCTGGAAGAAAGACCTGAGGACTTTTTTCCGGCAGGTCCGTAACGCTGCGATCGTGCGGGCGATCGACTTTACACAACGTCACGGAGTCTGCCGGGTTCGCACCTGACCTTGCAGGCGGTGCGAATTTCAATTTCGTTTTGCCAGCGAGGCGCCTTCGGCGCGGTCGGCTGTTCCCGCGATCCTGCGTTGACCCTGATACACCTGGCGCACTACCTCCAGGTCACAGGTCGAAGCCGCAATCAGGCCGTTGGGTTTGTTGATGCCGGGAAACCCGTTCATGATCGTCTGCTTCTTCTTGCAGCTGGTGCAGTCCCAGAGTCCCAGGCTGTGGCCCATTTCATGAGCCATGAACGCCTTGAGGGCCTGCGTATCCGTCGTGGCATTGTCCAGATCGATCCAGGCAGAAATCAAAGCACCGTCGCTGGTTCGTTGGATGGGATAGAAAAATGCATAGTGCTTGCGGTCATACTTGAAGACTTCGCTGCGAGTGACCGTCAGGCAGTTTCGGCAGGCATTAACAGTGGTTGTTTCTCCCGCATAGACAAACGTCACTCCCGCGCCGACACTTTTGGCAGCCCGCGTCCAGGTGTCCATCGCGGTAAACAAGGCGTCCTTCTGTTCCGCAGTGAACTTGTCACGAACAAAATGGACTTTGACTACGGTGTCAGCCGGCCAATACCAGGCACCCACCGGCGGCGCATTGCGGTTGGTTGTGCAGGTCCCGGGTGTTTCTGTCTGAGCGGTTACGCAGGGAACGCAAAGGAGGAGAAGAATGAAGAGAAGAGTTTTCATGGCGTGGTCGGGGGTAGGGGTGGTAGGTGAGATTCCCGCTGGAAGTTATTCGGTGGAGGCTTCGGCGATCTCGGTAATGTTCACGCGACTGGCGAAGCGTTTGTAGTTGTAATACTTGACCCGAATCCGGTATTGGACGTCGCGCATTGGGAATCGCAACGTATCGTCGGCTTCGGTGCGGCTTGGAAACATCAACGACTCTGTCGCGGCTTCGCGCCAGGTCTGGAAGACTGGGAAACGCTGCTTGCCTTCGGGCTCAACCCTGCCTTTGACCTTAACGATCAGAAAGGTGTTGGCATCTACCCAAACGCGTCCTACAAAGAAGCGCTCCTTCATGCGATTGGGGTCTGGTGTTTGAGACGGCACCACGTCGATGGCAAATACTTCGCGTGAATCGAGCGTTTCGCTGCCAACGTAGGTCAGCTGGTACTTTCCCTTTTCAGTAATGTCGATACCGAGCAGTTGGGCTCCGGCCAGGTCTCTGATGTCTTCCTTGGTGATCCGCATTTCGCTGATGGTTGAATGGGGGTGATAGAGAACGCGCTCGATGCGGTTTCCCTTATCGTCGAAAAGAAACTGCGAATTGCGGATGTATTCGCCAGTGACTTCGCCGTTAGGCCCAATCGTTTGTAACACCACGTCTCGTTTGAACGTATGTTGGTTCATCGCGTCACGCACCTGCGTTTCGGTTCGAACGAATGCGGCAACGATGCTGGCGGGACTTGGTGGCGGAGGCGGCGGCAATTCGGAATCGAGCCTGATCGCGAGACTTGGCTCGGATGTTATTACTGACGCCATCTGGGCGGACGCCGGTGCGCAAGAAACAAGAAGAAGGAAGAGTAGAGAGGCAAGCTTTAACATGATCAGGTTCTTCACAGGTTGTTGACGAATTTTCTGACGTGGGATCAAAGGCCAGTTCTATCGGAAGGTGATTGGGGCAAAACAGAAGGCTGGAAGGCGTAATGCCATTCTGCCTCGCCCCATTCGGAGCACGAATGTCAGCCTTTCCGGCTGCGTATTACCTCAGGGCATTTGCCATGCCAGCTTTGTGAATGGGCGATTAGAGAATCTCGAACTGAGCGTTCAAGTCCAGGAAAACTGCAAATCAGGGAAATGCGCAGTCAGGAAGGGGGCAAAGCGTAGCGCGCCCCCGCTCAAGTTGCATCACCAGGCCTGTCCAAACTGTAAAGGGTGTCATGATATGAACAACTAGGAGTGGTTATGGATCTTGAGCGGGGGCGCTGCGCTTTGCCCCCTTTCTGACTGCGAGTGAACGGCGGTTCGAATCGGTGCCGTTCATGACAAACCGCTGCGAGTACGCCCTCCAAACTCGCCGCTTTGTGCGTTTCAAACCAATAGGCTACTATCGAAGAGACCCTAAATGGGTTAGGTGTCAATGGAAAATCACTTCGTCAGAATCGATAGTCCTGAAGCATTCAACGAGTTAATGGAACGCTCAAAGGAGCACCCGGTGGTGATCTTCAAGCACAGTTTGACTTGCCCGATCAGCGCCACTGCCTACAACCAGATGTCGCAGTTTCAAGGGGAAGTCGCGCTGGTTGAAGTGCAGCGTGCCGGTGAGCTTTCCCGCGCGATTGAAAACCAGTTGGGAATAGCCCACGAGTCGCCACAAGTCATCGTGTTATGCAAAGGCCGGGTAACCTGGGACGCCTCGCACTTCGATGTCAGGGCAGACGCGGTCTCCAAAGCAGTCGCGGAGTGTGACCGGGAGCCATAGCCCGCAGGCCTGAGACTGTTCGCGCAGTAGGACAGACATTCCGGTCTGTCCGGTTTATCGTTTAGTTCGTTACAAAAAATGGTGGATCTTACCGAAAGGCGCGGCGCGGCGATTGAGCCCCGCGAGATCAAGCAGCAGGGCGACTCCGGTCTGCGCATCACCTGGGCCGACGACTGCGTCTGCGAATACACGGCGTCGGAATTGAGAAGGGCCTGCCCCTGCGCTCAATGCGTCAATGAATGGACCGGTCAGCGAGTGCTAAGGCCGGAGACGGTTTCTGAAGGATTAACCATCGCGGACATTAGTGTGGTGGGACGCTACGCCCTGAATTTTCGCTGGAGCGATGGACACGAAACAGGTATTTACAGTTTCAAGTATCTGCGTGAGTTGGGCGAGCGGTAGAGCTTAGGCAGCCCCGGATGGTGGTGAAAGCCGCAGTGGCGGCGCCGGGGCAGTAGCCCGACCGTTAGGGAGGGCTTGGATTCAACGTAGCGATGCCCTGACGGTCGGGCTACTGCCCCGGTAATTGTTCGCAGAACGCGGCGGCTGGAGACAAACGTCCATGAATGAACAAGACTTCTTCAATGAAAAGCAGGAACTCAAGAAGGCGACATACAGTTGTCCTCACTGTCGCGAGCGAATGGAATACGAAGTTCGGTGGCTGAAGCGAACCAAGAAGCAAGCCCCTCCACGCGGCGCTAACGAACAGGACCGGATGCGTTTTCAAAAATCTCGCGACTACATGGTGCGGATCGACGACATGCTCGCCTGCAAGAACATGCGCTGCCGGCGCCGGTTCGAGATTCCCAGCTCGCAGTCTGTTGTTTTCATTTAGTAGGTTCTCAACCCTAAAAGAGAGCTCAAGTGAAGTAGTCCCGAGTTTGGCAATATGGGTCACCCGCCGTTAGCCACCCATTGCCTAATACTCGAGTTCAGCGGAATGTTCTGTCGTAAAATTGTTTCTCCTGATAGACACGTTTATCACCCAATCTCCAGGGAAATTCTGAACCCAATCCGCAAATGCCTTTAGAATACGGGCAAACCAGCGCCCGGGCTTCCTCCGGGAACGTAATTTGGCGTGGCCTAAGCCTTGCTCCTAAGAGCAGTTGGGTGAGGTGAGGCAGTTGGATGAGCAGTTGGAGTCAAAAGGGAAGGTCGAGACGATTATGATTGAAACCCACGAATTTGCCGGCGCCGGGAAATTCAACAATTCTTTTCTTTCTCCACTCGAGCGGAAGCTGGCCCCCATCGTCATTCCGCGCGTTCCGACCTGGCTGCAGACTTATCACCTCACGATGCTGACGCTCGTCTGGTCGCTACTGATCGTGTTTTTCAGCTTCCTGGCGGCAAAAAACATTCGCTGGCTCTGGATGGTCTCCCTGATGATCGCGCTTCAGTGGGTAACTGATCACTACGACGGCAAAGTCGGCAAATATCGAAATACTGGTCTGGTTAGATGGGGCTACTACATGGACCATTTGCTCGACTACTTTTTTCTCTGTTCGATACTCATCGGTTACGCCTTCATCCTGCCCGAGAGTTCGCGCTTCCAGTTGCTTTTGATGCTGGCACTGTTTGCGGCCTACGATTTCAGCACCTTCCTGGCATTTGCGGCGACCGAAAAACTCAAAATCAGTTACCTGAAATTTGGGCCCACCGAATTCCGGGTGGCTTTGATCATTATCAACGCGCTGCTGATTAACTTTGGCACCAAACATATGATTGGCGGGTTAAAGTGGGTCAATGCGGGAGCTGTGGTGGGGCTGTGTGTCATGATCTACACAACCCAGAAGAAAATCTGGCGGCTGGATATGAACGGACGGCAGCCGGAGAAGGTTGTTAAGGTCGAGCCGGTGTTGGAAAAACCGTACGTGACAGCCAAGGAGTGTACGTATTAATAACGAAAACGCCGGATTTGTGATAGTCTGAAATCCACTTTCCCCGCCGCTTCGTATTATCTTTCACGCGAAATCCTTGCTGAAAACGCTGTAAGAGGAACAAAACCGGGGCTTGTGGCTTACAACTTGCTGGGTAACCCTCGCAAGCTTAGGCGCCGTGATCGTTCTAACAAGCAGGGAAGAATCAGGGAACTCCTGGCAAGGAAAAACGTTTAATCGAGGCAAGCACTAAAAGAAAATAGGGTTTCTAGCCATGTCAGAGAAGAAAAACATTCGAATAATCAAGAAAGACGAGCGCGTGCGAAAGACCAAGCCCGCTGTCAAAGCCAACACAACGGGCGATACCGCGCGCGAAATGGTCAAAACTGTCACCAATTGGGTTAACGAACTGCAGCAAAAGCGGCGTGCCGAAACCGCCAACGCCATCAAGTCCATGCTCCCGAAGAACCCGCGCCCCAGCGAGGCTTAAAAACACTTCCAAGCTAACAGGTTTAGGTTCTTAAATTGGAAACTGGCTGAACCGTGTCAGAACCGCGGCAACGCCAATACCGGGACCGCGTCTCGCCCGCCCGAGTGGCGCAAGCCACAAGCGATCGACGGTTCTGATCTTCGTTGAGTGTAACCCGAGTCTTGAGAGTGCTGCGCACGCTCGGCGGGCGAGACGCCCGCAATCCCAGCAAACGCGTTGCCGCGGTTTTGATACGGTCTCTGGCAACCAGTAAAGATTGACACCACCAGGGCGTGGCGATAGCATTCGAGGCCAACGCCCCCAACCTTCACCAAAGGACGGCCTGGATGCCCAGGAAGACCAAACGATCCCCGAAAGCGCGCAAACAAGCGCGACCTATTTTTGAAAGTATCAGGAAGCCGGCAGCTCCTCCGGGTCATGCGATGACGCACGCCAAGCCTGAGGAAAAGGCCAGCCCCGCCGGTCGCAAAGCTAAACATAAACGGAAACCCGAAGTCTCCGACCAGGAAGAATAGGCGGAAGATCAGTCGTGACCAGTCCAGCCCCAAGCACACAACCAGAAGTCTCGCGTGCATTCATTGAAAACGCTCGCCAGTTTTTGAAGGATGAATACCTGCCGAAGCTTGAGCGGTGTCTCGAGAAATTGACCGACGAGCAAATCTGGTGGCGACCGAATGAGGAATCCAACAGCATCGGCAATTTACTGCTTCACCTTTCCGGCAACGCCCGCCAGTGGATCGTGTGTGGCTTGGGAGGTCAGACAGACAAACGCGAGCGCGATTCCGAGTTTGAGGAACGACGAAACATTTCGCGCGAAGAATTGCTATCGCGTCTCAGGCAAACGATGGCCGAGGTAGACGACACACTCGCTCGTTTTGATTCGCAAAAACTTCTCGACGAGTATCCGATTCAGGGCACCAAATCCACCGCGCTGGCCGCAATCTTCCACGTTACCGAACACTTCTCAATGCACACCGGGCAAATCATCCTGTTCACGAAAATGCTGGCCAGCGTCGACCTCGTCTTCTACGATTTTTCTACGGGCAAACCGGTACACACCTGGCGCGACGGCTAAGACGAAACCCTGTCTCGATTAAGGACCGGTCTCGGATTATCTGGGTCTTCGATTTATTGTAATCGGTTGGGTCAGTTATCCACCGACCCCCGAGCTGATTCAGCGTTGGCTTCCTTGGCCGCTTCAACACCTTGGAGTCTCTCGATGTGTCTCTCTACTGCGTAGCCCGCTCCCGAATTCCTCAACTCCGCCAGAACAAAAGCCAAAATGTCAAAAGGGCCATACCTTTTTACCAGCACAGACAGGTTTTCGAGTCGCTCGCGATTAGTGAAGCCGGCACGATCGCCCGAAAGGAGGAGATCACGCAACGCTTCATCAGTGATGTATTTTTCAATCTCCGATGCTGCCAAACGCAATATGTCTGAGAACTCGTTTACCAGAGAAGGCAGCGTGGTGGTTTCGTCAATCACCCACCAATGGACTCTATTTCCCGGTTCGACCCTTTTGCGCCAGTGGCATGCCGACTCTGTGGGAGGAGTCCCCTCCTTCCACTTGTAATAGAATTTAGCCAGGACCTGTGAGTAGATCCCCAGGTTAACTGTGAATTTAACTATGTCCTTGGTACTAGTTTGGCTCTTTTGGAAATTAATGACACCCCAGTTTCCATCGCGACGTGTGTAAAAATTCTGCCCCAGCCGCTTGTAGCCATAGGCCTTCAGAAACAACGCGAGTGCTTTCAGCAATTCCTTGAACTTGTTCTGCAATTCCAATTCCGACCTACTCTTCAGCCTGGTATAGGTTCTCCAGGAACTGTTCGAAAGACTGGCCACGCACCTCTTTGTTATCGGGGTCAATCATGTCAACCTCAACCACCGGCATCGGCTGATACCGCGTGTCGAAAGCATAATTCGACCCACTTCCCATTCCGCCGAAGAACAACCACTCGGGGTGCTCCTCCTTCATGTCAACTCTGAGGAGGTCAAGTTCGATGATTTCTTCGACGGGCCAGATCTGAAGATATTCGACATCACCGATCGGGCCGTCAGCGCCATTCGTGGCGCGCATGAACTCGACATACCCTGCCGGCAATTCCACGCCGAAGTGTGCTCTCAACCGGTTCAACGACTCCTCTGTCGCACCGTCTGTTTTCTCCATCTTGACAGTGATATTTCTAATCCGGTCGTTCATATGCCCTGTTCAACCAACGTTTACAGCTATTCCTCGACAGTCAGAGGCTAACACTTCCCGTAAGGATACTTTAAGCTTCTCTTAAACTTCCTGAACCATTGAGTATAAAGCTCGTGTTCTGTGGTCAACGAAAAATCTGCGAGTCTGTAAACAAAAGAAAAGGAAGCGGTTGTAATTCCGCTTCCCGTTTCGATGTACATCGGTCAAATCATCCTATTCACGAAAACGCTGACCAGTGTAGACCTCGACTTCTACGACTTCTACCGGCAAGCCGCTGCACACCTGGCACGACGGTTAAGACGCAACCTGCACTCGCTACAAAGCGCCGCGTTCTTTGGCTCTCTGCTTGGCGATCCTATCAAGCTCGGGAAAGACCGCGAAGTCTCCCTGCAGAATTTCTGACGCGTGCATGCTCAAGGCCTCGGCATACATTTCTAAACGCTTGCCGATTTCACTCATGGTGACATCCTCACCCTTCCAGTCCTCCGGAAGCCACAATGCGCTCTGATCGTATTCAGGCGATCTGACGGTTAAGAGGTCTTCCAGGTGAAAACAGGTCCACGCAACATCGAGTGATTCGGGGTCTCTTCGTACCTTCCCATCAATCAGACGACAGATCTGCACGGTTAGGTACTTATCCCGCCATTCAAAGTACGCCCGCACGGCGGTGTGTTCATTCTGAAAGACAATCGTGTAGTAACTATAGCCGCCACCATCTTCAGCACTCGCCCGCCTGAGTCCATACTGGTCCAGCAGTGGCCGTAGCTTCTCCTCGACGATGCGAAAGAACGTCGCCGCCCGTCTCTCGTTCTGCTCTTGCGCCTTTGCTTTTTTGGGTTTCTTCACACTCTCCTTTCGCGCCTCGTCACGGCGTGCAACGAATGACCGGGAACTTTAGCTTACCCTTCTTCCCCCATCTCTTTAAGAGATCAAGTTCCTTGGGGTAGGCCGTACTCGGAGGTCGCGGCGCTCTGTGTGGGTCAAACCCAATGTCGACTACCTGGTAGCCAGCCCTGAGGTAACGCCGCAGCCACGCTGAGTTGTTGGCCCATGGGAAAGGTGGCGTCCGCGCGTTATAGGGAAGGCCACCTAGGAGTTCGGCCACCGGGCGGACGCGATCCATCGTCTCACCGATCACTATTATCTTATCAGCCAGCTGGCCGATGAGAGCGGCGCAACGGATTCTGACAACGTGAAGTCGATATTCGGTGGTCTCCGTGAGCCCGCTTGGATCGATATAGTTGACGGGATCCGCGCCGACGTACAAGTACTTGTGTAAGGTCCGCGGCAGGTCCACGTAGCCGGCGAAGGGATCGCTGGTCAGGAGGCGGCCGCGCTGTGGGTTGTAATAGCGTTCGCGCAGGTGGTAGGCGCCGAGGTTAGAATCGAAGCGCTCGCCGCTATAGAGATAATCATTGGGTGTGCTGCCAAACGCGGAGACGAGATTGCCAAAGGCGTCGTAAGCGTACGTGTCCGTGACCTCTCCGGCGCTGTCGGTCAACAGTCGCACGCTGCCGTGCGCGTCCGTAGCATAGAAACTCGGCGTCAACTGATTGTTGCTGAGTTGCTTTTGACCGATGAGCCCATTGCCATAGGTGTAAGTGCGTTGCACGCCTCCACCCACGACATCCTCAACTACCTGGGCATAGCCCGTGGGATTGAGTTCATCGACCAGGTATCGTGTGGTCACTCCAGCGACGGTCTTGGCCACGCGATTGCCGTCGCCGTCGTAGACGAAAGTGCTGACTACTGAGTTCTGAGTACTGAGTGTCAGGCGGTTTTCGAAGTTGTAACCGTAGCTCACGCCACCGGCTGCCGCGGTGTTACCGTTCGCGTCGTAGCCGTCTGAATTCAGTCGATCGTTGGCGTTGTAGGTCGACGTCGTTGAAGAGATAGCGGCGAGCGTGGAAGTGCGCGACAGCCGATTGCCGACGGCATCGAGCGAATAGTTGATCGTGCCGTTGTTGCCGGGGCTTGGATCATTCGCGATTGTTTCGCTGGTCAAACGCGCGACCGCGTCGTAACTGTAGTTGACCGCCCGGCCGCTGTTTTTATTGGCCGAGAGCCGCTGGCCCGCTGCGTTGTAGGCGTAGGCGTAGCTCGCCAGCACCCCGCCCTTGCGGATGGTCAAGTTGGTGAGATTATCGAGCGCGTCGTAGTCCAACGTTGATTGCACGCTGTTGGCAGACGCTTCGGCTGTAAGGTTGTCAACCGCGTCGTAGGTGTAGGTTGTAGTCCCCGCGGTGAGACGATTGTCCGTCACACTCTGCAAACGATTGAGCGCATCGTAATTGTAGTTGACACTTGCGCCGTTCGAGTT
>JAXIOV010000014.1:0-7057 GCA_045403245.1 Pyrinomonadaceae bacterium | reverse complement strand
ACAGTTTCTGGTAGCTTTCAGCATCTTGTACGACCAGCTCGGCTTTGCCGTTAACTGTTAAGACTACAGGCTGCCCAGTCTTTTTCAATTGGCGGACGAGCTTCGCCGTGTCGCGTTTGAACGTGCTGAGACTATGAATATCGCGCGTAAGTTTCATCGACTTGCTCCGTTGCTAAATCTGCACTGAATTTCGCAACCAAGTGTAGCATAGTGATCCTTAGGCAATCTAGCGCCTTCTTAGATTCTTTTGCCCATGTGTTCCGATATGGATGAATGGGAGAATTTCCTCAAACATTCCGTCACAATTGTCCTGGGTTGTCATATGTGACAACATGACAGAGCAAGACTCGAGGGGAAATCGCGAAGCGATGAACGGCGACGGCAAATGATCAGAGAGACAGCCAAAGCTGAAATCGATCTGGTCAAGGATCGTTTGAAAAGACTGAAGGAGATGCTACGATGAAAAGCGAAAAGCTGGAGGTAGTGAAGGGAAGCGGAAATGTTTTTCGCGACCTGGGTCACAAGAATGCCGATGCCGATCAGTTCAAGGCAATTCTGGCCGCCGAGATCATCAAAGCGCTCGACCGTGACGGGCTTAGCGTTCGCGGCGCGCAGGGCCGCACCGGGATTGCGGCGGCGGACTTCTCGCGCATCCGCAACGCCGATCTTGGGCGGTTCACCGTCGATCGCCTGATGTCGATTATCAACCGGCTCGGGTCACGAGTCGAGGTGAAGATCAACGTGCGACGAGCTGAAGCGATCGAACACGGCATGCGTGCTTAGAGGGCTAATTAGCGTCCCATGCGAAACAGTTTTGGCAGACTTTTGGCAGATTACGCTTACGCTTTATTCAGTCCGTGCAGTGTTGAGTGGCTTCTCAAGCCGCATTGGTTAATATTCAACGCGTGAGCAAAGATTGCGCGCTGTCCGAGGTGACCCGGGACGGCCTCGACACGGCAGAGGTCTGGGGTTCAAATCCCCACGCGCCTACCAATTTTGTGCCCGCGCCATCCTGGAATTGACCCTTCTCACTACACTGGCTTCCCTATTGGGAAGGCGCGAAAGTCTGCGATCAGGAATTGGTCCACCAGATTCCCAGATCGAAAATAGCGCGTGCCGCACCCAGAGATGTCTAACAACCAAGCGCAAATGGCGACACCACGCCCGGCCTTAAATTGACTGGGAGACGGGCCTCAAATATCATTCACTCACCTCGCACACTCAGAAATTAAAGTACCATCTACTTCGAGCCTGGGTATCAAAAGACGAAATTGTTGGAGGTTTGGACCGCAGAGCCTGCGACCCGCACCGCATCCTCCCTGTTCCAGCCTGCGCCGTACACAAGGATGGAAAAGCCGGAGCCCCGCCTCAGTTGTTCTTAGTCTGTAATTACGAGCCGGGATTTTGGCTCCAACACATTTGCAGCTTTGCTACTACGCTGCAGATTCTTCACTCGTGCCTGCAGGAGTCATCTCATGCCCATTACTCAAATCAAGATCTTTCCGCCCATCGGCATTGCGCGACTAGGAAATAGCTCCACCGACTTCTTCATCGGTCCGGAAATTCCAGGTGTTCGGACACCTCCCGCCGGTGGATACAAGGACGCCCATTGCCACATCAAGCGGCAAGCGGCTCGTTTCCGTCTCTTCGGCTATGACGGCACGACGCTAGTCCAGGAGATAACCAATAACGACGCGACGATAGAGTGGACCGTCGAACTGGCCAACACCAAGGCCTCCTGGCGCAAGTTTAATGGACCCTCTGACAGCCAACCTGGACGAAATGGGCTTTCGAACGCACAGATTGGCAATTCTCCGTCTCACGAAATCAAGCCCGGCCCCAGAACTCTGACCGGCCCCAATCAGGCTGCCGGATTCAACACCGGCAAGTTTCTGGGAAAGGTAGTGCCACTCGGCGAGATGCGCACAGATTCGGACAGCCGTTTGCTGGTTCTAGGCGGGTTTGGCAGGTCTGAGTCTTTGACGGGGACTCCAATTTCCCACTACGCCAATAATGATGGTTGGCATGACGATGTATCTGACGGACCAATCTCGGCCAGGGTAACACTAAACGGTGAAGTAAACCCGCTGCCGGTTACGCCCGCGTGGGTTTTGTGTGTGCCTCCCGACTTCGCTCCACCGATTGACAGTGTAACGACGCTCTACGACGTGTTGTTTCAAGTGGCAGTTGACAAAACGTGGCTTAGCGTCCCAGCAAAACCATCGTTCACTAACGACATTTGGCCCATCCTTCAGCGGGTCTTTAACCTCCAGCGAGCCAGCGGTCTCGCGGGGTCAGGCCATTTTGACTTTGACGGCGGTGCGGCGGCCTTGATGGATTCAATGCGACGTTCAGGTGTCTTTAACCGGCTGCGTGATCCAAACAATGCAAGCGCTCCGGGTTCTGCCAACATGCCCAAGCTCTTCGACGATGAAAATGGCTTTCTGCACACAGTAACAAGAGCCCAACATCAGATTCTAAGTAAGTGGAAAGGTGCGGAAGGAACTGATTGGACGAACGATTGGCCCGGCTCCCCGCCACCCCCGCCAGCCAATATCACGCCTGACGGTCTGACTCGCGCCGCGCTCGAGGCTTGTGTTGGTGCAGCTTTCTATCCGGGTATTGAAGCCAGCTGGTTCCTGCGGGACACGAGCAAGAGCGGAGCATTTGATTACGACGAACCGTTTCGACTTAAACAAACGGGTCATGTGGCCGGCGACGTTACGAAGCAAATGGCGGTTCCCTGGCAGGCTGACTTCTGGAAATGTCAGTTGGCCGGCCCCCTCGCTTGGTGGCCGGCGCAACGTCCGGACGATGTTTTTCCCGAAGGAGGAGGAGCGCCAGACGACTGGACACGCGAGATCGTCAATTCGCATCAAGACATGGTGGACAACTGGCACAAGCTGGGCTTCGTCGTGAGCAAGGGAGGCAGCCTGGTAGAAACTGAGCGGCGCAAGGCATGCACAAACATTTTCCTGATCACCGACCGCAGTAGTTTTTCTGACGACGAGGTCAATGCTGTGCTAGGCGTCACAAGCCCAGCGCGTTTCGACGACTCACTCTATGTAGTGACCGAGGGGTTCAAACCTGCAGATCTAGGCCTAACGCCGGGAGTATCGACCTCGACCTACACTGCTGCCGCCCTGCAACCTATTGCTCCCTCGATCTCTCTTCGGCACGCCAACAATGCAAACACAACTGCCATGAGTGCTGTGCCGCAAAGGGTTTTGGCGGAAATCGATCCACCGCCCGCGAACCAACTGCAGCGTTTCACGTTTGTCTATAGCGTCGATTTCACCGGTACGGCTGACTTCCTCAGCGACTTGGAACCCATTACGGCGACGGCAACCAAGACGGTTTCAGGCTCGACATACAACTCGACAGGAAAGTTGACTCTCTTCAAGAAGGCAAATCCGTACATGACCGATGGTCCAACTTCATGGTTGAGTCTCGACGTCCGCGTTTTCAAAGCCACTGAAGGGCAGTCGCTTTTCGGCATGGGACCTATCGGAAACAATGCAGCCTCAGCTCTTTCTTTTATTGATAGCGCGATCGTCCAATTTCGCGGCGCCAGCGCGGTTGGCCATCCATTCGACACTATTTCCACCGATCCACAGGTCAGCCAACTGGAACTTTCCGAGCAAGTTTCGGGAAAGCGCGTCTTCAATTTCGCTGTGGCGCGCGTGCGCTACAAAGGAAATGCCGGGGCGCCCGGTGTTCGTGTCTTTTTCCGTCTATTTACGGTGGCTGCTACCGGGGTAGACTTTGATGAAAACTCCACTTATCGCCGCACACCCGGGAATACTCCAATCGCTCTTTTGGGTCTGCAGGCCAACAAGGTTGTAACTATTCCCTGTTACGGCCGGGCACGCGTGGATACATCTGCAGTTTCTCTCGCCACCCAAACAGACGATCTCAACGTTCAGGATTTGACGGCCATGGGCGCAAATGAATTTCAGGGTTACTTTGGTTGCTGGCTCGATTTCAACCAACAGACCAAGCGCTTCCCGCTGGATGTGGGGAGCACTGTTGACGGTTCCTGGCCCAGCAACCAACTTAAGTCGATTCAGGAGCTGATCCGCGGAATGCACCAATGCCTGGTGGCGGAGGTGTTTTTCAAAGACGACCTCATTCAGAGCGGGACATCTCCGGCGACCAGCGACAATCTGGCCCAGCGGAACCTGGCTATAGTCGAGTCTGCCAATCCAGGCGTGGCAGACACGCGTACGGTGCAACATACTTTTGAGCTCAAAGCTACACATCCAGCTCCGCAGGTTGTCTTGGCGGG
Source organism: Pyrinomonadaceae bacterium (assembly GCA_045403245.1). Lineage (GTDB taxonomy): Bacteria > Acidobacteriota > Blastocatellia > Pyrinomonadales > Pyrinomonadaceae > PSRF01. The sequence goes on along the minus strand of JAXIOV010000014.1, from coordinate 2,769 downwards.
CGATACCGAACTGGAGAGGTCTGTTCGTTTCGTTCCTGCTGGCCCTGACGAGTTGATGATTCGTTGGGGAAATCTGCCTCGGTCGACTCGGCTAACTCTCTACATGCCCGACGTGGATGCTAACGAAATTCTTAGAATGGCTGGACAAACCTACGAGGCCAGGCAGCTCGAGAGAGTTGACGATCACACGATCCTTTGCCTCCCCGGCGATGTCAGCTACGTTCCGATTCCTCCTGGGCGGAACAGGAACATTGCGGCTCTCGCCACAATGGAACTACCCGAAGGAGTGAAACGCGACCAGCGTTTCAACGTGCTCTTTCACCAGATATCCGGGCGTCCTCGGGCCATCCTTGGGTCTTTCCAAATGACCATTCCGGTGAGTACTAAAGCGGCTCTCCTGGATCCCGAGATACGCAAGCTCTCCGTTTTGCGACACATTGCTCTTGCAATTCCGGCAGAAGACCAATGGCACGCAGTCTTCAAGCGATACCTCGATCAAATCGCCGATCGGGTGCGCGGCTTCGGAGGAGATCCTGATCAGGTGGCGCCTTCACCCGCCGGCACTGGCCGTGACGAGGCCCAAGACCGCTGCACGCGCCGGCGGTGGTTGTTTGCTTTCTTACTGGCGCTGTTTGTCGTAGTTGCGGCTCTACATCCGATGCCGCTCTATGTCCCCGAACTTGTCATCGCGGTAGCCGTTCTTGTTTCGGCGCTGGCGTGGATAAAGGCGTGTTTGCCGTCTCGTTGCCGGATACTTAATACACTGCTGATTGCTTTGGCTTTGAGTGCGGCAGCCCTGGCAATTCTGATCCTGGCCGGCATCGGCTCAATTAGCGTCGTTATGTTGGCGGTAATCGCTTTGTTGCTCGGACTACTCGTAGTGTTAGGGTTGTTATGGCGGTGCTTTTGATGGGTGAGCCAACTAGCGTGAACATTTCTGGGTCCATTCATAGCGAGTTCGACGTAGTTGTGATTGGCGGAGGACCGGCGGGGACTTCGGCTGCGCTCGTATTGCGTAACCAAGGCGCTTCGGTGCTCGTGGTTGAACGCTCAAACTACGAGCATCTTCGCTTTGGGGAAACATTTCCACCGGCAATCCAACATACTCTTAAGCAGCTCGGCCTATGGCAGGATTTCCTTGCCGCTAATCATCTTCGCTCTATTGGCATTCGCAGTGTCTGGGGCAGTAATGAACCAAATGATCAGAGTTTTATGTTCAATCCTTATGCCGAAGGCTGGCATGTGGACAGACGAGCATTTGATGCGTTTCTGGCCCGTAGCGCGCACGAGCGTGGAGTGGAACTGGCAGTTGGCTGCAGCTTGGTGAAATGTGAACGAAGCTCAGAAGGTGGCTGGAAATTGCTCCTGTCAACTTGCGAGAAACTGTTTGCCGTTCGAGCGAAATTTGTAGTTGATGCGGCCGGACGGGCGTGTGCACTCTCGCTAAAACTCGGGAGCCGCCGGATCATTTATGACCGGCTTGTTGGGGCTTATGGATTCTTTACTGGAAAGGGCCCTCACGATGCTTCGTTCACGCTGCTCGAAGCGGTTGAAGACGGATGGTGGTACTCGGCTCCGCTTCCATCCGGTCATCATGTGGCGGCCTTTATGACTGACTCGGATCTGTGCGCACGGCTGATGCTGCGCAACGTCTTTCACTGGCAGGCCCGCCTTGACCATGCGCCGCACACCAAAGCCCGCGTCAGTTCATTAGGGTTTAGCGGTCAGGTTAATGTGTTGCCTGCTAATAGCGCACATCTTGATCGAGCGTGCGGACGACGCTGGCTGGCGATTGGAGATGCAGCAATCTCATTAGATCCGCTCTCAGGTGACGGTGTACTCCGAGCGCTCAAATCTGGGTTGGAAGCAGCAGAAATTATTACTTCCGACCTGTCAGGCGACGACTCAGCGTTGCAGAGATACCAACTCGCGCGAGAGCAGGACTTTCGACTCTACTTACAGCAAAGAGAGACTTATTACCAAAGGGAGAGTAGGTGGCCCAGTGCTCCTTTTTGGTCCCGCCGGCATAAACCACAACAAGCTCAATTTGATCTGGGACGAACTGAAGCCGTAGATCAGCTGGGCAACATAAAGCTCAAGGCGGAATCCCGGGCTCGCATTTGACTGTCACGTCAACGCAGTGTGAGATTCAACCGGTCTCGACGCGGCGCCTTCCTCTTTTAGCCAGTGACTCCATCCGCTGAAACCCGCGAAAAGGGCAAATCACCGCCCATCACTTGACGAGCCGCGCCCAGACCGGATTAGCCAAACCTAACTCAGTAGTCGTCTCTAACCGTGTGGACCCTCGTCCGGCTGCTGCTGCTCATAAAGATGCTGCCTCTAGCCGGGATGTATTTGGCTGACACTTGATGCTTACCAAGCTTGAGGCCCGATGTTGTCCACGCGGCCCTGCCCCTGCGGTCGAGGCGAACCGGCTGTCCCACGTTGTCACCATTGAGAGTGAACTGGACGGTCCCGCTTGGAACCTCTTTGTGAGATGACCTTCGGGACACAGTCGCAGTTAATGTCACTCGTTCTCCTTGCCTCGTGGGATTCTTCGCGTCGTCCAATGTGATTGCAGTCGAGCCGTTGCGGATTTGTTGTTTCTGCAAGTAAAGCTTCGCGAATCCAGGCTCGCCTGTAACCCTCACATCGAAGATGCAGTTAGCATTCATGTTTTTGTCGGTGACACCGCGGCAAAGTCTCCGAGCCACGCCCACATTGAGAGGCTTCGCAATGGGAGTGTCTGGAATGGTGCAGGGGGCGTTC
>JAXIOV010000125.1:0-21071 GCA_045403245.1 Pyrinomonadaceae bacterium | reverse complement strand
CTCGAAATGCAACTATCAATTGTTAACGGTGGATTCAAGTTTGAAGTGCAACACCAGGGGTCTGAAACTACGAGGGATACGACAAGGTTCCGTTGCACTTCCAAGTTGAATCCACGAACGTCAAAGGCGCCCCAAAACATTTGGCAACCTGCGTTGCACTTCAAACGGAATTCATTGATTGACAAATGAAATGTCAAATGTCAAATGTCAAATGTCAAATGTCAAATGATACATCTGGCTTTCTTCGTCTAAGGCTTCCAGCCCGCCACTGACCACTAACCACTGACAACTAACAACCCAACCTTGAAGATCCTCCTTCTAAACCAGTGCTTCTATCCTGACGTGATGGCCACGGCGCAGCAGCTTACCGATCTGGCCGTGGGCTTAAGCGAAGCAGGTCACCAGGTGACGGTCATTGCCGGCGATCGTGGCTACGATGATTCGTCACAGCGTTTCCCGCGGCGTGAGAAATGGAACGGTGTCGAAATTATTCGGATCTCCGCGCTGGCTCTGGGAAAGGAAAACAGATGGCGGAGGGCGGCAAACTTTGCAAGCTTCCTCCTCAATTGCGTATTTAAGTTGCTGTGGCTGCCCCGCCACGACGTCGTCGTTGCCTTGACCTCGCCGCCACTTATCTCTTTCTTCGGCGCGCTCTTTGTCAGATTGAAAGGCGGGAAATTTTTCTTCTGGGTGATGGATCTCAATCCCGACGAAGCGATCGCGGCGGGCTGGCTCAAACCGGATTCGTTAACTGCGAAGCTACTCGGCAGGTTCCTGCGCTACAGCCTGGTGCATGCGGAAAGAACAATTGCACTCGATCGTTTCATGAAGGATCGCGTCGTCGCGAAAGGCGTGCCGGAAGAACGCGTAGTGGTTTTGCCACCGTGGGCGCGCAACGACTCAATTATTTTTGATCCGCAGGGAAGGGAATCATTTCGCCGGCATCACGGGTTGGACGACAAGTTTGTCGTGATGTATGCGGGAAACCACAGCCCATGTCATCCGCTCAATACTCTGGTGGAAGCGGCCCATGGTTTGTCAGACCGGAAAGATATTGTTTTCTGTTTCGTTGGCGGCGGCAGTGAACAAAAGAAGGTGCGAGATTTTGCGACGCGGCACCAGCTCAATAACGTTCTCTGTCTACCTTACCAGCCGTTTGAAGGGTTGGCGGGCTCGCTCTCCGCAGCTGACTTGCATGCGGTGGTGATGGGAAATGAATTTGTTGGCATCGTGCATCCATGCAAACTCTATAATGTATTGACTGTCGGCAGCCCATTCCTTTATATCGGACCTAAGGAAAGCCACATCAGCGAAATTGCCGCTCAGGTGAATGGCCATCGCGCCTACACGGCAACACACGGCGATGTGGACAAAGTCGTTCAGAGCGTTCTGGCAGAGGCGCAACTGAAGCTGAATGAGACTGAGCGGCGAGTTCCGGAAATCGCCGGTTTGTTTTCCAAGGACGCGTTGATGCCCCAATTGATCAAGTTACTGGAATCTCGGGTCGCGACGGCGGACCCAATTCCCAGCGAGTCAAGTAAAGCGAGCTACGTTTCCGCAGCTCGATAGTTAAGCAGGCAACCGAATCCAATCCTAGAGGTACCCCCGTGAATACCTTTTTCGCCCTATTTCTTATCGCGACCTTCGCGTCTCTCGTCTTGACGCCAGTAGTTCGCCGTCTGTGCGAACGATTAAACCTGCTCGACGTACCGGCGGACGGACGTCGAGTGCATGCCAAAGCGGTTCCCGTACTGGGAGGCGTCGCGATTTACCTGGCCTGTGTGATCGCGCTGTCTACGCTGCCGTTTGTCGACAACATGCTGACACAGACGCTGCGTCAACAGGTATCGCAGGCCTTTATCGCCCTCATTCCGGCCACCCTGGTGCTGCTGCTTGGTGTGTACGACGACCTTCGCGGCGCGAACGCGATCATAAAGTTTATTGCCCTCGGGCTAATCGCGACGCTTTTCTTTTACATGGGCGGAAGAATTGAAGGGCTGTCCATACCTTACCTGGGCTCCGTTTCGTTGCCACCGGTAGTTTCCTTTGTCGTCACGATTCTTTGGCTGGTAGGGATTGCCAACGCCTTTAACCTGATCGACGGCATCGATGGGCTCGCCTCGGGAGCGGCGCTGTTTTCATCTTTGGTTATCATGGCAATCTCGATTGCCCAGGGACAGCCCTTGATGATCGTGTTTTCTCTGGTGCTGTGTGGCGCGCTCGCTGGATTCCTGCGCTACAACTTTAACCCGGCCTCAATTTTCCTCGGCGACTCCGGAGCTCTTTTCGTTGGTTTTAGTCTCGCGGCGCTGTCGGTCCTCAGCGCTCAGAAGGCCACTACCGCCGTCGCAATCGCGATCCCAATTCTGGCGTTCGCGCTGCCGGTCGTGGACACCGGAGTCACGATCGCGCGCAGATTCATCAGCGGTAAGCCGCTCTTTCAGGGAGACAAGGAACACATTCACCATATGTTGCTGGCCCGGGGCTGGTCGCAACGTAAGGTGGCGGTGATTCTGTACACCATCTGCGCGACTTGCGGATTGGTGGCGATACTATTCACGAGCACGGGTTCGAAGTTGATCGGCTTTGCGCTCTTTGTTCTAACCGTGGTGACGGTTATCGCTGTCGGCCACTTGCGCTATCACGAAGTTGATGAATTGCGCGCGGGCGTGAAACGCACAGTCGGAGACAGGCGGGTTCGAGTGGCTAACAATATTCGCGTGCGGCGTGCGGGCGTGGCGCTTTCGAAAGCCCAGAACCTCAATGACCTGTTTGAAGCGTTAAGAGAGATGTTGGAGTTTGAAGAGTTTTCTTACGCCAACGCGCAGCTTGGTCAGCCCGGCCGAGCGGAGATCAACGAACTCGCATTCAAGGCCAGCAATCAACGACCGCCTTCGCAGCGGATCGAGTTTCGCAACGGTCGGGTGGCGTGGTGCTGGACGCGTAAAGGAATAGTCGAGGACGAGATCATCGGCTCGAGAGACAACTGGTGTTTCCGCCTCCCACTTTCCACCGGGAATGGCGATTGGGGCTGGATGAATCTTTACCGGCCGCTTGACGGCCCGCCTTTGCTACTGGACATGAACTCCATGGCAGGGCTGTTGAGAAAAGAACTCTCCGCCGCCACAGAGCGAATTTTCCTGTCGTATGACGTACCCGCCAAGGCCGCCGGAATAAGTTTGACAGCCGGCGCGAGATCATAAAGCAAACCGTTAGTTGCTCAGGTTGAATTGCAGTCAACGCTGCCAGTAAACCACAATGACGTTCGCGTTCACTGAAACCAAAGGTTAATGTCGCAGGAAACAACGGCAGCAGCTGTTGACAGCAGCCAATCTACCTTCAAGCGTCGCGTCGCCTGGTTGCTGGGAAACGTCGTCTTCATTGCCCTGCTCCTGCTGATTGGCCTAACCGCAATTCCTTACGGCACGGTCGAGCCGTGGTGGAAGGCAGTTTTTGTTTGCGCAGTCTTCTCGTTAACCATTCTGTGGTTGGTTGAAGGGTGGTTAAGTGGTTCGTGGCTGAGGGACGGCTGGCAGCTCATCCTTCCTTTGCTCGCCCTGGCATTCCTGGCTTTTCTCCAAACCCTTTCCTTCCTGAAGCCAGGTGCTCAACCGGCCAACCTTCCGATTGCTGCGTGGACCGCCATCAGCGCAGACCCTTATCAGACCCGTTTCTTCATACTGCAACTGCTGGCCCTGGTGCTTGCAGGATTGCTCTTTCTTCGTTACGCAAATACAGAACGACGACTGCGGATTGTGATTAACGTAATTATCCTGGTCGCTGTCGCGAGCGCAATTTTCGGAATCCTGAGGCAAACAACGCAACGCGGGCTGGGGTTTGGTTTACCGCTAATCATGACCGGCTACGGACAATTTGTTAACAAGAACCATTTTGCTTATCTGATGGAAATGGCTCTGGGCCTCACGTTGGGAATGATCCTCGGTGGTGGAGTCAAGCGCGAAAAAACACTGATTTACCTGGCGGCGCTGCTCCCGGTTTGGACAGGACTGGTGCTCTGCGGTTCGCGCGGTGGTCTGTTGGCGATGCTCGCCCAGATAGTCGCTGCCGTGCTGCTCTTCAGTGGCGTGGCGATGAGAAGTCACCCCTCGAACGAGTCAAAGGCCTTTCAAATGGTTCGCTCGCTGCCAGTGCGTCTGGCTTTGCTGGTTGTCTTGATTGGCGGGGTTGTCGTTGGAACTCTGTGGGTTGGCGGAGACAGTCTGGTTTCCAGCATTGAACAGTCGCGCGCAGAGCTTAAAGCTGATTCAGGCCCAGCCCGTCTCGGGGTAAGTCGCAACGATATTTGGAAACTCACGCTGAAGATGGTTGCCGCTAATCCCATTCTGGGAGTTGGGATGGGAGGCTATTGGGTTGCCGCGCCTACGTACCACGATGCCTCGGGGGTCATGACTCCGCAGGAAGCTCATAACGACTATCTTGAACTCCTTGCCAGTGGAGGCCTCGCCGGGATGGCCATCGGGATCTGGTTTGCTGCGAGAGTTATTAAACGAACCAGGGAAAGCCTGCGTTCGACGAGTCGTTTCCGGCGAGCCGCAGCGTTTGGCGCTTCAATTGCAATCGTCGGTGTGGCCGTCCATAGTTTGGTCGATTTTGGATTGCATATGATGATTAACGCATTGGTCTTTACAACGTTAATTGTGATTGCAACGTCGAAGCCGAGTGAAGAGGACGACTTGTTGGTGACGTCCTAACCTGATGAATTTGGCGTCCATCTGTGGGCGCAACCGATTGCCGAAAAACGGGGCGCTCGCAGAGAGACGCTCAGCAAAACCCGGATACTCCTGCCTTGTTGCGATTCACGAATAGCTCACATCCAGCTCGTGCGCTTGCTGTTTTGTTGCTGCTTGCCAGCGTATCGGGTATGGCTCCGTTGCCGTTGCCCCAGGGTATTGGCGGCGCGGACCCATTTCAGGGGCAGGACATCATGGGCGGCGCCTCGATTGTCTTTAAGCGGCCGCGAGTTCGAGACATCGTGGGCGGCGCTGCTCTGGTTGTCGTCAAGCGCACGACTAAACCTCCGGCTCGACCTGAAATCGCGCGAAACAATCCTCCGGATCGACGTAATCCTCCGCGACCACGGCCCGGTGAGCCTGACGTAGTTGAACCAAAACTGACTGATGCGGATAAGGGCGAAGCGTTCAAATACCAGGGAAACAACTTCTATGAGCTGGGCGACTATCCGCACGCGATTGAGGCGTATCTCAACGCCTTAAAACACACGCCGAAGGATCCCGTCATCTATAACAATCTGGGAGCGGCATACTTCAACACCGGTAAGAACATCGAGGCAATCGAGGTCTTCAGGAAGTCGTTGACCTTGAAGCCAAACGATGCGGATGCTTCATTCAATCTGGGAATTGCCCAGCGCTCGCTTGAAAAGTATGAAGACGCGGTAGAGTCTTTTAAGAGTGCGATTAGTCTGAAGGCGGATTGGGGTGAGGCATACAACGCACTTGGCGATAGTTACCTCGGCTTGAATCGCTACCCCGAAGCGGCAAAAGCATATGAGCAGGGCGTTCGGCTAATACCCGACAACGTTGTGGCGCTCAGCAATCTGGGTTTTGTGTATGACAAGCTTGGGATGCTGCCGCAGTCGATTGACACTCTGCAGAAGGTGCTTAAGTACAAACCTGATGATGCGGTGGCCTTCAACAATTTGGGCGCGAGTCTGTACAAGGCCGGCCGGTATCCAGAGGCACTTAATGCCTTCAATTCCTCACTCAAACTAAAACCGGGTGACGATGAAGCGCTAAACAATTTGGGCTCGGTCTATTACATCACCGCACAATATCCCAAGGCGCTGGAAAACTTCCTGAAAGCTGTCGCTGCCAACCCGCTATCGGCCGATGCTCAGTACAATCTCGGTAATGCACATTACATGTCCGGCAAGTATTCCGAGGCTACGAAGGCCTACAGCGAAGCCATTCGGATTAAGCCGGACTACGTCGAGGCCAGGACAAATCGCGGTAGTTTATTGATCTCACTCGGCGACTATCGCGGTGCGGTTACTGAACTCCAGGAATCAATCAGGCTAAGATCGGATAACCCGATTTCACATAACAATCTTGGTTATGCCTACATGAAAATCGGCGATGGCGTTCAGAAGGCTGAAGCGCTCGGTTTTTATCGGAAGGCGATCGGCTCTTTCAAGGAGTCGATCCGGCTCAAACCCGATTATGCGAAGGCCCTAAACAACCTGGGCCTGGTTTACAGCAAGATTGAGAACCAGCCGGCAGCGATCGAAGCACTGAAGAAGGCAATCCAACTCAAACCTGACTTTCCGGAAGCACACTACAATCTTGGAGGCGCTTACTACCTTCTCGGGCAATATAACGACGCGGTAAGTTCGTTGCAGCAGGCAGTGCGGCTACGCGGTGATTTTGCCGATGCGCAAAACACCCTGGGCTCGGCTTTATATCAGGCGCAAAAGTTTGACGCCGCAATTGAAGCATTCAAGAAAACGCTTTCGCTTCAACCGGGGAATGCAGAGACGCATAACAACCTCGGCAAAGTTTATTTCCGAACCAAGCGTTATCAGGATGCGACGTCATCATTCAAGACGGCGGTTCGCCTTAAGCCAGACTTCGCTGAAGGACACTTCAATCTGGCGGTTGCTTACCTTGCCCTCAAGAACAAGAACGGAGCCCTTGAGGAGTATCGAATCCTGAAGCAACTTGATCCGAAGTTGGCAAACCAGTTTTTTGAGCAGTTTATGAAGAATTAAGGTTTCCGTAAGGTAGCACTGAGGGAATTTCGTTAAAAAACGGCGTGGGCATTGCCAGAAAAGCATTGACCTGTCTCTGGAAGCCAAGTAAACTCGCCACGGTCAATGGCTCTAATCCAGATCTTCCAGCGTTCCAACATCCGAAAAGGACATTAATAATGAGCACATCGAAACAAAAACGTTTTAGAGCAATTGCGGTAGTCCTCGCTTTTGCCGTCGCACAATTCTACATCCAGCTAAGTTTCGCTGCTCCGGGTTCAACGGTTCTTTTGCAACGGCAAATAAGCGCAGTTTTGACTGCGACGGGCGGTCCAGCCGTGATTAACGGAAACTCGGCCAGCACCGGAGCTACGGTCCTGCCGGGTGCTGAAGTAGAGGCTCCGCCGGGAGTTCGCGTGTCGATTAATCTGGGAACCCTGGGTACCGTTGATATGGATCCTGGTTCAAAGATTCGACTCTATTATGAGTGCAGTGGGAATGCTCCCACCGAAACCTGCAAAGTTAGAGCGGTGGTGCTCGCCGGCTGCGTCCATGTTTCTGCTGCTAAGGGAACGGACGGCCAGATTGATACCGAGACTCAGGAAAACGTTCAGAACAGTAAGGGCGGTGGCGGTGCGATTACCCATTGCGCAGCTGGCTTAGTTTCACCGAGCAGCGCGGGTGCTGCCGCGGGCGAAGGTCTCAGTACGGCGGCCAAGATCGCGATCATCGCCGGAGCTGTCAGCGTACCAGCTGCTCTCTTCTGGGCATTTCACGGCGGTGGTGCAAACCCGAGTCCGGGCGGCCCGTAAGAACCAGCCCACTGTTAGGATTCAAAAGCGTGTCCTCCGAAAGGAGCGACACGCTTTTTCTTGTCGACTATCCGCAGAATCCGAACCCGACCTGAAACCAACCAGCCGGCTTTGACGCGCCAACTTTCCAACATCTTGTCTAATCGCGTGGTCCGCTTGATTGTGGTTGTGACTGCAGTCCTCGCTTGCCTTTGGACTATCAAGACCGCAGCCACGTTTGGCGTCTCACGACTGTTTGTCAGGTACGCTCTCAGCGAACAGGATCCGCGCGTGAGTAATGCAACGTTGAGACTGCAAGCCGCAAACGAGGCAGTGAAACTCACGCCTGCGGATGCCGAGGCCCATTTTGCCAGCGCAGCCGTATCGGCCTTGATCAAGCCACCTCAGAATTCGCTTACTGAGATGGAGAAAGCTGTTGCTGCGCGCCCGGCTGACTACACGCTGTGGATGCAGCTTGGCCTTGTCCGAGATCAGAATGGCGACCAGAACGGCGCACTCGCGGCTTTTGACGAGTCCAGGCAGCGTGCTCCCTTTTACGCAAAGCCGCTCTGGTTACGTGGCAACCTGCTGCTTCGCGCCGGCGAATACGACATGGCATTCAATGATCTGAGAGCAGCAGCCCATAGTGATCCGGAACTGGTTCCCAGTCTCATTGACCTGGCCTGGGGTCTCTCACGAAATGATCCGAAGCTGACTGAACAGATGGCCGGAATCAACACGTCAAAAGCGCGACTGGCTTTTGCGAAGTTTCTGGCCAAGCATGGAAGACCAAAAGAAGCTCTCGAGCAGTATCGCGCCGAGGGCACGGTACCTTCCGACTTTAGTGCAGAGCTACTCAACCAGCTGCTGGCTAAGGAAGCCTACGAGGAAGCGTTTGAAATCTGGAAGGTCGATCACCAGACGACCGGGCCACCGAATGCGCCTCAGATTTACGACGGCGGCTTTGAAGGCTCTTTGAGTTTTGAGGACACGGGGTTTGGTTGGCGTGTACCGCGTGTCTTGCAGGCGACGAAGCTGTCTCTGGACTCGAGCTCAGCGCAGAGCGGTGCCCAGAGCTTGAGAGTTGAGTTTGAAGGCGACTCAAACCCCGGTGCAATTCTTTTTGCCCAGTTGATACTGCTCGAGCCCGGAAAGACCTACAAAGTAAACTTTGCTGCGCGTTCGCAGGAATTGGTGACGGGTGGTCCGCCAATCATGGTCGTTCACGATGCATCAAGCGATCAAAGAGTATTGGGAAGATCGCCGGCGCTCTCAAAGGGCACCACCGGCTGGGAACCGATCAGCTTTGTGTTTACGACACTGCCTACCACGCGTGCCGGTCTTTTGAGTCTCCGCCGTGAAGGCTGTACAACGTCGCCATGTCCGATTTTCGGAACTCTCCTAATCGATAGTTTTTCAATCGAGCGGTTGAATTGAGTCTGATGAAGTCACAAGCTGAATTACCGAGGCTCCGGCATGCTTCCGCCTGGATGACGAAAGTGGACCGCCTGGGTTGGGTGGCTGGATTTGCCTTGAGATCCTATGGCGTCCGGATCGGCATCCGCTCTAATGATCCGTCTCTCCTGGATAACCTTGGTGAACACTTGCCGGCTGAATGCGAGAGTCTATCCTCGCCACTCGTGGATCGTGTTTACTCAATCATGGTTGGTGGTGCCGGCCAACGACCCGGCGTGCGTCGTCTCAACCTTCTGTATGGCGACCACGAGCGTCTGGCCCGCTCGCTGAAACTCACTGATGTCCTGGGCACGTTTGAATCGAATCTGCGGCTGTTCGTAGCTGAGTTTGCAAAGAACCACGTTTTTGTCCACGCCGGAGTGGTCGGCTGGAAGGGAAAAGCCATAGTCATTCCGGGTCGTAGCTTCAGTGGCAAGTCGACTTTGGTGGCCGAGCTGGTTCGCGCGGGAGCAACCTATTACTCCGATGAGTACGCGGTTTTTGATTCGCGCGGTCGCGTCCATCCTTTTTTCAAACCACTCGAACTTCGCGACGAAGGTGACTATCGACAGTCGAAAGTTACTGTGGCTGAGCTGGGAGGACAGTCGGGAAGCAAACCGCTCCAGGTTGGGTTGGTCATGATGACGCAGTACAAGAACGGGGCGCACTGGCGACCTCGCAGGCTTTCACCGGGAAAGGGCGTTCTCGAACTGCTTTTCAACACCGTCTCAGCGCGGCGAAACCCCGCAAGGGCCCTGGCAACTCTGCAACGGGTTGCGAATCATGCCGATGTTCTCAAGGGCGTAAGAGGAGACGTTACTGAGGTCGTCCCGGCTATGCTCAAGCGGATTGAAGGGAACGGCAGAGTTCAAGTCTAGCGTTGGCTGTTATGAGATCGAGTGGGGATTTGCGCAAGGGCCACCTAGTGGCAGAGATCCTTACCGGGGCCTGGCGTGACTCGCCGCCTGCGGTCCAGATTTCGGAATCTGACCTGGACGAGGTCACTCCGTTGCTTTACGCCTCAGGCGCCGTAGCTCTCGGTTGGCGGCGCCTCAGCACTTCAGAATTGCGCAACTGTCCTTCCGCCGAAGTGCTTCATCAGGCATATCGCCTGATGGTGCTTCAGTCCGAAATTCACGAGCAGCAATTAGAAAAACTCTTTCGATTGTTGCGTGAGGCCTCGGTTGACGCGGTCCTGGCAAAAGGCTGGGTGGCAGCGGGCCTATATCCTGACCGGGCGCTCCGCCCGTTTGGCGATTTTGATATTTGTGTTCCGGCAGTTCAGTTTAAGTTGGTTCAAGACGTGCTCAGCTCACGCGACGCCCAGGATTGTTGGGTCGATTTGCACAAAGAGTTCCAGGAGCTGGACGATCGTTCGACTGAAGAGATCTTCGCCCGCTCAAGGCGGATTACCTTGGGAAGCGAACAGATTCGCGTGCTCGGGGTCGAGGATCACCTGGCGCTCCTGTGCATACACCTGTTAAAGCATGGCGCGTGGCGACCCTTATGGCTTTGCGATATCGCTGCCGCAGTGGAATCCTTGCCTCAAGACTTTGATTGGAGTATTTGCCTTGGCCGGAACAGCCGGAGCGAGCAGTGGATTACCTGTGCTATTGGCTTAACCCGACAGCTGTTATCCGCAAGGATTGACCACCTGCCGAAGTACATAACCTCCAAAGAAGTTCCGCCCTGGGTGACTCAGAGTGTGCTTTACCAGTGGAGCATTCTTCACTCCGGGGAGCACCGGCCGATGCACTCGCTCCCGTTGATGGTGACCAACCTGAAGCAAGGTCGCGACATTCTCAAGGCCGTCCTGGGAAGGTGGCCTGACCCCATCACGGCTACCTTTAATCGCAGGGGGCGATTCAACAATTTTCCGCGCGTCCCGTATCAACTTTTGGACTTTCTCGTTCTTAATACAAAGTATCTGACCCAATTGCCCGCCAAACTTCGCGCAGGGCACCAATGACCAACTCAATTGTCATTCTTAGTCTGGAGACCGCCACTATGGGTGGCAGCGTTTATGTTGGGCGAGGAGAAACCCAGTTAGCGGCCAGATCCGGCGATCCTGATATTTCCCACTCAAATAGTCTGTTGAGCGACATCCGTGATTCACTCACTGAAGCAGGCCTGGCGCTGCAGGACGTCGATCTCTTTGCATGCGCCTCGGGACCGGGAAGCTTCACTGGCCTGCGAATCGGAATCGCAACGTTAAAGGCGCTGGCAGCCACGCTTGGTCGTCCGTGTGTCGGCGTTCCGACGCTTGAGGCCATCGCGCTTGCGGCTGGAACATCGGACGCGACGGTTGCGCTCTTGCCGGCAGGACGAGGTGAGGTTTTCGCTCAAATGTTTTCGGTGTTAGCGACCGGTGAGGTTGAGGCAAGAGATTTGGCGGCACACCTTTCTCCGCAAAAGTTGTTTGAGCGCTATGAGACTGTCAGCGATCTGACGTGGGCCGGGTCCGGCGCCATTTTGCAGCAGGAGTTCCTGCGCAACCGCGTGGCTTCTAAGAACCCCGGGATGTGGCGCGTTTCGACAATAGAAGCTAATCTGGCGAGATATGTGGCAGCGTTGGCGCTCCGATCATTTGAACTAGGCAACGCGCAGCAGGCGGACGCTCTTAGTGCGATCTATGTTCGCCCCTCGGATGCAGAACTTAAAGAGCCATGTCGATAACGCAACGCAGCTTCACGTCCATTGAAAGCCAAGTCTCGATCACGCGAATGACTGAGCACGACCTGCTCGAAGTAGTAGAGATCGAAGAGACTTCGGGCCTGAGCCGTTGGGGCTGGGCCGCATACTACGCTGAGTTGCAGGGAGGCAATAGCCATCTCATGCTGGTGGCGCGGGCCACGGTTGGAGCCAGACGCAGTTCGAACAGTCTCGCTGGATACATTGTTGCCCGGCTCGGAGCAGATGAATTACATATCAACAATGTGGCGGTTCGTGAGGCTTACCGGCGTTGCGGTATCGGACGCGAGCTGTTGAACAGCATCCTCAGGGAAGGGAAGCGTTCGGGTGTTCCGATTGCTTTTCTCGAATTGCGAGCTGGAAACGAGGCGGCGCTGGCACTTTATCAAGAGTGTGGTTTTCAGATTACTGCCCGTCGACAGAGGTATTATTCAGACCCCATTGAAGATGCACTCGTAATGATTGCTCAACTCGCGCCAAGCGCTTGATCAGTTGTGACAATTCGGCTACCATTTTTTTGTGTCCCAACATTCCAGGGAGGTTTTTCGGTCTACCTCCATCAACCAATCCTGCCAGTCCAATCGTCTGAAAGGAGACATGCTCGAAATGGACATTACAACTACGGATCTGCTTAAGGAAGAGCTGATGAATCGCGACCCCGAGTTTCGGGAATTGGCTCGCGAACACACTCGATACGAACAGCGTCTCAGTGAATTATCAGCCCTGGCATATCCGAGCGATGAAGAACAACTGGAAGAGGTTACGCTGAAGAAGAAAAAGTTGGCCCTCAAGGATCAGATGTATTCGAGAATGATGCAACACCAGAAAAGTCAAAACGTAAGCCATTAAACATCAAGGTGAGAGAGGAATCTCTCAGAGTCGAAGTTACTTTTCCCAGGGGGACGTGGAGGTGTTACACGTCCCCTTTGTGCAGTTTGAGTAATAGATCAGTTGGAGTTAACCCCGGAAAGATTAGAAGTAATTGAGAATTGTTCGCGAAGGAATTGTTTACATCGTCGTACCTGGGGTACTGGCGGTGATCTCGTTGGTTCTGGGGTTTTGGCCAGTGGGAATAGTGTTTGGCGTGCTGGCGGCCTTCATGGCCTTCTTCTTTCGGGATCCGGAGCGTGAGGTTCCCACCGATCCCAACCTGGTGGTGGCCCCGGCTGACGGGCGCGTGACGCGAGTGAAGTCTGTCGACAGTGGAAGCGAGGCTTCCGCCACCTTGGTAAGCATTTTCCTGTCGCCGCTGGACGTTCACATCAACCGCGCACCTATTGCCGGCAAGATCACGAATGTTTCCTTCGTTAACGGCAAGTTTCTGATGGCCACAAATGAGAAGGCCAGTCTGGTTAATGAGCAAAACGCGCTGACGATTGAGGGCGAAAAAATCACCGTCGTATGCAAACAGATTGCCGGGATCCTCGCGCGCCGAATTGTTTGCTGGAAGCATGTGGGCGAACGCGTGGCGCTGGGTGAGCGATTTGGCTTGATAAAGTTCAGTTCACGAACAGACGTGCTGCTGCCGGAAACCGTTCAGGTATTAGTACTTGAGGGGAACCGCGTCCGTGGCGGAACCACAATCATCGGGAGGATACGATGATGACAGCTCCAAAAGTGAGTAACGATCAGGAGCCGAAAAATCCCGAACGTCGCGGCCTGCGGAAGGGTCTGTACTTAATTCCGTCCATTTTTACGGCCGCGAATATTGGGTTAGGGTTCTACGCGGTCATGGCCGGCGTGCGAGCCTTTCAGTTCGTCGCCTCGGGAGTGCCCGCCGATTTGCAGCGGGCGGGTGGCTATCTCGATAGCGCAGCGATTGCGATTGGAGTAGCCGTCGTATGTGACATGCTTGACGGCCGCATTGCGCGGATGACTAAAACCACCACCGAGATTGGGGTCCAACTGGATTCGATCGCTGACGTAGTGACGTTTGGACTAGCGCCGGCAGTGCTCGCATATGTGTGGGGGTTTGGCTCAAGCTTGCAGGAGGGAACCGATCTGCACACCCTCGCGTGGTTTCTCTCGTTTATGTATCTGATGTGCGGAGGATTTCGGCTGGCCCGATTTAACGTGCAATCCTCGCGACCCAGAATACTCGCCGAAGGCACCATCAAGATGGACAAGAAGAGCTTCGTGGGTCTGCCGATCCCGGTCGCCGGCGGGCTTATTGCCGCCATCGTTCACTTCGCGCCCGTGCCACTAATCAAATATGGCGTCGAGCGAGCGCGAATCTATTCGGTCCTGCTAATGGTTTTGGTTGGATTCTTAAGTGTCTTGATGGTCAGCACTCTGAGATTTCCAAGTTTCAAGAGCCTTGGAACCACCCGCAGCAAAAGCGCTCGCACTCTGATCCTCGCTGCCGGTATCAGCACGCTCATTGTTCTCTACTCGCGTTATGTCCTGCTGTTGATTGCGATCGGTTACATCCTTCACGGTCTACTTTCGCGACTCTTCGGATTTCTTTTCAGACGTTCGGATGTTGGTGAGGCCAACGCCGAGGCGAAAGCACCGTGACGTCCCACCTCATCTCTTCCCGGAACAATTAGTTAGTTAGGTTTTTTGGCTGTAGGTGTTTCCTACGGTTGTTTGAACGCCCGGAGTCCGCGCTCCGTCGTGATCAGGACGACGTCGCCTACTGCGACCGGAGAGGCCGAAGTTGTTATTTCTTCCTCCACGGCAAGAGAGTTGACCGGCCGGCCATCCCGAAGCCCCAACACCACTCCGGCAGTGCCTGAAAGCGGTGTGAAGAGCGCCTCACCTTCCGTCACCAGCGGCTGAGAGGAAATTCTGCCGGGCAGCTGACGCTTCCACAAACGCGCACCAGCCATGGAAAACTTGTAAACAAAGTTGTCCAGCGACGCCACTAACAGCTCGTCGCCAACGCGCGCTACTGCTTGCACGCCGGCTCCCGTCCGGCTGCGCCAGATCCGGCGACCACTGGTGGCGCCCACTGCGTAGACGTAACCATCTCCTGAGCCGAAGTAGACAACGTCGTTTTGAATGGTCACCGGTCCTCGCACCGGCCCTTTGGTTCGGTAATGCCAGAGAAGCTTTCCCGAGGCCTCATCAAGCGCAATAAGGTTGCCGTCTTCGCTGCCCACGTAAATCCTTCTCTCAGAGAGAACCGGCTGACAGTTGAACGACGGTCCATAGTCGTAGGTCCACAACGCGGCGCCGTTCCTGGTACTGAACGCGTAAACCTTTCCGTCGCTGGATGCGCCAAACAGTTTCTCGTTTCCAATAGTCAACGAACCCCGAATCGGCATCGAGAGGGTGCGCATCCACTGGGTTACCCCACCTTCGCGGCCAATTGCTCGCAGAGCCCCGGTTGCGCGCCGAGCGCCGGTTTCTGGTTTTCCTGTTTCTGACGCGAGATAAACAGTGTGACGATCAGCAACGGGAGACGCCGACAACTCTCCGCCCACTTCTGAACGCCAATTTAGTTGCCCGTCAATCGCCCTCAGCGAGACCAGAATCCCACCAGCCACCGGCAGGTAGACGCGCTCGTCATCGATTGCCGGAGTCAGATTCAGCGTTGCCGTGTCGTATCGCCAGCTAATGGTCATTGGGTGCGCAAGGGACAGGGCAGGTGTTGGGAGCGGACTGCCGGTATGATTGGCAGACTGAGCGAAAATGAGGGTGAACAAGCTTGAGAGGACTAGAGCGATCAGCGCCAATCGAGCTTTGAAAAGTCGTAGCATTTAGTAATTCAGTTAAATCTACCCGCCCTGGTTCTTGAGTTATTCAAATCCGAAAGTATAATCCACGGTTTATTATTGCAACCGCCAGCAGGTTTGACGCACACAACGGTTCAGAGGTTTTCTTTTTTGCCACATGATACTCAACACGAGACTGTCATAATACTTGACTTTGGATCGCAATACACACAGCTGATAGCCCGTCGCGTGCGCGAGGCCGGGGTTTATTGCGAGATCCTGCCATTCAATACGCCAGCCGAGAAGATTGCTGCCCGCCGTCCCAAAGGTGTCATCCTGTCCGGCAGTCCTTCGTCGGTCTACCAGGACGGTGCGCCTCGCCCTGACTCGAAACTCCTGGAAACAATCAACTCGCCGCTCCTGGGTATCTGCTACGGCTTGCAGGTGCTTGCCTTTGACATGGGCGGGGAAGTTAGGGCTTCGTCGAATCGGGAATACGGGTACGCCAGACTGAAAGTGGTTGACCAGATGAGTGAGTTGTTCAAAGGTCTGCCTTCTGAAATGGATGTTTGGATGAGCCACGGCGATCAGGTGACCACAGTGCCCAACGGCTTTCGGTTAACCGCGCTGACCGACGATGCGCTCAACGCTATTGAAGATAACGACCGAAGAATCTTCGGCGTCCAGTTTCACCCTGAAGTGGTGCATACGCCGTTGGGCGGGCAGCTACTCCGCAACTTCCTGTTCTCGATTTGCAAGTGCAAGGGCGACTGGTCACCCAGGGCCGTGATCGAGGAACAAACGGAGCGAATTCGTGAGACGGTCGGTGACAAGGGGCGGGTGGTATCAGGATTGTCGGGCGGAGTTGATTCTACGGTGGCCGCGGCGCTGGTTCACCGGGCGATCGGGGAGCGGCAGACCTGCATATTTGTGGACAATGGCTTACTAAGAGAAGGGGAGTTTGAATCGACTCTGTCACTGCTTGAGCAACGGATGAAGTTGAACATTGATGGAGTCCGAGCGGGGAAACAGTTCCTGAAAGCGCTCGAGGGAGTAGTTGACCCCGAGGAGAAGCGCAAACGAATCGGGAAAGTCTTCATCGACGTGTTTGAGCAGGAAGCCAATCGGCTGGGTGACGTGAAGTTTTTGGTCCAGGGTACGCTTTACCCTGATGTTATCGAGTCGGTCTCGGTCAGAGGGCCTTCAGCTGTCATCAAGAGCCATCACAATGTGGGCGGACTGCCGGCACAGATGAACCTGAAGTTGATCGAACCACTGCGCGAGCTGTTCAAGGATGAGGTTCGCCTTATCGGAAGCGAACTTGGGGTGCCCGAGGAGGTTCTGACGCGGCATCCTTTTCCCGGACCGGGTCTGGCAGTGCGAATAATCGGCGAGGTAACTGAAGAGCGGGTCAAACTTGTGCAGGCAGCCGATCGGATCCTGGATGAAGAACTCCGTTCAGCCAGTCTTCACAGCTCCGTTTGGCAGGCCTTCCCGGTATTACTGCCCGTTTCCACTGTCGGCGTGATGGGTGACGAGCGTACTTACGAAAAGGTTGTTGCAATTCGAGCCGTAACCAGCATTGATGGCATGACGGCTGACTGGGCGAGGCTGCCACATGACGTGCTGGCGCGCGTATCGGCGCGGATAATCTCGGAGGTGCGCGGTGTGAATCGGGTCGTTTACGATATCAGTTCCAAACCGCCAAGCACGATTGAATGGGAATAGGTCACAACCGGTTGTCCACGTAACACAACGTAAAGTCTCTGTCACTGAAGACTGCATGTTATAGTGGATGTCGTCACATTTGTTACAGTTTGGCAGTGTCCTAATCTGTCTTTTCTCTCTGTAACCTCCGTGTTCTGTGCTCCTCTGGTGAACCAACCGTAAGGCCAACGCTCACCGCGGAGCCACTGAGGACACGAGGAAGCACCGAGAAATTCATATTCTTTAGATCCGCAGTTGCTGTTTTCATCAGATCCATGCCGGAAAAAAGATTTGCTCACCTCCATCTGCACACCGACTACAGCCTCTTAGACGGCGCAATTCAGATCAAGCCACTCGCCAAGCGAACTGAGGAACTTGGTATGACGGCTTGCGCCATGACTGACCATGGCAACATGTTTGGCGCCATCTCTTTTTACAACGCCATGAAGGGCCGGGGCGTGAAACCGATTATCGGGTGCGAGACCTACATTACCCGCGGCAGTCGATCAGATCGCGCGGCTTCCGGCCCGGGTGAGAAGGCAAACTTCCATCTGATCCTCCTGGCGAAGGATCTCGATGGATATCGGAATTTGGTTCGCCTTACTTCGAAGGCCTACACGGAAGGTTTCTACTACAAGCCGCGCATCGACAAAGAGCTGTTGGCGGAACATTCAAAAGGCTTGATCGCTCTCTCGGCATGCATGTCGGGCGTGCCCTCGGCCATGCTGGCGCGCGACTGTTTCGACGACGCGGCCGCGGCGGCCATTGAGTTTCAAGATATCCTGGGGAAGGGAAACTACTTTCTGGAGATTCAGGAACACGGACTCGATGCTCAGCAACGAATCCGCAAGCCCCTGGTGGAACTGTCCAAGCGAACTGGCGTCCCGCTTGTCGCCACGAACGACGCCCACTACCTGATGCCGGAAGACTCGCGTGCGCACGACGTCCTCCTTTGCATCGGCTCAGGCAAGACCGTCAACGAGACTAATCGACTGCGTTACGACAGCCCCAACTTTTACGTGCGCTCACCAGAAGAGATGTGGCGGGTATTCGGCGACGAACTGCCTGATGCATTGTTGCGCACCGTCGAGATTGCCGACCGTTGTGACCTAAAGCTTCCGGAGAATATTAACCACCTGCCAAATTATCCCATTCCGGATGGTGAAGGCGCCTCGGTGGACGACTATTTTGAGAAGGTAGTCCGTGAAGGTTTCGAACGGCGGCGCCAGCGCGTTTGGGAGCGACAACTATCGAGGGGTGAACTGAAACAACCCATTTCGGATTATCAGACGCGCCTCGTCAACGAGATCGCGATGATCAAGCAGATGGGTTTTGCCGGTTACTTCCTGATCGTCTGGGACTTCGTTAGGTACGCGAAAGACCACGCTATCCCGGTTGGGCCTGGTCGCGGTTCATCGGCCGGATCGCTGGTGGCTTACTGTCTCGAGATAACTGATGTAGATCCTTTAAAGTACGACCTCATCTTCGAGCGATTCCTTAATCCGGGCCGCGTCTCCATGCCCGATATCGACATTGATTTCTGCGTCAGGGGGCGAGGTGACGTGATTAACCACGTAGCCAATCTCTACGGCCGGGATTCGGTCTGCCAGATCATCACTTTTGGAACGCTTGCCTCCCGGGCCGCGATCAAGGACGTCGGCCGGGCCTTGGAAGTGCCCTACGCCGAGGTTGAGCGCATTGCCAAATTCATACCTCCACCCGTCCGTGGAAGGAACGTAAGCATCGCGCAGGCACTCGAACAGGTCCCGGAGTTACGAAAGGAGATTGAGACCAACCCTACAGTTAAAGAGTTGATTGAAATCGCTCAACGTCTGGAAGGGTGTGCCCGCCATTCGTCAGTACACGCCGCCGGCGTCGTAATTTCCCCGGTTCCACTACAGGAGTTGATTCCAATTGCGGTTTCCGGAAAGGAAGAGCTTACAACCCAGTACGTCATGTCCGATCTCGAGAAAACGGGCATGCTTAAGATGGACTTCTTAGCGCTTACCGCTTTAACCGTTATAAATGACTGCTTAAAGACCATTAAGCAGCTGCTTGGGGAGGAGATTAACTGGGCGGATATAGCGCTTAACGACCCGGCGACTATGCAGGTTTTCGGGGAAGGGAGGACGGACGCGGTCTTCCAGTTCGAGTCTTCCGGGATGCAGGAGATTTGTCGGAAGCTTAAACCAAAGGACGTCGAGGACCTGGCCGCCCTTAACGCGCTTTACCGTCCCGGACCGCTCGACGGTGGCATGGTGGAAGAGTTTATCCAGCGTCATCGGGGACAGAAGACAGTGCGCTACCTGATTCCCGAGATGAAGGAGATCCTGAGCAATACTTTTGGGGTTCTGGTCTATCAGGAGCAGATCATGCAATTGGCGCAGAAGCTTGCGGGCTACACGCTCAGTGAGGCCGATTTGATGCGCCGGGCGATGGGCAAGAAGAAACGCGAGGAAATGGCGGTACACCAGGAGAAGTTCATCAATGGCTGCGTCGAGAGAGGTATCAAGAAGGAGAAAGCCGAGAAGACATTCTCACTGATGGAGAAGTTTTCCGATTACGGATTCCCCCGCAGCCACGCAGTGGCTTACGCTTACCTGGCTTTCCAGACTGCCTATCTGAAGGCGCACTATGCGGAACACTTTTATGCGGCCGTGCTCTCGAGTGAGGCCCAGGATGCGGCCAAGGTCTTTAAGTATTCAAAAGAACTCCGGGCACAGGGCATCAACCTACTGCCGCCCGACGTAAATGAGAGCTTTGCAGGATTCACGCCCCTCAGTGGTGCGATTCGCTATGGGCTGACGGCCATCAAGGGACTGGGTCAGTCGATAGTGAACTCGATCATTGAAGCGCGCGAAAACGGCGGCGCCTTCAAGTCGTTTTACGACTTCGCGGAGAGACTTGGGCAGGGCAGTCTGAACAAGCGCGTGCTGGAAGGACTGGTCGGCGCCGGTGCTTTTGATTCTCTAAAACCAGATGCAGGCGAAATGCATGAATGGAGAGGCGCACTTGCCGGAGCCATAGACGCCGCGCTCTCGCGTGCTCAACGAGCAAAGCGCGAGCGGCTGCTCGGGCAGAATGGCCTCTTCGGTACGATGTTGGAAGAGCCCGGCGCCGTCGACCAGGTACCGGCGCCGGCTATTCCGTGGACGCGTTCGCAACTCCTGCTAGCGGAGAAAGCAGCGCTCGGGTTTTACGTTACCGGTCATCCGCTTGGAAATTACGCGGACCTGCTGCTGGCAGCGAAGGCAGTGAAGTCACTGGAGCTGCCAGGTATTGCCAGCGGCACACGGGTCAGCATTGGCGGCATCATCAACGACTTTCAGCCTCGAACCACCAAGAAAGGCGATCGCTTTGCATTGCTGAGGCTTGAAGATGAAGCCGGTGGGACCAAGTGTGTGCTTTGGCCGGAAACGTTCCGTAAGTATTCCGCGCTCGTTAAGAATGAATTACCAGTGCTCGTCTCCGGGCGGCTGGAGATTAGCGAGGACAATCCTCCCTCGATTATCGTCGACCAGGTGCAGGCGCTTGATGAGGCGTTGAAAGCCAAAGAGTTGGTGGTCGTGAACGTCCCGATCGCCGAGGATTCGGCGCAATTGTTTGACGGGATACTTCACTTGTTTAATACCAACCCGGGAAATTGCGACGTAGCTTTGGAAGCAACCGTGGGTAATAATTTACTTGTGCGCATGAAAGTCAATTCCACCTTGCGGGTCGAACGTAGCGATAGGCTCGAGAGGGCCCTGCGCGATTTGGGTTGTGGGCTCAAGGTTGAGAAAATGACATCGTCTAATGGCGTCTGATAATGGTGTAGGACAGACATTCCTGTCTGTCCAATTTCCAGGGGAGTCGGGGCAGACATTCCTGTCTGTCCAATTTCCAGGGGAGTCGGGGCAGACATTCCTGTCTGTCCAATTTCCAGGGAAGAGTCGGGACAGACATTCCTGTCTGTCCAATTTCCAGGGGAGTCGGGGCAGACATTCCTGTCTGTCCAATTTCCGGGGGGTCGGGACAGACATTCCTGTCTGTCCAATTTCCAGG
>JAXIOV010000176.1:0-25127 GCA_045403245.1 Pyrinomonadaceae bacterium | reverse complement strand
ATTACTGGCCATGGCGATATTCCGACCTCAGTGCGAGCAATGAAAGCGGGAGCCATAGAGTTCCTTACCAAGCCTTTCCGTGATCAGGATCTATTGGACGCAATTCACCAAGCCATTCAACGCGATTGGAATACGCGCCGTCAGCAGGCAGAAATGGTGGAATTGCGGCGTCTGTATGAATCACTGACGCCACGCGAACGAGAAGTGATGAAACTGGTGGTGACAGGGCTGCTCAACAAACAAGTCGCCGCTAAGCTGGGGATAAGTGAGTTTACCGTCAAAATTCATCGCGGTCAGGTTATGGGAAAAATGCGCGCCGAATCTTTGGCGGATCTGGTCAGGATGTCTGACAAGCTGGCGGCACCTGGCGCAAGAACATCATAGAGCGAGTGCGAAACGTTCCAAACCCACCTAGCACCAAAGTGCTATAGATTTTCCTTCCGAAAGACTGCTATCTAGAACATGCCATCAGAAATGAAAGGCTGGTCAGGATGGTTAGTCTCCCTCTCATTTCAGTTGTCGATGATGATGACGCTGTCCGGAAGTCCCTTCAGAGTCTAATTAGGTCTGTGGGATTCGCGGTGAAGCTGTTTGCTTCGGCCGAAGAGTTCCTGGATTCGGATGAGCTTCGCAGTACTCGCTGCCTAATCCTTGACGTGCGCATGCATGGAGTGAATGGGTTCGAGCTTCAGCGCCAATTGCGGGCCAGTAATCCTGAGATCCCGGTCATCTTCATCACGGCGCACGGAAACGACGCGACGCGTTCGCAGGCTCTTAAAGACGGCGCAGTCGCTTACTTGCGCAAACCATTCAGCGAACAATCATTGCTGAATGCGATCGAGGCGGCGTTGAGTCTCCAGCTGACTTGAACTAAACGAAGGTCTTCCCCGAAGACGTGAATCGACTGGCGCAATCATTGCCGCAATGCAAATACGTTGCGCCTTGTTCTTTCCGATGAAGTCTAGCGGGGGCGAAACGCGTGTGCGCCCTGTTGGTGCGTTTGCCAGACCATGCAACGCGGCGCACGCGCGGCTCAATGGACCAGAGTGAAAAGGGGCCTAATGGTCTCGCGGGATGAAGGATCGCTTTTGCTGTATTGGACTCGCTGCTCTCTGAGACGGTCCGTCCGGCGAGTGCGGTCGAACGCGCGCCTATATCAAGCGCTAGCCGAACGTGAAACAGATGAGGCGACCCGCGAATTGTATCGGCTGCTAGCCGTGCACCAACGAGGGCGCGCAGCGCGCAAGCTTACGAGTCTGTTTCGCCTGCGCGTGCGTTTGCCGGTGAACAACGACTGGTTCGCCGCGCGCGTTTGGCGCCGGCTGCTGATCTTCTGCGGCCCCAGAGTAGCAATACGGTGGATTGAGTGGCGTGAGACCCGAGAGTTAACAGTGATCATAACCGTGGCGCGGGCCATCACGCAGCTCGCAAAACTTCGCAGTCGGTACGTACCACGGCCCACATCATGAATGCCAGACAGTACATCAAGCTCTTAACTCTCTTAGCAACGCTAACTCTATGTTCGCTCTCTAACCCTGTGTTGTCGCAGCAGCAAGAGATCGAGAGAGTTGATATTAGACGTGTCCGCCTCCCCGTCACTGTCCTAGACAAGAGGGGACAGCCGGTGCCAGGCCTGAAGGCCAGCGACTTTCTAATTTTCGAGGATAAGAAAACACAACAGGTCGAGACCTTTAGCGACGAAAGCAGTGAGGGTCACCAGCCGCTCTATGTCGGCGTACTGATGGACACGTCGCCTTCAGCCATCGCGAAGCTAAAGTTTGAGCAAGAGGCCGCCACAAACTTCTTGCACGCGGTGTTACGTCCGCGGAAAGACCGGGGCGCGCTTGTGACCTTCGACGACGAGGTCACGTTGAGACAAGACTTCACCGAGAGGATCGATTTGTTGGATCGTGCTGTGAGGAGCTTAAAGAAGCCCGGCAAGCAAACAGCTCTTTATGATGCAGTCTGGCAATTTTGCAATGACAAGATGCGAAACGCGCCGGGGCGGCGCGCTATCGTCGTGATTACGGACGGCGACGACACCTATAGTCGCACACGTCTGCGCGACGTTATAGAGATTGCGCAGCAGACTGAGACAACTGTCTTCGCCGTTTCGACGAAAGGCGGATTCGCCGGCACGGTACCCGGCGTTGAAGCCGGGCAAGCGCCGGACAATGGTGACCGCGCGCTCATGCGGCTCGGCGAGGAAACGGGTGGCCGGGCGTTTTTTTCTGGTGACCTTCTCCAACTCGAACAGTCCTTCGAAAAGCTAGCCAGGGAACTGCGCGCGCAATATCTGGTGACATATAAACCAACGAACGAACGTTATGACGGTAACTTTCGTCGAATCGAGGTCAAGCTCGCTAATGGTCGCGACGGCCTGAAAGTGCGGGCTAAGCGCGGTTACGTAGCGACGGCTCAAACCAGGTAAAGGCAAATGTTTTATCGAAGATTTTCACGTGCGCTTCCCACGGCTGTTTTCTTAGGATTCACATTGCTGGCTGCGATAGTCAGCGTTGGTGCGCAAGATACGAAATCGTCCTCACGCGGAGAGGTCCGTCCGCGCCAGGCCGGCGAACCAGCTCAGCAATCAACTCCCATTCTTAGACGCTCCGACCGAAACGAGGAGTCGAATGACCAAGCGGATGATGTAGTAAGGATCGATACCGACCTCGCAAATGTTTTCTTTACCGCGGTCGATAAGAACAGGCGGTTCATCACCACGATTCAAAAAGAAGACATCAACTTACTTGAGGACGGAGTGGCACAGGAAATTTTTACTTTTCAACGTGAGACTGATCGTCCTTTGTCACTAGCGATCCTGGTTGATGTGAGCGCGTCCCAACAACTGACGTTACAGGACGAAAAGGACGCGGCCAGAAGATTTGTCAATGCCGTAGTTCATCACGCAAAGGATGAAGTTGCTGTCATATCGTTCAGCGGTGAAGCGACCGTCGAACAGGAACTAACGAACAGAGTCTCGAGCGTACAGCAGGCTCTTGAGCGAATCGAAGTTGTTCTCCCGCCTGGATACATCGGACACGGAGTGCGAATTCCAAGGCCAACATCACGTCCGACCGACGATGACGACCCTCGGCTAGGCACGACCGCGATCTGGGATGCTGTGTGGGTAGTGAGTGAGGAGCTATTCTCTGATATCGCCAAAGAAAAACGGCGTGCCATCATACTCATTTCGGATGGGGTCGACACCACCAGCCGCGTCAAGAGCGATGAAGCGATAAAGCGCGCGATAGCTGCTGAGCTAGCTGTGTTCGCGGTAGGAATCGGTGATGATGAAAACTTCGAGGGAGTTAAGAAGAGTTCGCTACGCAAGATTGCGGAGCGCACAGGAGGCCGAGCGTACTTTCCACGAAACAATGCAGAGTTGCAGGGTTCGTTCTCGCAGATTGAACAGGAACTCCGCTCTCAATATCTCGTCGCCTACTCCCCTTCAAACAAGAGGCACGATGGTTCGTATCGAAACGTGGAAATCGAGCTGATTAACCCTGAACTGCGCAAGCAGAAGGTACTCCTGAATTATCGTCAGGGTTACTTCGCCAGAGGTGCCACCCCCTTGTCCCGACAAACTTCGCAATAACTAATTGAGGGCATCATTTTGAGGAATAGAAGATCCGTTTGCATGGTCGTATTTGCTTTGCTGCTCTTGCTGCCTCTTACATCACGGGTTGAGGGACAGAATCCCGTGCGACTTGAAAACCTTCCTCCTCCTCCCGCGCCACCAATAACGAAGCCTAAGCCCTCTCCATCGCCACCGAAAGACGATGAAATCGACGTTGTGCGCGTGACTTCGAACCTGGTGGTTGTACCGGTCTCGGTAACCGATCCTGGCGGCCAGCCGACTTTGGGTCTTTCAGCTGCCGACTTCCATTTGCAGGAACAGGGCCGAACTCAGCAAATTGCTCAAATCGGAGATCCTGAGCAAATCCCACTTGAGATAGCACTATTGCTGGATGTCTCGGGAAGTGTTGAAGCCAAGTTTGATTTTGAACGTGAATCAGCTTCGCGCTTTCTCAAGCAAGTGCTAAGAGTCGGCGACCGCGCATCAATATTTGCAATAGATCAAGAGCCGCGTTTGGAGCAAATTCTCGATACTGCCGCGCGCACAAGTAACAAGCTGATGTCGATCAAATCAGCTAAGGGTCCGACGGCTTTTTATGACACGGTTATTGAAGCCTCACGCTATCTGGCCAAATCAGCACCAGCAGAGCATCGGCGAGTAATCGTGGTCATTTCTGACGGAGAAGACAATTTCAGCGAAATGGTGAAGAAAGCGATCGGTGATACACGCGCGGAACAGAACACTGCTACGCCTCAAGCCAGGAAACTACTTCATCATCGCATGTTGGTTGAAGTTCAGCGTGAATTGCAGAAGGCCGATGCGGCTTTTTATTCCATCAATCCGTCCGGGCCAGGACTTCGTCTCAACATAATCAGTCAGCGGGCTCAGGATGGCATGGAACAGCTGGCAACATCCACTGGCGGCACATCGTTCGTCCCGGAAAGGCTGGACGACTTAGATGCTGTGTTTCGCCGAATAGGAGCTGAGCTGCGCTCACAGTACCTTCTTCAGTATTACTCAAAGAGTGAAGCCCCAGGCGGAACATTTTTGACTATTGGCGTGAAAGTACCGAGTCGGTCGGATCTCCGAATTCGTACTCGGCAGGGCTACTATGTCAAGCGCAAATAAAACAAGTTTCAGAAGCTCTGTAGCTGCACGTCGCTCAGTTGCGATCCGAATAGTCATCTCTGTCCTGTTCGCTGGCTCAGTCCCTTTCGGTTGGCCTCCATCAGCTGAAGTTCAAACACCGGAAGACATCGTTCGCGTCGATACCAGCCTGGTTCAGCTCAACGTTGGGGTCGCAGATCAGCGGGGTCGGCCAATCACCGATCTACAGCGCGGAGACTTTGAAGTTTATGAAGACGGTGTACGTCAAAACCTCGCGAGCTTTGAATCCACGACAACTCCATTCAGCCTGGCCCTCCTACTCGATATATCTGGGTCGACACTCAGTTTTCGGCAGAATCTCAAGTTGGCGGCAGGGCGATTCATAGACGCGCTGGCGCCTGATGACCGCGTTGCCATCATCGCATTTAACGAGCGCACAGAACTACTGACAAAATTTACGACCGACCGGAGGAAGGTTGCTTGGGCCATAGATCGAGCCGAAGGCAAGGGTGGAACGGAACTCTATGCCGCGCTTGACTACGCGCTACAACAACTCGCAGTGGAAGGCAAACGACGGAAGGCCATCATAGTTTTAACTGACGGCCTTGATACAAGCATGCGTAATCTTGACCGGGCAGCTGCGGCACATGCGCAAACGGATGAAGAAGCTGTGGCGGCGATAAAACCTGAAGGCAGTCGGGCTCTCACAGCGGTCTTAGACGCGGCCGATCGTCAGGGCGTGACGATCTACCCGTTGGCTCTTCCTTCGGGCGATCTAAAGCGACTGCCACTCGGTTCACCCCAAATTACAGCAATCTACACAGCAGCTCGCGCTCGCCTGAATTCGTTGGCGCAGAGAACCGGTGGACACGTAAGTGATATTCGACAACTGCAGGACCTGGCTAGAACATATGCAGGAGTCGCGGCAGATTTGCGCACGCTTTATACGCTTTCTTATCAACCTTCTGGTGGCCGAGCCCGCGACGGACGATGGCGCGAAATCCGCGTTGAACTCGATCGGCCAGAACTAATTTCACGAACCAGACCTGGCTACTACGCGCGATGACATACTCCTGTGCTCACTGTGAGCAATGTGAGCCAGTCATACAACTCTAACGGCCGCAGGAATCGAGAGGTCGCTGAATGATTCGACCGATCCCTTACCGGAAACAGTCATTGGTGACGACGGCTTGGCTAAAGCGCGCAGCGCGTTTGATCTGTTGTCTGTCCTTTTTCTTGTCACTGCTTCCTTCAAACACCGTCGCACAACAGACAGTTTCCCAGCGTATCGAGCAGGCCCGTCTCAGTTTACCCGTAGATCGTGCAGTAGATGACGTATTGCGCATTGATACCGATCTCGTCGCTATCGACGTTAGGGTGACGGATCGGGAGGGTCGGCCCGTGCGAAACTTAAAGCCTGAAGATTTCAAGCTCTACGAGGACAGCTCCGAACGCCCGATATCCTTTTTCGGCATCGAGAGGAGAAATGGAAGTCAACAACCCGTAGCCGTCGTCTTCGCGCTGGACATATCGGGCAGCATGTCACCGGAAGAGATGCGAAAACTGCGTGCCGCGATGGCTGTTTTTTCCTCGTGGCTCGCAGAGCGCCCATCAGTGTTCGCAGTCGTAAGCTTCGGAATGAATGTCCGCGTCCTCCAATCATTCACTAGCGAACTACACAAATTCGATCGTGCATTTGATCGCCTCATGAAGGAGCCAGGCGGCCTCTCAACTCATGCTTATGACGCGGTAGACGACGCTATCAGAATGCTCAGCCGCAAGGCGCCACGAACTCACAAATTGATGAAGCGCGCCGTCGTTGTCGTCACCGACGGCTTCCCCGTCGGCGACACGGTTGCGCCGCAAACAGTTATCGAGCGGGCCAACACGGCTGAAGTAAGTATCTACACGATAACCCTGCCGTCTCTTCCCTCAGCACTGGCGGCCGCTGGTCATGCTCCACTACCTACACCACTTGATGTTAGCGGACTGGTTGAGCACACCGGCGGCATTGGCATCTACGCCACAGACAAAGACTTTGCGCCGCTTTTGAACGCGCTCGCTGCGGAAGTTACCTCGTCATATGTGCTCGCTTTTTATCCAACAGACGAAAAACGACGCGATGGGCAGTTCCACACTATCCGCGTCGAAGCGCCTCCCGGCTTGAACGCGCGACAGAGTAGGCCGGGCTTTCTAGGCAACATGCATTGAAATCAGGAAAGGTACTTTTGGCTGACTTCGATTCACAAAAGACGCGCTACATCCGAATTGGTCCAGGAATGGACCGAGTCGGACTGCCGCAGAAACAGTTACGTCGACCCTTGCCGTTAATGGTGCTTATCGCCGTAGCAGCTATCACTTCGCTTGCACAGTCAGGACGTCAACAGCCGAACAGCCAGCCGAAGGGTGATTCCACCGCGTCACAACATCAACGCCAACGGCGCGCAGACACTCAAGTTCCTAAGGCCGAACCCATAAAGCCTGCTTCTGACTTGCCGCGTGTGCCCACGGAGACACGGCCCACCATAGAAACAGTCGTTCCAACCTCTCCTGGGATCGAGGACAACGATGTCATTCGCATAAACTCAAACCTCGTTGTGGTGCCCGCATCAGTAGTTGACACCCAGGGCCGAGCGGTTACCGATCTCAATCTGGCTGACTTTCAGTTATTGGTTGATGGGCAACCCAAACCTCTTAGCGAAATGAGCCGTTCGGAGTCACCTGTGTGTTTGGCGCTATTGTTCGACAACAGTGGCAGCCTAACCGAAGCGCGTGAATTGCAGATGCAAGCGGCGATATCGTTTTTCCGCCGTGTGATACGCCCAATTGACCAGGCCGCCATCTTTTCAGTTTCTACATTTCCGGCGCTTGAACATCCGCTGACGAATGACATCGTGAAACTCGTACGAACGGTCGAGGGTTTCGGCAAGCCCGAAGGCGGCACTGCGCTTTTCGACACCATCGCGCAGGCCGCGACCTATTTGAAGCCACATGCAGGGCGCAAGGTCATCTTGATCGTCTCGGATGGTGTGGACACGGTTAGCCAGCTCGATTTCGAGACAACGCTAACTGATGTGCAAGCGGCTGATTGTCAGATCTTCGTAGTTCAGACCGGTCTAAGCGACAACGCGAACTTGCGCCAGCTCGCCGCCGAACGCCGCATGCAAGAGTTCTCTGCGCAGACGGGAGGCTCGGTGTATGTAGCTAACAGGACGGATGATTTGGACCAGGCGTTTACCCAAATAGCCGCAGACCTGGCACAACAGTACGTACTTAGTTATTACCCATCAGATCAGCGTCGCGACGGACATTTCTGCGTCATCCGGCTGCTTGTCAGGACGCGTTCCGGACTAAGCGTGCGTGCGCGAAAAGGTTACTTTGCGCCGAAAGCCTAACGCGGGAAAGTATTCCAACTCAGCTTCCAGCTTGCGGCTTGCCAGTCAGGAAGCGAGCAACGAAAGCGGTTAGCTTGCCCTTACCCTCTAAACACATTTAGGAGGATGAACATATGCGGCACATGAGCGACGTTCGTAATAGGGGCGGACTTCTCATTACTTGTCTTTTGATTATTGTCGGATTCCTTTCGCTGGCTGATTTGACACAATTCACGTCGGCGCAGACTGGCGTGCAGAAGCCTTCTGAGCCTCCTGCCAATCGAGACGAACAAGAAATTGATCAGGATGACGTAATTTCGATAAGTACCTCCGAGGTCTTGCTCCCGGTTACTGTGCGGGATGCTAACGGCCGCCTGGTAACGGAATTGCAGCGAAAGGACTTCCGTGTTTTTGAGGACGGACGTGAGCAGCCGCTCAGTGACCTGGCATTGCGCCAGGTGCCCGTGGATGTCGTCTTGATGATTGATACTTCATCTAGTGTAGCCACCTACTTGGATGACTTTACTCGGGCTGTCGAAGAGTTTGCGCAAAAGCTTGGGCCTGAAGATCGTCTTTGCCTCGTCAAATTCGATGACCGGGTAGAGTTGGTACAGGATTGGACGCAAAGTCTCTTTCAAACGCGTCGTGCTTTGCGTCGCATTACGCCTGGAATGTTCACGAGGTTCAATGACGCGTTATTTCTGGCCGCCCGCGAGCAATTGCAGCGACCCCGTGCCCGTCATGCCATCCTGGTGCTGACTGATGGGATCGACAGCGGACGTGGCAACGCGACAATCGAGACAGCCTTGCGCGAGCTTCTTAAAGCCGGGGTCTCAGTTTATGTCGTTAGCAACACACAGATAGAGCAAGCCCGTAAACGCGCGGACCTGGATTCACTGCTCAGCTCAACTGAATCAGTCCTGAAGTTCAATGAACTCCGCATCGGCGGCTTGCGCGAGAGCCTGCGTGTGCTGGACTTGAGCGAGAGCAGCCTTAGGAAATTGGCGGCGGCGACTGGCGGGCGGCTGTACACACCCGACAGCTTCGACAAATTGGATTCAGTATATAGAGAAGTGGCTGAGGAACTTCGTCACCAGTACGCCCTGTACTACACGCCTCTTGATAAAGCGCGGGACGGACGTTTTCGACGCGTGAGGGTTGAAACATCAGACCCTGCATCGAGTGTGACCACACGTGTCGGCTATTTTGCGCCAGCAAAGTGATCTGCCGGAATCCGTTTGTAATGGGCGCTTGTGATCTGACCGCTGCAGTTTTTCAGAGGAGACAATAGTAGATGCCAACAACTCCGACTGTCATCTCAGCTCTACCCCTTGAAAACGCAGTGCGGGACTACCTTGATCGGAATGATCATGTGGGCCTGAAGCACTTTCTTTCGACGCAACGCGCGCCTGACATCGCTGATGTTGTTGATCGGCTGCCGGAGTCTCATCGGGATCAATTGTTCGCTCTGCTACCCCCACGTCTCAAGTCTGACGTGCTGGCCGAAGTGGGAGTAGAAACTCAGCGCTCACTGCTCGAAGACTTACCCCGTGAGCAGAAACGAGAGTTACTCCGCCACCTTCCGATGGATGACGTAATTCGGCTATTGGTTGCGGTTCCGGAGCAACGCGACGAATTGCTCGAGGAGATTAGCCCAGCCGTGGCCCAAGAGGTGCGGCGGCTCCTGGAGTATCCAAAAGAGAGCGCTGGTCGACTGATGACCGAGAAGTTTGTCACCGTGACGCCTGAAATGACCGCGCAGGCGGCGCTGGAGCACCTGCGGCGTGTACACCTCGACGCCGAAACCTTTACAGACCTTTATGTCGTCGACGACGACGGCCACCTCGAAGGCGTCGCCTCACTTCGCGAGATCGTCCTTGCTCAGCCGAACCAGGAGTTGCGCGAGTTCATGACTAAGGATGTCGTATCGGTTGTGCCCAGCGATGATCAAGAGGTTGCGGCCCGGCTGATCGCCCACTACAACTTCCTCGCGCTGCCGGTCGTCGAGCAAGGACGCATCCTGGGCATCATTACAGTGGACGACATTATTGACGTGCTGATCGAAGAAGGCACGGAAGACCAACTACGTTTCGGCGCGGTCGAACCGGGAGTGCTCAACCAACCGTACTTTACAACGCCGATCTTACGAGTAGTCCGTAGTCGCGTCAGTTGGCTGGTGCTTCTATTCGTGGCAGAGACTCTAACCGGAACGGTACTGCGGCATTTTGAAGCAGAGCTCGACAAAGTCGTTGCGCTGGCTTTCTTTGTACCGCTGCTAATCGGCACCGGCGGCAACACGGGCTCGCAGACAGTGTCAACGATTATTCGCGGGCTAGCTCTGAAAGAGATACGACTGCGGGATACGGCTCGTGTCCTCTTTCGCGAGCTATGGGGCGGGTTATTGCTCGGTGTGGCCCTGGCGATAATCGCCTTCGCGCGCTCAGAGTTGTGGGGCAGCGGCTACGAGTTATCGTTGGTCGTGGGGCTGTCAATCTTCGCCATAGTCATTTGGGCAAACACCATCGGCGCTTTAATCCCGCTGGTCGCGCAACGTTTTAAGATCGACCCAGCGCTCGTCTCAGCACCGCTCATTACGACGCTGGTCGATGCGACGGGCCTAGTCATTTACATGATGATCGCGAAGGCTATTCTGTCGGAGTTGAGATGATGGCTGATTGGAGCATGAGGATCTCTTCTCTAGTCTGTGCGAGTCGAAGGTAAAGGATGCGCTAAGTATGAGACGTACCTCTGAACAGCACGGGAGAACTTGGCTGACCGGAATATCATTTGCTGTGCTGGCGGCAGTGCTCTTCGGCGCAAGCACACCGTTTTCCAAGATCTTACTTGGCAAGACAGAGCCTGTACTGCTAGCCGGACTGCTCTATCTCGGTTCGGGCGTTGGCCTTGCGATCTGGTCGTGGTTTCGTTCCCGGTCAAAAGGGGGCTCGCGAGAGGCGAAGTTGAGACGCTCTGACCTCCCATGGCTGGCTGGCGCCATTCTTGCCGGCGGAATGGTCGGCCCCATCCTGCTAATGGTCGGTCTCGTCATTACTCCCGCGTCTTCAGCTTCGTTACTTCTCAACTTGGAAGGCGTCTTCACCGCGATGCTCGCCTGGTTTGTGTTCAAAGAAAACTTCGACCGTCGTATCGCATTGGGAATGGTCGCAATCACCTTAGGTGGTGTTCTTCTTTCGTGGGGAGAACGACCAGAGGTGGGCGTGCCGTGGGGCGCTATCGCTATTAGCGGCGCATGTCTCGCATGGGGCATTGACAATAACCTCACCAGAAGAGTTTCAGCAGGGGACCCGGTGCAAACCGCCGCGGCGAAAGGCCTGGTTGCCGGCGCAGTGAATTTGACGATTGCGCTGGCCGCTGGCGCCGCTTTGCCCTCTCTCCTCACCGTAACAATGGCGGCTCTGCTAGGTTTCTTTGGTTACGGGGTGAGCCTGACTCTGTTCGTCTTAGCGCTTCGGCACATCGGCACGGCGAGAACGGGCGCATATTTTTCGTTGGCACCTTTCGTCGGGGCCCTCATCTCAGTCTTAGTCTTGCGCGATAGTCTGACATTTCAATTCCTGATCGCCGCAGTCCTGATGGGAACCGGGGTCTGGTTACACTTGACGGAGCGACACGGGCACGAGCATCGGCACGATGGTCTCGAGCATGACCATAGGCACGTTTACGACGAACACCATCAGCATGAGCATGATGAGTCGGTGGCTTCGAGCGAACCCCATAGCCATCCGCATCGGCATGAAACGATCGTACACAGCCACCCTCACTATCCGGACATTCATCATCGACATGCCCACTAAACCGTGACCGAGGCCTAGCCGATGAAAGGTGAAAATAATTGACGTGAGAGCAACTCGGTCAAGTTTCTAAATGAAGTCGGAAATATTCGCAGTAGACGGTGCAGATTTTTCAGCTACAGGTTGGTTTGCAAACTTCTTAAAGTTCTATTCGCCATGCCAGCACGAACGACAAATCTTACTTGGGGGCTTTTCAATAATCCTTCGCGGCTCTGCCTGTTGATCGCCGCCTTTGCGGCGATTGCCTTACCGGTCGGTGGTCAGCAAGAGGGAACCCGGCAGCGGCCACGCAGAGTCGAAGCTGTTGAGAAGCGGCCACCGGCGGCAAGCAACTCAACGAACGCCTCAAATGAAGAGGTGGATGAAGGTGATGTGGTCCGTGTCGAGACGCAATTGGTTTCGGTGCCAGCCGTGGTAATCGACGATTCGGGACGGCCAGTCTCGGGGTTGCTTGGGGAAAACTTTCGGTTGTTTGAAGATGAACAACCACAAAAGATTACAAACTTCGGAACCGCTGACACGCCATTTGAAATTGCCCTACTCCTGGACACGTCCGGTTCGACCCGCGCCGACATTGCCTTGATACGCCAGGCCGCAACTGTATTCATCGACGCGCTACGGCCCGGGGATAGAGTAGCGATTGTTAGCTTTAATACGTTGAAGCAGCGTGGATCGATAGGGGCGACCGTCGAAGTTCTCTCGCAACTAACTGAAAATCGGAAAACCCTTCGTGAAGCAGTAGAGGAATTAGGATCGAGTCATGGGACTCCCTTTTACGATGCCCTGGACAGTGTTGCTGAGGACGTTTTTCGTAATCCGCCGCGAGAAGAGATTCGAGGCCGGCGCGCAGTTGTTGCATTAACCGATGGAGTTGACTCCGCCAGCGATTCAGAGTTCCTACGAGCGCGCGCGAAACTGATTCGCTCCGGCGTTGCCTGTTACTTCATTCAGCTTAACACCGAAGGTTTCGTCGAAGATCGGTTACTGAAGGATTGCGGGGACGCTCAGCGTTTAACGCTGTCGGCGAAACAACTTGAACGCTATCGCCAAATATTCGCGCCGCGCGCAGACCCGGCCGATTACAAAGATTTTTGCATGATGGGTTCCTTCGAAAAGATGCAGATTAGCCGTGATCTTTACAACCTGGCTCGTCGCGAAATGAATGATCTGGCGAAGGCAAGCGGGGGAAGGAATTTTGTTGCGGCCACTCTCCAGGATGCTCGTGCGGCTTTTAGGAGCGTCGCGACCGAGATAGGAACCCAGTACAGCCTTGGATACTATCCCACGAACAAAGCGCGTGATGGCAAGTTTCGCAACATTCGTGTCGAGGTTCGTGGCCTCAAAGATAAAGCACAGGTACGCGCACGCGAAGGATACTACCCGTCTAAAAGATGAGTAGTGAGCTGGAGCGAATGTTCTTAAGTAGCTAACTTCGCTTGGTCGCAGGCTTTGAAGAGGGAGCGCCTTCCTTCGCCGCTATTCGGCCGCTACGTGTCAGCGCGATCCTCTTATCACGCCCCGAGTCCTCAGCTACGGTCACCCTTATCGAACGATATGAGCCATCGCGAGTCTTGTTTGTCGGGTTATAGGCGACCAGATACTGTGTGCGGAGGTCGCGAACAATCTCGTTTGCGATTTGCCGCAACTCGGAAAGCGATTGAGGGAAGAAAACACGGCCCCCAGTTTCCGTTGCCAGCCTATTGAGCAGATTAACGGCCTTGTCTCGCGGGCTCTTGCGGATAAAACCCCCTTCTTTATCGAGCTCGTTAACGAACCCAATGACATAGATTTGCACGTCTTCCTCACGCAGCTTGGCGAAGAGCTGTTCCTGCTTAAAGAAGCTGTTCCGATCTTCGCCGTCGGTAATCACTATTAGCGCGCGGCGTCTTCGATCATTCTCATCGCCCTTTTTGTAACCTGCCACGTGCTCAGCTGCGAGATATACGCCGTCGATTACCGCGGTTTGACCTCCTTCGACGTAAAGGTTATCCAAGCTGTCAATCAAAAGATCTTTACTCGCGGTAAAGTCTTGGAGGATTTCGATCTTGTCGCTGCTGATAAAACGCTCAAGGAAAGTCTCATCTCCGGGCTTGTTGCTGTCGATGATCGCCCTGGTTGCATCAATCACGCTTTGCAACTGACTTCGTAGAGAACCAGAAGTGTCGATGGCCAAACCGTAGTTAATAGGAACTTCTTCCTTCGTAAAAAACTCAATTGGCTGTAGCTCTCCATCTTCGAACACCCGCAGATCATTTTGCCTAACATTATCTATTGGGCGATTGTTGCGATCGATGACACGTACGTTTAGGGTCACCAAATCCGTGTTGATTTTGACGACGCTTTCGGGATCGATCTCCTCTTCGGCCGGCGTGGGCGTGGGCTTAGGTTTCAGCACTGGTGGCGGGGGAGGTTCGCCCAGGTTCGGAGCAATCCGATCTCGAGGGCCTTGGGGTGTCGGGGTGGGAGTCGCCGTTGGTGTTGCCCGTGCGCTTGGAACTTGAGTAACGGTTTTAGCAGGAGCGGGAGTTGCGCTAGGCTTAACTGCAACGGATCGGCCTGTTCGTCTGGGGCGCTCCTGCGCGAGGGCCGACAGTAGGGAGGAAATAAGTAGAGTGCCGGTCAGCGCGCAGCAAGTGATATTGAGAAACCGGAGCGTTGTCGAGCCGGATCTCGGTCGGTTCTGAGAACTCATCATTAACAAACCATCCTCGCGCTTAACAAAACACAACCTTCGAAATGGCCTCTACTTAAGATTTCCTAAGGCGTAATAACCTTCCTTCGAGCGAACAAACAGACGAGGCAGTCCGCGCGGCGGCGTCACCTTTACTTTGACCTTTCGCCACTTGCCGTTGGGAATGAAATTGGCAGGTTTGTAGCCAATCGAATATTGGTGTCTCAGTTCAAGCGCGATCTGCTCAAAGATGTCATCCATTTCAGCATTTGAGCGAGGGAAAAATGCTTTGCCCCCTGAGACGCCGGCGAGTTCATCCAAGACACCTTGGCCCTCCATTCCCAGCGAGCTGCCGGCATCGCTTCCGCTGAGAATTCCTACCCCATACAAGGTCACGTCAGATTCTTTCAGTAGTCGCCTGAGATTATCGAAGGTGTAACGAGAATTATTGTCCTGTCCATCGCTAATCAGCAGCAAGGCCTTCTTCGAATGCGTGCCACGCTGCACCTTTTCGACCCCGAGATAGCATGCATCGTAGAGAGCGGTGTTGCCGCGCGTCTGAACAAACGTGAGCTTGTCGAGTACAGCGTCGCCATCGCGGGTCTTGTCTATAAGTAACTGCGCCCGGGAATTGAATCCGATCAAGAAATACTCGTCGGAGTTGTGGCTGGTCTGAATAAACTTCGCCAGCGCATCGCGCGCGCGCTTGACCTTGTCGCCACTCATCGAACCCGAAACGTCAAAAAGAATACCGACAGAAACGGGAGCGTCATCGTCGCTAAAGTACGTAATTTCCTGAGGCTGTTTTTCGTCGAGAACAGTGAAAGCCCTCTTGTTCAGTCCCGAGACGTATCGGCCGTAAGTATCGGTTACCGTAACCGTCAATGTGATCAGATCGGTATGGACGATAACAGGGCCATCGAGTTCCGTGCCGGGCTTGGATTGTGATGGGGATGCGGTAGGCTTTGCTGGCTTTTCCTCAGGCTTGTCCTGAGCGCTTGCGGTAGTCGGCGAATTAACTATGAACAAGCCGACAAGCAAGAAGAAAGGCAGTCCGCGAAATGGCAGGCGTCGCGTTAAATACATGAGACTCCTCGCTGGTAAGGTGAGTACTCTATTCCTCTGTAACCAGTTAGAGCCTGCCAGATAGCTCTCTATTGTAGATGCGCCCGAGGACTCAACTGATGCCCGGGCCGCTGTCAAGATCAACTCGAGTGCGTTGGGATGAACCCCGTGCAAACTAAGTTGGTATGAGCATTCTAAGACCAGGGCTCAAGGCGCGCAAGGTAACTGAATGATGCAACCGCTAGGACTCTGAAAGGGAGCAAAGCAGGCCGACTGGTTGCGTCAGCCTAAGGGCGACGCTTTTCTCGCACAGAAACTGAAGACCTTATCTCACCTAAAACGGAGGGTGGCGTAATAGCCTGCTCTGCTGCGCACGAATAGATGCGCTGTTCTGTTCGGCGGATTAACCTTAACTCTAAGGGGATGCCACTTCCCATCACTAGTAAAGCTTTTGAGGCCGGTAACCTATGGAATACTGGTGCCGCAACTCAAGAGCGATTCGTTCGAAGATTTCATCCATCTGCGCTTCACTTGACGGGAAGAAGGTCGAGGCACAGACTGGGTTTCGAATTCTGCGCCCGATCCCACCAACGCAGCTGATGCAAACGCATTGTACAATCGGGTGACATCTCCCTTCGTAACCGAACAGCGAATGACGCTTACCATAACTACTGGGAGCGGCTCAGTGATTCAGATCACTCAAATTAGAACGCTGACTAACCTAGCCCCCGGAGGAGGATTGCAACCCGAGGATAGGAGGATTGGAGTCGGAGTGCCCGGCTACACATTTACAATGCAGCACATGAGTGGGCGAGTCCTGAAACGTTGAATAGCTTGCTTCAGTAGCTCAATGGGACCACGCATCTGATCTCGAATCTTACGCATGGAGAGATGAATGAAACAGACCGCAGTTTTCGCTTTGTCAGCTTTGGTGTTGGCCGCCTCAACCGCAGTTCGGATCGATGTACCCGCTCAGAGGTTGACCGATTCGCGGCCGGCCTCACTTGATCAGGTTGTTGATATAGATCTCAGCAACGCCACGTTGATGCTGGTTCTCAGTGAGCTTGCGACTGAGCACCGGGTCCCGATAGGGTTTGAACAGGCGGTAGGTTCGAGACAAAACCCTAAAGACAACATTCATGTTAGACGCGGCACTCTGAAGAGCATTCTTGACTCATTGGTAGTTCAGGAACCGCACTACAAATGGGAGCTCCGTGACGGCGTGATCAATGTTACCCCAGTAGTTGCCAGGGATGAGTTCCTGGCGCAGCTCCTCGACACCAAAATCGCGCAGTTCGTTCCGCCAAAAGGAACTACCGATAAATTCAGAATAAGGGATGCGATCCTCGCCTTGCCCGAAGTAAGTCAACTGCTAAATGCCAACAATGTCGCGGTGCGGCCGTATGATTACGCATATGGCCGAAGCATTTACTTTAATGATAAGGTCGATCTCACGATCGCAAATACGGACGTCAGAGGC
The DNA here is from genome assembly GCA_045403245.1 of Pyrinomonadaceae bacterium. GTDB lineage: Bacteria > Acidobacteriota > Blastocatellia > Pyrinomonadales > Pyrinomonadaceae > PSRF01. Next base: position 8,038 of record JAXIOV010000176.1, on the reverse strand, counting down.
GTGCTCAATAGCGTAGGGAAGGAGAGTGAACATAAAATCTGGTTCGTGGAGAGAGTCGGAGATAAGAGAGAACTGTTGCTTACGTACTAAGACTTCCGTACAGGCAAGGATGAGAGACGGTTGATGGGAAACAAGCTAAGATTCGCTGGGATCATTTTCCTGCTATACGCCCCGTATAGCTTTGGCGAGACTACCGCGGATATCGCCCGGAAATATGAGGAACCTGTACGCGCCTACTCGGTCAGCGAGCACATTTGGATGACACCAGAATATGCCGTTGATGGGCAGGTCTGTCGGATGCGGCTTTATCCAAAACGCATCGCTGGTGACACTAACTATCTTTCGCAAAAGCTTCCGTTCGAGGAGTTGCGAGAGGTGTTGAATAGATTAGTTCCGATTCATAAGCGCGGTGCGAAGAAGCCGGGATTTGGCGCTACGGCGACGGGCGGGCCAGCGGCGTGGACGACTTTCGCTTATGAAAAGGTGACGTTCACTTTCGTATCTTCCTTCCGGTCGCTGAGCTACGATAATTCTCCTCCCTTAAGAAAGGGTGATTACGTGTTTTCCATGCCAGACAGCATCGAAGGTGAATTGCGGGAGAGCCCGTCACCGTCTAACGATGACTTTCGGTATGGCGAGACATCGGAAAGCGACATCGTCACCGTCACGTTCAACAATCAAAGCTGCGCTCGACAGCGAGTGACACGCCACAAGCCTTAAATGAAGCAGACCGCAGTTTTAGCTTTGTCAGCTTTGGTGTTGGCCGTCTCAGCCACGGTTTGGATCGATGTACCTGCTCAGAGGTTGACCGATTCACGGCTGGCCTCACTTGATCAGGTCATCGATATCGATCTCAGCAGCGCCACGTTGATGCTGGTTCTCAGTGAACCCATTACCTGGAGCGATAGAAAGTGTACTCAGCCGTGAGTTTCTGGAAAGGTCGTGGAATGTTTAAGCTACTGTTGAGGCTCGCGATCTGTATACTTGTCGCCGGATTAGGAGAAACCGGCAGTGCTATTTTAGCTACTTCTACGACTGCCAAGGTTGATCTGGCGCAAGGGCGTCTGGACAACGTAAAGATTAGAACTGGTAGCATTGAAGAGCTGTTCTCACGTCTTGCGCTTGTTTACGAAGTTCCGATTGGTTTGGAGATTGCGCGGAATGATGACGAGAGTGCGATCTATAGTCTCGATTTGCGCCATGGAACGGTCGTTGACTTGTTGACTCAGTTTGTCAGTGCCCACGAACAATACGCTTGGAAGATTGAGAATGGAGTTGTCAGCGTTTTTCCTAAAGACAAGAATCGCGACGTAGTATTAGCGGAACTGCTGGCGACCGAGCTGCCTAGCTTTTCCGTAAAAGAGAAGACTAGTTGTTGGGCGCTAGGGGACGCGTTGGTTGCTACTCCTGAGATAAGAAGAATACTCGAGGCAAACCGAATGACTTACAGTGCCGGGTACATCGGCGGATTCTATATCCAACAACTGGGACAACATTTTACGCTCAACGTTTCTCAGATGACGCTGAAGTCGATTCTCGACAAAGTTGTAAAAGAGAGTCCGGTGGCTAAAATTTGGATTGTAAAGAGGGATAGTTCCGAAGAAACATTCTTGTTGAGGCTCAATGCTCGACTGGAGAACGCTCCAAAGAACAACCTAAAAGGTGACTTCCTGGAGATAGGCACCGACGAACTACCAGACTAGATCGCGGAGACGCGCGATTCTCCGGATAGACTTGCTCGTAGTTCTCGGGAACCACGCCTATTTGATTGAGCCCGGGGACTAAACGGCCTCGGCGTTCTGATAACCACTGTTTGGGTCTATCTCCATACAGCAAACGCGCAATCACCCTTAAACAAAGAAGGCGACCTATTACTGGGTTGGTCGGGGAATTGTGGATTCGAAAACAACTGCACGCAACCTATATGCGATGGTAAGGACAGGCTTCAATCTCAAATCCAAGAACAGGGAGTGAAGATAGCCTCACCATCTCGCTTGCAGTTACGATCACGAAGAGATCTAAAAACAGATCTGGTCAGAACCGATTCAGCACGTCGCGAAGAAATTTAATTTGTCTGATGTTTATCTTGTTAGAGTCGGCAGGAAACTCATTATCCGCGCCCAGGACGTGGATATTGGGCCAAGAAGGCACCCGGCAAATTCATGCAGGCCAACCTATGCCCCCGAATTCGATTTGAACCTCAACGATCTTTGAGATGTCGTATCTCTAAGCGCTAGAGTATTTTACGTGCTCGTTAAAAAAAGTCCGCAATAAGTCCGCAATTGACGAAGGCTGTTGAGGTAAGTTCTTTATCGACGCAACCTATAGACGAGTGCTCTGGTGCTGAGCCAAGCGGGCGATAAAGACTGTAGTATCAATGACTTACGCGGATTCTTGGACCACGAAATCAGTCCCAAAACTCGCCGCATTGACCGCCAATGCTGGCATCTTATCCGATGATTGCCCGCTTACGCCAGTGGTAGGAGCAATCATCCATTCCAACGGATTTTAAGTCCGTTGGATACGGCATTACCTAGTCTTACGAAACGATACGAACCAGTATTTACGGGCCTAGCGGTCGTCAAGGTATCGCTTCGTCTGGTTACGTATCAACACGTCCCGCCACCATCTTAGCCCCATCTTTACGATCAAAAGAAAAGACAATGATCGACGGGAACATCTGAGAACCAAAGATCCTCCAAACATATAGCCAAGACGATTGATCGCGATCCATAAGCTATCAACAATGGGCTTAATGGCAGTACCGCTAGAGCGATGCTCCTTTAGAGTAGTGATTCTCCGTGACGCGGCCCCGGTTGCATACCACGCCAATCGGAGTCTTTTAGCTACCTCTGAGGTATCATGCGAGTTACGCATTGGTGGATTGGGCCGTCGTGCGGCGAAGCTCTATGGGGCGGGATTGAAGGCCGTGAAATTTCGCCGGCTTGATGATCCCAAAGCCCAAGCAGCAGTGTTACTCTAACCTTTTGAGTAAGGAAGTCTCTATTATGCGAAGACGAACATTCTATCTTGTGACAATTACCCTGTTACTTTTCGGTGCTAATTTATTTGTGTGGAATATTCGGTCCCAAACGATACCGTTCCTCCCTGTTTTGAAACCGACACCAACGCCGACAACAAAGGGCAGGGAAATGAAAAACTCGATCGGGATGAAGTTCGCGCGGATCCCATCGGGTTCGTTTATGATGGGATCGCCGACAGGTGAGGCGGGCAGAAATGCTGATGAAGCGCAGCGGCGTGTAACCATTAACTACGAGTTTTACATGGGTAAATATGAAGTAAGCATCGGGGAGTGGAAAAGGTTGATGGGAGATCTGCCGGAAGGGATGAAAGCCGGTTTGGACGCTAAATTCAAAAAGAGCGACAAACAGCCGGTTATCAGGGTTTCGTGGAATGATGCGCAGGAATTTATCCGCAAACTCAACTCTCAAAGCGACGGCTATAATTATCGGTTGCCGAGTGAAGCAGAATGGGAATATACGGCGCGGGCGGGAACAACGACGCCCTTTGGAATCGGGGACGGAAATAATGTGTCATCGAGTCAGGCAAACTTTGACGGGAATCGCCCGTATGGAAATGCTTCCAAGGGGAAGTCTCTGGGACGGACAACGGACGTCGGAAGTTATCAGCCGAACAAATGGGGAATATTTGATATGCACGGAAATGTGTCGGAATGGGTGGAAGATATATGGAAGGATAACTCAACCGGTTTGCCTGTTGACGGTTCGGCAAACCTAACTCGCGGAGACTCAAGTCAGCGGGTGCTTCGTGGCGGCTCGTGGAGTGACCAGGGTGACGGCTGCCGCTCCGCCGACCACTTCTTTAGCCCGCCCGCGAATCGCGGCACTGAACAGGGCTTTCGTCTCGTTGCCAGCCCGAAGCCGGTGACCATTAAGATGAAGTAGGTGAAGCTGTAACCCTTGTCGAAGCGATTGCAACAAGAAATTGCAAAAACACGTAACAGGTTCGAAGCCTTCAGGCTTCCCACCAGGTCGCCCAGACCATCTGCAGCGAGGCGATCAGCTAGTCTGCGGCAATCCGATAGCCCTCTTTTTTTCGATTCTTGACCATTTCCGCCGTTTACAATAACTCAACCTTGAGTCTTACTTACTTAGTTCTATGAATGAATCGCATGACCGCGAGATCATCGGCGGGCACTTGCTGGTGATCGGCGGTGCAGGGGATAAGTATTACGAGCGGCGGATACTGAAGCGGTTTCTCGTTGTGAAAATAAACCTTGACCGTCATCGTCGCTGGCTTCTGGCCGAAACCCGTACCGACAAAAACCAAGGTCATAGTCGCGAACAAGACAGCACACTTAGTCATCTCCGAATTTTCTCCGCCAAACGGGTGCGATCTGTTCCATCGCCTTGCAATCGCAATAACCGCTGTTGTTATTTAGCCAGCTCTTGATCGTTGGGAAATCAAGGCTGTGTTTCATCATAAAACGCATCGGCGAATTCGTACGCTTTGAGCGTTGTTTCATAGATATTAGAAGGTCAGGTAGTAGTACTCCTCATTCGTTTTGGGGTCATCGATGCGGCGGAAGCTGGCCATTTTCTGATGGCTCTCAGTGCACGGCGGTGACCTGAAGTTGCCGGCTGGTCCGCGTTCACCCAATATCTTGAACGCTTTCTTTTGGTTGATGCAAAGGCTCCTGCCATCGCCCTCTCCGCTCCAGTACCAGTACTGCGGATCGTCGCCGTACGTCCTGGCGTAATAATAGGTCCGCGGCATTTCGCCGTATGCGAGATTTATGCTTCGCTTGAGCCGTTCGCTAACCCCGAGCTCAATACACTTTCCTTTTTCAACACTCCACCAGCCTTCCGTGAAAAAGGCGGCATCGGTTTCAAAGCTAAGAGCGAAAGATATCTTTTCGTTGAACCGCTGATTGCAAACCTTTAGCCGGTATTTCGTGACGGGCGCTTTTCGCGGGTCCCCTCCAAAAGCGATTTTACCGTCTCTACGGATCATGATCGTCGTTGTGCCGCCGGGCAGCTCGCGATCGTGGAGAATTTTATCAACCAATGCCGGGTTGGATATCTTTATTCTGAAGTTTGAGCGATCGCCCTTCCGATCCCACAGCACCGCCTCCCTGTGATCCATCTCAAAGCAGTCGGACGGAACGGCGGCGGCCGTATCATCCGTCCGGTACATACAGATCTTGCGTGCTTCGCCGGAATCATTGTAGATCTCGACAAGAGTTAATGATTGTGCCGCGGCGTATTCGGCAAATAACAGGCACGTTAGCAAGATCGCGAATAAAGTAAGTGTATTTGTTCGTTTCATCGTCGAGTCCTTTTTCAAGTGTACTGTTCCGCCGTCAAGCGTTCGGGGCGTCGAGCGAGCGTCACGGTTTAGTTCCCTTCGGCGGGACATAGCCGAAACCGAATCCGTTACCAGGATTCATGACGATTCTATTAGTGCGGCCCGGTACCCGCCGATAGTGGAGAAGCCAAGTCGCTTTAAATACTTTCACCTTGAAATCGGAGCGATTGCCGTTGCGATTCCACACCACCTTTTCGTTGGCATTAATCACAAAGCATTTGTAGGGAGCCATGCTGACTTTATCGCTGTCTTTGTACATACAGATCTTTCGTACCTCGGGAGAAGTATTGCGGATCTCCACGAAAGGTCCGGATTGAGCCGCGGCGTATTCCGAAAAGAATAAGCTCGTCAGCAAGATCGCGAATAGGTTAAATAGTTTCGTACTTTTCATTTTTCTGCTCCGTCACCTTAATGGCCATATCTGGTTCGAGCAACTGAGTTCGAGTTCGAAACGGTACGTTCGACACTACGACTACTTGCATTTTATTGTCGAATAATCCTGATTTCCGCGACCGGGCTGGCAGCGCCACGCCTTTGCAGCAGTAACGAATTTCCAGACACCTCGCTCGTTCATTTTTAGCTCCAAGCTATATTTTTCGCCGCGAACGGAATCATCCAGATATCCGTCGTTCGTAATCGTAACGGTCAATGAATCGGCTTCGTCGGCTGTCGGCGCCGTAAATTCGATCGTTTTTGACCGCATTTCGGAAAGTCCGCCGAACGTACGGGCGATGATCTGTGCCGGCTCTTTTACCCAAGCGTCTCCGGCAACTGCTGCCTTCTCGATCTGTTCGTTGTGGGACCCAAAATCGACCGCCTCGAGCATCCGCGTCTTTTGGGATTTGAGGGTCTTCGAAAACTGACGGAGCTTGGCTTTTGCTGTCGTAACGGTATTGGCATTTCCGATTTTTTCACTGACCGAATCGACGTGAGAAAAAGCAATACCGTTCCAGTCGTACACTCTTGTCCGGTAAAATGGCCTCGCTCCGGTCGGCCCGATACCCGTATAGCATTTGTCGATAATGAAGAGTTCGTTCTCAGTATCTCCGTCCGAATTGGCAAAGAAGACCGCGATCGGGTCCATCATGCTCCAAGTAGATTCGGGCTCAGCAAGGTTATGTCGATCGTAAGCCCCGGATCCCTGCGGGGCCAGTATCAGGCCTTTGTATCTGACTCCGTAGGATCCTTTCCTGTAAAGCACGACGATGTTCCCCGATTTATCTTTCGACGCAGACTCGGCAAATCGCCCTTGGACGGCTTGATGGGCCGAGACCATTCCTTCGGGGATAAATTTATTGGCGATCTTTTGCAAGTCGCTTTCAACCACACCCTGCCCGAAGGCTTCCCCGATCAATGAAAAGATAATCACCGCGCCTAATACGAAGTGTGTAAATCGTTTCATTTTTGTTCTCCTTTTTGATCTTCAGGTCTCCGGGAAGAGCTGCAAAAAGAACGAAACAAAACCCGAAAACTTGCAAAACAATTCTATTTCGATCTTTTCGGCGCGGCGATCACATATCCATCGTCGCCTCACAAAACAAGTTGCCAAAAGAGGCTGTCGCGTTCCGGTCCAACGACGTTGTTATGCCTCGCGGGCGGTTAGATAAGGCGATTCCATTTCTTCAACAACAAGCCATTCTATTTTGCCTAAATCAATGGCTCTTTGAGAAGAAACAGGGCTACCGACATACATGTAGTAGTCGTACCCAAAATGTATGTAGAAGCCATTCGGCGATTCAAGTTTACACCAAAGGATTTCTCGCAGCACCAGGCGATGTAGTGAGATTTACGGATCGCCGAGGAAAGGTGTCAGTTTATGGCTATGACAATTTGGACCGGCTTACCTTCATCGGATTCGGCGAAATCGGAGCAGGTGTTTATGAGAGCACCATCAATTACACCTACGACGCAGGAAACCGCATCAGGACTGTTGTCGATTCGCTTGCCGGGACCATTACTCTCGACTACGACAACTTCGATCGCATGCGGTCGCAAACAAGTCCACAAGGCACGGTCAGTTATACCTATGACAAGGTTGGCAGGCGCAAGACGATGACAGTGCCCGGGCAGGCTGTCGTCAACTACTCTTATGACGATGCCGATCGGCTAACGACGATCACTCAAGGCAGCGCGACGGTTAGGTTAACGTATGACAATGCTGACCGCCTTAGCAGTAAGACGCTGCCGAATGGAGTGATTGCCGAATATGACTACGATGCAGCATCACAACTTACGGCTATTACTTACCGGCTGGGTGATTCAATCCTGGGCAATCTCACGTATGAATACGACCAGACTGAACGACGCACCAAAATTGGTGGCAGCTACGCTCGACTTAATTTGCCGCAGGTGTTGACTTCGGCTAATTACAACGCTGCCAATCAACTTACACAGCGTGAAGCAACAACCCTTACTTACGACCCCAACGGAAACCTGACTAATGATGGCGTCAATACATACACGTGGAATGCCCGTAACCAGATGGTCTCAATCAGTGGAAGCGTCGCAGCCACTTTTCAATACGACGGGTTGGGCAGAAGAGTTAATAAGACAGTAAACGGGCAGTCTACTGTGTTCCTTTACGACGGCGCTGATGTCGTCCAAGAGCAGGTTGGAGGCACTCCGTCGGCTATTGAGAGCATTGACGGCAATCCCATTGAGATTAATGCGCTAGAGTATTTACGTACTC
>JAXIOV010000187.1:0-6141 GCA_045403245.1 Pyrinomonadaceae bacterium | reverse complement strand
CTTTATCCCGGGGGATTCTCGGGCATTTTGCTCCCTATCGACATTATCCCCAACTGCGTAGTCGTAATGTTCTGCGCCGTGCTGGCATCGTAGCCGTAAGCCTGCAACGACTCCATGTCCTGAAACTGACGCAACTGGTTGGCATCCACGAGGTAGATAGCACCTTCGTATTCGAGCAACACACCCTGGCTGGCGGAAACAAAAGTAGGTCCGCTGGGAATGCTTGTGAAAGTCGCATTATCCAGTGTTAGAGATTTTTGAAAGCTCTTTTGAAGGCAGTAAAGAGTATTCACGTCAGGGATCGGGTAGCGTATCCCATCAACAAACGCGTCCTGCTCGGCGTCTCCACCGTTGATATTGCACTGTTCACTAAGGACCGTGTTGTCGGGAATCTGGTTGATGTCGCTCTTTGCGCAAAGTTGGCTCGCGGGTTTGCCCAATGTAGCCAAAAACGCGCTGGAGTTTTGCACCCGGTATTTGCCCGGCACCGTCACGCCGTTTTTGTCTGGGGGGGACGTGGCAATTACATAGATATCAGCGTTCTCTTCTTCCTCGATAATTGTTCCATCGACCCTCGACGGTACTTGAAGAACGTCGATGGGCAACGAGTCGATCAAAAGTTGAGAGCCGGATGAGTTACTCGGATCCGGGATTACGAACTGGCATTTGCAGCGACCCTGCAAATCGTCCAGAGTCGGTACGTCAGGGATCCAGCGCCGCACCCAGCCCAAGCCGTCGGATGACTTGGCTAACTGATACTTGGCCACTCCATCGCCGGAAACCAAATTGCCCGATGCCAGCCAAGACTCTCCATAATTGTGTGCATGATGGATATGGACGAGTAAGTAAACGGCATCCCTGACACCCTCCTCGATGTACTCCAGAACTTTTTCACCCCACTTCTCGATCAGACTCGACGCTTCACTGATGGCACTGCTGAAAAGGCTGTCAACGTTGTCTTTTATGACCGTCAGGATCGCGTCAGGAATATCGGCAAAGCGCGAGATTGAAGCGTTGACCGTCAAACTGGGTAGATTGATCTGGTCTGTACCGATCAAGAAGTAGCCGTTAACTGAGAAGGTGATGGCTCCATTGCTCAGGCTGACGCTGAGGCTGACGCTGTACTGGGTGTCGAGATGCAGTGTTACCGAGGGCACGTTGAGAAATGACGGCAGCGGCACGTCACCTGCTAAATTGCCATTTACGGCGATTTGTAACTGGGTCCACCCGGCCGTCAGGTAACACACAAAGTCGCCTGTAAACAAATCCGGGTCATTCGATGTGATCGAGAAACTAAAAATCTGCTCGTTGATGGTGATGTTGAGATCGGTGCTCGCAATGTCAAATACATTAATGTCCCAGCTTCCTGCCAGGAAAGTTGGACCGGCAGTGGAAACCTCTAACCAGGGACCGCCAGTTTTAAACGACGAAGGAACCGGATTTGGGTCTGGCGGTGGGGCGCCAATGATCGACAGCACGTCTCCAAGCTGGATCGGACTGAGGAAAACTGAACCGCTGAAACCATCGGCGGCGTCGAATTCGAGTTCTCCCCAGACTTCAAACTTGCCCCAGAAATCAAGCATGCCGTGAATCTTCAAGCCTGTTGCGGGCACGGTTCCGTCCGGGAGGTAGTAGGTGCCCCTTGGTACATCACACGAGTAGAACAGAATGTCTTCGACCGAGATTCCCTTCAAAGCCGCAAGGGCGTCTGAGTTCGGGTTGGCGATAACGCTCTTGATAACATCCGTAAGATCGAGTTCGGTTAGACGCAGGATCAGAAGATCTACATCCGGGACCGGTATCGCACCGAGATCGTCGTTAAGGCCGACTATAACGGCGAGCTCTCCGGCGTTGGGTTGAGGCGCAGTTATGCTCAGGCCGTTAGATGGCAACATCGCGTTTAGCGTAGAAGTGTCGGGATTAGTATTAGGATCGGCTTGAGAGATCGTTCCCAGATCAAACTTGCCGACGAAGCCCAGCACTAATTCCTGGTTTTCAAAGTCGATGCCCATAAGGCCGGCCAGCTCATTAATCGCGAGGCCGGGAAGCGCTTTGGTGCCTGATAGCAGGGAGTAGGGCGACGGCGCAGTAACGTTAACATCGCCGTAGACCGAGTCGTAGGTAATGTTCAAACTGACGTCAGCCACGAGGTTATTCCATTGAGAGAAAGTAATGCTGCCGCTGGCGCTAAAGTCCGGTAGGTCGTCGGCCATGGTGATGCTCAAACTCAAGTCGATGGGATACTTGAGAACGTCGCAGCTTCCAAAGGTGGCAGTCAGGTTCGGAACGATCGGAGTTTGCAGTTGCGCACTCAGGAGGAGCTTGCCGATCTGTTCATTCGTCTGGCTGTTTCTGCTTGCGGCTAACCCGGCAACGTTTTTCGCAGTGCCGTCGGTCGCCTCAGTGAGATCCAGGATGGCAAGAATGGCAATGCCGGACGCTAGATCAAATGGAAAAGCCTCGAACAATGATCCCTGTTCCTCGTCGACTGCGGGCCACTGAAACCCTGGAAAACTCGCAGTGGCTACCAGGACTTCAGCAGCATCGAGCGTGACGTCTAGTTTCCCAAAACTTGCGCCGATGCAAGGCCATTGTGAGACATCCGTGGCCAGGGCCAGTCCGCAGGCTAGTTCCCAGCTGTCGCTCACTTTTTCGACGAGCACAAAGGCAGCTGCCAAATCTCCCGACAGCGCGCTTAATTCAAGACTCTCCTCTTCGTTGGACAGGTCTATGGCGGCATTCGCCTTCGTTAGGTGCAGATCCAGGCCGTCGGGAAAATCGGGCAACGTCCCGTCAAATAGGGTTGCGAGATCAGAGAGCTGTAGCTCGCCTCCGGCGTTCGCGAGCCATTGAAGATCCAGCGTCTGATCGGTCTGGACCAGATTGTATTCAAGTGACAGCTGGCTGTTAGTAAGCGCGATTTCTCCCGTCATAGCGGCGGTGAAAACCTGCGGACTCGAGGCGCCGTTGCCGGTGAGGTTAAAAGTGAAATCAACCTGAGTACTCAGTTTGGCCAGTGACAGTGGAATAGTCACAGTCCCGCTCAATGCCAGTAGTTCATTGGCGGGGTCGGCATCGAAGGTCACGAGCGTTAGGGTAATGCTCGCCCACTGGTCTGGTACTTGAAACCCGGACGGAAGAAACGGATTCAGCAGATTGCCCAACTGGTAACTTTGCGGCGTCGTCAACGACACCTGGCCGCCCTGCGTAATCGCCTGGGTAATCATGGTTGCGACGTCATCGTTAATTCCGGCGGTGGTCAAAAACGTCCGAATTGCGGTTGGGGCCGCTTTGTTTTGAAGAAAATCCAGCAGCTTGGAAAAAATCGCTGATACGGATGGAGCAGTTGCTGCGCCGGGACTTGTAGTCATGGTGGGATCCTCCTTAAATAGGTTGCTGACAGGACAAAACCATCATTGATTCATTGAAATACAATCCGTGATGCCCGGTAATCTCTTGACCGGTCAACTCAAGCGTAAAACTAGAAAACGCTCGTGATTAGCGGGTCGAGTTGTGCAGAGTCTGGAAGCGCGTGGATTCTATATGAGTTGGGTGTGTTAGGCCAGGTTTCGATCTCTCCCTGCGTTTTTATGTGTGTCGGTGGTTGGTGTTTGCAGCAGTAAACTCAGCAGAGACACCGAACTCACATCAGGAGAATGCACCGAGAGATATTGCAGACTTAAGGACGGTCATCTCAATCGATGAGTACCCTGAGGCTTTGGCCCGGTGGTCCCGCCCTTGTCTCCACCTTCAGCACTACTACCCGATACGGCACTTGGTCGGCTACTTGGCGCGTCGCTTTTTCTGCTGGCCGGACCGGTGTTTCTTTTCTTAGTGAGGATTTATGACATCAAGTTCACACTAAACCTCTATTCTCCAAACAACTTCTCGAGATTCTTGGATGCCTTTTCGACCTCGAGCTCGGCATCTTCCACCTCGCTCGCGGCCTCTTCTACTTCAACTGCTGTTCTTCGCGCGCGTCCGGCCGCATCTTCCGACGCGGCTTTTGCTTTCGCCAAGCTCTCCTCCGCGTTGCGCCGGTGCTTGTCGGCCTTCTTCGCCTCTGCCTCAGCCTTTTTATGCGCTGCCTCCAAACTCTGTGCCCGGGCACGGGCCTGGGTCAGCGATCTTTTTGCATCCTGCAGTGAAACTCTCGCGGCGGCTATCTTCACCTTACGCGTTTCCGCAAGCTGACGTACCTCATCGTCCGGAGCCACCTTTCGTCGCGTGTTCGCGGCAGCACCGCTGGACTTCTTGGTGGGCGTGACGCGTGTTAACTCCGTCGTGCCGAATAATTCGAAGCCCGGGGGATCCACGTCCGCAGTCAGACGCCCGGGACGCTCCGGATATCGCGCATCAGCACGCCGCGCGTATGCCGACATTGCCTCGAGAGTAGTTGTGATACGGCGAATGGTGTCTGGCGCCGGATTCTGACCTGCATCTCGCATCTCGGAAGCTGCGAGATCAGAAAGTTGTGAAAGGCACTCGCGACGCACGTCGAGGGCTTCGCGCATATCCGCGACCTTTCCGGCTAGACGAGATGTCTGCGCTTTGTGGAAGCGCTCACCTGACGCAATCAGCCGGTCGAACGCCTCGCGATGATTCCAGTAGAGTTGGTTCACGGCCCACGCCGAGATGGAAGGCTTGGCCAGCGCCTTCACGAGAGCCGCCTCATCACCACGCCCGCTCTTCCTTAGCCGCGCGGCCAATGTGTTGCGTGCGCCAGTGAACTCTGCCAACGGGAGCCTGAACAACGCATCAACATCATCCTCGAGATTATCTTGTGAGATCATCGTCACGCTCTACCCGTCCCCCTACCGCTGGACTCTCCATTCCTGCGCTCCTTTCCACTGGTTTTCAGAAAGACACCAGAGGCTAAGGCCCTTAATCAGCCATTACCACAAGTACTTGTTGAAAAATTCGAGAGTGCGCGTCCAGGCCAGTTTGGCGGCAGATTCGTCATAACGTGGTGTCGTGTCGTTGTGGAAGCCGTGCTGTTTGCCCTCGTACATGTGCGACGTATACACCTTGTTGTTGGCCTTGAGCGCGGCCTCGTAAGCCGCGATGCCTTCGTTGACCCGCTGGTCGTTGCCCGCGTAATTAAACAACAGCGGCGCAGAAATTTTGGGAACATCATCTACGCCTGCCTGGCGGCCATAGAATGCAACACCGGCATTCAAATCAGTGCTAAGCCGCACGGCCAATTGATTCACCATTCCGCCGCCGAAACAAAAACCCACCGCACCAAGTTTCCCGGTGGAATCGGGTCGCGCTTTTAGCCACTTGGCCGCCGCGAAAAAATCTTCGGGCATCTTCTTTCCATCCACCTGGCGAAAGGCGACGGCGCCTTTCTCGTCGCTGCCTGGATAGCCACCGACCGAAGTCAGTCCGTCGGGCGCAAAGGCGATGAACTTGGCGAGCGCGAGACGACGCGCTACGTCTTCGATGTAGGGATTGAGTCCGCGATTTTCGTGAATGACGAGCACAACTGGCAGCTTTTTCCCTTTTGCCGGACGTGCCAGATACCCTTTGATCGAGCCATTCCCAGCCGGCGATTGGACAACTTCGTAGCCCACTTTTATGCGTTTGTCATCCGGCTTCACCTGCTGCGCCCAGGCGTAGTTGGGTGTCAGGCTTTCGAAAATTGCTGCGACGGTCAGACCGCCCACCGCAAATTTGCCGGCGCGTTCCAGGAAAATGCGGCGGTTGATGTCGCCGTGCTGATATTCGTGAAACAGGTCTAACAGCTCCTGCGGATAATCGGATGCCACTTTACGTTCCATTGGCTCTCCTTGCCTGGAAATAATCGGGTGCCGAACTTTTGGTACTGGTGCAGTTTACGTTTACGCCAAAGGCGTTCGCTAACTCTGGCCCAGGGTTGTTTCAACCCTGGGTAAAATACGTGGCCCTGCATCAGAACCGGGAGCCGTAGCGACCGGGTCTGATGCGGTGCCGAGCAAACCTGGTCGCTACCGCTCCCGCTTCTGATGCGACGGTGCCGAGCAAACCCCGTCGCTACCGCTCCCGCTTCTGATGCAACGGTGCCGAGCAAACCCGGTCGCTACCGCTCCCGCTTCTGATGCGACGGTGCCGAGCAAACCCGGTCGCTACCGCTCCCGCTTCTGATGCGACGGTGCCGAG
>JAXIOV010000165.1:0-2543 GCA_045403245.1 Pyrinomonadaceae bacterium | reverse complement strand
TGTTGTCGGGCGGTTAGCCCACGCGACGCTCGAAGGCTTCAGAGATGTGAATGCCAAGATCGATTCCTTGGTGGATTCCCAGATCAGATTAACCGAGGCCCAAACTCTCACGGACGGAAACCTTAGAAATCTAATTGCTGTTGTCGACCGCTATTTCAGTGAAGGCCGCAATGGCAAGTAGCTCGCATATCTGCGGCCGCAATCCAACCAAGCCTTGCAGCTGACGGCGCGATAGCATGCTTTTCAAGTAATCTTTTCGATTCAGCTTGAATGCTGATCGCGCGCCGCAGCTGAAGCGGAGCGTTAGCTGGCGCTGAAGCTAGGAGGGTTAAATCATGAAGACCGTATTTCGCCTCAAGTGGACCGCGGCAAACGCGCTCGGGCTCGGGGTGGCTTTCGTCGCCTACCTGCAGATCGGCATGTTGGCCAAGTACGGGCTCGACTTCGAGCGGTACTGGCAGTGGCAGGAGCAGGCGGTCGGGCACAGTATTGTCTCCTATGCCGGCATCCTGCTCTCGCTCTCCATGGCGGGCGCCATCCTCGGTGCGTCCCAGGCCCTGGTCCTTCGCTCCCACCGCCTGCGGGTCATTTCCTGGGTGCTCGCAACCGCCCTGGGATTCGCCCTCCTCGCGGCCGTTTTCTGGCCACTCATGGCCAATGGAGTGCTGGGTATCATCCCGGGCCCCGTGGAGCCAATCCTCTTCACGGTCGGGGGCTGCATTTTGGCCGGGATCTGCCAATATCTGGTGCTGCGCCGACAGGGGATTGCCGCCTCCCGGTGGCTGTTGCTTTGGGTCGTAGGCGTCATCGGGGGCCTCGCGCTCACTGCCGCCTTCTTCATGCTTATCGAGGGACTCGGGGTTTCCTTGGGGTGGCTCCTTGACGTCTTCTTCAGCGGTTTCTGGGTGGCCGGCGTGGCGGCGCTCGTCAGTGGAAGCACCCTATTCAGCGCCCTTTTGTCCGCGCGGCCCGAGCCGGCGCTTAGCGACACACCAGTCGCTGAAGGTACGCGATGATTGGGACATGAGGAGGTACGATCCGCGCCAGCTAACAATTCGCTGCAGCGGACGGTCCGCTGCGCGGTCCGCCGCTGAGCTCAAACGTTATGCCTTTCAAGCTTCCCAGGAATGCGATATGCGAATACTAAAACAATAATTGACCTAATTTTGGTCGGCTTGTTCATTGCTGTCACTTCAGGAACGGTGAAGGCCTGTTCCTGTGGCTATCCGGGCCAGATTCTAAAACTCAAGCTCAGTCAGGGGCTCGTCGATCCGGTCTATAAGGATTTCGTCACTCACTATGACGGAACGATATTCGTGGGACGAGTCATCGATAGAAAAAAGTTAAAGCGGAGAGACGTAGACTGGTACGAATATCGCGTGACCTTTAAGGTTGAGAGATATTGGAAAGGTGTAGACAGCCCACAGATTGTTGTCTTTACTGGCATCGGTGGTGGAGATTGCGGAATTCGTTTCATAAAAGGTAGGGATTATATTGTCTTTGCAACGGTTCTTAAGGGTCAGTTGCGAACAGGTATTTGTACTCTCACAACGGAGGTGAGGCGTGCGCCTAATATCGTGAAGGGTTTGTATCTAGGCGAAGGCAAAGTACCAAGCTGAATTGAGAGCAGGCATAACAAGCGCTTCGAGCGGACTCGCCGGTGAGTAGCCTTTATCGGAGTTGCGTTGGCGAGCCGCTCAAGCGCAACGTTGGAATTCTTCTCGTATGAACCAACTCAATCACTCACGTTTCTTGATGGCGGCGCTACTTGTATCTCTGGTGTTAGCGCAACCTCTGATCTACGCTCAGCAGTCCAGGACAAAGAAAATGCCTAAGGAAGAGCTTGACGAGTTGATGAATGACATTCTTCCATTTGCTCAAAAGATGCTTTCCGAGCACGGACAGTTTTTCCCATATGGGGGTGCAATTACCTCCAAGGGTGAAATTATTCATGTCGGTGCATCTGATGGTGATGAGCATCCGCCATCTCAGAAACTCATCGATGTTTTGATTGAATCGTTCCAAGCTAAGGCCAAGTCTGGAGAATACCGGGCTACAGCGATCGTATTTGATGTGAGAGTCAAGCCACCCTTGTCGGAGCAGAAAACTGACGCGGTTCAAATCAATCTTGATCATGCTGATGGTCTGTCAGTCGAGTGCTTTCTACCTTATCAGCTCAAAAGAAAAGGTGAGGTAGTTTATGGCGAGATGTTCGCGCAGAAGGGCAGCGCAAGGGTCTTTAAGCAGCTGTAGCGTACGGCGAATTCCAACAAAGCCTTGCAGCTGACGGCGCGATAGCATGTTTCCTAAAGTAGTCTTGTTCCTTCAGCTTGAATGCCGATCGCGCGCCGCAGCATCAGCTATAAAGCGAGTCAAGAGAAAAAAGAGCGTACTTATCCGAGGGGTGCCGAATGGCTTTTGTTTTGCACCTGACAGCACCCAGTAGTGTGTTTCAAAAACGAGCTAGCGTGTGTGATCGCACCTTATTGACTGCTTTTTGTTTTTGCTTTTGTCTTTCAGTCTTGCTTTTTCTTTTTCGTGTT
>JAXIOV010000055.1:0-20288 GCA_045403245.1 Pyrinomonadaceae bacterium | reverse complement strand
GGTTCTTTTTCAAGTGTTTATAGATCTTTGTGCCGCATCAGAACCGGTAGCTGTAGCGCCCGGGTCGGTCTCAAGTGTTTTATAGATCTTTGAGCCGCTTCAGAACCGGAAGCGGTAGCGACCGGGTCGTTCTCAAGTGTTTTATAGATCTTTGAGCCGCATCAGAACCGGAAGCGGTAGCGACCGGGTCGTTCTCGGCGCACACCACAGGTTTCACTTCGTTGGTTATTACAATCTCCAGGTTGAGCCCTGCGAGAACAACCCGGTCGCTACCGCTCCCGGTTCTGATACAGGGCCTACCAGCAGATACCTTCGTAACGCGCGTCTGCGTTGAAGGGCTTGTCGAACAATCGAACAAGATCAAGGCCCTGCGAGAACAACCCGGTCGCTACCGCTCCCGGTTCTGATACAGGGCCTACCAGCAGATACCTTCGTAACGGGCGTCTGCGTTGAATGGTTTCTCAAACAATCGAACAAGATCAAAAACTATTTGGCCCTCCCTGACCCGCGACTCGATGCGGCGAAATTCGCCGGCCTTGTTTCCAATCACCAGAACGTCGCAATCGTCTACAACTTCTTCGATGCTGGTCCGCATGAGCTGCGAAATATGCGGAATCTCGCGTTCGATGTACTCCTTGTTGGCGCCAAACAGCTTAGCCAGCGAGACGTCACGGTCGTAGATCGCGAGTTGCATTCCCTTGCCAATCAACGTTTCGATTAGCGTCACCATCGGCGACTCTCGAAGATCGTCCGTGCCTGCTTTGAAACTAAAACCGAGGACGCCGACGCGCTTCTTGCCGGTTTCGAGGACCATGTTTACTGCGCGTTCAATCTGGAGACGGTTGCTGGGCAGTATCGACGAAAGTACCGGCACTTCAACGTCGACCTGTTTGGCTTTGTAGTTGATCGCCCGCAGATCTTTCGGCAGGCACGAACCCCCAAACGCAAAACCTGGCGTCAGGTAATAAGGTGAAAGATTTAGCTTCGTGTCCTGCGAGAAGACGTTCATCACTTCATGGCTATCAATTCCTACAGCTTTGCAAATGTTGCCAATCTCATTTGCGAAACTGACTTTTAGCGCGTGAAAACAGTTGCACGCATACTTCACCATCTCGGCGGTCTTTAGAGCAGTAACAAACAGCGGCGCATCAATCCCGCGGTATAACTCGCGGACCAGGTCTGCCGTTTCTGCATCATCCGTTCCGATGAGCGTAAAAGGCGGCGCATAAAAGTCTTTTAGCGAACTGCCCTCGCGCAAGAATTCGGGATTGATACAGACGCCAAAGTCAGCTCCTGCTTTTTTCCCTGAAGCCTGTTCCAATGTGGGCACAACCAGGTCTTCGACGGTGCCGGGTAGCATCGTGCTGCGAATCACCACCGTGTGACGTGCCGCCTTGTTCTTCAGGGCCCCGCCAATCTCTTCACAAACGCGCTTCACGTGTTTCAGATCAAGACTACCGTTCGTGTTGCTGGGTGTGCCGACGCAAACCAGCGACGCATCGGAATTCAGAACCGCGGCTTCGGAGGCAGTGGTGGCGCACAGCTGTTGGGCGGCAACCATTTCGGAAATCAACTCACCGATGCCTTCTTCAACGATCGGGCTCTTGCCTGAATTAATGATCTCGACCTTGGTTGCATTGACATCAACACCGGTGACCGCGTGTCCCGCCTTGGCGAAACACGCCGCCGAGACGCAACCAACGTAACCAATTCCGAAGACGCTTAATCTCATGCCTGTACCTATCGTCGCGTGATTAGTCCCATCAGGAAGCTGCTTCCCCATGAGAAATGAATCGTCAAAAACACCGGCGGCATCCAGACCATTACCGGAACCCTTGATTGACTTCTCCGGGTTGCCTGGAATGCAAATACCAGCGATGCCAGCAGGTAAACTCCGATTTCGATCGTGAGAAAGTTCCAGGCGAAACTCGTCCAAAACCCGGCGATCATTAGTAAGAATATCGAGGCCACAAACCCTGGCGCGACCAGATGTCTCAGCTTCATCGAGCGAGGTTGTTGCCTTAGCATCCGCGCCTTCCAAAAACCGTAGCGTTGATATTGCGCGGCGAGCTTTGAAAGTGTTGGCCGCGCGAAATAGTCACAGTGCGCGGAAGTGTCCAGCACAACCTTCTCCCCGCGCATTCTGGCGCGATAGTTGAAATCGTAGTCTTCGTTGGTCAAGAGGTTTTCATCGAAGCCACCCAGCTCAACCCAGAGCGTTTTCCTGAAACATGCGAAGGCTACGGTGTCGACTTCTTCCTGAACGGCGTCGCTATTCTTCGCCAGCCGGTATTTCGCATCACCTATTCCGAAAGGATGCGAAACTGCCAGGGCGATAGCATGTGCCATGGCGGTGTCATCGCCTGGAAGGACCCGGCAAGGCATGCCCACGACCGCAGTCTCACCTTTGTGCAGCACCTCCACGCACTTCTGAATATAGCCAGGAGATGGCGCCGCATGAGCGTCCATGCGGGCAATGATCTTTCCCTGCGCCCTGGCAATGCCGAGGTTGAGCGCGCAGGGAATATTTCGGACCGGATTATCAACCACTGAAATGCGTATCTCGGGGCGCCGTTGTTGAAAGTCTGCCACTACCTCCCGCGTGCGATCGGAGGACATCCCGTCAACGACGATGATTTCGTACTTCTCGGCGGGATATTGCCCGGCGAGGTTTTCGAGAGCCTTACCGATGAACCGTTCCTCGTTGTAGCAGGGAATAATTACTGACACGGTTTCTCGATCCGGCACTCTCAGAGAAACCGGAAGAGCAAACGCGGTGGGCTCGGTAAAAACAGTCGCACTCATAGGATTTCAACTAACTGGTTGTCGGGACTCCTTGGCGGCAAGTGCGCGTTTGTAAAGCAAACTGTTAGTTTGCGACGGTTCGCTATCACTCGATCCGGCAGCCTCCGAAACATTACGCAAACTAACAGTTTGCCTTACGCCGCCTACTGTTTCCTCACAGATCTTGCCGAAGCGTTCCGCAACCGTTTCCCAACCAAATTGATTACGAACCGACGACGCGGCCGCCTGGCCGAGACTGTTGGCCAGCGCCGGAGTCGTCAAAACGCGCACCACCGAATCCGCAAACGACTCGGCCGAGTCAGCCAACAACAACTCAACCCCG
Source organism: Pyrinomonadaceae bacterium (assembly GCA_045403245.1). Classification (GTDB taxonomy): domain Bacteria; phylum Acidobacteriota; class Blastocatellia; order Pyrinomonadales; family Pyrinomonadaceae; genus PSRF01. The sequence continues at coordinate 17,161 of JAXIOV010000055.1, read as the reverse complement.
TCCTTCACCGGCAACCCTTCGGCGCCGATCGTTGTCGACACGATGGCCTTTTCCATCGCCATCGCTTCAAAAATCTTTAAGCGCGTGCCACCACCGATTCTGAGCGGCACCACGTAAGCGGCGGCGCGCTCCATGTACGGACGCACGTCGTCGACGCGTCCCGTAACGATGGCTGACGAATCCCTGGCGGCGAGATCAAGCAGACTGCGATATGGGTTTCGCCCCACCACAGTGAGGGTCACATCGGGAATCTCCCGCTTGATTCGTGGCATGATCTGCTCGGTGAAAAAGCGAATTGCGTCCTCATTCGGCAGCCAATCCATCGAGCCAGTGAAAACAATATTGTGGGGGTTGGTATGTTCGCGCCCGCCCGGCTGAAAGAACCTCGTGTCGACACCGGTCGGAACGTCTGCAACCCTGCTGGCGCGATATTCGTCCAGCATCTGAATACGATCTTCACTCGAGACGGCAACCACGTAGTCAAAGCTGCGGCACATCCTGCCTTCGAAGGACCGCATCTTCAGCCATTGGCCGTAGAGGTAAGCTTTCTTCAAGGGGTTGGCCTGCACTTCATAGTGGCGCTTCCAGATCATTGCCTCGACATTGTGTTGAAAGAGAATTGCCGGCACCGCAAGATCGCCAGGAACATTTGCGGCGGGAGCCAGAAAATCACAAACAACCAGATCACATTTGCCCGAATCGGCCCGCTCGATGATTTCCTGACGCATCTGTCCGGACTCATACGTCTTGATCGCATAGGGCAGCGTTGACGCCAGGTTCAGCACCAGCTCGGCATAAAACCCCGGAGTAAACTTTTCGGGTTGCCGATGCGGCACACACACCAGCTCATGGCAATACTCCGCGGCGCTGCTTCGCTCAGATTCGGTTGCTGTGCCGTCATCCAGTGTCAGGTAGGTGATGCGATGATCCCGCTTCAGCTCCTTGAGCATGTTGTACGTGCGAATCTTCCCGCCCTTGTCGACCGGGTGAAGAAGTTCAGTTTTGAGCCACAGAATGTGCATTTCAGAAAACAGCGAAGGCCCTTCTATGCATAAGCAAACTCAAACTGCGGTTCAGTGACCTTAACGGCGTTTTCACCGTCGAAAAACTGCCGTTGCCAGATTTCAAAATTAACCAGCGCCCACATTCGCTCTGAATGGTCTTCGCCGCCCTGGTGACGCCGCACCAGCGACTCGACAAAAGCCGGATCAAAGAAGCCGCGCGTCAATGCCCGTTCACTGAGGACGTATTCATCGATCACATGGCTAAACGCTCCGCGAAACCACGCGCCCACCGGAACGGGAAATCCCATCTTCGGCCGATTCAGGATAGTCTCGGGTAGGACACCCTTCATGCTCTCGCGCAGGATGTGCTTGGTGGTGGCGCCTCGCAGCTTCATTCGCTCAGGCAGACTCGCGCTAAACTCCACCAACTTGTGATCAAGAAACGGGACTCGACTCTCAATCGATGCCGCCATACTCATCTGATCCTGTTTCATCAACAACTCATGGAGATACGTTTTTGTATCCGCGCACAGCAATCGATCGAGAAGCGACTGGGCGTCGGTCTCATCAAGCACCTGTCGCACATTCCTGTAGGGGTCGATCAGACCGATCTGCTCTTTTGCTTCACGAGTGAGCAGCTCGCCCTGCATCGCACGGGAGAAGACAGCAAAGTTATCGAAATAAATATTCTCGAGGTCCGGCGCAACCGTCAGGAAAGTGCGCAACAGTTTTTGACGTAACTTAGAACCACCGGGCATCGCCTCAATGTGCTCGGTGATTGCTTGTCTGGCGTAGTCTGGAACGAGCTTTTCATAACGGCCGCCCAGCTCCAGATTCAGAATTGTCTTGCGATAACGCGCATAGCCCGCCAGCAGTTCATCGCTGCCTTCGCCGGTCAGCACAACCTTGACGTGCTTTGAGGCGAGCTGCGAAACAAAGTAGAGCGCCACACTTGAAGGGTGGGCGATTGGCTCATCTTCGTGCCAAACCAGTTTGGGAAGCGCTGCAAAAAACTCTTCCGGACTGACTACCACTTCGTGGTGGTCGGTTCTGAATGCCTCCGAGACGAGCCGCGCGTATTCGAGTTCATTTGCTTCCCGTTCCTGAAATGCGACTGAGAAAGTTTTTATTGGGCCGGATACCATGCCACTCATCACCGCGGCGATGGCCGAAGAATCGATTCCTCCGGACAGGAACATTCCCAGCGGCACGTCGGCCATCAAGCGCAGGCGTACTGATTCACGGAACAGCTCGGTCCATTCGGCAACGTAGTCATCATCGGAGCGCGCATCGTGGTTCTTTGCAAAACTGACATCCCAATACTTCCTGATTTGAACTACTCCGTCGCGCCACAGCAGTGTGTGACCCGGCAACAATCGTTTGATGCCGCGGTAAAGAGTGTCTTCGCCGGACGGTGCATGATTGGCAAGGTAATCGGGTAAGGCCCGGTAATTGATCTCCGCCCTGATTGCTCCCGTCTCCAATAGCGTTTTGATTTCAGAACCAAAGAAGAGCGACCCGTCATCTGTCTGCGCATAATAGAGCGGCTTCACGCCGAGACGATCGCGCGCAATGAAAAGTTCTCGTCGTCGCTGGTCCCAGATCGCAAAAGCAAACATTCCGCGCAGATGTTCGACACATTTGTCGCCGTATTCCTCATAGAGATGGAGGATTGTTTCCGTGTCGCAATGAGTCGAGTACACATGGCCACGCGTTTCAAGTGTCGATCTGAAATCCGCGTGGTTGTAAATCTCTCCGTTATAGGTAATGTGGAGCGACTGATCTTCGTTAGCCATGGGCTGGTGCCCGGCTGCAACATCGACAATGCTGAGCCGGCGATGCCCAAGACCGGTTCGCCCATCGATAAACAGACCGGCATCATCCGGACCCCGGTGCGTGATCACGTCGCGCATCCGTTCCAGTGTCGCTGCGCTGAGGTCGCGCCGCGATCTGCTCGATAAGGCTATTCCGTTAATTCCACACATTTTTCAATTTCAAATGTCAGATCTCAAATCATTTCTTAGACCCAGTCGGTACTGACAAGAACTGCCGATTTACTTCTGCAAATACCGACGCCAGGTCCGTCGCCGGCAAACTCAAATCAAGCACTCCCTCATCGGTCTCGAGTCGAAAGCGTTCGCCCGCTCGAGTTGCCACTAAATATCGAAGAGGTCGCGTTGACTTCAGAATTTCCTTACCATCAAGGGCCAAAGTTTGGCCGTCGAGTACTACCAACTCCATCAGTTCTTCCGGTGCTCCGGTCGCCGTTCGCGAAAACCTTGCCCAGGTCCACTCGAAATCCGAGGCTAACCGTACTGTCTCCATTCGGGCCTCGTTCCGGCCTCGAACCATGACCAGGTCCGAGTGGGTCTGACTGGTGATTTCCAGTGCACGCCCGCCGATTGCCTCGACCTGCCTAACTTCGGCCACGGGCCTGTTTTGCCCGGAATCGGGCAGGAGGAGGGTTAGGAGGTCATCGTTTCCTCTAAAGATGGCCGAAAAAACGCCCACCGGCGCAACAGCCCTCTCTCCATAACAGTGTGAAACCCAGCCGTCTTCCCTTCTCCACCGCCCCTCTGGCCCGAACGCAAGTATTTGCAACCCGGCGTTTTGGCGCGTTTGCTCTGCGGCCGCGAACCCATCGTCGCTGGCGGCAACCTGGAGATTTGAATTGCTCTCGAAGTGAAACCGCAGATCGAAGTTGTGGACGCCACCGGAAGTGACTCGGTCGCGCAGCAGCCAGTAATCGTTCTTGAGAAACAAAACACTGCGGCTTTGCGTGACCGGATCGGCCAATCGCTCGTAGCCATCATGACGGCCTTCGACAAAGTCAAAACGCTTCTCAGTAATCCACGAGACTGGTTCGCAACGAGCAGTCGCGTCCCATGAGAAAGGTCCGGCAGGCAAGGATGATGACTCGTCATCAACAGTCAGCACGTTGTGCGCCGCGGAACTTCGAAACCAGTCGCGCTTTTCTTTTGAGGCTGTGTATGTATGCGTGCCCGGATCGACGAGTAACGTCTGCCCATTCACAGCTAACTCGATCGACAAGGCGTCGGCATGTGCGTGCCCGCAGTTTCCGGCGCCATGAGGACCGCAATCAAACAGCAAGTAGTTTGCTTTCGCGTCCCAGCTGTCGCGCATGACAAAGTAGCCACCATCTGGAAATACCTTTGATTGCGTCGAGGGTATTGCAGCGTCAATTTGATCAAAATCGCGCGCGCCCTGTGGGCCGAGTAGCCAGAGCGTTTCTTCGGCCAATTCGTTTGCCACGAACTTGTAGTCGCCGCGGCTCAGCAAAGCGGCTCCATTCGATAGAGCGGCGCGAAAATCGTTTGCTGCACGAAAATCAACCGGCAACAACCGCCCGCCATCGTCATCACCAAAAAACGGTGTGGTTCCATCCGGCCTGGTAATGTAGAGAAGATGATCCAAAAGCGCCGTTAGCTTCAATTCAACTTCATCGCTGATCAGATCCCGATTGTTTCGAGCCAGGATTAGGAAGTGTGTATAGAAGTCAGCGGTGTAGCGGTGGTAGTAGCTTGCCTGTTCAAAATAGACTCCGTCTGCTTTCACCTGGCAGGCGAGTTGTTCCGTGAGAACCCTTCGTCCGGTGGTTCGCCAGTCTTCTGCGGCTTCAAACTCCGGCAATAATGTTCCGAGATAATAAAGGCCGAGCGCCTCTCCGGTCAGATGTGTGTTGGGACTGAAATAAGTGGAGAGGTATGTTTGCACATGCCGCCCGTTGAGATAGAGAACCTTGAGCATTCGCGCGAGAGTCTGCGGACTCAGCGCTGGAGACTCCTTGAAGAAGTGCAAGGCCCATAACCAGGAAATGGAGCGAAAGGCGATTTCCAAACTGCTTGCCCAGTTGATGCCGATTTTGGGTGGGTTTTGATCAATCCATGACTCAACGTGCGCGACAAACGCTTGCGCATACTTTTCTTCGCCGGTGAGCCAGTAGGCCTGGCCCAGGGTCAGGAAATACTGGTGCCGGTTCAGCTCCCAGGTGATCTTCTTGTCACCCGCGATTTCCGGGTCGAGAAATTCGATCCGGCTCCAGTGAATCTGCGGCGCCACTTTTCCTGCAACCGGTTCGAGATGCCAGTTAATGGGATCGCCGAAACTCAAGTCCTTGAAACCGAGAAGATCGAATCGGCCATCGAGAATGCGATCGGCCCGCTTGATCACCTCTGCGGCAGTTTGCGGCCAACGCCGGTTTAACTCGTTGATGGTCGCCTGGCGATCGGTGAACCCCGCTACGAACGCTGGAGACTCGCGGTATTGAAAATGCTTGTGGAGCTCATCGAGTTGGTTCCGACGATGGTCTGGCTGGAGCAGTTTGATGAAAGTTTGATCGTCGGGCAGCGAAATATCCCGCGACCAACCCTGGCGCTCGGCAAATGCGTTAAGGAGTTGAGAGGTGCGGGTGCCAATCTCAGCCAGCGTCATCGAGTGAATTTTTCCGACGCGCCGACGGGCATGAGCAGGCTTGCCCAGTTGTTGATATGCGGCCAGCCATTTCTGATCCACCGCTTCCCAACTGTAATTGCGACACTCTGCAAGGGCCCGTCGGGCGATGAGGTTTGCCAGGCGAGGACCGTTGAGCAGGCACATGGCTCTTTCGGCCATTGCCTCAACGTCTCCACGACTAACCACAAAACCGGTTTCGCGGTTCCTAACCATGTCGGGGATGCCGCCGGCATCGGTCGTGACCACGGGCAGTCCACACGCAAACGCTTCCAGAATCGAAAGCGGCTGATTGTCGATCTCGGACCCGTTCAGATAGACGTCGGCTTGTTCGTATTCCGCAACGATTGCGTCTTGCTCAATCCTGCCGATGAATTTTGTATTGCGCAGTCCGAGGTCAACCGCAAGTTGTTCCAGCGCGGCGCGCTGGCTACCTTCACCGGCCACGGTTAGCCGGGCATCCGGAGACTGCTGTTGAATAAGCGCGAAGGCACGCAGGACACGGTCGACACCGTAATGCTTCTCGAAATTGCGATTTGAAAGAAACGCGGGTCGCAACTCCAAACGTTCGCGGAAAGTGAAGTTGTCGAGCTCGATCAGGTTATTGATTGCCCGTGCCGCTATTCCAAACTGCTTGAAGACCCGTACGAGATACTCGGATGGAACGACAACTTCGTCCGCTAATTTGATGGTCTGTATTGCCGAGCGCCAGCGTATCAGGTGATCCTCTGCTTCGCCGCTGTGGTAGTTGAGCAGCACTCGCTTCCGGAAGAGTTTGCTAATCAAGATTGCGGGAGTCGGGGCAATGACAAAGGACAGGTACGAAGCCGAGAAGATGTGGATGACGTCGAATTTAGGAACTCGAATCATCAATGACACGAGGTAGGCAAACGAAGTGACGACGGTGCGCAGGTACTTAATTGCCTGGAGCTTCCTCAGCACGCCGGGTAAACGAGGATTGATGGGGAGAAAATCAACCTCGAGAGATGGCGTCTCGCGCAGTCGCGAGATCAGGCGCGCGGCCTGTACCGACTGCCCGCCGAGAATATCGAATGACGGCGCCACCACCAGAACGCGCAGGGGCGTGATTGGCGTAGGCTGTCTCGAATTTGGCGTGGCTTTCGATCTCATCGTTGAATCAGGTTGCATCAAATGCCTGGTTGCGATCTCCGGAGGCCAAACTATGACTTGTAGGGGCGTCCCTCCGTGGGCGCCCCGATGGTCTCCCAATTAACTTTCCGCGAAGCATCGGGGCGCCCACCGAGAGACGCCCCTACAAATAGTTCCTGGTAGAGCTCCTCCGTATGGTGGAGTTGCGCCTGGGTAGAAAACGTTTCGGTGACGATGCGCCTGCCCTTCTCCCCCATCAATCTCGCTCGATCCGGTTCGCCTAAGAGCGAAACTATTCGCTCCGCCATGAGTTCATCGTTGCCGGATGGAACCAGGTATCCCGTTTCCCCTTCCACAATCGCTTCCCTTGCGCCACCAACATCGGTCGCTACAACCGGACGCGACGCAGCCATATACTCGAGGATGGAATTGGAGAAACCTTCCGCTTTCGAAGAAAGCACGCAGACCTCTGACAGCTGCAAAAGCTGCGCGATATTCTTTGCGCGTCCGAGAAAAGTGGTTGAGTCTGCAATTCCTAATTGGGCGGCCATCGCTTCCAGTGAACTCCTAAGCGCGCCCTCACCAGCCAGCAGGAAAGCGGCATCTGGTTGTGCTTCTTTCACCCGCTTCGCTGCGCGCAAAAACATCGGGTAGTCTTTGACCTCATGTCTCATGTTCGCGACTATGGTGACAAAGCGAGCGTTAGGATCTGCCGAAATCCCCAGCGCCTTTAGAAGCTCTCGACGACCATGGTCAGCATTCAAGGAACCATCACCGGCATTCAAGGTCGAGACCCGCCTTAGATCCAGGCCGTTGTAAATCACGCGAATCTTCTTTTCCGCGATACCTTCTTCCACCAACTTCTGACGGACTGAGTCGGAGTTGGCCACAATCCTGTTCGCCAACCAGTATGCGAGCTGTTGAGCGCGACGTTGGGCATTGCTCCGCATCCCACTTGTCTCGCGTCTTGAGGCAATCCGCACGTTCACGCCGGCCAGGTAACCGGCGGCCATGCCGAAGATGTTGGTATAGAAGTCGTGAGTGTGAAGCAGATCGATCTTCTGGCTCCGCAGGTATTTGACGAACCTTCGAAGTTGGTAAATCGCGTTGCGGTCGAAGAAACTGTTCAGCGGATACGAAGGTATTTCGCCGAGACCAAGACATTCGACGTCTGCGCGTAGCACGCCTTTCGGTTTCAGACTTGCGAGAAAGACTTCATAACGACCACTCTCATGAAGCAAACGGGTCAGTTGCAGCGCCTGCCGTTCGGAGCCGCCTTCGTCGAAGCTGTCAACAAGTTGGAGGATGCGAGGTTTCAATTTGGGCGTGATTTCTCTTGCGGTATTTCGTGGCCGTTACCCATCTGCTACCGCTGATGGTACTGACCTGCTTACCGACCGCATTAATTGTTTTTGTCTACATAGTGACGATGCCAGAGTTCGAGCATCAGCAAAGACCACAACGCCATCGAGTGGTCGCGGCGGCCGCGTTGGTGTTCTTCAAGCAACAGTGCCACGTGACTGCGAGCAACGTAACCGCGCTGTTGAGTGCGGGGATCGTTCAGCGTGTCGCGAATGCGATCTCGAAGCTGCTGATTGATCCATTGCTGGATGGGTACTCCAAAACCCTGTTTCGGACGGTTCAAGATTTCCGGTGAAACAAGATCAGCAATAGCGCGCTTGAAAAGATGCTTCGTTTCAAGTCCCACCATTTTCAATCCAGCCGGAATGCGGGTAACGAATTCGATTAGTTTGTGATCGAGCAGAGGCACCCGCGCTTCCAGCGAGACCGCCATGCTCATCCGGTCGACTTTCGTGAGAATGTCGCCGGGCAGGTAAGTCTTGCTGTCGATATAGAGCAGCGAATCCAGCGGTGCATCCGTTTTCACGTTGCCGCTGAGCTCTCGAAAGTACGAGTCCAACTGACCCCTGTTTCTCAAACTGTTTCCCAGCTCGCCGCGGAAGTCAGTCGTGTAAAGCGCGTCTTTGTTGAGCTCGGTAAAGACGGAAACGCTGTCGAGATACCGCGTAGCCGGATCGAGCGAAACGTTGTGCAGGTAATTTCGACCCCACGCCCCGTGTGGCAAACGGCGGCTGACTGGATCCATCAACCCTTCCCTGACAATCCGGGGAACCAGTTTGAATTTGTTGCGCCGGTGCTCGGTCACGTAACGCGTGTAACCCGCAAACAACTCGTCGCCGCCGTCTCCCGTCAACACCACGGTGACGTGTTCTCGCGCGAGCTTGGAAACCACGTAGGTTGGAATTGCAGATGAGTCGGCGAATGGCTCATCGAAATGCCAGGCAAGCTGGTCCACAACTTGGCAAATGTCCGGCGTGACCAGAAACTCGTGGTGATCTGTGCCAAACTTCTCGGCCGTTAACCGCGCAAACTTTAGTTCGTTGTAACTATCTTCGTTGAACCCGATGGAAAAAGTCTTGACGGGCTGGTCCATATGTCGCGCCATCAAGGCCACTACCGTGCTGGAATCGATACCGCCCGATAGAAACGCGCCCAGGGGCACGTCTGAAACGAGCCGCAACCGGACGCTTTCGTCCAGCAGCGAGCGCAATTCCTCGAGATAGTCCTGGGCCCGATGCCCGTTGCCGTTCGTTTCGTAGGCAAAGTCCCAGTAACGCTCGACAGTCAAACGGCCATTCGTAAAAGTGAGGTAGTGGCCCGGCGGTAACTTCTCGACATTGCTGAAGATGCAGATCGGATCGGGAACATAGCCGAGAGAAAAATATGCGTCGAGGGCTTGCGGATTAATATTGCGTTCCACGTCGGGGTGCTGGAGCAGCGACTTGAGCTCCGAGCCGAAGACGAGGGCGCCGTCGCGAGTTACCGAATAGTAGAGCGGCTTTTTGCCCACCCGATCGCGCGCCATGAACAACTTGTGGTTGCGGTCGTCCCAGATCGCGAAAGCAAACATCCCCCGGAGTCTTTCGACGCACGCCGGTCCAAACTCTTCGTAGGCGTGGACAATCGTTTCGGTATCGGAGTTGGTCCTGAACTTATGACCGTGCGATTGCAACTCCGACTGAAGCTCACGGTAGTTGTAGATCTCGCCGTTGAAGACAATCGATACTGAATCGTCTTCGTTGGAAATCGGTTGATGGCCGCCGGCCAGATCAATGATCGAAAGCCGGCGCATGCCAAGCGCGACGCCGGGCTTGAGCATTACGCCCTGATCGTCCGGACCACGGTGTGTGATCACCCGGCACATCGCCTCGAGAATCTGCGCACGCTCTCCCTCGACGCGAGCCTTGCTTGCGCCCCGGGAATCGATGAATCCGGCGATGCCACACATGTACGTTTTATTCGGCCGTCGAGCTCTTCAGCGCGTTTGACGAAAAGGCAGTTCCATGCGATGCGCGCGAGCCAATCAATTCCGACTGCGCCTCCATCGCAGCGTTTGATTTCTCAGGTCTAAGGAGCAACAGCGATTTCCGGACGTCCGACAGGGCCAACCGGCCTGAAGGAACAATGGAAAGCACCAGTAAATTCGCAACAACTATCAATCCGCCACACGCACCCAGACCCAGAACCGGGTTTCCTAAATTGAAGAAATGGCGAAAGACGAGGCAGGCGAGAATCCCGGCCAGGGACGCCAGTCCGAATGGAGTAAGCAGGCGGTAAAAGTCTCTGGTTCTGACTGGCCCCTTCCGGCCCACGAACCAGTACATAAGCGGGTTGGTAATGAAAATGCGGCCCAGCGAGTAGGACGCCGCCACGCCAACTGCTCCCCACGGTATGCCGGCGACAATCGATAAGATCGAAACTGGCGCGCTGATTAATGACCAGTAGAGCATGTCGCGGCCACGTCCCTGGGTTACCAACAACCAACCCACAGTGCTAATCAGAGGTTGCAAGAGACCGGCAATGCTCATGAAGACCAGGATCGGTCCCGCATCTTTCCACTGGGCGCCAAGCACCACTGCAATGAGGTAATCCGACGAGACAATGATCAACGTCACCGCGGGCATCACCAGCATCAGAACCTTTTCCATTATCCGCAGGTAGGCCTTGCGATAACGCTCAGGCGAATCGGCCAGCCGGCTGAGTGCTGGTATGGCGACCGAAGCGAGTGGTTCGTTGATTTGATCGGTAGGCAGGCCAACCAATTGGGAAGCCTTGTTGTATAAGCCCAACGGGGCGGCGCCCCAGAATCGCCCGATCAAGAGATTGTCCGCATTCTTGGAGAAGTAGTTGACCGTCGCATAGCCCGTAATATTCCCGCCGAAGCTCAACATTGATCGCACACCCGAATGACGTCTGGGTAAACCCGGGCGCCAGGCGCAGCTAATCCAAACGAGAATCGCGTTAGTGATGAGCAGTGCGAGCTGACTGAAGACCAGCGACCAGAACTTGAATCCATACCAGGCAAACGTGATACCGACTGCATACCCGACAATCATCGACGTGAGGGCGATCGCACTGAGAGTCATGAAGCGCATCTGTCTCCTCAACAGCGCTTCGTGCTGTACGGTCAGGCCGCCAACAATGAACCCGGTAGCGCTGACGATCGTGATCAACGTCAGCCGTGGATCTCCGTAAAACCAAGCGACGGCCGGAGCCAGCAAGGCCATCAAACCCATGGTGGTGACGCTCAAAGTGAGATTCACCCAAAAGAGGGTGCTAATCTGCTGAGAACTTATCTCGGCGCGCTGAACCGTTGCGTGCGAAAGGCCGAGGTCTTTGAACATTGCCACAAAGTTTGTCGCCACAGCGACCATCCCAATCAGTCCATAGTCCTGTGGACTCAACAGGCGGGCCAGGATCGCGGTGGCAATGATGCTGATGGCAAACTTAAGTCCATGCGAGGCCATGGTCACCACCCCGCCGCGAGCTGTGCGGCCGCCGATGGTGTCCATCAAGTGATCGGTGCGGAAGAATTGATCCGACGCTGCCGGGCGAGAGCCGGCCGGCGTTGGGTCTTCCTGTTCACTTTGGGCGGGGAACTTCATAGATCGCGCTTACCGTCTCCTCAACAGGATCGCTACCGTCCGCTGGTCGCTATCGCCATCGGTGTAGGTATCCACCGAACCCACGCGGAAGTTTGTAAGGGCCTTCAGTTCCGCCAGGTAGCCTTCGAGGTCTTCAGCCGTTTCCCCTTCATGTCCCTCGTAAATCAAGAACGACCACGGCAAATCCTTGAGCGCGTGGAGCCAATTCAGATGACCGCGAATCGCCAGGTAGGAGACTGCGCAACCTTCGAGTGACCGGGCGACGTGAGCAGGCAGATCGGCGGTCATTGGCTGCGACCGAGAGATGTCGCCGCCAGTCGTTGAAAAACGCGTGCAGCCGAGCGCCAGCAACATTCGTTCGGTGTAAGGCGTTACCAATTCACGGTCCCAGCCGTGGCACCACTTCGCGCCCAGTTTCAAATACTCAGACATCATCATTCCGATGTTGCAACCCACATCCAGCACGACTCGTCCGGCAACGGAGACACCGGCCTGTTTCAGAAGGCTGTTGATGGTCTCCATTCGGTTTGCCACGCTGCGCTTCGCGGGGAGATTTACGCCGGGAACAGACTGGTAGAGATAGCGCCCGCCTCGAAGCACAGTCGTGTCGCCAAAATGCGTCTGCGCGCCGGCTTCGGTTGCGAGCTCAGTCAGGAATTTTTCGTAGTCACCGAGGAGGAAGTTCTGGAAGTCGATGTACCTGAACTGCCCATCACGGTCAACCAGGGCATTGTTGTAACACGTGGGACATTCAAACTCTTCATCGTCGAAACCCTCGGGCAGGATGACTCGGATGAAGCCTTCAGCATCCAGTTCACGCAGTTTTTGAATGCCGGCTTCGCATTGCTCGAGTGTTGGAATGCTGCTGTCAACGTCCTGGACGACATAAGCAGTCCAGACTTGATCGCCACATTTCAGGTTGATGAGATCGTAAAGACGCGGGCCGAGACCCATCGCATGAAGAAAGTTTGCCACCAACGTCAGGTGCCGGTGCCCATGGACTAGTCCCAAATGAATCCTGCTGTCGCCTTTGGTGGCGCCATGGATGTAACCACTCTGATCGACGTTGCCGGGATTCTTAACGATCTTCAAACCGGCATCAGGCGGATAATTCTCTGCCAACGAGTAAAATGCCGTCAGCTTGAGCGCTTCAGGTGAGAGATAAATTGCGTGGCCACCTTCGCCGAATGAAGCGCCTGACCGTTTCAGATAATCGATCAAGTTCTCTGTCGACCTGAGCGCAACGCTCGAAACAGCGAAAGTTCCCGGTGCCTGGATTGGAAGCACTTCCTGCCAGGGAGTAGGCTTCCCGAAGGTTTCTTTCAGGAGCCTGGTCAATCCAACTCTCCGAATGGTTCGAACTTCCGATGTGATCTGGTCCTTCGTCTTGCCGGCAGCGGCGTAAGCGTCCGGAAAGTGAACCGCCAGCCAGCCCTGGGAGGAACGTTTACCGGCCTGGTTCATCAACTCTTCCGGATCGTGGTAGTTTTCGTAAGCTTCCCTGCCCTCGGTTGAGAGGATCCAGCGGTTTCTTTCGACCACCAGCCACCCGGCCTTGATTGGCCCAACGCAGGCAAACGATAACCTTTCAAAAGACAAGAGATCCGGATCGGAATGACCGTTACCGTTGCTGCCGTTCGATTGGGAAAGCGCCAGCTGCTCCCAGAGCTCGTTGCTCACCAGCCCTTCGGGATGCTCCGCGAGTATTTGAAACACTCGCTGCACATTCGCCGCCAATTGTTGTCGGTTGGTTTTCATTATCTTTTTCAAGCTGTTTTCACTTCCTCAACCGGCCAGGGTGCGGCCAGACGCTGCAAACAAATGGCGTAGGCGACGAGGTAGAAGACGTACCACTGGTAAGCCACCGAAGCGAAGAAACTGACCACCATGTAACCAACCAGACTGGCCTGGAGACCGACCGCGAGGTAGTAAAGGCGAGGGTTACCCTTGCGAGTCCAGATACCTTGTTCGATCTTGCGTAGACGCCGGAAGGGAGTGATCAGAAACGCAAAGTAGATCAGGAGAGCAGCGAACCCCATCTCTGCTGCCACCTGGGTATAAGCATTGTGCGTGGCCTTATTGAAATTGGAGTAGAGAATGTAGTTGTCCATTCCCACGCCAAAGAGCGGATTGCGGGCGGCCACCAGAATCGACCGTTTGAGATCGTCTGTGCGGGCCTGTGCCGAATCATCGTTGGTAGTGGCGAGCCGGCTTCGATACGCGCTCGGCGCCAGGGCCACAAAGCCAACCACGGCCATCAGAGCAGCGACGCGGAAGATCAGCCGGTAGCGGCGCGCAAGTTTCCAGGCCAGGAATCCAATGACACAAACAAATCCGAGAAAGCCGCCGCGCGAGAAGGTGGCCACCAGACCGGCCATCAGCAGGAGGGCGCACACCAGGTAGAGGAGCCTGGAAACCACTCCCCGCGAGCCGAGGAACAGAACCAGGCTAATCGGAATCATCGTGACCAGATGAAGGGCCAGATCGTTGGGATTACTGAACAGACCGCCGAGCAAACCCGCGATGCGTTTCCCCTCGAGCGCAAGGTTGCCATGCGCGTAATCGTTAAGGGCGGCCAGACTGAGGACGCAACTGGTGAATAAGACCAGCAGGATCAATGACCGTAGTCGTTTCTCAGTCCGAAGCACATTCACCATCACGATGAAGATCGCCACCACCTTGAAGAACTCGACAAAACTCCAGAATGCTTTCGAAGGTTGCAGCGCCAGTGGGATCGACAGCAGTCCCGTCAACAGCAGCAAACAGACGAGCATCACTTCGCGGGGTCGCGCCGTAATTCTGTTTTCCAGTCCAAGCTGGGTTGGAACAAATACCGCCAGCGTGATGATTGCAACTACGAAGGCACTTCTTGAGAGCCAGGCCAATGAAGGGAAGAGTTCGTACGGCCGGAAATAAACGAGAAAGGTGAAGACAAAGAGTCCGACAAAACTCGCGGCGTGGCCGCGCCTGAAAACCCATTCTTGCGAGCCCGGCAGTTCCGCCCTGTCAACTTCGTCAACAGGCGTTGCCGGTCGAATCGGAATGACCTTAGCTTTGGTTTTGGACCTGGTTTCGGCTGCCAGGACAATGGATGCAATTGGACTGACTTCTTCCCACTCTTCGTCAGTCTCGCCAGTCGTGACATGCCGCGACTTCAGCGACGGGGTCACTGATTCGTAGTCCATGAGCTCCGACTTCTTTGGCATGACACGTGGTTTCCGAAAGCAGCTTTCGTCGTTCCGAGGTGACGTTCTGAAGCCAAGTTGCTCCCGTCTGAAAATCAAAAGAAGCTGCTACGCTTAACGCGCCGCAGCCTCGAAATGCAGTTTGAGAGAAGGCTGTCTGGAAGTAGCCAACTGAACCTAAACCGCTACCTCGTCTTGTTCGCCAACTAAAACAAGCTCTTTAACTCGCTCGCGAAGTGCACCCTCGAATCTCCTTGCCTCCTCGACCTCCGAGAACGAAAGGGCGCGCAATTCCTGCTCAATTCGGCGCCGGTAGTCTGACACCAGCGAATCAGAAACCCCGAGGATGGCTGCAACCTCGAGTTGGGTAGAATGCTGCGGGCTCAAGTAGCAGTGCCATAGCACTCCGAGAATGCGATTGTATTGTTTGAGCTTGCCGCGCACCGTTTCCTGCAGGTTCTCCAGAAAGCGGTCCACAAAACCGGCCGCTTCGTCTTCAGATTCGCGGCGGAGCAGCCCCTGCTCGGGGTCTTCCCGCTTGTCGACGGGTTCGAAATGATTACCGTCACCGTCATTGTCGTCTCCATCCAGAGGCACCAGGTAGATGTCCATGACTGGAAGACGTGACATCACGAGACTGCGAAGCGTTCTGACATCAACTGGTGAATCGACGGCGTCGAGCACTGAGACGATCAGGTCTTCGAGATCTGAATTGCTGATTACGACCTGTGAATCGCCGGTGCATCCCACCATTCTGGTGTCACGGGCCCGCACGGCGATCATATGCACTCGCTGTTCAACGTCATGCGAGTCGCGCCGCCGTTTTCCGTCTTCCCATTCACTGAGCCCATACACTCTATCTGCCAGGCGTCGATGGGGTTCGTCTCCGCTGCCGCTTGAGTCAAAGCGTCGGAAGTTGGCACTTGACTGAATGAGAGTCGAAATGCGACGGGCCAGGCGATAGCTTTCGGGATGTCGTTTACGGAGCTCGGCGGTCAGCAAGTTTGTCAGTTCAATCTGGCTGATCTCACACTCGATTTCATAGTCAGTCATTTCTGAATCGAGGTAATGCTCAAAGCGGTTCTTGCTGAGCAACTGAACAAAGAGCTCCTGAGTCAAGTCGGTATACGCGCTGGAGGCGCCTTCTTCGACTAGTAAGCCGGCGCTGCGGGACGCTCGCACCAGTGGATGGTGAGAGACGATGCGGTGCAACTCCGACCAGAGGCGGTTGACGTCCGAACAACGAAGGCTTTCGACCCATTTTCCACTCTTGGCCATTCGCTCTGCAGTGCGACGGGCCCGAGGAGTTTGCGGATCTCCGCTGACTCTGTTCGGCTCAACTTCTTTTTCGACTTCTTGACGTAGGGATTTCACGCGGGTTCTTCTTGGTTTGCGTAGATGGATCTGGTTGTTGGCGGGAACGTTTTGTTTGTTGGCACGGTGTACTTCGTGGAACCAAGCCAAATCTCAGAGTGCTTGACGAGACAAAGTGCCCTGGTAAGGCAGCTTGAGGGGTTTAATTGAAGAAGAATCTGGGATTAACCCATGGGGCTATTGCTGAAGCTTCTTTGTGAATTTGCCCGAATTATCCCTGTTGAAGCAGGTGGGCTGCCCTGGAAGAGCGTCAAAGAGCAGGCGCCCTTTGACTTGACGGAAAGCATCTTAGCAACAATCACAACAATGAGCAACATATTTTTACATTTCCGGCAAGTTATTGATTCCAAACTACAAACTGGGAAAATCTGGTGAAGAAAGTTATGGAAGAAGCTGAGGATTGGCTGTATTAAGGGGTTGAACAAGCGGAATGATGGTGCGGGCTTTACTAGTTGAGGGCGAGCAGGCAGTTTTGCCCCCTTGCGCGACCTCGATCTCTTCGGCGGATGTGCTTTTCCGTGTGTGAGCCTATGGATAGCTTTTGGAATGTAGGGGGCAGATAAATGATAGCCTCGAGCGTAAAACTGTTTCGCAAGAAGATCGCCTGCCCTTCGTCAAATCTCCTTCTCTCATATCGCTCCCAGGCGTTAACGCCTGAGATTGATGCGTTCGTCAAGCATCACCTGGCCGGTTGTGATTTCTGCTGCAGCGAAATCCCTTTGCTGGCTTTTTACACGCCGCCTTTCAAGGGGGAATGCCGGGTGCCCGAGTTACCCATAAATCTTCGAGTGTTGGCTGAGTCGATCCTGGGCCAGCAGCAATGCTGACGCACAATTTGCTACGTAACAACATGACGGTTTGGACAGAATTTACAGGATTAACAGGATTTGGCAGCTGGTTTGCGGTTCGTGGATTCAACTTGGAAGTGCAACAGATCGTTGTTTGAAAACACGCGGATTCAAAGTCTGGGTTGCAACGAAACCTGTAGTCCCTCGTTAGAATTTCTGACTTGAACTGCTTTACCGCGAAGCGGTTGCGTCTTACAGCCCAG
>JAXIOV010000078.1:0-13098 GCA_045403245.1 Pyrinomonadaceae bacterium | reverse complement strand
GCACAGTGAAAACTGAATGTTGGCTGCCGAAAGAGATTCAGCACGAAGGCGGCTTTCGCTACTTTTCCCTTCTGCAGGTTCACACGCTCAAGCGTCCGTAGAGAAGCCAGCCGGCAATTCCACCGCCAAGAACTAACCACGCTGAGTTGACGCGAAAGCGAAGTAGTATGACTGCGCTTGTACGATGGACCAGCGCAACGAAAGTAACTCCGTTGCGCGGTTAATTTCTGGCCGTGTCCGGCAGGCAACGCGAGAGAATGTTCTTGAGCTTTGGGAGCAAGTTCAAGAGGCTGCAAAACAGAAAAGGCAGGCCTGGCGCCTCCCAAAGGAAGACTCGTCAGAACACAAATTCGCGCATATTGACGTTCAAGGCCTGCACCAGCGATTGATTGTAGATAATGAAGAAATTGCTGTTGGGCCAATAGACCTGAGAGACGAGAGTACAGAGGAATTCACAGATCGCCCTCGACGCTCCTTGAGTATCTCACAAATGGCATTTTCAAAAGCCCTTGCAGTGTTTGCCTTTCCTTCGCGTCGAAGCCATTGAGTCCGTAACGCAGACTTTGAAAATCTACGTCCGAGGTATAAGTGCCAAATACTCTGTCCCAAAGAGAAAACATATTGGAGTAGTTCGAGTCGGTCTGCCTTTGATTTCGCGAATGATGCGCCTTGTGCATGTGAGGCGTGACCATCAGCAACCGTAAGCAGCGATCGAGACTTCCATTCATTTTGATATTGGCATGTTCCAGCTGCGCGTTTAAGGTTGAAAGAATCAGATAGACGATCACCACCCAGAGCGGAAGACCAAACAGAACGATAGCGGCTAACTGCCAGAGTATTCGCCACACGGTTTCGCCCGGATGCTGGCGAAAAGCAGTCGTAACATCAACCGCGCTCTCCGAGTGATGTACGCGATGGAACTGCCAGCCCAGCCAGGACTTGTGCAATAGAACGTGCGCGAAGTAGGCGAAAAGGTCTAAAGCTATTACACCCAAGACCGCTAGGAACCATACGGGACCAGTTATCAGAGCGAGCAGACCAACGCCATGACTCACGGTGAATGAAGACAGGTACGCTGACGAAAACGACAACGCCAAATTTGTCAGGACCAATAGGACCGCTAAAGCTACGTTCGACAGCGCATGTCGCACTCGGCTGTTGCGATATCGATAGAGCGGAGCGATAGATTCCAGCGACCAAAGTAGGCCACATACCCCAACCAGAGCGAGCAGCCGCACTTGATCAGAAAGCAAAGACTCCATGGTCTCCTCCAATTTCTCTTTCAGTATTACTTGCGAACGCGCATCTCCTCGACTCTTCTATTGACCTCGTCCCAATTAACATTTTGCATGAAAGCGTCCACGTATTTAGCCGCTGCGGCACCATAGTCAAGGTGGTAAGCATGCTCATACATATCGAGCACCAGAAGCGGATAACCCATCGGCGCATTGTGCATGTGATCCCACGCCCAGTAATTGTGAACTTCTCCGGTGTGCAAATTGTAGGAAAGAGTTGTCCACCCTGAGCCGCCGCCAAGGGCATTGGCCGTCTTCTTGAATTCCGCTTCCCACTGCTCGTAACTGCCGAACCATTGCTTGATTAGATCAACGACTTTGCCGCTCGCCTTGCCATCTCCGCCAAGGTTGCCGAAGTATTGCTCGTGCAGAACTACAGAACCTGTCCGCACTAGTTCTTCGCGCTTAACGTCACCATACATGTACGGTGGGAGATCCTTCTCTGCGAGCATCGATGCAAGTCTTTGCTCAACAACATTGAGCGCTTTTACGGCACCGCCATAGTTATTTTCCCAGTGAGATTTGATCAGCTTTTCGGAAAGCCCCTTCAGCTTTGCTGGATCGAACGGCAATGGCTTCGGTTGGTGCTGGCCGCGGAATGCTTGCCCCACCGGCCCGGCGATTTGTGCTGGATTGGTCCTTTCGGCTTTAACTCTGCTCGGCCCTAAGACTTCTGTGAGGGCCAGCCCCGCGCCTCCGGTCGCTAGAGTCGAAATTACTCTTCGTCTTGAGAGTGTTCTCATGTTAATCCTGCCTCCTCGGCCTATAAGAGTTAAAATGATCCCTCGCCGTCACGGAATTTGTGGCGTTACTCGTATCTCAGTGCCACCAGGGGATCTACTTTCGTTGCCCGGCGCGCGGGAAGAAAGCAAGCCAACAACGCTACGAGGGTTAGGGCGATAGCGGAAACGGCAAAAGTCACAAGATCGGTTGGCGCTACCGAAAACAATAGACTGCTCATTAGACGTGTAACCGCTATCGCACCAATAAGCCCGATAGCTACCCCTATCGCTGTCAATTTCATTCCTTGACCGATCATCAAACGCAAGATGTCGCGAGGGGCAGCGCCGAGGGCCAAACGAATGCCAATCTCTCGGGTCCGTTGCAAAACGAGATAAGCGATCACGGCATACAGGCCGGCGGCAGCCAGCAATAACGCCGTTGCTGCAAAGGCTACCAACAACTCCAGATTGAATTTGCGTGCGGCCACCGACGCAGCTAGAAACTGGCCCATCGGTTTGACCCCGGCTGTCGCCACATCCGCGTCTATATTGCGCAACTCCTTACGCACGGATGCATTAAGTGCCTCGGCATCAACTCCGGTTCGCACAACCAGGCTGAGATTATTCGCCAGAAATGGCACCGCGGATTTTGGGGCCTGCGGAATTGGACCATAGAGCGTCGGCGTGGATTCGTCAGTCAAACCCATGTGCTTTACGTCTTCGACAATACCCACGACTTCGTAGTCGCGGGCGGGATTGCCATCACCCATGTCGATGAGCACATGTGTGCCTAACGGTTCCTGAGAGCCAAAGAATCGCCGCTGCAAAGCTTGATCGATGACGATGACACCCGGCGAGTGCTCGCTGTCGCGATCGCTGAGGTCGCGTCCGCGTACGAGCGGGATTTTCATAGTCTGAAAATAGGCTGGGCCAACCCAGCGATGTTGCGCGAATGGTACTTCATTGGGGTTGGCGGGAGGGTGACCGGCAATCGTGAATGTGGTGCGCGCAATCAGTCCACTCAGGGGCAGCGCGCTGGCGGCGCTAACCCCTTCTACTCCAGGCAATACAGCAATGCGCGAAGAGATCTTGTCATAGAAGAGCTTCACGGATGAGCCGCTTGAGTAGCGTGCGGCGGGTAAAGACAAACGCACGGCCAGAACATTGCTGACATCGAAGCCCGGACTTACGCCGCGCAGCCGCGCGAAGCTTTTGAGCAGCAAGCCGGCTCCAACCAGCAGCATCAGTGATAGCGCAATCTCAACCACGACCAACACACTGCGAACACGATTCCTGGTTACACCCGCAGCGTCCCGCCCGCCTTCCTTCAGGTCGGAGTTGAGATCGCTTTTGGTGTGTTTAATGGCCGGAGCGAGGCCCAAAGCGAATCCTGCAAACAAGGTGAGGAGGAGCGAGAAAAGCAACACACGCCCGTCGATATTTACTGCCGCCGCCCGCGGGAAGTCGGCAGGACCCACCGCCAGCAATAGATCTTTAGCCCAGAAGGACAGCAGCAGACCCAGGCCCCCGCCTAGTGTTGCGAGCAGCATACTTTCAGTTATCAGTTGACGCATTAAGACCGGACGCCTGGCGCCCAACGCGGCGCGAATAGCCATCTCTTTATGACGCGACGCCGCCCGGGCTAACTGAAAGCTGGCTAGATTTGCGCAGGCAATCAGCAACACCATTACTACCGCAGTGAGTATCAACCATAACCCCTCGCGATAACTGCCGACGACTTCATCCTGCAGTGCCAGTACGCGCGGCGGCGTCAGATTGCCGTTGTTATCGGGATACAGATCACGCAGCCGATTACTAATCGCGGTGAGGTCGACCTGGGCCTGTGCCGGAGTAACGCCGGGCTTGAGCCGGGCTAATACGCGTAGAAAATTTGAGCCCCGCTCGGTCCGCCTCGGGTCCTGGTCCATCCTTAATGGGACCATGATTTCAGTCTCGGCATTGGGAATGACAAAACGCGGCGGCAGAATTCCAATTACTGTGTAAGGGTCGCCGTTGAGCGTAAGAGTTTTGCCCAGCGCTTCGCTCGTGCCGCCGAAACGCCTTTGCCATAAGCTGTAGCTCAGCATAACCACGCGAGCGCTGTTTGGATTGTCATCTTCGGGCACTAACGCGCGCCCTGCGGCCGCTTGGACGCCAAGCATCTGCAACGCGTTAGCCGAGATTCTCACTCCCGGCAAGCGTTCGGCTTCGCCCTGGCCAGTCAGGTTCGCGGGCCAAATGCCCAGTGGAGCAACTTCCCGGAGCGTCTGGTTCTGATCGCGTGTGTCGATGAAATTGGGAATTGAGAAAAACGCTCGATTAACGTTTTTGCGTGTCGCCCAAATCCACACCAACTGATCTGGATCTTTGAAAGACAAGGGCTTCAATATCACTGCGTTCACGATACTGAAGATCGAGCTGCTAGCCGCGATGGCGAACGCCAATACCAGCACCACGAGCAATGTGAAACCGGGTCGTTTGCCGAGTCCACGAATCGAGTAACGAATGTCTTTGAGCAAGCCTTCCATGATCAGTTTGATCCTCCCCTACCAAGTTTGAGAATTCCCGCGCCGTTAATGCCGAGTACGGCGGGCTTCAAGACGTAGAGAACATTATTCACCTGTGGGAGGCTGCCGTACCGAACGTACAACCAGCTCAGCGCGATCATGACTACCGCGCCAGGCAGAATGAAAGTAAGGCCCGCCAAAACACCGCCCACAAGTTTGCGTTTCAAGTAACCAACATAGATGGCCAACTGCAGCGCTTCGGGACCTGGAAGCATGTGGCAGACAGCCATGATTCTCACGAACCGATCTTCAGAGAGCCAGTGACGCCGCTCCACCATGTGGTTGTACATCATCGTGATCTGAGCGACCGGACCGCCCACATTGATGAAACCAGGCATCAGAAAGTAAAGAAACACCTCGCGCCAGGAAGGCATCTGATCGCGCTCGCCCTCACCTATTGTCGTTTGCTCGCGTTGTACTTTCCGGCCCATTCAGTCGTCTTTACCCACACGGTGGAATGTCACGGTCATTTCGCTCTAGAGCGCTTTGTGCTCCGGGCCTTTGCGGGACGTTTTTGCGCGGTCTCTTTGCTCAGCAACGCATAGAGCCCGTCAAGGACAATGCTGGTTTGTTGCAGCAACTTGCGATCGTCTCTCAATACCTTGCTTAAACCGTTAATGATTGCATTCAGCCCCGCCGCCTCCAGCCGATGAAACTTGTCATCTTTCAGATCGATATCGTGGACGATCTCGGCAATCTCGCGTAGACCTTTGCTTTCCCCCAGACCGAATTGCTTCAGCATCGTCTCGAAGGTGCAGTCTTCTCCGTGGTGAGTGAACTCGGCTCCGAACATGTCGAACGGAATCGCCCGTTCCACCATTTCTCCCTCAGCGACGAAGTAGAAGCGCGGACGCTTGTCGATGAACTGTTTGATTAGCCAGGCTGAAGCAAGCCTGTCGATGTGCAGGTTCTGGCGCGTCATCCAGCGCTGACCCTGATACTTTGCGACGTCGAGGGTTCCGGGTTTGGTATGTGACTGAGCGGCTTTCCTGCCGGGCCCTTGCGCAGCGTGGATGGCTTTCTGGCTGCGCTCATATGCCTTGAAGGCGCTGGCTCGGCCCTGGGCATCGAAGAAATCGTTTCCTGCAATTCGCTCAAGCTCGGCATGCAACTTATCGATCTCAGTCTCATGAGCAGACAGACGGCCAGTGGATAAGTGCTTACCACGAGAATGCTCCCGAATCGCCCCAGTCAACCCATCGAATCCCGCAGAGACGGCCGCGAACTCCTCATCACGCGCCTTGCGAAAGGCAGCAATGATCTCTTCGTCTGTCGCGCCCTCAACTGAACCCGCCCGGAAAACCGCAGCCTCACCGCCCGCGGATTCAATCTCCTGTTTCAACCACTGAAAATCTTCATGCGCTTTTTCCGTCGCCGGCAAAACGTAGACCGAATTCTTGATTGCGACAGCGCCGAGCTTCTGCAACTTGCGCCAAATTCGCACCCGCAAATTAGTCGGCTTCGGCGGTAATTGGTGGATGAGCAGAACCCAGTTCTGCTCTGCTCTGTGGCTGGTTGTTTTCATTGATTGTAACAACTAGCCGATTGTAACGAGTGTTACTATTAATTGCAAAGGAGGAAGGAAGAGGGAGAGGAGGAGCCAATTCCAGTTACAAAACGAAAGGCGTCACTTCCATATTCGCCGTGCCGAACGTATTGAACTGCTGGATGATCGGAAAGCCTGTTGACGAACTGCCGAGAAGTTGCGCGAGCGGACTAGTGTCCTCATTGGTGTCTTTTCGCTTTATCATTGCGCTATCCGGATCACCTGGCCCAAGCCGCTGAAGATACTGTTATTGGTTACGTAGAGAGTCCCGTCCGAATCAACGGCGACGCCACCTGGTGCGTAGAGTGCGCCTTCGGCGATCTCCGTGCGCGTGCCGTCGGGGGCGACGCGGATCAGCGCACCGGTCCAGTCGTTGAAAATAAAAGCATCGAGCAACCCGTTCTTGGCGAGTTCCAATACATACAACGATCCATCCGGACCGAACGCCACATCGATTACTGCGGTAAATCCTCCGGCATAAACCTCTGGAGTCCCGCCTTGTGCCGGCACGCGATAAACATTTGCCTCGCCGACTGGGAATGGGAAGCCGGTAAGCTGGCCTACGTAGTAATGTCCGTCAGGTCCGAGCGCAACCGACGTCGGCACGGCGTCCATCGGAATCTGTGTGCCCGGCGGCAGTTCAAGGAAAGGCGGGGCATCAACCATTCGGTTGGGAAAAACTGCGAGGGTTGAGATCGCACCATTCGCGATCACCTGATTAAGAGCGTTGGCTCCCGCGTCCGCAACGATTTCTTTGCCGGACAGGGCCAGGATGCCGTATGGATTGGAGTCCTCTTCATCGCCGGTGGGATTTGTCTCTGCTTCGTAAGCGCCGAGGTCCTGCTCCAGATTCCAGTTTCCGCTGGCGTTCATGCGGGCCAGGTGGGCTAAACTTGCGCCCTCCGGTCCGAAGTCAACCGTCCGAGCTGCAGGGTCTCCCGCAAAGCCGATGGTTATAGCGGCGTTGCCCCGACCTTGAAACGATATGTCGTGTGCACCAATGGCGAAGCTGCCATCCACAGTGGCCAGCGATGGCAAACCCGTTGCGACGCGTGTAATTGCTCCGCCGCGCAGTTCAATCCGCGTGATTGAAGCGGTTGTCCCATAACAACGGAGACCTTCCGGCCCTTCCGCGCAGAGACCCGGGCCGCCACTGCCTGCTTCGGCAACATAGAGTGCGCCTTCCAGCCCGAAGTTCAGCCCGCGTGGATTGTTCAATCCGGTGGCAATCACTTCAGTGGCTTGAGTGTTGGCTAGAGCGCCGGGCTTGAAATTCAGCGCGCGACCGGGAGCTCCAGCAGCGCTTACGGTTTGTACTGGGTTGCCGGCGATGAGCACTGTGACCCCAGCGGCGATCAGCGCAAAAACGGCGAACGCGCACAGGATTCTGTTTCTGGTATTCATAATTTTCCTTTCCTTTCGTTTCTGGCAGCTTCGCCGATTACTGGTGTCAGGGCCGCAGGTGAATCCTGTGGAGTGGTCGCACCCAAGCACACCATCCTTAATGTGGCGAATTTCGAGAATTGCATGATTCACCTTTTTTTGCGTGATGAACCCGCTCATCTAGTTCGGCGAAAAGCCGGGCAAAATCCCATCAGCTACGGAAGGATTTTTTTGCCTACTTTGACTGGAGAAGAGAGCGGCAGGGCGGATGCTATAATCGGGCCGCGCAACGGGCACTAATTTGACCAAGACATCAAGACAAAATGGCGAGTTCTCTCCAGAGGAAATCACAGGCCTGCTCCTTGATTGGGGCAACGGCGATAAGGCTGCGCTCGACCGGGTGATTCCGCTGGTCTATCAGGAACTGCGCCGGCTGGCCCACCGACAGATGCGCCGCGAGCGCGCCGGCGACACGCTGCAAACGACGGCACTAATCAATGAAGCCTATCTCCGCCTCGTAGACTACTCGCGTGTGCGACCGCGCGACCGGGCACACTTCTTCGCTATCGCCGCTCAAGCTATGCGCCGTATCCTGATCGAACGCGCCCGCAGCCGCCGCACTTCAAAGCGCGGCAGCGGCGGGCAAAAGGTCTCGCTGGACGAGGTGGCGGATGTGTCTAATGAGCGGGCTGCCGATCTGGTGGCCCTCGACGAGGCGCTGACGAATCTCGCAGCTTTCGACCCCCGCAAAGCTCAGATAGTCGAGCTGAAATATTTCGGCGGGCTGACTATCGAAGAGACTGCGGAGGCGCTCGAAGTTTCAACCCCCACAGTCGAGCGCGACTGGCACATGGCAAAGATTTGGCTGCACCGGGAAATCTCGAGCCAGAATTCAGAAGTCAGAAGTCAGCGGCCAGAATAAAGAAAAACAAAAGTAGTCTTTCAATTCTGACCCCTTACTTCTGACTCCTGTATTCTTAATTCTGACTCCTGACTCCTGAATTCTGTGTCACTAATCGATGACCCCCGAACGCTGGCAAGAAATAGAGCATTTACTGCAAGCCGCGCTTGAACGCGAACCCGCTGAGCGAGCGGCGTTGCTCGAACTGGAGTGCGCCGGCGATCCTGACCTGCGGGCAGAGGTCGAGTCGCTACTCTCTTCGGCACAGCAGGCGAACGGCTTCCTTGCGGCAAACGCCGCCGCAGATGCCGCTGGGTTGCTCGCAGACGAGCAGTTTGACGACACGCTGCTCGGAAGTCGCTTCGGCCGTTACTCCATCAAAAAGAAACTCGGCTTAGGCGGAATGGGTGAAGTCTTTCTGGCCCACGATGCCAGGCTGGACCGCAGCGTGGCGTTGAAACTGCTCAATCCTGTTCTTACCGATGACAGCGCGACGCGCACGCGCTTTCTTCGCGAAGCACGTCTCGCCTCCGCGCTCGACCACCCAAACGTTTGCACTATCCACGAAGCCGGCGAAGCTGAGGGTCGTCTGTTCATAGTGATGCAGTACGTCGAGGGTGAGACTCTAAGACGAGTCATTGACGGACGACCGTTGAGGCTGGACTCCTTGCTGTCGATCAGCTTGCAAGTAGCAGACGCGCTCGCTGCGGCTCACGCTCAAGGCATTATCCACCGCGATATCAAACCGGGGAACATCATCATCACGTCGCGGGGGCAGGCAAAGGTGCTCGACTTCGGGATAGCAAAGCTGCAGGAGCGAGCGGAGGGAGAAGCCGATCCGCACCTGACTA
Organism: Pyrinomonadaceae bacterium; assembly: GCA_045403245.1. Lineage (GTDB taxonomy): Bacteria > Acidobacteriota > Blastocatellia > Pyrinomonadales > Pyrinomonadaceae > PSRF01. The sequence continues at coordinate 3,833 of JAXIOV010000078.1, read as the reverse complement.
TGACGGGTGCGGTGATGGGAACTCCTGCCTCGATGTCACCGGAGCAGGCGCGGGGTGAGCACGTGGATCATCGCAGCGACATCTTCTCGTTCGGTGTAGTGCTGTATCAGATGGCGACCGGGCGCACCCCCTTTAGTGGGCGATCGAAGGCAGACGTGATCAGCGCGCTGCTCAACCAGCCGCACACGCCCGCCACGGAGCTGAACAAAGAGATAACGGCGCACTTGTCGGCGGTGATTGATCGCGCGCTGGCGAAAGAACCCGCTGAGCGTTACCAGACGATGGATGAGGTGATCTCAGACTTGAGGCAAGCCGTCAAAGAGGTCGGCGGCTTGGATCGCCTCTTCAGTTCTTCAGACTTGCCGCGCAGTGTGGTGCCACTTGTTCCTCCCAAGCAACAAGGGCTGCTGGGCGCCGTAGGTCGCCGAATTCAAAGTCACACGTCGGTAGCAGTCTGGTTGACCATTATTGCGGTTTCGCTCGTCGGACTGGCGCTTGCGATCTACTCCTCACGACGCGAACAGCCGCTGCCGGCCACGGCGATCAAATCGATCGCGGTGCTTCCTTTTAAGCCGTTGATCGCGGAGAGCAGAGATGAAGCGCTCGAGTTGGGAATGGCGGATACGTTGATTAACAAGTTAAGCAACATCAGGCAAGTAACTGTCCGCCCATTGAGCGCTGTGCGCCAGTATACGGGCGTGGAACAGGACGCGGTGGCAGCCGGGCGCGAGCAGCGAGTGGACGCAGTGCTCGAAGGAAACATACAGAGGTCGGGCGATAAGGTCAGAGTCACCGTGCGGCTGGTGCGCGTCGGAGACAGCGCAGGTATCTGGACGGATCAGTTCGATGCGCCTTTGACAGACATCTTTGCGGTGCAGGACTCGATCTCCGAGCGCGTTGCCAGCGCGCTGGCCGTAAAACTGTCCAGCGAGGAGAAAGGGCTGCTCACCAAACGTAACACCCAAAACCCCGAAGCTTACCGGCTTTACCTGCTGGGGCGTTATCAACTGAACAAATCGACGGACGACGGAATTAGGAAAGCACTCGAGAAATTCCGACAGGCGATTGACTCGGACCCGAACTTCGCTCTGGCCCACGTGGGGCTAGCGGACGCCTACATTGCCCAGGGCGCCTTCGACGCACTGCCGCCGAAGGAGAGTTTCCCGAAGGCGAAGCAGGCGGCGTTGCAAGCCCTGCAATTGGACGAGCATCTTGCCGAAGCTCACGTCTCGTTGGCAAACGCCAGGTTCCTTTACGACTGGGACTGGGCGGGGGCAGAGGATGAGTTCAAACGCGCCATCGCGATCAACCCCGGATATTCAGACGCTCACCAGATGTATGGCTATTATTTGTCATCCAAGGGCCGGTCTGACGAAGCTCTGAGAGAGATGCAGCGAGCGCAGGAGTTAGACCCGCTCTCACTTCCGAAAATCACCGCCGTGGGAGAAGTACTCTACATGGCGCGAAGGTACGACGAAGCAATTGCGGCATACGGGAAGACGCTGGAGATGGATCCTAACAACGGCTTCGCCTACTGGGCGCTCGGTCGGGCTTACCTCGAGAAGGGTATGTATGCGGAGGCCATCGCGGCCTTTCAGAAGGCGATAACGTTGTCGGGGGATAGTCCCGATGAGTCGGCCTCGCTTGGGTGCGCCTACGCCCTGTCAGGCAGGAAAGCCGAGGCGCGAAAGATCATAGGTGATTTGAGGGAGCAATCGAAGAAAAGGTACATCGCTCCGAGCGTAATCGCCGCTATTTATGCGGCGCTGGGCGAGAAGGATGAGGGCTTCGTCTGGTTAGACAAGGCTTACGAGGAGCACGACTTTATTCTCGTCTTGCTCAAGGTCGAGCCGATGTTCGAGAAACTGCGGTCTGATCCGAGGTTCACAGTTCTGCTGAAACGCGTCGGCCTTGAGCCGTGAGACACTTCCTGCTTACCAGAAACAGACACGCGCGACACGTCCGTCCTTCTCCATCGTGAACGAGACCCAGTAGTCGTTCTCTTTCAGCACAACTCTATAACGAAAGACGCCAGTGTTACCCATGCCCTCGCGGTCAGAGAAGGTAAAGGACCCTAACTCGCCGTGGGAGGCGAACCATTGCCAGAATGCCTTCCCGGTGGCTGTATTCAGGAAGACGTTCATCGCCGGCGAGAACACAGTGGAGTCGTGCTTGCCCTTCAGCAGACTGGACAACAGCTCCTTCAACACGAGCGATGTCTTCGGGTCAGGGTCCGGACTTCCCTGCGGTCTCCTTAATGCCGGAAGATAGATGCCCGCAATATCTATAGCCATTTGGTCAACGATCCGGTCGGCATGATTGGTCAGAATGATGATCGTGAGCCGGTCATCTACAAAGCGGTAGATCGCCGATGAAAAACCCATCGTGCCACCGCTGTGCTGGACTATGCGATGACCGTGATAGCCGTCGATGAACCAGCCAAAGCCATAACCGAACGGCGCGACGGCTCCGTCTTTGGCCGTGACGGCGCTCCACATCTGGTGGCGACCCGATTTCTTAAGGAGCTTTTCGGTGTAAAGGGCAGCGTCCCACTTAGCCAGATCTTCGACAGTCGATAAGAGGGCGCCGGCTGAAAAAGCTACGAATGGCGTTAACACCGAGCGGTTCTCAAACGAATTGTTCTGCCACTCGTAGCCCGAAGCGCGGTTCGGAATAATCGGTTGCGGGTCCGTGCTGCGAGTGGCACGCATACCTAAGGGACGGAAAATGCGCTCGTCCAGAAACTGCCAATAACTTTTGCCGCTCGCCTGTTCAATCACGAGTCCGAGCAGATAATATCCCGTGTTGTCATAAGCCCAGGTCTCGCCCGGCTGGAACTCGAGCGGTAGTTTGAAGAACCATTTGATCAGTTCGTCCCGCGTGAGGCTGGGTTGAAGCGTCAGGTCGCCTTGCAAGAGGTTAAGGGACTTCGGAAGCGCCACATGATTCTGGATGCCCGAGGTGTGGCAAAGGAGATGTCTGATGGTGATGTGTTCCCACGTTTCCGGGGCTGCGGGAAAATACTTCGTGATCTTGTCGTCAAGACTAACTTTGCCCTCTTCGACCAGCATCATGACAGCAGTTGCAGTGAACTGCTTGGTCATCGAACCGATTTCATAAACGGTGTCGCTCGTGGCCGGAGCATTCCGCTCGACATTAGCGAGGCCGTAGCCCTTAGCCTTGATGATCTGGCCGTCATGCACGACGGCGAGTGACACTCCTGGAATGTGAAGCTGTCGCAGCTGCCTTCCGACATAGGCGTCCACCTCGTCGGCACGGGCGAGTGTAAAAGGGCAGAGAACGAATGCCGCGGCGAAAACCAAAGTCCTGAGCACGCCCATCGTCGGCACACGCTTCGTCCCTATCGGTTCGGAGGACGGCTGGCGACCGTACCGCCGAGGACTGCGTATGTTCATGCTTCAACGCTCCCTTACTTTCTGTGTAAGCTTCCTGCCTTGTTCGGCGAAAACCAAACCGAAATGCCATCACGGAAATCAGTTCTTCCTTTGATCCGGTGGTTGAAATTGTTTGATGGCGGGAGGTGTTATTGACCTATGGATAGGTGAGCACACTGAAAATGAAACTGTCGGGTGCTGACCAGCAGAAACTCACGAAGATCTACACGACCGACGCCGAAGCATACCGGCCGTTTTCCCGTGAGCGCCGACAATCTCCTCGATAGGATGACGACATTTCTTAGCGGCACTTAACCGGACGAAGCATTGACTTTGACGGCTGGAAGTCCGGTAAATGCTGGTTTATCTCGTTTCGTAGATCAGGTAAGATGCCTTCGAATGGTCTTAAAATCCGTTGTCCGTAAGGATGTGCGGGTT
>JAXIOV010000183.1:0-24066 GCA_045403245.1 Pyrinomonadaceae bacterium | reverse complement strand
TGGGTGGTACTGACGAGTCTGAACCTTATGTTATATTTTCACCTGGCTCCCCCGGTTTTCCGGAAGCTTGTTGGTTAAGAAGTTATGACCAGACGTTTTGTCATCATTGCCAGCGCCATCATTCTGATCGCAGCTCTCGTTGGAGGCACAATCGGCCGCTCGAAACGGTTCCGCTCAGGTGGAACGGCCAAAGGCGCCGCGCCCTATGCTGAAGCCGACGACATCAAAAAAGACTACAACGAGGCGGTTGAAGCAATCTCAGCTGAGTATGCCGGCGAGATTGACTATGAAAAGGCCACTCAGGCAGCTATTCAGGGGATGCTTTCTACCCTCGATCCTCATTCGATGTATTTCCCCTACAAGGAATTCAGGAAGCTCAAAGAAGATCAGGACTCGCGGTTCTACGGAATTGGCGTAACGATTGTTCAGCATCGCGATGGCGTTTATGTTCAGTCGGCCGTCGAAGGAACTCCGGCGCAACGTCTTGGCCTTCGCTACGGTGACCGGATACTGGAAGTGGATGGGCAGGACGCGCGCGCCTGGACCAGTGACCAGGTTTCGAAGAAAGTGCGCGGCGGACGCGGAGAGCCCGTGACGATCAAAGTGGATCGGGCAGGGGCGGAAGAACCACTCACGTTCACGCTGATTCGCGATTCAGTCCCGTTCCCGTCAATCCGCAATGCATACATGCTGCGACCCGGAACCGCCTATATCGGTCTCATCGGTGGCTTTCAGAGCACCAGTGACGAGGAGCTCCGGGAAGCGCTCGACAAATTGAAGAAAGAGGGCATGCGCCAGTTGATTTTCGACATGCGCGGCAATCCGGGCGGTCTGCTCAATCAGGCGATCGACGTGTCGAGCGAGTTTCTGCCGCGCGGCCAGGTGGTGGTATCGGTCAAAGGCCGGACTGAGTACAGCAGCCCGATGGTGTACAAATCGAGCGGCTCAGATCCTGAGGATGTACCACTGGTGGTTTTGATCAATCGCGGCTCGGCCTCAGCGTCAGAAATTGTCGCCGGTGCAATTCAAGACCACGGACGCGGGCTGGTGGTTGGTGAGACAAGTTTCGGCAAGGGACTCGTCCAACATGTGTTCCAATTGCCCTTCAACACCGGGCTCACGCTTACCACGGCGCGTTACTACACCCCATACGGCCGATCGCTTCAACGTGATTATTCGAGCGGGTCGCTCTACGACTACTACACGCGGCACGAGGTGGAGGAATCGAGACCCACTGCGTCTCCCGCCGTGCGCAATCCGGATTCACCATTAGCGGAAGCTTCACCCACTCCGCATCCGCCGAGTGGTCCCGCGGTGAAAACCGCGGCGGGCCGCATTTTCTATGGCGGGGGCGGGATTACTCCCGATATTGAAGTTAAACCGTTGTCGTTCACGCCTAATCGAAATCGAATCGCGGAAGCTGCGTTTCAGTTCACCCGCCAACTGGCTGCCGGACGAGTTCCCGGACTCGAGACGTACAAAGTCGAGCAGGTGCAGTATGGCCGCAATCCGAAAAACGGCGATTATGCGATCACCGATCGGGTAGTCGAGGCCTTCCGAGCATTCGTGCGCACCGATACCGAGTCGCAGTTAACACTGGCCCAACTTGATGAAGACCTGGATTTTGTGAAGCTCCGGTTGCGTGAGGAGATTGTCACTGCCGCATTTTCAAACGATGCTGGCGCCCGTGTGTTGCTCGACAGCGATCCGCAAGTCTTACGCGCTCTGGAAGCGCTGCCCGACGCCAAGCGACTGGCGGAAAGCGTGCGGACCGGAGCTGTTGCCAGTTAACGGCTCGGCCGTCCAAATCCATCCCAGGGTTTTCTTTACCCGATACTCTGCCGCCGAGGTTCACTCGAGCACCCGCGCAATCACACACTTCAAGTAATAAGTCTCAGGGACCGTCAGCAGAACCGGATGATCGGCGGCCTGCATCCGCTTTTCAATGACTTGTACTATTCGATGCGCATCGTTTGCAGCTTCGGCGATGAGTTCGAGGAACATGTGTTCAGGCATGTGATACGAACAAGTGCAGGTGATGAGGATGCCACCAGGGTTCAGCAACTTTAACGCCCGCAGGTTGATTTCCTTGTAACCACGCGCGGCCGGTTTCATGCTGGCCCGGTTCTTCGCAAACGCCGGTGGGTCAAGCACGATCGTGTCGAATTGTTCACCAGCCGCTTCCATTTCTCTCAAAGCGTCAAACACGTTGGCCTCGCGAAACTCGACATTCGTCACATTGTTTAGATCTGCATTTCGACGCGCCGCGACGACGGCCTCAGCTGAGATATCGATTCCAACTACGCTCTCGCATTTGCTCGAGAGCTGAAGCGCAAAAGCGCCGGAGAAAGTGAAACAATCGAGCGCGCGTCCGCGGGCTAACGCGCGCGCGGCGAGCCGATTTTCTCGCTGGTCCAAAAACGATCCGGTCTTCTGGCCAGCCAGCGGCGAAACCACGAAGCGAATGCCATCCTGGACAATTTCAAACTCGTCCGGCGCCTGTCCAAAGAGCATGCCGGAAGTCAATTCCAGACCCTCATGCTGGCGCACTCGCACGTCGTTTCTTTCAATCACAGCACGCGGCGCAAATTCCTCAATTAACAGTTCCACCAGCATCGGCTTGATTGCTTCGCTGCCTTGCGAGAGCGTTTGCAGCACGAGGACGTCGGCGTAACGATCGATGATCACCGACGGCAGTAAGTCGCCTTCCGAGTACACCAGGCGATAGGCGTTGGTGGCGGAACTAATTCCAGCACGTCTGCCGGAGGCTTCGCGCAATCGTTTCCGCCACCACTCACGATCAACTGGCTCGCGAGTCTGGGTTAGAAACCGCAATGCGATTTGCGACTTATCGCTGTAGAAAGCCTGTCCAACAAAATTGCCGCCCTTGTCCAGCACACTGACGATCGATCCGCCCGGCGCGCTGTCCGCTTCAAGGACATCGCTGCGATAGATCCATAAATGCCCGGCGCGGATTCGATCCGCCCCACGCTTGGCTACTTTGACTTCATTCATTGCGGTGATTTCTCGAAATAAATCTATCACAGCGACCCTGCGGGGAACCCGTGGCATCTTTGGGGGCCTGCAATTAAGCTTGGGGAATGAGGGAGAACCAAGGCTTAATGGGATCGCCATTTCAAAATGCACGCACGTCCTTTGCGGTTAAAGTGCGATGAGAACTTAAACTATGTTAGGCTTCCGAACTTCTGGCGGCGAAGATGTTTTGATGGTTTTTTGTTTTGACTGGATACTCCAAGTCATGTCGACCAAATCAGAAACCGAGCGGCGCAAGCGTTTTGAGACAACCTCAGGCGTCGATCTCCCTGCCGACTTCAACCCGGACAATACTCAACCCGTTGAATACGACAAAGACTTAAACTCTCCGGGTGACTTTCCTTACACGCGCGGCATTTACTCGAACATGTATCGCGGTCGTTTGTGGACCATGCGGCAGTATGCCGGCTACGCGACCGCGGAGGAGTCTAACGCGCGTTATAAGTACCTGCTGGCCCACGGCACTACCGGACTCTCAGTAGCCTTCGATCTGCCCACGCAGATTGGTTTGGATTCGGATGATCCGCTCGCCGCCGGGGAAGTCGGAAAGGTCGGCGTAGCGATCGACTCCCTGGACGACATGCTCCGGCTCTTTGACGGCATTCCTCTCGACAGCGTTTCAACCTCAATGACGATCAATGCAACCGCCGCAGTCCTGTTGGCGCTCTACCTCGCGGTGGCGCGCAAACAGAACGTGTCGTTCGACAAGGTCAAAGGCACTTTGCAAAACGATATTCTCAAGGAATACATCGCACGCGGCACTTACATTTATCCGCCCGCCCCATCGCTTCGTTTAGTCACCGACACGTTCGCTTACTGCGCGCGCGAAGTTCCAAACTGGAACACAATTTCGATTAGCGGTTACCACATCAGGGAAGCGGGATCGACTGCGGTCCAGGAAGTTGCGTTTACACTTGCTGACGGCATTACCTACGTCGAAGCAGCGCTGCGGGCTGGTCTTGACATTGACGATTTCGCGCCGCGGATTTCCTTCTTCTTCAATTCACACAACAACCTGCTTGAAGAGGTTGCCAAGTTTCGGGCGGCCCGACGTCTCTGGGCGCGAATCATGCGCGACCGTTTCAAGGCGCGCGATGATCGTTCGCTGATGTTGCGTTTTCACACCCAGACGGCCGGATCGTCGTTGACCGCCCAGCAACCCGAAGTAAACGTGGTCCGCACGACGATCCAGGCACTAGCCGCCGTTTTGGGTGGCACGCAGTCGTTGCATACCAACGCCATGGACGAAGCACTCGCGTTGCCGACTGAAGAAGCGGCCCGGCTTGCCTTGCGCACTCAACAGGTAATCGCACACGAGTCGGGCGTGGCCGATATCGCCGACCCGCTTGGTGGGTCCTACGCCATTGAGCAGCTCACGTACGATATCGAGGATCGCGCCAGCAACTACCTTGAAAGGATCGACGCGATGGGTGGAATGTTGCGGGCGATTGAGACCGGTTACGTGCAGCGGGAGATTCAGGAATCCGCTTACCGTTATCAACGCGCGATCGAAACGGACGAAGCAGTTGTCGTGGGTGTTAACGGTTTTCAAAGTGAGGAAGCGTCCACTGTGCCGATGCTGCGCATCGATCCGGCGATTGAACAACAACAGATCGAGCGCGTTCGAGCGGTGCGTAAACGGCGCGACAAGCTGGCAGCGGAAACAGCGCTGGCGCAATTGGAAGAGACCGCGCGCGGCACCGAGAATCTCTTGCCTCGCATTCTCGATTGTGTCGAGGCGAAGGTAACTGTTGGAGAGATCAGCAATAGGCTGCGGGAAGTTTGGGGTGAGTATAAAGAAACGTCGACCGTTTGATGTTGCGAAACCCGGCTGCGCGCGGATTAGATTCACTGAATTCAACAGACCTTGACTAAACCACTCATTATTTTTGCGGTTCTCCTATTCAGCTCTTGTCAGGCGCCGCGCGTGATCACGGTTGACAGCAAGAAGTCACCACTCGGCGCGGACAACGCGTCTCCACGGCAAACACCACAGATATTCGGTGATCTTAGCTACCTGCTTTATCTGCCCGAAGGTTATGACAAGGAAAAGAAATCCTGGCCGTTGATTCTGTATCTTCACGGCAAGAGTCTGCGCGGTGATGATCTCGAACAGTTGAAGAGCTATGGTCTAGCGGCGCAACTGGAAAATGACTTGTCGATACCTTTCATTGTCGTGTCGCCACAGTGCCCGGACGATCGCTACTGGATGGATGAAGAACAAGATCTCGTCCGAATGGTTGACGATGTTGCGGCGAGATACTATGTGGATCCCGATCGCATCTACGTGACCGGTCACAGCATGGGCGGACGAGGGACCTGGGTCCTGGCTGCCAAACACCCCGACAAGTTTGCGGCGATCGTGCCGCTGGCTGACGCGCCGACGGATGCTGCGCTCGCCAAACAGGTGGCGAAAGTTCCGGTGTGGACGTTCCACGGCGCAAAAGATGAAGTGGTTCCGGTAGCGAATATGCGACGCTTTGTTTCCTGGGTAAAGGCTGCCGGCGGCGACATTCACTACAACGAACTACCCGAAGGCGACCACTTCATACTCGACACTTACGAGAACAAAGAGATTTACGAGTGGCTGTTGCGACAGAAGAGGAAGTTGCAATCGTAAAGCAAACTGTTAGTTTGCTTTAGTTGCACTTCAATCTGCTGAACGGCTTGTTTCTCGGCGACCTGATGGATATGTTCAAGAAAAAAGGCTGGCAGTGGATTGACGCTGAGGAAGCGTTCACCGATCCTGTCTTCAAAGCCGCGCCTAAAGTTGTGCCGGCAGGGCAAAGCATGGTGTCGTCCTTAGCGAAACGAGGAAGGGACCATCGCGAAAACACTCCAGTATCGGGCGGAAGATGGCGAATACGAAGAAGCAAGAATGAATGAACTAGGGTTGTGAGTACACCAAAAGGCTTGGGGTTAATTGGTAACCCACTAGTAGGCTCCTCTTTTCAGTCATGAAGAACGTATAATTGGCGGCTCACTAGCGGAGGTCAAGATGATCACGTCAGTACACTTGCAGAATTTTAAAGTCTTGCGAGACACGACTCTTCCACTAGGCCCTTTCACGCTTATCGTTGGGCCAAATGGGAGTGGGAAGAGTACAGCCATGCAGGCGCTTCGCTTTGCCGCTGATCCAAGTGCCAAGGAATTTGCGATTGAGAGGATCGCCAGTGCTGGATTGGCTCTGACGCCCGAGACACTCATTAAGATCTCAATCAAATGGTCGTTGAAAGGGGTGGAAACCGCGACCGAGTCAGGCATACGAGAAATCAATAGGGGTGCATTCGCCACAATCGGCCCATTGTTTTCACAAGGAAGCCACGACCATGCATTTGAGGACTCCGTGTGGAACATGCTGAAGAGCTTCAGGATCTTTTCGTTTGAGGCGGAGGCGATCGCAAGGACAGTTCAAACGGAGCCACAACCAGAACTCGGTTCTGATGGCTCCAAGCTTGCAGCCGTGCTCGACGCGCTGCGAGACAGCCATCCTGAGCGATTCGATAAGCTGAATCAGGAACTCGCCCGCTGGTTGCCGGAATTCGATCGAGTTCTATTTGAGACGCCAGCCAGTGGGAAGAAGACTTTCCTGCTACGCACTAAGGCGGGGCACCACCAGTATCAGGCTTGCAACCTTTCGCAGGGAACCCTCTTTGCCTTGGCTTTTTTGACACTCGCGTACTTACCAAAGCCTCCCGCAATCGTATGTTTTGAAGAACCGGATCGTGGCATTCATCCAAGACTGCTGAGAGAAATCAGAGATGCTATGTACCGACTGGCTTTTCCTCAGGACTTTGGTGAGAATCGTTCGCCCGTTCAAGTAATCGCGACGACACATTCTCCTTACCTTCTCGATTTATACAAAGAGCAACCTGAGCAGATCGTTATAGCGCAGAAAGACGAGCAGGGCGCCCACTTCGAACGCCTGTCTGAAAAACCTCATATCACTGAACTTCTCGAAGGCGCACCATTGGGGGACATCTGGTTCAGTGGCATCCTTGGCGGCGTACCTTCAAGTCCATGAAGATAGCCGTGGTTAGTGAGTCTCCCGCTGATGAAGCCGCCGTCAAAATCCTGATCGACGCAATCGTAGGGACCGCTTCTGATCTAGTTCCCGTGCGCACACGACCGAATGGTTGGGCAAGAGTCTTCGGGCTCCTTCCAAATATAGTCCGAGCCCTTCATTACGGAACAGATGTTGACGCTTTGGTTGTGGTTGTAGATTCAGATGAATCTCCAGTCCACCAAGAAACACACGAGGCGCGAGGCGACAAGAACCTCGAATGCCGACTCTGTCGACTTCGCGCCACGGTTGCGGAGTCTCTAAGCAGGGTCACTGCCGTGCCCAACAGAGCGACACTAAAGACTGCACTTGGGGTTGCGGTGCCAGCAATTGAGGCGTGGTACAGGGAATTGATGGGCGCGTGAATGAAAACACGTGGGGCCGCAAGTTGATGGGCGAAAGAATAACCTACGACAAGCGGTCGTTAAAAATGAACGTCTATGGGTCGACTCAGCCCGGCTTAGCAATGGAAACCGAAGCTGCCGTGCTCGCCGCCACGCGCCTCGCGGACAATATTGAGCTCTTGGAGCAGCTTTTCCCTGTGGGTTTTGGGTGCCTTTTGTATGATGTTCGTGGTTGGAATAGCTAGATCTGATATGCATCTCCTCGAAGTTAAGAATCTCCAAACTCATTTCCCAACGCGTGCGGGACTAGTCCGCGCAGTTGACGGCGTCAGTTTCTACATCGATCGTGGCGAACTATTGGGACTGGTAGGCGAATCAGGGTGCGGTAAGTCGATCACCGCGCTTTCAATCATGCGTCTAATTTCCGCGCCGGGAAAAATTGTTGGCGGCGAGATCGCCTTTGATGGAAAGAACCTGCTGAAACTGTCAGACACCGAGATGCGCCAGATTCGCGGCGACGACATCGCGATGATCTTTCAGGATCCAATGACCTCGCTTAACCCCGTCTTCACCGTCGGCGAACAGATTGCCGAAGCGCTCCGGCTCCACCGGAAACTTTCGGCCAAGGCGGCCAAAGCCGCGGCAATCGAAGCCATGCGCGAGGTTTCTATTCCTGACCCGTCGCGCCGGGTTGACGATTATCCACATCAACTTTCCGGCGGCATGCGCCAGCGCGTCATGATTGCGATGGCCCTTGCCTGCGATCCCAAGCTGCTGATTGCTGATGAACCAACAACCGCGCTCGACGTGACTATCCAGGCACAGATTCTCGAGCTCCTGGATGAGTTGAGAAAAAACCGCGAGCTGGCGGTGCTTCTGATCACTCATGACCTTGGCGTGGTCGCCGAAGTCGCTGACCGGGTCGCAGTGATGTATACCGGGCGGATTGTTGAAGAATCGGGCGTCGAAGATTTGTTTGCTAAACCAAAGCATCCGTACACCGAAGGACTCTTGCGTTCGGTTCCGAAACTAACGAGTGCGGCAGCCGTTGCCAGGGCTGAACGGCTCGAGACAATCGAAGGCACCGTTCCGAGCCCGACTGGTCTGCCTCCCGGTTGCCACTTCGCACCACGTTGTCCTTATCGCATGCCGCGTTGCACCGAGGAAGAAATACCGCTTTACGAACTCGAAGGTGACGTTAAAGTACGCTGTGTGCTATTTGACCTGGCGGCCGCGGTGACGGCGGATCATCTCGCTGAGGGTAGAGTCGATAGGGATGAGAGTCTATGATTTTGGGCGAACCAACAGAAGATTTTCCATTTATCATTTGAAAATCTAAAGGGATTTGAGTCTGACTGTGACACCTGAAACGCAACCCAGCGACCTCGTCAACGTACGCCACCTGGTAAAGCACTTTCCGGTCGAAGGCAGCGACGATGTCGTTCGCGCGGTGGATGGGGTTTCGTTTGATATTCGCCGTGGTGAGACGCTGGGACTCGTGGGTGAGTCCGGCTGCGGAAAATCGACCGTCGGTCGTTGCCTGTTGCGACTAATTGAGCCAACTGCCGGCGAAGTCGAGTTCGAAGGTCGTGACGTTCTTTCACTGGGCAAGCAGGAGATGCGCGAGATTCGACGTGAAATGCAGATCGTCTTCCAGGATCCTTACGCGTCACTCAATCCGCGCATGAAAGTTGGTGACATCGTTGGCGAGCCACTCGTGATTCACAACGTCGGTACGAAGCAGGACAGACGCGACCGTGTAGCACAGCTGCTGAAAAAGGTTGGTCTGGACCCTGATTACCGCAATCGCTACGCGCACGAATTTTCTGGCGGACAGCGCCAGCGGATCGGAGTGGCGCGCACGCTGGCCCTGAATCCAAAACTCATCGTTGCCGACGAGCCGGTTTCGGCGCTGGACGTGTCAGTGCAGGCGCAAGTGGTGAATTTGCTTCAGGATCTGCAAAAGGAATTTGGGCTTACTTATCTTTTCATTTCCCACGGGCTCGCCATTGTCGAGCACATTTCAGACCGGGTTGCCGTGATGTACCTCGGACGGATCGTCGAGATTGCATCCGCAAGCGATCTTTATGCTCGCCCTTTGCACCCATACACACAAGCCCTGCTTTCGGCAATTCCAATCCCAGATCCGAAACAAAAACGCGAGCGCATCGTCCTGCAGGGCGACGTGCCGACCCCAATCAATCCACCGTCGGGTTGTCGCTTTCGCACACGGTGTCCGATTGCCATCGATGAGTGTGCGCGGATCGATCCCGAGTTGCGCGAAGTCCTGCCCGGCCATGCGGCCGCGTGCATTCGCGTCCCCGGTTGGGGGCAGGCGCCGGCGGCGGAAGTCGGAAGGATGAAGGTGGAAGGATGAAAGAGAATATACTTTTTCGGACCGATGAAACATCGTGATCGGCTATCGCGTATCATGCTCTCCAACCACGCCCCTGACCGGGCTACTGCGATCGGACGGTTGTTTTCTCCCCGTCCTCTAACTAATTTTGGAGGATAAACAAAATGAGCGATCCCAATAGTGATCTTCAAACACCACCGCCACCCCAAACTCCGGCTCCCGAAGGTCCCGAAATGACGACCGGGCAAACCCTGACCAGTATTTTTTTCGAACCGACAGATACCTTCAAAGCCTTGCGGACGCGGTCACGCTTTTTGATCGCCGGCATAATTACAGTGCTGGTGTTCATGGCCTACTACAACGTCTTCGTATGGCGAGTGGGGTCGGAAGTGGTGACTCGAGCACAGGTTGAGTCGCGACAGAAAAGTGCGACTCCGGAGCAGATTGAGCAGGCTGTTCGAATGCAGAATCATCCGGCCGTCAAGGTCATAACCTTCGCATCGTTTCCGATAGTGTTTGCGGTGATCTTTGCTGCGGGCGCCGGATTGTATCTCCTGGGCGTGACCTTGATGGGCAAGACGATCAGTTTCAAACAGGCGCTCTCTGTCTGGGTCTATTCAACGTTTCCGGCCACGGTGGTGATGGCCGCGGTGAACATTCTGCTGCTCTTTCTAAAATCCCCCGATGACATCGATCCGCTGGCGATTAACAGGGGTATTGCCCAAACCAATCTGGCCATTCTCGTAGATTCGAAAACCCAAACCTTACTCGCAACCATCCTCGGCTCGTTTGATGTGGTTGCGTTCTATTCCATGTTTCTGGCCGCCACCGGGTTGAAAGTGGTTGCCCGTTTACCTACGGGCTCAGCCTGGACAATAGTCATCGCGATCTGGATTGTGGGAGTCGTGATTCGAGTGGTCCTCTCTCTTGTCACGGGACAAGCCTACTGACAAAAGATCGACCGGCTTCAGGTAAGGGTTGCGATTCGGACAGCACGGCAACTACCGGCTCACCAGCCGCATTCTGACTGCCGGAACTGTCACTCGTACCGCAGCGATTCGATGGGGTCCAATCGCGCGGCTTTCCAAGCGGGCCAAAGACCAAAAATCAGACCGATTCCCACGCTCGCAACAAAGCCGCCGATGGGGGCCCACAGCGGAACGTAAGAGGGCAGCAGAAGCCTGAGCAGGAAAGTCAAAAGCCATCCGATTGAAAGCCCGACCAGACCGCCAAATCCTGTCAGCGTGGCTGCCTCAATCAGAAACTGCCACATGATGTCGCTCCGGCGAGCGCCGATAGCTTTACGCACGCCAATCTCGCGGGTGCGCTCGGTGACTGAAACCAGCATGATGTTCATCACGCCGATCCCGCCCACCATCAAGCCGACTGACGAAACAACAACCATGGCGATAGCCACCCCACTCAGGATCGAGCGAAAGTTGCTGAGGAATAGTTCCGCGGTTTGTAACCCGAAGTTATCCGGTTTACCGAACGGCACCTGCCGCCGGACTCTTAATAAATCCGTAACCTGGTCTTGTGCCTCATCCATCATTCCTTTGCGCGCCACGGCCAGAATGTAAACGTCATCCGCAGTTGGTTTCAGTTTGCGGGCGACACTGAAGGGCATGTAGACCACGCTATTCTGATCGTCGCCACCGCCGCCCAAAAGAAACTGCTCACGTTTCTCGAGGACACCGACCACGCGAAAATTCCGCGCGCCAATTTCCAACTGCTGCCCGACCGCTGCTCCGCCGGGAAAGAAATCCTGCGCAATCGAAGATCCCACTACGCACACTTCTTCGTTGTTATCGTTTTCATACTGGCTGAAGAAGCGACCCTCTCTGATAATCTGCGTCCCGGCGCGCTCGAAGTCGGGCAAAGTGCCCTGCAGTGCCACGTTGGCCGAAGTCTTGCCGGGGCTGCTCACCATGATCTTCTGTCCGAAGAAATTGTTGGTGATATCGAGGAAGGGAACGGAGAGTTCAATCGCCGGCAGTTGTTGCAGGGCGATCGCATCATCGTAAGTCAGTTCCTTGCGCATCCGTTCTTCGCGGGACATCCGGCCGATGTGAATTCCCGAATTGAACTTGATGATGTAGATTGAATTCGTCCCGTAAGACTCGAGCTCTTTCTTAACCGCGGTGTCGACGCCGCTGATGATCGACGAGATCAGCATCACCGTAATCACGCCGATCATCACTCCAACAACGGTCAAAAACGACCGCAATTTGTTGGCGCGCAGGGTGGCGAGTGCCATCTTGAGGTTCTCATAGATGTCGCTGCGAATAAGTTTCATGTGAAATACTCAGTCTGCACGTAAGGCCTCGATGGGATCGAGCCTGGCCGCCTTCCAGGCCGGAAAAACTCCAGCCAGGATACCTACGATTCCTGATACACAAATCGTGAACAGGATCGCGCCGATCGAAAGATAGGTGGGGAAGAAAATTGCCGTCATCACCGTGCCGATGATCCAGGCCAGCACAACCCCAATCGCGCCTCCAATTGCCGCGAGAGTGATGGCCTCGACCAAAAATTGTTTGAGAATATCTTTCTTTCTGGCGCCGAGCGACTTCCTGACACCGATCTCCTTTGTTCTCTCAGTAACTGAAACCAGCATGATGTTCATGATGACGATTGCGCCGACAATCAACGCGATGGCGGGAACTGCCACAGCCACAGCGTAAGTCGGACCAAGCAACCGATCTCGAAATCCAGTGATGGCGTCCGGAGTCACGATGCCGAAGTTGTCCTTCTCATCTGTTTTCAAACGGCGTCTTGAACGCAGGAGAAAGCGTGCTTCATCCACCGAGTCGCTGAAGGAGTCGTCGGTTTTCGACGTCGCCACAAAATAGAGTAACCGGTTACGGGTGAACCCGCCGAAGTTGTTCCCATAAGTCTTCAGCGGGAGCGTGATGAAGTTGTCCTGAGGGACTCCGAAAATCGTGCCCTTCGCTTCGGCCACGCCAATAATTCGATACGGCAAACCCGCGACGTTGATCTCCTCGCCAATCGACGTTTCGACTCCGGCAGGAAACAGACCGTTAGCAACGTCCATCCCGACATACGCGACGCGCATCGCGCCGTCATTTTCAGTCTGGGTGAAATAACGGCCGTTGGCCACGTTGACATTCTCAATCTCGCTGATCACGGGCATCGCCCCATCAACGGGCACGTCTTCGACTATTTTGGAACCACGCTTCACCAGAGACCGGGAAGCACGTGCCTTGGCGCCGATCTTGTCAATCAGCCCGGCACGCGCTTTCAAGTAATCAAAGTCGTCAAGCGTCAACTCCTTGTTGCGGCGTTGCGCAGCGGCAATGGTGTCGAGGTCTTTGAAGTCCTCAAAATTGAACCGTTGGATAGTGAACGACTTGGAACCGATGCCGGCAATCTTTTCGTCAATGTATTTATTGAAACCCTGAATCAGCGAAACCACGACCACGAAGGCAGTCACGCCGATGATCATGCCCAGCAGGGTCAACGCCGAACGCAGCTTGTGCGCCCAGATGGCCGCCAGCGCAAGTTTCAGAGTTTCAACGAATTTCACTTGGAGTTACTACGGTCCTTTACTTCATAGAGTTGCACGCCCGGAAAATAAGCCTACCGATTTCACAATGGCATAATCGCAGCTGGACGCGAATCAGCAAAACAGATCATGCCGAAAGGGTGAACAACCTGAAGTTGTTTGGTCAGATCCGCGATTATCTTCGTTCGTCCGCGGCTGATTCGCCGGCCCCCTGGCCACTTAGTTTTCTCACTCCCACCGCAACGCTTCAATTGGATCCAAACGCGCAGCTTTCCACGCCGGCCATAAGCCAAAAACTATTCCGACTGCGGCAGAGATGCCGACCCCGACCGCAATCGCCCACAACGGCACGTGCGCCGGCAGCGGCGAGTATTTGTTGATCAGGAATGCCAGTCCCTCGCCCACAGCCAGCCCGGCCAACCCGCCAATTGCTGTCAGGCAAACAGCTTCAATCAGAAACTGAGACAGAATGTTGAGCCGGGTAGCGCCCACCGCTTTACGCACTCCGATCTCCTTGGTGCGTTCAGTCACGGAAACCAGCATGATGTTCATCACCCCGATGCCGCCAATCATTAACGCCACGAAGGAGATTGCCGTCAATACCAGCGCCGTTGCCCCGGTTAACTGATTGTAGATATCGAGAAGGGAATCCTGCGATGAAATTCCAAAATTGTTTGGAGCGCCTGCGGGCACCCGACGCCGGCGACGCAGGATGTCGGTAATCTCATCGACTGCGGATTTCACATACGCGCGCGATTGTGGCCGGATAATGATGAAGAACACGACTTCAGGGAACGGACGGTCGGGGTAATACTTGTCGAAAGTGCTGATGGGGACAAAGATTGAATTGTCACGCGACTGGCCAAAAAAGTTTCCCAGGGGTTCCATCACGCCAACCACGCGATAAGGATTGCCGTTGAGCCGGACTTCTTTGTCGACTGCGTCTTCGTAAGGAAACAACGCTCGCACCACATCAGTCCCAAGAATGCAGACGTTGTCGCGGTTGTCCATATCGATGTCTTTTACGAAGCGGCCGCGAGCGACGTACTGTGTATGAACAAACTCATAATACGGCGTGACGCCGAGGAGAATTGGAGTGTCGGTCTGCTTATCCTGATAGCGGGCGGTAACCGCAATCAAGCGATGGATTGGCGACACGCCGGCAATCGATGGGGCTTCTCGCCGTAAAGCCTCGGCGTCGTCCATTGTCAGGTCTTTGCGGTGAATCTCGGAAGGGCCGGGAGGTCGACCGAAACCTGGATCAAACTTCGAAAGGAAAATTGTGTTCGATCCCAGAGATTCAACTTGATCGGCGAATGCTTTGTTCAGGCCCTGGATAATCGACACCATGAAGATGACCGTAATCACGCCAACGCTTACGCCCAGAATGGTCAACGACGAGCGCAGCTTGTTGGCGCGCAGCGTATCAAACGCCATCAGGGCAGATTCTTTGATGTCGTCTAATCTCATAGATAACTAAGGAGCAGTCGGCAGGTCAGAACCAAACGCCCACCAATGGTTTCGTTGCGCTCTACCACTCCTACCTGCCTCGTGCGCCTGCCTCCTGCTCCTGTCTATTCAGCCCGCAGCGCTTCAATCGGATCCAACCGTGCCGCACGCCAAGCCGGCCAGAGGCCGCTAATGATTCCCACCAGCGACGACACACCCACTCCCAGCACGGCGGACGCGACGCTAATCAGCAACGGAAAGCCAATTAACGCCGCGATCAGGTACGCGAGGCCAAAGCCAGTTAACACTCCGAGGGCGCCGCCGATCGCCGTTACGGTCACTGCCTCGATCAAAAACTGCGTCAGAATATCTTTTCGACGAGCGCCGATAGCCTTGCGGATGCCAATCTCTTTGGTTCGTTCCGTGACGGAGACCAGCATGATGTTCATCACAACTATGCCGCCAACCACGAGCGAGATCGCGGCTACGGCAATCGTAACCAGATAAATATTCGCGGTGGCCTTGCCGTAGAGATCCAGGAAGACGTCCTGCGTTTCCAGGGAGAAACCTTCGTCATCTTCATTTCCGATATTCCGGCCGCGTCGGTTGCGCATGATCGTCCGGACCTGGTCCTCGGCAACTTCCAGCTGTTCAGCCGTGGGCACCTGAATGAATACGACTACCGAGTCGCGGGCGCCGTAAATCTTCTGGTAAGTCGAATAGGGAATGTAGGCGACTCCGTCGCGCGAGGCGCCAAAGATTGACCCAAGCGGTTCCAGCACGCCGAGGATTTGAAATGGTCTACCGGCGATCCGGATTTCCTGCCCCACAACCCGATCCGCCGAAGCGCCACCGAAAAGGTTTGACAGCACGTCGGACCCAACTACGCAAACTTCGCGTCCTGAGGTTCCTTCAGCATCAGTCCAGACCCGCCCGGCATCGATCGCTCTACCGTCGATGTCGAACATGGTTGCCGGGGTGACGCCGCGGATGTTGAGGTTCTCAAACTTCTGGTCCCCATGCTTGGCCGTCTCTCGCACGTTGGCTGCGATTCCGACGCGCCAGCATGACGCGCACAAGCGCGCGACAGCGTCCGCGTCTTCGTGAGTAACGTCCTTGCGTTTATTGAATTTTACGAACTCCTCGCGCGACGTGATGACTTGCGGGCGTTTGGAGATTGTGAAAACAGTTGAACCTTGCGATGAGAAGGTGGTGGCGACTTTGTTATCCAGTCCCTGAATAATGGTGACCACCGCGATCACCGCAGAAACTCCGACGACAATCCCCACCAGCGTCAGGGCGGTGCGCAATTTGTTTGTGCGCAAACTGCCGATCGCGACCAGAAAAGCTTCCCAGAGCGCTGCGAAACGAGACAGCGCCGACCAGACTCTGCTGAGCGGAGGTGCGGGGTTCTTCATGTTTGTAACCGCCAGGAAGCGGAACGCCGGGAGACACTAACAAGAACCCGAAAGGTAGGGGAGCTACTTGACCAGCCCTGGCGTCCCTGGCGCCCGGCGGGCTCAACTAGCGGATCTTCTCGTCCTTCTCGATCAGACCGTCGCGAATGGAGATCACTCGATGCGCGCGGGCCGCAATGTCGTGCTCGTGAGTGACGACGATGATTGTGTTGCCTTCCTCATGAAGCCGTTCAAAAAGGTCCATGATTTCCATGCTCGTATGCGTGTCGAGCGCTCCGGTCGGCTCGTCTGCGAGCAGGATCGAAGGATGGTTTACCAGGGCCCGGGCAATAGCCACGCGCTGACGTTGACCGCCGGAGAGCTCATTCGGGCGGTGCATGACGCGATCCATCAGATCCACCGCGCGCAACGCGTCTTTCGCCATCTCGTGGCGTTGCGACGAACCGATACCGCCGTAGATCAGCGGAAGTTCAACGTTATGGAGAGCCGTAGCGCGGGCCAGAAGATTGAAGGTTTGAAAAACGAACCCAACTTCCTGGTTTCTAATGCGCGCCAATTCGTCATCGTCCATCTCTGACACGTTTTTCCCATTCAGCCAGTACTCACCATTGCTGGGCGTGTCCAGACAACCGATCAGATTCATTAACGTCGACTTGCCGGAGCCTGACGGTCCGATGATGGCAATGTATTCGCCTTTCGCCACGTCAAACGAGACTCCATGCAGGGCATGCACCTGCTCGGCGCCCATCTGGTAGGTCTTCCAGAGGTTGCGCATGGAGATGAGCGCCTTGGAGTCGTGCGAAGCAGCCGGTTGCGCCGGCTGCACCACTACTTCCGGTGGGGTTGCAAAGGTGACGTCGCTCATTAGCTGCCCTCGTTTGCGTTGGCGTTGGCGTCGGGTTTCCGTTCTTGCCGCTTCACTGTCA
Source organism: Pyrinomonadaceae bacterium (assembly GCA_045403245.1). Taxonomy (GTDB): domain Bacteria; phylum Acidobacteriota; class Blastocatellia; order Pyrinomonadales; family Pyrinomonadaceae; genus PSRF01. Next base: position 6,930 of record JAXIOV010000183.1, on the reverse strand, counting down.
TGCCGTCTTTCAGGGTCTTCAACACCCGGCTGGGTCCCCGTACGATCTCCATGCCGGCCTTGACGCCACTTGTCACCTCAATGTCGGCTTCCCCGGTGATCCCGGTCGTTACTTCTATGAATCTCACCTTGTTTCCGGGTTCGAGGACGTAAACACCCTTGAGGCTCTTCGGCTTGTCGGGCGTCGGAGTAGCTGCACTGCCGGCGACCCCGGGCGTCGGAGTGGGTGCCGCCTTTTCGACAATAGCCTCCAGGGGCACCGCAACCACGTTGTTCTTGGTCTTGGTCGTGATGGTGGCTGTGCCGCTCATGCCCGGACGTAACGCATTGCGGATCTCGTCCGACATCTCGCGCAACTCCACCGTCACCTTGAACTCCTTGGCCTCCTGAACGTTGACACGATTCGAAAGCCCACCCTGCGTATCCGACTTGGAAACTGCCAGTGGATTCTTCTGAGTGACTACCGCGGTGATCTCTTTGTCACCCAACGCATCAACTTTCACTTTGGCCTGTTGTCCGACTTCGACGTTGGAGATCTCCGTCTCATCCACGTTAACTTCCACGTTGATCGTGGACATGTCTGCAATGGTCATCAGCGGCGTGGACGAAAGATTGGAAACGGCATACTCGCCGACGCGCGTTGGAATATCGGCAACCACTCCGTCGAGTGGTGACAGCTGAGTTGCTTTCGACCGTTGACTCGACTGTCCACGCAGCAGTGCCTGTTGCTGGCTGGCCCGCATCTCGGACGAGCGAATGCCGGTCTTGGCTTCCTGAATAGCGATCTTCTGCTGGTTGGCCCTCTCCTGGGCTTCCTTGACGGCAATTCGTTGTGACTCAACGTTTGCCTGAGCGGTTTGCAATGCAATCTTGGCTTGATCAAAACGGTCGCGCGCTGCGTCATACTCGGAGCGAGATGCAACTCCCGCCTCGATGAGATCGCTATTGCGCTTGAGCTCGCGCTTGGCGGTGTTCAAATCCACTTGCGCCCGCTCGACCGAAGTTTGCAGAGACACCAACTGTTGCCTGGCCGAAGCTACTGAAGACTCCGCGACCACCAGGCTCTGTTGCGCGGAAGCTACCGCGGTGCGTGCGTTCTGGACGTCGCTCAGGGCGGCTTGCGCCAGGGCCCATTGAGCTTCCTGCCCGGATTGCAACTGGGTCGGGTCGATGCGCACGAGGACTTTGCCCTTGTTCACGTAATCGCCGGGGTTGACATAGATTTCCTCTATACGACCCGGCACCTCGCTCGTGAGTTTGATGTAACGGATCGGTCGAACCTCGCCCGAGGCAGTCACCGTTTGTCGTAGCTCCGACTTCGTCTCCAACTTGACGGTGGTTACCTCAGCTTCATCCTTGCGACTTGCAAACACGCTGATGATTACGATAATCAATAGTCCCACCGCAACCGAAACCGCGATGATAATCTTCTTCTTCTTCGTTAAAGCCATCTCTGGATCCTTCTATCGGGGGGTTAAAACGCTTCTAAATGGTAGCGAAATAGTACTTTTGCACGAAAACCCGGCCGGACGTTCGAGCCCGTCTGATTCGAGTAAGAGTTACGTTCAGAAACACCAAACAGTTTCATTAAAGGCAAGGTAAGGTGCTGGACGGCAGACGGCAGTTGCCAACTTAATTCCTGCCGACTGCACCTGCCGACATCTCCCGATTGCCACGCTGGCGAGTCGAATGTTTTCGCGTTAGAATGACAAACCGTTCTTGAACGCAGTTATCGCGCACAAATTGAGAATTTATCGCGGATCAGGCTCCACTCGCAAACTTCCCCACAACTATGATTACGTGTGAAAGGTGCAAAACCGAAAACCTCGACGGCTCGCAATATTGCGACGAATGCGGTGCCCCTTTGCGGCCAAATCCGCGGTCAAATCCTCCCAACGGAGGCCAGCTCAGGGCGGAGCCGGAGGGACAAAACGGCTCTCGTGCGCCTGCTCAAATCCCACAACCCGAACTGGCCGGAAAAGGCGGCGCCGCAGCAAATATTTCGTCTTCAGTTAGCTCGAATGACAAGGCGCACGCAAAGCTGGTTATCGAACGCGGAAAATCAGTCGGCAAACAATTCATGCTTAGCGCCGCCGAATCGCAAATCGGGCGGTGGGATGCTGATGGCGGTATTTTCCCTGACGTTGACCTGGACTCTGACGACCCCGAGGCGAAGGTTTCGCGACGCCACGCGCGCATCACTCTTCGCGACGGCAGCTATTTTCTGGAGGATTTGGGTTCCACTAACGGCACCTTCATAAATCGAGGAAAGCGACTGGCTCCCGGAAGTCGTGAGCAGATAAAGGATGGTGACGAGATAATTGTGGGCAAGACTTTTCTACGCTTCAGACTGGTTAAATAGTGATTGAGACGTCGTTGAAACCGGCCTGCGGTTCATGGCTGGGCCAAACTTCGAAACGCGATTTGGTTTTGCTCCCGAGTGGGTCTTAAGAGATATGGCTGACTGCCTCGACTGTGGTAAACCCATCACCCCGGGTGAAGCCTTCTGTACCAACTGCGGCAAATTACAAGCCGCAGCCCCGTCCGCTGCGCCGTCGATTAATCCGAAGGACCAGGGTCGGCCGGAGGACGAATCCGGGTCTGCTGCGATGATGGATGAAGCGTCACCTGAGTCGCTGGATCTCAATACCGGAGAATCCGTGGATGCCGATTCCATCGGGGGTGGTTCTCGGACTGGCGACTTGCCGCAAGTCAAACGAACGGTTCAGAAAGGAAATACTGGCGGTCGACCGTCGGTAATCCAGCAATTAGATCCCGGTAGTGTGCTGACCGGTCGATACGAGATAGTGCGCCGGATTGGCGGGGGCGGCATGGGGGCCGTTTACCTGGCCAAGGACAGGAACCTTGGCGACGCCCCACGCGCAGTTAAGGAAATGGTGGAAGCGCACCTCGATCCCGCACAGCATGAAAAAGCAATTGGCGACTTCAAACGTGAATCGTTACTTCTGACTGCACTCGAGCACCCTTCGATTCCGACCATCTACGATTATTTCTACGATCAACCCCTGGGGCGTTTCTATCTCGTGATGAAGTTTATCGCCGGCGGGGATCTGGCTTCGCGCTTGCGCACGGCGCCGGGTGGACGCATCGACGAGAAGACCGTAACCGACTGGGGCATGCAGACCGCTGACGTCTTGCATTATCTTCACACCAGGCCCAAGCCAATTATCTATCGCGACCTGAAACCGGCAAACTTGATGATCGATGGAAACTCCGGCCGCATCATGCTGATCGATTTTGGCATTGCACGCTGGGTGAAGCAGGAAGAAAAAGGTGTGACGGCGGTAGGAACCATGGGGTATGCGCCTCCCGAGCTTTTCGGCGGCCGGGTAGAACCGCGTTCCGACGTCTACAGTCTCGGCGCGACCATGTTTCACCTGCTCACGAGTTCGGATCCGCAGGACAACCCGCTGTTGATTTTTGACTTTGCAAAAAACCCGCGCCCCCGGCAGATTTCACCTTCGATTTCCAGTGAGATGGAACAGATTCTGATGCGCGCCGTCGAGTACAAACCCGAAGATCGGTTTTCTTCCGCCGGCGCGATGCGCGACGCCCTCGCCGCCCATCTGGATAGACTGATGGCGGGTCAGGTTAGTTACGGAGCCGCCCCGCAGATTGGCGGCGAAACCGTGCAGGTCCAAACGGTCTATTGTGGTTTCTGTGGCGGACGAATCGCAGCCGACGATATCTTTTGCGCGCATTGCGGTGCCCGCCAACCGATGGCCGGGGTTGGTTCAAGCGCCACCTTGAGAGCCGCCAGGGCCACCGCCAAGCTGGTTGTCGCTGGAACCACCGAGCTGGATGCCTCGTTTGTGCTGCAGAAGGACAGCAACCTCGTGGGTAGAACGGATCCACATTCGAACGTCTTTCCCGAAATCGACTTATCGAAATTCGATCCAGAAACCAAAGTGTCTCGACGTCACGCGAGGATCTGGCGCGAAGGCGACACCTTTCTGGTGGAGGATCTGGGATCGGTAAACGGGACGGTAATCAACGACTCGGTCAGACTTGCGCCGCGCCAGCCCAGAGTTTTGGATAGCGGCGACAAGCTCCGGTTAGGCGAGACAACTTTGCACTTCCTTCTGGGATAGTCAGTTAGTGGTCAGTGGTCAATGGTCAGTTGCAAGGGGTAAGTTTTGAGTTTTGAACTTTGTACTTTGGATTCATTGCTTGACTGGAACTCGCGGAGCTCAAAACCAGGTATAAAGCACAAATCACAAAACCCAGCCCTTGCAACTGACCACCAACCACTGACCACTGACAACCTAAAAATGACCGCAACCTTAGCCGAAGCCAGGCCCCCGCAGGCGCCGCCGCCGCGCTCGGTCGTTCCGAATTTCGCAAGAGTTCGCGCACCTTTTTCGTTGAGGTGCGGCGCAATTCTGATCGACTACATCATCCTGGTTGCGATCGTCGCCTTGAGTACGTTGATCTCGCGCATGTTAGGCGGTGGAGCTCGTTCGGCCGGCAACTCAGCGGAAACGATTGGAGTGCTTCTGGCGGTTCTGATCGCATTAATGAACCTGGGAATTCTATGCGGGCTGACCGGGTTGACCGTGGGGAAATGGGCGACGGGTATTCGCATTCAGCGCGCTGACGGAAGTGAAATCGGAATTGGCCGCGCATTCCTGCGTCATTTTGTTGGCTATCCACTCTCGTTTCTGACTCTTGGTTTGGGATTCCTGGTGGCGGCATTCACCTCGCGCGGACGCGGGCTACATGACCTGGTTGCCGGTACTATCGTGGTGCGCGAAGGAATCGCTGTGAAGGTGCACCATCAACGCCGAAACTGAATTTGAACTGGTTTGAAATTTGATTTTGAGATTTGAAATCTGAGATAGAAGATCGATGCCTGAGCTAATAGTCAAATACCCCGACCGCGCGCCTGACAGGTTTCCGCTGGGAAGACTTCGAATCACCCTTGGTAGGTCCGCCCGCAACGACCTTTGCATACCCGATCCCTTCGCCTCCAGAGTGCACGCCGAAGTGCGGCGCGAAGGAGAAGAGTATTTCCTGCAGGATCTCGGTTCCGCAAACGGAACGCTTTACAACGGGGGCGCCGTGGAAGGAACCGTGCCGCTCACGCCTGGTGGCAAAATCCAGATCGGCGAAACCGAAATCGTTTTCGACGATGGTAGCTATCACTCGAGCATGGGCGCGACCATGATCACGGACAACTCGTCCACTTCATTGCCGGAAGCGACGATTGCGCTGGCGTCCGGTGACCGGACCACATCGGGTTTGCTCGAAGCTATTGAAGGCGCTCGCACGAATCCCGAACAAGTGATTGCCAGCACCGGCAAGGCGGGAAAAGAAAGCGATTTGCTTGCGCTGATCAGTAAGGTCGGCATTACTTTGCTGGCCTCGACTACGCTCGATGAAACTCTCGAACAGATCATTTCGCTGGTGTTCGAAGCGGTGCCTGCGGACAGGTGCCTGTTGATGATGCGGGATGAAGGCAGCGAAGACCTGCGCGTGGCAGTCGCGCGGTTGCGAGATCGGGTCGGTGAAGTAGGGGAGATTCGCGTTAGCCGCAACGTAATGGACGAAGTGGTCAAGCGCGGCAACTCCGTGTTGACTTCAGACGCCCAGCACGATCCGCGATTCGCCAGTGGCACAGTCGTGCTTCAGGGAGTCAGATCAGTGCTGGCAGTCCCGCTCGGCGTGGCCGAAAACGTCTTTGGCATCATTTACGCTGACTCTCCCATCGCCGAAGGAAGATTTACTCAGGACCACCTGAAGGTTTTGACAACCCTGGCCTCAGTCGCCGCCATCCGCGTCGAAAACGCCCGGCTGGTTGAGTCTCGCTTGCAGCAGGAACGCCTGGAGCGCGAGCTGCAACTGGCCATGGAGATTCAGCAGCGTTTTCAACCGACCGCTATGCCGCAAGTGCCTGGTTACGAATTTCAGGGCATCAGTTTTCCCTGCTACGAAATCGGAGGCGACTACTACGACTTCATTCAACGCGACGATGGCCGGCTGGTGATTGCGCTGGGTGACGTTTCCGGCAAGGGAACAGCGGCAGCGCTCCTGATGTCGTCGCTGCATGCGGCAATCCATGCGCAGACCGGTTCGCACGACACCCTGGTAGAAACAATCTCCGCCGTCAATCGCTACCTCGCCGACAACATTCCACCCAATCGTTTTGTCACGCTCTTTTACGCTGAGCTGGAGCCCGAGTCAGGTGCGCTATCCTTTCTTAACGCCGGACATAACCCGCCGTTGATCGTTCACGCGGCCGGGACCGTGGAGCAACTCGCTTCGGGCGGTTTGCCGCTGGGGATAAAACCTGATGCCGAATACCGCGAAGGTCGAACTCACCTGCAGTTTGGGGACGTACTGGTGATCTATTCCGACGGTGTAACCGAAGCGGCCACTCCGAGCGGAGAGGAGTTTGGCGCGACGCGGCTGTATGAAGTGGTTTCCCGCAACGTGGACGCTTCGGCGGCGGGCATTCGCGATCGGATCGAATCGGCCGTAACTAAATTTTCTCAGGGTACGCAGGCGGCCGACGACATTACTCTCGTTATCGTCAAGCGCCAGGCCGAAACCAGACAACTCAGCGCCAGCGGCGCTCAAAAACTAGCAGCTGATTTTCACGGGTAGCTTCCGCATCAGAACCGGGAGCCGTAGCGACCGGGTAATTGTCGCCTCAACCAAACTTACAGCCGCATCAGAACCGGGAGCCGTAGCGACCGGTAATTGTCGCCTCAACCAAACCTAAGCCGCATCAGAACCGGGAGCCGTAGCGACCGGGTCGCTGTCGCATCAACCAAACTTACAGCCGCATCAGAACCGGGAGCCGTAGCGACCGGGTCGTTCTCGCATCCACCCCAAAAAAATCCGCATAGGAAACCGGAGCCCTCCCGTCACCGTCCTGTTAGACTCATAATCACCAACAGCCGGATAA
>JAXIOV010000173.1:0-61720 GCA_045403245.1 Pyrinomonadaceae bacterium | reverse complement strand
AAACCCGCCGGCGGCTACAATATTGCCCGGCGGGGGGGCGCCCCCCCCCGGGGGGGCGCGCCCGCGCCAGCCGATGGCGATAGCTCGTTTTCTGGTTATTTCTTGCATTGGGTGTTAGTTGTCAGTTGTTAGTGGTCAGTTGCATTTCTGTTCCTGGTGCTTTGAGCTTTGTTCTTTGTACTTTGTTCTGTGGCTTTCCGGCATGAGTTTGTTCACTACAGCAGAATTAGACCTGGGTCGCAGAACAAAATACACAGCTCAAAGTACAAAGAACAGAAATGCAACCGACAACTAACAACTGACTACTGACTACTGACCCTCTCTTACATCCTGCACCGACAACTGCAGGAAAGTTTCTCCAGTCCAGTTGCTGGTTTCGATGGTGTAAGCCATATCGATGCCGTTCTTCAAAGCGTTAATTTGCTCGCCAGCATTCCACCAGATCGTCTCAAGCGGCCGGCGCTTGGGCCCGGCAACGCACATCTTCAGATGCCGCTCTCCAATTAAACGCGGTTCTGTAAGGATGCACAAGTTGCGAGCTAAAAACACTGGTCGAGGATTTCCCGCGCCGTAGGGCTCCAGCAACGCCAGTTCGCGGACCAGTTCAAACGTAATTTCTTCGGTGGGCAACTCGGCGTCAATGAAGACGCGTGGTTGCAGGTCTTCGTCAGTCAATCGCTCAGCCGCATGCTCGTTCAAACGGCGCCGAAGTTCGGCGATCCGCTCAGGCTTAATGGTTATTCCCGCCGCATGAGAGTGGCCGCCAAACTTCTCAAACAGGTCGGAGCACGAAGTCAAACCATTCAGCAAATGATAGGGTTCAATACTGCGAGCTGAACCGTGCGCCAAATCGCCCTCGATCGACAACACCACAGAGGGACGGTTAATGCGTTCAGAAATCTTCGAAGCGGCGATGCCAATCACTCCACGATGCCAACCTTCGCCGGCGATCACGGCAACGTAGGAGTTCGCCTGGTCGGTTGCCGCGCCTTCCAGTTCAGCAATTGCCTTTTCCACTATCTGTTGTTGAACTTCCTTGCGTTCCTGGTTTCGTGTGTCGAGATGCTTCGCCAGTCTCTGCGCCTCGGCTTTGTCCCTGGTGTTGAAGAGTTCCACGACCGCGCGAGCTGCGTCCATTCTGCCGGCAGCATTGATCCTCGGGCCAATGCGAAACCCAAGATCATAAGCAGTCATCGTCGCGCCATCACCGCAACCCGCCACATCTATCAAAGCGCGTAAACCTGGGTTAGTGGCTTTAGCCAGATCTTTCAAACCGAGCGCGACAATGGTTCGGTTCTCCCCGGTCAATTTCGCCACGTCAGCCACCGTTCCGATCGCCACAAGTTTTAAGAAAGCCTCGACCTGGGATTCCTTACCGCGTTCACGAAAAAGCGCATGGACAAGTTTGAATGCCACCCCCACGCCCGCAAGGTTCTTGTCCGGATACGGGCAGCCAACCTGATTCGGATTGAGCACTGCATATGCGGGCGGCACACCCTCGCCCTCGTCCGGCAGGTGATGGTCGGTGATGATGACGTCAAGTCCATTGTCACGAGCCCAGTAAAGGGGCTCGTGGGCCCGAATTCCGCAGTCAACGCTGATCACCAGCTTGTAACCTTCTTGCGCAGCTCGCTCGAGTGCTGGTTGCTGAATTCCGTAGCCTTCGGTAAAGCGATGTGGCACATGAAAACCTGTACGACCTCCCAGTAACTCCAGGGCGCGCACGAGGACCGCGGTGCCGGTCGTTCCGTCAACATCGTAATCACCGTAGACGAGGATCGGCTCACCTGAATCGATGGCGCGGAGCAAACGAGGGACAGCCTCGTTCATGCCGAGCATCAAATAGGGATCATGGAGTTGGTCGTAGGAGGGTTGAAGAAAACTTCGGGCAGATAACTCGTCGGTGCAGCCACGTGAGATGAGGAGCGATGCGATTGTCGGGGAAACGTCCAGAACGTGAGCAAGCGAGGCAACACGCAGAGTATCCTGCTCCCGCACAATCCAGCGTTTGACGTTCATGTGAGGCCCATCAGTCGTTCAAAGCGATCTGGGCAAACCGTTATTCAGCAAACCAGCCATCAACATCCAATAGCTTAACACCGATTCGCCGCCGGCCATCAATCTGATCGGTCCAGACACCGTTGATTTCGGCGTCGAGCTCTCGTCCAAACGGCGGGGTCAATTTCACAATCGCTCCCAATGCAACGTCAGCGTCCAGCAGTATGGTTGCTCCGCCGCGGCTAATTTTTACTGCGTGGGCCTGGAGATTGAAGGGTTCACCAGCGCGGGTTTTTCCTGACACGGCAAGAGAAAACTCTACTGGGACTCTGGGACTTCTAGGCCGCTGGGAGGGCACAGACGTGCCTCGCGGCTCATTTTCATTCATTAAAACTTCACCACCCTTTTTAAGTAATTGATGAGAAGACCCCGGACTTCGCACCGGGGAGGAAGAGGGGCAGTTCTAGTTTACCGAATCCGGCAACTTTTTGTAAGCGATTTGATTCTGGAAGTGAGTCTGAGAACTTCCAGAGAAATGCGAATCTCTGCCAAGTGGTAGCAAACGCCTCACACGACAGCAACAGCAGGGAATATTCACACCCCAGTTGCGGAAATATACCCCGTCGCCAGGGCAAAAATGATCGCTCCACCCACCAGAAGCCGGTACACGATAAACACACCCGTTGAGTGCGTGCGAAGGAAACGCAGGAGAAACCAGATGGAGGCGTAGCCGATGATGCCCGACACGATCGTGGCCACAATCAATGGCACGTAACTAACATCCGGCAGTTTATGAATCGCCTCTTTCAACTCCAGAAGCCCGCTGGCGGCGATTGCCGGAATGGAAAGCAGAAACGAAAACCTTGCCGCTGTTTCCCGCGTCTCGCCAACAAACAGGCCCGCCATCATGGTGGAACCCGAACGACTCGATCCCGGAATCAGCGCCAACACCTGAGCAAAGCCTACTGCCAGGGCATCCTTGATTCCAATGTCCGCGATGGTTCGATTTCGCTTACCCACAAATTCCGCCAACCCCAGCAGAATTGCCACCACGATCATCATCGTCGCGATGACCCACAGGTTCTTGGTAAATGTACCCTCGATCTGCTTCTTGAGTAGCAAACCCACCAACGCAACCGGAAGCGACCCGATAATCACCAACCAACCCAGCCAGGCGTCCGGTGAAAGAGCGAGGCCGCCGAAGTGATGCAGCTGTTGATCCGGATCGTCGGAGGCACCGTCACGCAGGATTCGTTTGCGAGTCAGCAGCGCGAGATGATCCCGCACAAAGGCGCGGGTGATGTTGACTATGTCCCGGGCGAAATAGACCACGACAGCGAGCAAAGTCCCCAACTGAACGACGGCAATTGTTGCCGTCGTTTGTTCAGCTTTCAGCGTTGCCTCAATTCCGTCGTACAAACCCACGAGACGGGCGGCAAAAACCAGGTGCGCAGTTGAGCTAATGGGGATGAATTCGGTAAGTCCCTGGACAATCCCGAGGATGATGGCTTGGAAGAGGGTCATCGATTGGTCAGTTGTTAGTTGTCAGTGGTCAGTGGTCAGTCGTCAGTGGTTAGTCGTCAGTGGTTATGTGTAAGAGACTCCACTCCAGTCGCTCAACTAACAACTGACCACTGACAACTGACAACTAACTACTCCCTGAATGAATTCCTTCTTGAGATCCAGTCGTACATAAAGATTGGCATGATCATGCCGGCGCGAACGATCGTCGCAAGCTGCCACGGAAACGAAAAAGCCTTCTTTCGCTTCTCGATGCCCCCGACGATGCGTTTTACCGCGTCGTCGAGCTCCAGCAGGAATGGAAGCTGCGCATGACGACCAGCGGTCAGGCGAGTCTTGATAAATCCCGGATGAATAATCGTAACGGCAATGCCCCTGGGTTCAAGATCAAGACGCAGACTTTCAAACATTGCCGAAACCGCAGCCTTGCTGGCGCAATACGCGGCAGATTTCGGCACTCCTCGATACGCCGCGAGACTAGAAATGGCCACCAATTGTCCCTGCCCACGCGCAAGCATTTCAGGGACGACGGCGGCCACGCTGTTGGCGGCGCCGATGACGTTGACGTTCATCACCGCAGCCACTTCCTCCCCGGTCAGTTTGGAGCCGTCGGTGGTTGGACCAATACCAGCATTCGCAATCAAAACATCGATCGGGCCAAGTTTTTCCTGCAAGCCCAGAGCGGCAGACCGCATGGCCGCGGCATCTTGAACGTCCGCCGGGAACACCGCAGCCTGGGTTCCCTGTTCTTCAGCCTCGCGAGCGATCTCGTTTAGCGAGTCGACCCGTCTCGCGATTAAACCCAACTTAGCGCCCCGACGAGCGAGTTCCAGCGCCAAACCACCACCGATACCAGATGAGGCGCCGGTGATCATAACGACTTTGTCTTTCCAGAAGGACATTTTATCGGTCGGATGTTAGTTGTTGTTAGTGGTCGGTGGTCGGCTGTTAGTGGTCAGTTGTTAGTAGTCAGTGACTACTGACCCCTAACATGGACAATAACGGGCAAAATTACAGGCCTCGCTCCGGTAAGTTTCTGAATGAATCTCTTCAATTCCACCCGGACATGTTCCTTCAGTAATGTCTCGTCCTCGAGGGTTTGGCGTGAAGCGCCTGCGATTGACGCCGCCACCACTCGCTGCGCGTCCTGGATCGAGCCGTTGGTGGCATCAAGACCACGAACACCGCGCGTCACAATCTCAGGCGGCGCTTCCAGCTCGCCGGTGTCCGCGTGAAGAGTGACGACGAGAGTAACGATGCCTTCGTAGGCCATCTGTTTCCGCTGTCGCACCGTCTCACTTTCGATTTCGTCAAACCCGGAGTCGTCGATGAAGGTCCGTCCTATTTCCCGTTTGCCAATCACCGCCGCGCGTTCGCCGTCAAGTTCGAGCACGTCGCCGTTCTCAATTAGAATTATGTTTTCTTCGGCATACCCAAGATGGTTTTTCACAAACTCTTTGTGACGAAACAACATGCGATATTCGCCATGGATGGGGATGACAAATTTCGGCCGCACGGCCTCGGTCATGATGCGAATGTCTTCCTGCGATGCGTGACCGCTTACGTGGACCAAGCGTCGCTTCTCTTCGATGATATTGGCCCCACGCTTGTAGATCATCCCAATCATGCGTGAAATCAACCGTTCGTTTCCCGGAATAATGCGCGCCGAAAGGACCACCGTGTCGCTTTCTTCAATCGTGACGCCTTTGTAGACCTGGCTGGCCATCTGCGACAACGCAGCGCGAGATTCACCCTGCGAGCCGGTCACCAGGAAAACGATTTCGTGATGTCGCATCTGCTTGACATCGTTGAGAGACACCATTAAACCGTCTCGAATATCCAGGTAGCCCAGCCGATCCGCCACTTCGACGTTCTTCTGCATTGATCGGCCGAGCACGCAGACTTTGCGGTTAAACTGTTGCGCTACGTCGAGCACAATTTGCAGTCGGTGAATTGACGAAGCAAACGCCGCCACGATGATCCGCCCTGTCGCTTCGGCAAAAATCTCCTCAAAGGCGGGGATCACGGCCCGTTCGGAAGGGGTACGGCCAGGAACGGTTGCGTTGGTAGAGTCTGAAAGCAGGGCCAGGACGCCGTCCTGTCCGTAGCGTCTAAACGAACGCAGGTCGATCGGTTCCCCAATCACCGGCGTCTCATCGACCTTGTAGTCGCCCGTGTGAATGATTGTTCCGACCGGGCTCGTAATGGCAAGCGAGAAACAATCGACGAGCGAGTGAGATACCCGAATAAATTCAACGCTGAACACACCGATGTCCACGACGTCGCGCGGCGCCACCCGGTGAAGCAGGGTGTCGCCCACGAGGTCATGTTCCTCTAGTTTGCTTTCCGCCAGGCCCGCAGTGAAATGGGAACAGTAAACAGGGACGTTGAATTTTTTCAGGATGTAAGGCAGAGCGCCGATGTGGTCTTCGTGCCCGTGAGTCAGGACGATGGCGGTGATACAGTCGCGATACTCTTCAAGAAAATCAAAGTTGGGAACGCAGACATCTACGCCGTAGGCTGTCTCCTCAGGAAAGCCCATCCCGGCGTCGAGAATCAACATCTCGTCGCCGAAGCGCACTGCCATGCAATTCATTCCAAACTCGCCGATGCCGCCGAGCGGAATGATCTCTAGGACGCTACTCACCTGTGATTTCTACTCTCCAGAATTCTCGGAACGAGATAAGATGGGGAGTATAACATGTCGCGGATGGCCTCGCCCTGTGCGGTTTCGACTTTATGGTTGCCTTTCAACAAAACTGAGTGCCGAGGGTATCGCATCTGACTTCAAGCGTTCTAAACCTAAGACGATTTCAAGTCGGGGCTTGTTTGAGTTTGCTTCTGGCGTCAAGTCTATTGGTCCAGGTCTCCGGACAGTCTCGCCGTCCACGGAAGCCGCTCCGAAAGCCGGATGTGATTTTCGTTCCTACGCCTGCCGAAACCGTCGAGGAAATGTTACGCCTGGCTGAGATCAAACCTGGCGCAAAACTTTACGATCTGGGCAGCGGTGATGGCCGGATTCCAATTCGGGCCGCCCAAAAGTATGGGATTCACGCTGTCGGCATTGAGATCGATCCCAAACTAATCCTTGTCGCCGAGGAGGCCGCTCGTGAGGCCGGGGTCGCAGACAAGGTCAATTTTCGAAACGAGGATCTTTTTCGCGCAAACATTCGAGAGGCAACCGTAGTGACGCTGTATCTCTCAGATTCGCTCAATCTAAAACTGAGACCTAAGCTCCTTCGAGATCTGAAGCCCGGCACGAAGATCATCTCTCATGACTTCCGCATGGGAAACTGGCCGCCAGAACAGACGGTAAGAGTTCCATGGAAGAGTCTTTATCGAACTGTCTACGTTTGGACCGTCCCAGCCCGGCCGCGGAGAAGGCGCTAGTTGTGTTGGTTTCGCAAAGTCCTGGGGATTCCTGGCAGTGGGTTAGTTTGATGTCCGGTGCGACGCGTAGCGTCGCCATGAAGTTAGCCCGGCGTTTCAACGCCGGGATCAGGTTGTAACTTGTCCTCGTCGCGTAGCGACGATTGAAATGCAACCAGGTTCAGACGTCGCTACGCGACGTGGAACACTTTGGTTGGCCATTCCCGGCCTTAAAAGGCCGGGCTAACTTCATATCGAACGCTACGCGTCTAAAAACACGGCTTTCGGTTCACTGAGGCTTATCGAAACACTTACAAATGCAACCATCCCTGCTCGCTTGCTCGGAGTTTTCAACTTACCCACTGGATTTCTGTTGACCTTCTACTCTTGTTTTCGCAACATACAGCCACCATTCCTTTAAACCGAGTCAATGGGCCAGGTTCCACCGAAGTCAAATGAGTGACGAGCGACGCCAACACCCTCGAGTACCGCTTTCTGTCAGTGTCATTTGGGAAGGCGCGTCAGGTAAACACGAAGCGCGAGCCAGTGATATCAGCCTGGGTGGTTGTTTCGTCGATACCATCGGTCAGGTTGCGGTCGGCGAGATCATAAGATTCAAATTCAGCATCACCGAAGACGAAGCGATCGAACTCCAGGGCGAGGTGGTAAGCGAATTACCCCGCTTCGGCTTCGGCCTTCGTTTCAGGGATCTTTCCGACGAACATCGACAACGACTTGAAACGATCATTAGCAGTCAATGAATGAGGGTCAAATGAAGATTCGAAAATCAATTCCGTCAATTTGGTTGTTACCTTCAATTCTCATGTTTGGCATCGTCGCGATGGCCGCGCCGCCGCAAACCATGCGACTCGACTACTACCACACCGGCAACGCGACCACCGAAACGTTCAGCGTCGAGCGCGTAGTAATTGAACCGCTGCCGTGGCCGGGCGATATGACCCGGACAATCGACAACACTAACCTGGGGAAATACTTTTTCGAAGTGCGCGATCAGAAATCGAAGCGCGTTCTCTACTCACGTGGTTTCGCTTCCATTTACGGCGAGTGGGAAACCACCGATGAAGCGAAGATGATAATGCGCACGTTCAGTGAATCACTCAGGTTCCCGGCACCCGCCGTTCCAGTCGAAATCGTTTTGCGAAAACGAGATCCAAAAAACAACTGGATGGATATCTGGACTACCACCATCGATCCAAAAAACATGTTTGTCGACCGTTCGAAGTCCCGGTCCGCCGCGCCTTTGATCCCGATCCAGAGGATGGGTGATCCGGCAACGAAAGTTGATGTTTTGTTGATTGGCGATGGTTACACAGCGCGTGAGTTGCGCAAGTTTGAAGCGGACGCTCGCCGGATGGTCAAAGTCCTCTTCTCCACCTCGCCTTTCAAGGAGTACCGAAGAAAATTCAATGTCTGGGGTCTCTGTCCGCCGGCGCTGGAAACTGGAATCTCCAGACCGTCGACCGGGATCTATCGCGACTCACCAGTGCGCGCGACATACGACGCGTTTGGCTCGGAGCGTTACATCCTGACGTTTGACAACCACGCCCTGCGCCGGGTGGCGCAGCACGCGCCGTATGAATTCATCGAGATTCTTGCTAACAACCGCACTTATGGCGGTGGCGGCATTTTCAATCTCTATAGCACCGTCGCCGTTGACAATGGTTTTGCTGATTACGTTTTTGTTCACGAGTTTGGCCATCACTTCGCCGCGCTCGCTGATGAGTACTACACATCACCGGTGGCTTATGCTCCCGCTACCGGTGAACGGGTTGAACCGTGGGAGCCGAATGTCACGGCTCTATTGAACCCTGCAGAGCTCAAATGGAGAGACCTGGTATTGCCCGACACTCCCCTTCCGACTCCCTGGAACAAGGATCCATACGAGGAATATTCGCGCGCGTACCAGAAACGACGCACTAAGATTCGCCAGGACAACCGTCCCGAGGCTGAGATGGAAGCACTCTTCCGTGAGAGCCTGAAGACTGAGCAGGAGATGTTCAGAAGGGAAAAATACTGGGGGCGTGTCGGGGCATTTGAAGGGGCGAACTACGAAGCCAAGGGCTACTACCGGCCGATGATCGACTGCATCATGTTTTCGCGCACAGACTACTTTTGCAAAGTCTGCGCCCGTGGCATCGAGCGGGTCATCGATTTGTATGCGCGCTGAACCATCACGAAATCCCTGGATTTTGAATTCAACTCTTTTACTGGGATCGCGTCTCGCCCGCACCGAGCGCCGCTAGGCGCGACCAGGTGTGTCTGTATTCAACGTTGGCATTCACAGTCTGGAGCACGCTCCGCACGCTCCGTGCGGCCGAGACGGCCGCGGTCCCAGTAATAAGAGTCGCTCGTCGGAATCAAACTTACTCATATTCCAAGGTACGGAGACAATCAATGTTTAGTCTCGGGAAACACACAATTTGTTTATTGATCGTCTTGCTCTCTTCTGTTCCAACTGTGGCCAAGGTGCCGCGCGTTTCGTCAGATCGTGCCGAGTTTGTCCGTCTCGAAAACGTTTGGAACGAAGCTCATGTACGCGGCGACGCCAATGCCCTCGACCAGCTCTGGTCAGATGATCTGGTGGTGACGGTGTCCGGCATGCCGGTAATGGACAAATCCGAATCACTGGCTGTCGTGCGTGCCGGGCGAATGAAGTTTCATACTTACAAGACTTCGGATTTGCGCGTGCGTGTGTACGGCAATTCGGCCGTGGTCACCGGACAACTGGAAAGAACCCGCAGTTCGGACCACAAAGAGTTTGAAGACGACTGGCGCTTTACAAAGGTCTACGTGCGCCGTGATGGAAGGTGGCAAGTGGTAGCATGGCATGCTTCACCGGTCGCCAGCAGCTAGCCGCAATACGGGTTTGCGAATCGATAACCAGACCCTTCACTATCGCCGTTCAAAATTCCTGGCATCCACTCCGTGCACCCGCCCGACGCCGTTTTGACCAGACCCTGTGACTCGGCGGGCTTGTTGCGCATTGATTTCTCGTAACAACCGTTCAGCCGCCTCTGGATCCAGGTCAACCAGGACTCGATACTGCCTGACGGCTGCGTTTTTGTTCCCATGCTTGAGTTCACTGAGGCCCAGGCCCACATGTGCCATCACATCGTCCGGCTGAATCTTAAGGGCACGCTTGTATGAGTCGATGGCATCAACATGACAACCAAGTCGGTCATAGACTTTGCCGAGTTCGATGTATGCCTCCTCATATTTTGGAGACAGGTGAATGGCTTTTTGGTAGGCAGCTAGCGCATCATCCAGCTTCCCGGTGAAGTGGTAAGCGTTTCCCAGAAAATGATAGGAAACTGCAGTGGGTCGAAGTTTGATCCGCTGCTGAAATGCTTCGATCGATTCCGCGTAACGGCCGCGCGCGTAGTACATTCTGCCCAACGCATCGTGGGGGCAGATATCATTTGGGTTGAGGCTAATTGCCCTCTTAAGTGCTTTTGCTGCCTCTTCATCTCGGCCCTGAAATTGATAGGCCATCCCCAGGCCGCATGAAGCACACGAGTCGTCGTCGATAGTCGCTGCCTGCTTGAAAGCTGCTTCCGCTTCTACATACTTTTCCAATACCAGATACGAACTGCCAAGTTCGACGTAAGCTCGTGCGAATGTTGGGTCGGAGTTAATCGATTGCTGATACGCTTGAACGGCGGCGAGGTGATCACCGAAAATCGAGAGGCGTTTCCCTTTGATCAGGTAAAAACCGCCAAGCCCGGAAGGGAGTTGGCTAACGATGATTACAACTAAGAGAAGAAAGACTCCCCAGCCTATCAACGGTCTCGCACGCATGTTTCACCTCTGCCTGCCATCCCCGGACATGACTCTACACTTCCGGTCCGACAGGCGCTCAACACGATAATTTAGATTGTGAGATGAATTTCGTTTCAGCGGGGCAGGTGGTGTAAGACAGCTGAACTAAACACCAGCCGAAATCATTATAAGGAGAGCTCACAGGTTGGCGCAAGATAAAGCTGTAAGCCGCTTCCTGAAAGCGTAGTTAGTCTGTTAACGTTCGGTGCTTTCGACCCTCGAAAGGAGCAGCCATGCGTCTACGTCTCGCCTTCGTGGTAATCACGATTGCCTTCTGCGTTGTTCCGGCCCTCGGCCAGAAGCGCGCGATTACCGAGAAAGACTTGTTCAGTTTTGTCTGGGTTGCTGACCCACAGATTTCGCCGGATGGCTCGCGAGTGGCCTTCGTTCGCGTTACGGTGAACGATAAGAAAGACGGTTACAACACATCCATCTGGGAAGTCTCTCCGGCAACCGGTGACACCCGCCAACTCACTTCGGGCACACGTGATTCATCACCTCGGTGGTCACCAGATGGCAAGTATCTGGCCTTTGTGCGGGTAACGGAAAAGGATGGACGACCCGACGTGCCGCAACTCTTCATGTTGTCAATGACCGGAGGCGATTCATTTCAGTTCACTACCGTGGCGCGCGGCGCGGGCCAGCCGCAGTGGTCGCCTGATGGAAGGTTGATTGCATTTGTTAACAACGCGACCCCCGAAGATCTGACAATGCAAAAAGAGGGACTACCAAGTCCCGGTTCGACGCCAGCCGTGGCAGCGTCCAGTCCAAAACCAACAGATTCCAACACGGAAGAGAAACGCGACAGCGACGTGCGGGTGATTACTCGCGCTGTTTATCGCGCCAACGCCGCAGGCTATCTCGATCTGAAACGTCCAGGTCACATCTGGGTAGTGCCTGCGCCGAAAACTTCTGATGACAAGGTTTCGCCGAAACAACTGACCAGTGGCCGCTTCCCCGAAGATAACGCCACCTGGGCGCGCGACAGCTCGCAGATCTACTTCACGTCCGATCGAATGGAAGAGCCTTACTATCAACCTGCCTCCACTGATATTTACTCGGTCAATATTTCCGGTGGTGAGCCGGTTAAGTTGACTTCGTTTGATATGGAAGCCGGAGGCTTTTCGGTTAGTCCCAACGGAAAGCAGTTCACGTTTATCGCTCAGATTGGCCGCCCCGTGAAATCCTATCGCCAGCCTGACCTCTGGGTGATGGACATCGCGCGCGGCGCCAAACCGCGCAATCTCACCGCTGACCTGGATTACGACGTAGGCGGAGGCCTAACCGGAGACAATTCTGCCCCGCGTGGCGGAAGCCCCAGCCCTCCGATTTGGACCGCCGGCGGGCGCAGCATTGTGGTTGGCGTTGCGAAAGAAGGAAGGCTAAATCTCGCCACCTTTGATGCCGGGACAGGCAAGGTCAGCGAACTTACCCGCGGAGATCATGCGGTAACGAGTCTTCGCTCAACACCGGATGGTTCAAAGTTGGTCTACCTTGTTTCCACACCAACGTTGGTCGGCGATCTTTATTTATTGGAACAACCCGGTGCTAATTCGAAACAATTGACAGACTTCAACGACGGGCTGTTCAAGAGGTTGAGTCTTACCGAGCCGGAAGAGATCTGGTACCGAAGCTTTGACGGCAAACGAATTCAAGCCTGGGTACAAAAGCCGCCTGATTTCAACCCTTACAAGAAGTATCCGCTGATCCTGAACATTCATGGCGGGCCGCACGCTGCGTACGGGTTTATCTTTGATCACGAGTTTCAATGGATGGCGGCGAAGGGTTACATAGTTCTTTATCCTAATCCGCGCGGCAGCACGACCTATGGCCAGGATTTTGGGAACATTATCCAATACAACTATCCGGGCGACGATCACAAAGACTTGATGGCTGGCGTTGACGAGCTGATCAGGCGCGGCTACATCGACGAGAAGAAACTTGGCATCACCGGCGGCAGCGGGGGCGGCGTGCTGACCAACTGGGCCATCGGCCACACCACTCGTTTTGCCGCCGCCGTATCGCAACGCGACATCTCCGATTGGTCGAGTTGGTGGTACACCGCAGACTTCTCTCAGTTTCAGCCGTTCTGGTTCAAGGGCGCGCCGTTTGAAGATCCGGATTTTGTCAGACGCTCTCCGATCTCTTATATCGACAAAGTGACGACACCCTTGATGCTGATTCTCGGCGAGGCTGATTGGCGCACCCCGACTGGCGCGGGCGGCGAACAGATGTTTCGAGCGCTGAAGTATCGAAAAGTCCCAACTGTGATGGTGCGGTTCCCGAACGAATCACACGAGCTTTCACGCTCCGGTCAACCCTGGCATCGCATTGAGCGCTTGCAACACATCGTCGGGTGGTTTGATAAGTGGCTGATGGGACTGCCGAAACCTGAATACGAAGTTAGTGGTCAGTAGAGTTGTTAGTTGTTACGCTGCCAGGATCTAGAAGTGATGAATCGGCATCGTCCACCGGCTGAACTGAGGAAGTTTCTTCGACCGTACGATCCTGCCATTCAGGACCTGGCCCTGCAGGTGCGCAGCTTTGTTCTCGACGAAATGGCTCCGTGTCATGAAACCATTTATGACGCCTACAGCGCCGTGGCTCTTGGTTATGGCTGGTCCGACCGTTTTCGAGAGGGCGTGTTTCACGTTGCGGTCTATGCCAATCACGTCAACCTGGGGTTCAACTTCGGTGCTTCCCTGCCCGATCCAAAGGCCATTTTTGAGGGAAACGGCAAGCAGATTCGACACCTCACCATCAAAAGTGAAGACGATCTCGCGCGGCCGGAAATTCGTTCATATGTGCGGCGAGCTATCAAAGTCGCTCGCGAAGACGCACGCAGGTTAGGTGGGCCATTGCCGCCGGACTCGCGCCAGGCGGATAAGGTGATATCGATCGTCAAAGCTGAGAGTTCCAGGAAACGAAGACCGAAGGCGAAGTCCGGATCATGAACATTCGAGTCTTCCCTTTGTCGATCGGATCCGAAAAGGTCACCGGCTCGCCCGTCGCGACGCCGGCGGTCGTGGTGATTGCAATTCTGTCAATATATCTCCCTTAGGTTATCGTCGCTGGCTGTAAGTTAATATCAACTATGGATCAGACAACCTTTCCCACCATTAACGCCAACCGTGTCGCGCTCCGCTGGATTCGTAAAGAGGACGCGGACGCCATGTTTCGGATCTACTCCAATCTCGAAGTAATGCGTTACTGGAGTACGCCACCACTTGCGGATCTTGATGCCGCGAAAAAACTAGTGGAGGAAATCCAGGATGGCTGCCGGCGAGACGTCATCATGAAGTGGGGAATCGCTCAGCGCTCCGACAACTCGCTTATCGGAAGTGTTACGCTCTTCAATCTCAACTGGGAAAGCGGACGCGCGGAAGTCGGATACGCTCTGAATCGTGAATCCTGGGGACATGGATACATGAATGAAAGCTTGAAAGCATTATTGGGCTATGCATTTGATGCCTTGAAACTCCGCCGGATCGAAGCCGATGTTGATCCTCGCAACTTGAGCTCAATCCGGACCGTCGAACGTCTTGGCTTTAAACAGGAGGGCTACCTGCGCGAGCGTTGGCACGTCAACGGCGAGATTCAGGACGCCTTGTTCTATGGTTTGCTAAGGCGAGATTGGGAAGCTCGAAACGACGTACCGATTCAACAGTTACTACGAAGCCAGGGGAGCCAGGCATGAAGAGGCGGCATTTGCCCGTCGAGCTTCGCTGTTCCTCAAATTTCTCTTCCCGCCAAAATCCGAATAGGTCAGTACTTTGGCACGCTCGGATCCACCTGATCGGACCAGGCGCTAATCCCACCTTTAAGATTAATCAAACGGCCGGGGAAAGCGGCGCCCTTCAAGGCCTCAATGGCCTTAGCGCTCCGCACGCCACCCTTGCAATGCACCACAGTCTCGCGCGATGGGTCTAACTCGCTTATACGTCCAACTACCTGCGCCAATGGAATCAACTTCGTCCCGGCGATCCTGGCAATCTCGTATTCGTGAGGCTCGCGCACGTCGATAATCTGGATGTCGTCGCCGCGATCCAGGCGTCTCTTAAGTTCAGTCGCCGTGATTTCCTCTAATTGCGGTCCTTCTACTTGTCCATCCGGACTTAGTCCACAAAACGCCTCGTAGTCGATCAGTTCCTTGATGGTGGGATGGTCACCACAAACCGGACATTTCGGATCCCTTCGAAGCTTGAATTCGCGAAACTTCATCGCCCACGCATCAAACAGCAAAAGACGATCTACGAGCGTATGAGGAGCGCCAAGAATGACTTTGATTGTTTCGTTTGCCTGGATCGCGCCGACAATTCCGGGGAGTACTCCGAGAACGCCCCCCTCCGCGCAGGATGGAACCAGACCCGGCGGCGGCGGTTCAGGATATAGACAGCGATAGCACGAGCCGCGCCCGGCCCAGAAAACACTCGCCTGTCCTTCAAACCGGAAGATTGATCCGTAGATGTTTGGTTTTCCTGTCAACACGCAGGCGTCGTTAACCAGGTAGCGAGTCGGAAAATTGTCGGTACCGTCCACTACGATGTCGTAGTTTGCAAACAGGCGCAGCGCATTGTCGCTGCTGACTCGCGTCTCATGAGTTTCAATCTCGATGTGGGGATTGATGTCCCGCAGGCGATCTCTGGCTGACTCGATCTTCCGTCGACCGACGTCTTTCGTGCCGTGGATTATCTGGCGCTGAAGGTTTGAAGCTTCGACGACGTCGAAATCTACTAACCCCAGCCTGCCGACCCCGGCAGCCGCCAGGTACATACCAAGCGGCGCTCCCAATCCGCCCGTGCCGATCATTAATACGCTGGCTGCTTTCAATTTCCGCTGCCCTTCGAGCCCGACCTCGGGCAGGATGAGGTGCCGGCTGTAACGCGCCAGTTCGTCGTTTGAAAGCGACGGTAGCGATGAATCCTGGGCGATGCCTGCTTCGGACGTGGCGCCACCGGCAATCGACGGCACGATCATTATGGTATCGCCACTCCTGAGCGGCGTGTCACCGCCCGACTGATGGCGAATATCGTCTTCGTTAACGTATATGTTGACGAAGCTGCGCAGCTTGTTTTGATCATCGTAAAGGTGGCGCCGCAACTCCCCGTATTGGTTGGTTAACTGCTCAAGCGCTTCGGCGGCGGTTGTCGCCTCCACCTGAATTTGTTGTCGCCCGCCAACAAACTGGCGCAGCGCGGTGGGAACGGTAATCGTGACTGACATACCACATTTCCTTTCCAGAAGTCGTCAAATGCATTTATGTTTGCGTAACCAGGATAGGTTCCTCATCAAACCGTGACCGATCGACCCTCATTTCCCAGGAACGCAAATCTCCGGCACGCCCGGAAATAATCGCCACAACCACATACGAGTACACGGGCCATGCGTGGTCCAGGTCATAGCCTGAAGGTACCGCCGGATGATCCGGATGCGAGTGATAGAAACCAACGATTTCAAGTTTCCTGGTCGTTGCGTAACGCTCGCCTCGCAAGAGTTCATCGGGTTGAATCAGGAACCGGTTACGTTTTGCTTTCTCTTCGCGAGCGTTTGATATCGGGTACACTTCTACGCACGCCTTGTTTTCTGCCTCGAACCATCCGAGCAAAAGTCCGCAGCACTCGTATGGGTAGTCGCGCTCGCCGTGGGCCCGAATGTCTTCGTGTTCCTTTGTCTCAAGTAGGATCATCTGTTCACGAAACTGAAGCGAGAACTCCCTGGAGCGCGCCGACCTGTCGGCGCTTTGGCCTTGGCTGAAGAGCCCGGACCCTGGTCGTTGATTGCGCCTAACCACGCGGCCCCGGCAGTTGTGGGCCAAAGCGGCGCCACGCCGCCGCACTCCTTCACTCAATATATCGCTCACCGCCATCACACAAGACTGTGACGACTACTGCTTCACCTGAGAGCGTCGCCGCCAAACGCAATGCGGCAAAAACATTTGCTCCTGAACTGGTCCCCACAAACAACCCCTCTTCCCTGGCAAGTCGCTTAACCATTTCTCGGGCCTCGTCCGTCGAGACTTCGACGGATCCGTCAGCCAGATTAGGATCATAGATTCCCGGAACTATCGCCGTCGCCATATGTTTCAGTCCCTCGAGACCGTGTAACGGCGAGTCAGGCTGCATCGAGATTGCTCGAACTCGAGGGTTAAACTCTTTGAGTCGTCGGGTGGTCCCCATGAAAGTTCCTGAAGTACCGAGGCCCGCAACAAAGTGGGTAATGCGGCCCTCAGTCTGCTGCCAAATCTCCGGCGCCGTTGTCTCGTAGTGGGCTCCCCAGTTTGCCTGGTTGTTGTATTGATCCGGATAGAAATATTTTTCAGGCTCGGTCTGAAACATCTGGCGGGCCACCAATTGCGCCCCATCGGTCCCTTCGAGTGGATCCGTTTCAATTATGCGCGCCGCCAAGCTGCGTAAGATTTCCTTGCGTTGCCGGCCGGCATTCCTGGGGATGCACAGCGCGACAGGATACCCACGCGCTGCACCGATCATCGCGTAGGCGATGCCTGTGTTTCCGCTGGTGGCATCAAGGATGGTCATCCCCGGCAGCAGTGTTCCCGCGCGCTCGCCTGCAAGAATCATTGCCAGGGCCGGACGGTCCTTGATTGAGCCTCCCGGATTGAGTTGTTCGGCCTTCACCAAGACCTGGACGCCGGGCGACAGACCGCGTGTGGAACAACTCAAGCGAATCAGCGGTGTGTTGCCGATGCTCCCCTCGATGGAGTTGAGTTTGGTGAGTCGGTCCACTGCTTCGAGAATGCTGGTGCTCATGTTTCTTGCCTTCGACCCGGCCTGGCTTCCCCGGACTGAAAGAAAAACCGGCCGCGAATCCCTGATGAGTTTCGCGACCGGTTCATGAAAACTTTTGCTGCGGTGTTTCTAAATCAGATCCACTTGACACCTGCAAACGCTCTCCCGGTCGCGCCGCCAACAACAGGCGCAACAGGTGCAGCAACAGTAACAATAGCAGGTGTTGTTCATTCTGATGACTCCAGGTGGGACTATAGGAGCTTGGCAAAACACTGTCAAGGCAACCCCAGGCCTTTGTGTGCTCTGTGCCTCGGTGGTGAAAAGATGTTGGGGAAATACTCCCTACAGAGACACGGAGCGCCCAAAGGTGGCACAGAGACTTTCAAATTAAGACACTACGCAGCTACAGCTTTCAGACTACCCGCAGGGCCCGCGGAGTCAGGTGCCCTGCGTGCGTCCGGAACGAGGTAACCCTTCGTACTGGAAACGGGACAAGGTGGTCCAATTACGATTGTGACCATTCAGATTGGGCGACTCATTAAGTCGTACCCTTAAGTCTTAAATATTATAGAATGCCTCCCCCCAAAGCCAGCGGACAGTCCGGGAGCGGCCTAATGAAGAAAAGGCAACCAGCCAAAACCAGCGAACCATTTTCTTTCAAGGCCTTCCTGAGCCATAGGTACAAATCGCCGGAAGTGAATCTCTACTTCTTTAATTTGTTTTCCGATATCGCTGAGGCTCAATTCGAAGTAGATGAGGGTACTTTTACGATGAATGTGACTCGCGTAGAGCGCATGATTCGCGAATGTAATGCGTTTATTGGTATCTATCCTTTTCCTGGCACCTGGGAGGAAGCGCAATCGCGAGAGAATCTGCTCAAGGCTTGTCAGTACTTCCGCCTTGAACTGGATTTGGCGATTCGTTCCCGGAAACCTGCCATCATCTTCTATGACAAAGTGTATGGGAACCTCTTGAAATATTCGGAAAGCGCCACCTTGCGTGATTTTGACTCTCGCGAAGTAAGCAGCCCCGGAGGCTCACCTAACGCGAGTCTTTACCGTGAGGCGTTTAAAGAATTCTGTGAAGTTGTGCGCACGGGAATGGCCTACCGGGTAGCGCGGGCCAGAGATCCAAGAACGACTATCGGCGTCGCCCTGCCGCCGCAAACGCCGTGGGGCGGTTACCAACCATACAGGGATAAGATCGAGGCCACTCTGAAGGAACACTGCAACGGTGATTTGAGAACTGTTGCCTGGCCGCCAGCGCTGGATCGAGATTCCTTCACGCTTCTGCATCAACTTGATTGGGCGCTGATCGACATCGGAGAAGAAATGGCGGCAACAGGACTGCCTGCCTACTGGCATGGACGGGCCGTCCCGATGATGCGGCTTAAACATGTGCCGGATGGCCCTGAGGCTGCCGCTGCGTCGACGCTGGAAAAGACACTATTCGGTGGAGTTGAAGTAGGCTACGGAGAGGACATGCTGGCCTGGAAAGATGAAAGCTCGCTGATCAGCGGGCTCGAGCAGAGACTAAAGGCGCTCAAGGCCGACGTTACTCGCATCAACACCACCGAAGAGGCGCTGGACTATTTTAAGAAAGCAGCTCGCCGCAAAGAGGCGGTATTCCTTAGTTATGCTGGCAAGGATGGCAATTCGGGTTCAGCCCTCAGTGCGGCGCTCAAAGAACACTTCCAAAAAGTTTTCGACTATCGTGACGGAAAGTCTATTCGGCCCGGACAACCCTGGCTTGACGAGATTTTTGACCAACTCTCGGCAAGCGCGATTGGGATTTCCCTTCTCTCCAGTGACTACATCAAAAGCGGAAATTGCATGCACGAAGCTCGTGACATGGTGGCACGACTTGACAACAAAAACATGAAGCTCGTCCCAATCCTGCTGCCCGGCGAAGACTTTGAGATGCCTTCGTGGTTAACTAGTATTCAGTATGTGGCCTGGAAAACTGATCAGCGTGCGCAGGAACTGGTACAGAGAATCATTGAACTTACCAGCGACTAACAGCAGTCCGGCGCCACACCTATTGTATGATTCGGAATCCCCAACGAATCGATTCGTCGCCCAGTGCTCCCCGCCCTGTTCAATCGTTAGCTTGAGCTCGCCCTAACTTGGCGTTAATGACGGAGCGCTGAGCATGACGAAATTACACTAGTCTAATTGCATGACGCCAACTTGCATCTCCAGGACGATCCTTCTTGAACTCTGTCTTTGTTTCTGTGGATTCAGTTTTCCGATTGAGGGAGCAACGCTGCCGGCAGGCTTCCTTGAAACGCAAATCAGCGGTCTCTCCAACCCGACGGCGATGACTATTGCCCCCGACGGCAGAATCTTCGTTTGTCAGCAGGGCGGAGAGTTGCGCGTGATTAAGAACGGTGTGCTCCGCAACGTCTTTCATAACGTTGACCGTGGACTCGGATGGTGAACGCGGGCTCCTCGGCGTCGCACTTGATCCTAATTTCTCGAGCAACAGCTTCGTCTATGTCTACTACACGGCCACCTCCAATCCCAGACACAACCGAGTAAGCAGATTTACCGCGGACGGGGACGTGGTGGTAGAAAACAGCGAAGTCGCGATCCTGGATCTCGACAACTTAGGTGAAGGCAACAGCCACAATGGAGGCGCCATCCATTTCGGGCCCGACGGCAAGCTCTATATCGCAGTCGGCGAAAATGAGACGGGGAGTAATTCTCAAACCCTAACCAATCGCCTGGGAAAAATCCTACGCATCAATTCTGACGGTTCGATTCCCACCGATAATCCGTTTTTCAATGTTGCGTCAGGCGAAAATCGATCAATCTGGGCGCTGGGTCTGCGCAATCCATTCACGTTCGCTTTTCAACCCGGCACCGCAAGGATGTTTGTTAACGACGTAGGCCAAAATACGTGGGAAGAGATCAACGATGGAATCGCAGGTTCTAACTACGGTTGGCCTGATACCGAAGGTGCAACCTCCAACCCAAACTTCCGCAGTCCCCTCTTGAGCTACGGACATGGAAACGGCGCGACGGTCGGCTGCGCAATCGCAGGAGGCGCCTTTTACAACCCTACGACTGACCAATTCCCAAGTAATTATGTGGGCAAGTATTTCTTCGCTGACCTTTGTAGCGGCTGGATTCGAGTGATGGACCCTGCCACTAACACGGCTTCAGGTTTCGCCACCAACATTGCAAACCCGGTGGACTTGAAAGTAGGCGCAGATGGAAGCCTTTATTATCTCGCCAGAGGTTCAGCTTCTATTTTCCGGGTTCAGTTCCCAGGAACCCAGGTCTCTCCGAACATTTCTCTTCACCCTGTCAGTCAATCAGTCAACGAAGGGCAGCCGGCGTCTTTCGAGATCAACGCCAACGGCGCTCCTCCACTCTCGTATCAATGGCAAAGAGACGCGGTTGATATACCTGGAGCAAACAACCCCACGTTATCGATCCCGATAGCGCTTCCCACGGACAACGGTGCAAAATTT
Source organism: Pyrinomonadaceae bacterium (assembly GCA_045403245.1). Classification (GTDB taxonomy): domain Bacteria; phylum Acidobacteriota; class Blastocatellia; order Pyrinomonadales; family Pyrinomonadaceae; genus PSRF01. The sequence continues at coordinate 40,768 of JAXIOV010000173.1, read as the reverse complement.
CGTTGTGCTGTTTCCAATCCACTTGGAAGCACAAACAGCAACGAAGCTATTCTGACGGTGACGGGCAACCCGCCAGTAATAACTGCCCAGGACGCTGGCGACCGGGCCATCGCTCTTGATTCAGTGACAATGGTGCGCGAACCACTTCCCTTCACCCCGCTTTTCGATTTCGGCACTGATCGGCGCACGCGAATCATGATATTCGCAACCGATGCCGAACTTCTGCCTGGCGAAAACAGTTCAGCGATCACTGCCCAGTTTGAAGATCAGCAGCAGGAGATACACGCAGCCACGGTTGAGTTTGCCGGCGTGGTTGACGGCGCGGGTTCGCTCACGCAAATCGTCATCAAGTTTCCGGACGGTCTTCCCACGAACCAGGATCTTTTTGTCAGTGTCAATTTGCGCGGGCGGACCAGCAACAAGGCTCGGATTATGCTGCTGCCTTGAATCAGCCTCGGATTAACGCGAATCTGCAGAAATAACGGACGAGATCATGGTCCACCAAGGCCACCAGAACCTTGAACAATTTGCGTGTTTTCTTTGACATTCCAGGATTCAACTTGGAAGTGCAACGCATCCATTTTCAGATTTGCGTTTATCCGCGGCTAATACACACTTTCCGGGCCACCAGCGAAAAAAGTTTACCGCCCGACCCCGCAAGTTTCCTGCCGCCACGCCGTTCAAGTGAGCAAGATGGGTATTAACCACATTTTGAGGCGAGGCAAATTATGAAAACGCTCTTCCTGTCCGCAATTACCACTCTGTTTATCCTTTCAGCGCTTCCAGCCTGCACCGAGGTGCCCCTTAACGCGGTGCCTCCGGTGTCGGCGACGGGCTGGGTTTCTCCGTCCAGAAAAACAATGCGTGCCTTCGGCTCTGAACAAGAGCTGGCCCGTTATTTCAAGGAGTTGGCCGAAAAGCAAAGGCGGGAACTCAAACGAGCCGCCGCGGCCAACAGCATGCAAGCGCCGGCTCCCGCCGCTACGGCTGACTCCGTGGCCAGATCAAAGGATGAGGAATCAGTAACCAATGTGCAGCATGCAGGAGTTGATGAAGGCGGAATCGTAAAAGTGCATGGTGATCATCTGGTTGTACTTAGGCGCGGACGTCTGTTTACAGTGAAGATCGGCGGCGGCGATCTAAGACCAATCTCTTCGGTTGACGCGTTTGGTCCGGACATCGATCCCCGGGCCACCTGGTACGACGAGATGCTCGTCTCTGAAGACACAATCGCCGTCATTGGTTATAGCTATGAACGTGGCGGTACCGAGGTGGGACTTTTCCAGATCGACGATCAGGGCAATCTGCAGTATCGATCCACCTACCACCTCCGGTCCAATGACTACTATTCGTCGCGAAACTACGCCAGCCGGTTAATTGGCAGCAAACTGATTTTCTATACCCCGCTTTACCTGTCGCCCGGCGCCGATGATCCATTCCAGAGTTTTCCTGCTGTGCGCAGGTGGCACAAGGGCGCCACCCCTGCTGAGTTTCGGCGAATTGTTTCGGCAACTAGAGTTTACCGACCAGAAAACAATCTGGATGCCACTAATGGTTTGGCGCTGCACACAGTAACCGTGTGTGACCTTTCAGGCGGCGATTTCAAGTGTGAAGCGACTGGAGTTCTGGCTGCGCCTGGTCGAGTGTTTTATGTTTCTCCGGAATCGGTTTACGTGTGGACCACTGGATGGTCCCGCGGCGCCGGGAACACTCGTGCCCGGTCTATGCTGTACCGTCTGCCGCTCAACGGCTCGAGTCCGAGCGCGCTCGGCGTATCGGGAAGTCCGATCGACCAGTTTTCGTTTCTCGAGAATGCTGACGGCTTCTTGAACGTGTTGGTTCGCGCAGGCTCCTCAGGCGAAGCCATGTGGGGTTCAGAAACAGCTGCCGGTGATGTCTCGCTTATGCGTGTGCGCCTAACCAGTTTCAATGATGGCACCGAGAGCGCCGCCGGTGCAGATTATCAACCGCTACCAAAACCTGAAGGCTACACTTTCCAAAATCGATTCGTCGGCGAGTATCTGCTTTATGGCACGGGAAGCGGCTGGGGGCATCCGCAGAAATCCGCGGGATCTGACCTGTACGCCGTCCGCTGGATCGGAGGCGAGGCGCAGGCAGTTTCGCTGCCGCATGGCGTCGATCGAATCGAGCAAATCGGTTCAGACGCGGTCGTAATCGGTACCGACGGAAAGAACCTACACTTCACCGCCGTGCGTCTTAGTGAGATTGCGGAAGTGGCCGGACGCTACATTCGCGAGGGAGCATCGCAGGGCGAACTTCGCAGTCACGGCTTCTTCTACAAAGCCGATGGGGCAGATTCAGGTACCCTCGGTCTCCCGATAAGCGCACCCGGTCGTCCCGGTTACGGTCATCTGTTTGAGACGTCCGCGTCGATCTTGTTTCTGCGAAACCGGTCGCTACACTTCGAAGAAGTTGGCGAGCTCGACGCGCGACCGGAACGCGCAGTTAACGATGGTTGTCGCGCATCGTGTGTAGATTGGTATGGCAACGCTCGTCCACTCTTCGTACGCGGTCGCGTATTCGCGTTGCTTGGATATGAGATCGTTGAGGGCGCGATGGACTTCGGCCGTATGCGCGAACTCCGGCGAGTAAGTTATGCTCCGGGAAGGGTGGAGATTACGCGTAACTAAAAGAGCCTCGGCTGTTTCCGGGCATTACGATCGCCCAGATTTGTTTCGAGTCGAAACTAAAAAACAAGGCCAACCTTGAGGCAAGACAAGCGTTCACTAGTGCTCGGAGCTATCAGTGAACATCAGACCAGAAGTGAACATCGTAAGTCTGCAGTTTAAGGCGAACCCGTTCCCGTTTCTCGCGGGCCTGCGAGCGTCTCAACCGGTTTACCGCACTACGCCCTGAGAAATTTCTTCAAACAGTAGCTCTCAAACATCCGAATTCATTCGCCGTGGCTTTAACAATAAATCATCACTCCAGATGGGTCCGATTGTAGGTTGGGCTACACAAACGTACATACGTCCTCAAGTCTCTTCCTCTTAATGTCAGGCACTACCGCGTCTACGGCTGGGTAGCCTACTACCAACAAAAGAAATGGAGATTCGTTGCTGGGCCTTCCCAGAATTTCATTCAAAAACTTCATCGGACTTGGCGTGTGCGTGAGCGAAGCAAGGCCAACCTGTTGGATCGCCGTGATTAGTAGACCGGTTGCTATTCCCACCGACTCTTTCGGGTAGTAATGCTTAACCTGCCCACCGGTCGGCAACCTTCCGTATCGTTCTTCAAATATCGCTATCAGATACGGAGCTATCTCCAGAAATGGCTTGTGCTCGTCTGTGCCGAGGGGCGCAAGCGCCTCTAGCCACTCTCTGGGCGCACGTTTGTTGTAGAACTCTTTTTCCTCTTCCTCAGCAGCCACCCTGATTTGCTGCTTCACGGATGGTTCTGTGATGACTACAAAGTGCCAGGGCTGAAGGTTGGCGCCACTCGGCGCTGTAGCTGCCGCAAGGATACACTGCTCAATGATCTCACGAGGAACAGGACGATTGGAGAACTGGCGCACAGTACGTCTGCGTCGCATCTGTTCATAGAATGAGACTGCACGCTGTCTCATTTCATCACTCGGATACTCATAGTAGTCGGTAAGCGCGACAAATTTAGGTGATGACACCAGCGACCCCTTTCAAGCAGGTTGGGCAATTCTCCGTGATCGCGGCAGCTTACTTCAACGCCCTAAGCGCCTCGCGAATTTCATCGTTGGTGGGACGCTGCTTGTAGTCCGATTCGATCTTGGTCCAAACGACGCGGCCTTGCTTATCGATCACGTAAACCGCCGCGTACGGAATGCCATAAATCTTCTGCCCTTGATAAGCGGGATCGACCAGGCCGTACGCATCAATGGTTCGATGTTCAGGATCAGACAAGAGCGGAAAGCCAACCTCGCCTTTTCCATCCGATGCAATCTTCTTTGCAAACTCACGACTCGTCTCGGGAGGATCGATGCTGATCGCATAGAGACTCACCTTATCGTCCTTCTTCAGGAACGATCGCAAACCGGCCAACTGCCGGGCGCAGAACGGTCACCAATAACCGCGATAAAAAACAAGTACAACCGGATTCTTTCCGCGCGATTCAGACAATTTGATTTGACGCCCATGCTGATCTTTGAGGGTGAAGTCTGGGGCCTCCGTTCCTGTGATAACGGGCAACTTGCGCTCCTGGGTTGTGCTCAACGCCCTGGAAAAGGGCGCTGAGGTATTAGCGAAAACCAGAATGAGCAAGCCTATGAGAATTCTCATTTTCGTATCCTTCTCCTCTTAAATGAATCTCACTGTGAAACTCGGCTCGTTCGAGACTCAGTCATTTGAGTTCAAGAACGCGCCGCCGCAGGACGATCCTGCCCTAGCAGTGCAGCCAAAGCAGTGCGCACCCGTCACGACGCAATTACTGCTCAGCTTTGAATCAAAATGGAGCGACCCGACGCGATCTTGTCAGAAGTGATCGCTTACTGGCCCACTCCTGAGGGCGACAACTTCACCAGTTGTTCTGGCGGGCACTTCAGGCTTCCATACGAACGGAACACACAGCAATCACCGGCTCGCGGCTTGAGCAGAGCTCCGCATCCTTTGCAGTCATAGAAAAAAGACAGGCGTGGGTTGGCATCTCCGCTTCCTGCTGAAACGCGCAGGCAGGACATGTGAGTACCGAACGCTCTTGCACTGTAGCTCGATCTGCTTGCATCACGCCCCTTTGTGCTCATGCTCACTCTCGGCGGGCAGCCCCGCATCGATCCAGTCCTGCTTTCCCTCGGCATAGTCGCGCACGTTTGTGTAACCTAGCGCCGCCAATTCACGGGCAGCGTTTTCTGATGCATGTCAGGTAGGGCTGGCGCAATAAACCACAATGTCCGCGTCTTTGGCGGGCAAAATTTGAGGAGCAAGTTCCGCTACTTGATCTGGGGGCAGATTGATCGCGCCCGGCAGATGCGCGTGGGCGTAAGCTGTTTTGGGCAGCGTCTCAACCAGCAAGAACTCCTCCCCACGATCAAACTTCGCCTTCAGCTCGTCCCTTGAAATTGTCGCTGCCATGATTTTCCCCTTTTGTTGAAACTAACTTCGGGACGAACCATGCCGCGGGTGCTGTCCCTCCCATGAATCCACTCTCATTCGTCCTTACAACTCTATCAGTCATTCGGATTCCTTGCGCCTTTGCTCAGCTTGATTTGCTATTAGATGCACGAACAGGTTCCGCGAGCAGTTTTTGTATTACCTGTTCAGTCTCGTCGTAGCGTCCTTCACCCACATGCGTCCAACGAATGCGACCCGACTTGTCGAGCACAAAGATTGTCGGCCAGGCTTCGACCTTATAGGCGCGCCAGGTTTCGTATTCATTATCAGTGACTACCGGAAATCGAATGCCCAGCGAGGCAACCTGCCGCCGCAAGTTTTCGATCTTCTTTTCACTGTCAAACTCTGGCGAGTGCACCCCGACAATCGTCAACCCCTTTTCACAGTAACGCTCGTGCCAGCGCTTTACCGCCGGCAACGTGTTGCGACAGTTGTAGCAGCCAAAAGTCCAGAACTCGACCAGCACAACGCGACCACGAAGACCCTTTAGGGTTAGGGGATTAGAATTGATCCAGGTACCGGATGCAAAATCAGGGGCAGTCGGCGAATCGCTGGCGAAAACCAAACTGCCAGACTCCATTCTCGGGCTGACTCCGTAGAAACGTTCCGCAAGGCCTGAAAAGCCACGTGCGACGACTACAAAAGCCACCAGAACGACCAGAAATCCGATGGCGAGAATATTCTTCCTGTTCATTCGATCACCTTGCTCCTTTCCCCGTCGAAATGTCCGACAAGCTTCATCAGCTTGTCGCTGTCTTCAGTGACGGACCATTCTGTTAGGCACGACAAACTGAAGTTTTTCGAACAGTCGATTTCCCAGGGCGTCGCTTTACCGAATGCCCTGTCGATCTCAAGCAAACCGTTCCGCTCGCTCAATATGCTGCGACACGGAAGGTGTGATGGCCCGGGCGAGCCCCATGTTTTCCGCCTCGCTAAGGCCCGAGACTACAAATACCGCGTGACGCGCAGTTTCGAAGTGCGCCAAACGATAGACATCCGATCCCGCGCTGGAGATCGACTCCTCTTTGCTTGCCCCGAGAGCGTTTTGATCGGACGCCTCTGAACCGTCAAGAGTTGTTACCAAAACCGAAACCAGTTGGTCATGGTACTTCATAATCACGTGGCCGAAGCGCTGTTCGTTGAATATGCATGAGTGTGCCGCTACGAGAGTTGCGCCGACAGGTAATTGACCATCTGACATTACAGCCTTGACGAGATTAATGTAGGCGCGATCATACCTGCGACCAGCTTCATCGAGATCAATCGGCTTTTCCTTTAAGCGATGGTTGATTGCACAGTCGCGATGATTACCGATAGCATTCTCGGTGAGCAGCGCACTTAGCGCACTTTCCAGGGCCGCGCGGCTGCCTGGATTTTGCGGCTCGCTTCCAACGGGCGTTGGTGTCTCACGGCCCGCTTCGTTAGCAACAGAGGACTGCGTGACTGAGCGCTGTTGCATCGCTCTGAATCCCCAGGCAGCTACGAGCACCAGGGAAGCAGCAATGGCAATGTACGCGCCGCGCCGCGCCCCCAGAAATCGAAATGCCGAAGCTGATGGGCGCAGCGCAGCAGTTCGCAGCCGGTTGTGCAGTTTGCCGGCAAACTCGTCGCGCATTTGCAATTCGGCTGCCCGCTGAAAACCTTGACGCAACTTACTGCGCAGTTCTCGTCGGGCCGAAAGCTCACGACGGCAGTCGGCGCACGACTCGAGATGCCTGATTACCTCATGGTTTGTCTCTATCAATAGTTCGTCGGCGAGATAAGAGTCAGCAATCTCGCGGAAATCAAGACACTGCATTCGGTTTCCCTCATTCTTGCCCGACTGCGAGGCCCGGGTGTCCGCGATCGTCAGCATCATTCGTACGGATGCGCCGCGCCTGGGCGTAGCCTGTTAGTTCGGCCCGCAGCAATCGGCGGCCCCGATGCAAACGCGACATAACGGTACCGGTCGGGATTGATAATGCTTCTGCTATTTCTTTGTAAGTCATGTCTTCAACATCGGAGAGAATTACGACCTCCTGAAACTGCTGTGGCAGGCGTTTCAACGCTCCCAAGACCTCTTCTTCAGTAACGTTTTGGGGAGTTGGCGGTTCAAAGGCAACCTTCTCAGCAACTTGCTCTTCCGTATCGCTGACCAGACGAAGACGGCCTTCGCGGCGTCTTCGCTTACTAAGAGTGTGATACATGATCCTGATCAACCAAGCCCGACAGTTTGTGCCTTTCTCGAAGCGATGGAACGACTGCAGCGCTTCCAGGAAAGTTTCTTGTACGAGATCTTCGGCTTCATCGTGGTCTCTGACCAACCACCTTGCCATCCGATACAGATCGCCCTGATACGGCAGCGCTTCGCCCTCAAACGAAGTCCAGTCCGCGAGCCGTGTATCTTCTCGTCGAGAGAGTCTGAACATCAAGCCAGTCAGATTCTTATGCGCCCCTCATCCTGATTACCAATTAGTCTATACCAATCACTGCTCATTTTATTCCAGTCACTAACCCAAGTCCTCAGGGAGGCTAAAATAATCAAACAAACCCATAGCTGGAATACAAGCAGACCAGTCGGGTATTAGCAATGTGGACGGTGAACTATTACTTGCATCACGCGAAGACCCGGAATCCCGAAATCCTTCGGGCGCGGTCTGTAATGTCTGAATTGAGGCTGGCAAGCAGTGATAAGCGCGGGTTCGGGGCAGACTTCGCAAAAACTACAACTTGAAAGGGATGGAGAAAAACATGAAAAAACAGATGAACCGCGCGGCTTTGATTGCTGGCGCGCTGATGGCGCTCGCCGCGTTCATGGCAATGAGCGTCGCTGCACAGGACAAAATGCATGACAAGATGATGATCGACAAGTCCAAGCCGACAGTGGCGATCATTCGGGCTGACTGGTGCGGGGCATGCCAGAAGCTCGAGCCGACCATGATGGAGTTGATGAGCCAATACAAGGATCGACTCAACTTTGTCTTGCTTGACGTGACTACTGATGAGAAGGCGTCTGAGTCAGCCAACAGCGCGGGAACTGGGGATTGGCAAGTTTTTCGCTGATTACGCCACGCGTCTCGATACTCTGCTGGATGAGAAAGCTAGGAAACATTCTAATGAGTTCCCCCCGGAACGAAGGTTGAGTGATGGGAACTGGAATCCTCAAGCAGGGTGATAAGGCGCTTGACTTTACCCTAGTGGAAGCGGCTTCCGGACACTTGTTAGGCCCGGCGGACTTTGCTGGCAAGCAGAGTATCGTGCTGCTTTTTTATCGGGGCATGTGGTGACCGTTTTGTCTGCTCCACCTTGGTAAGGTGCGCCATGTTTACCATCAGATCAAGCAACTCGATGCCGAAGTGCTCACAGTCTCGCTTGACTCGCTCACTTCACTGCGCAAATACCAGGCGAAGACAAAAACGCCGTTCCCCATGCTATCGGATGAAAAGGGAGAGGTGATACTCCAGTATGTCGTTAAAAACGATTGGACGCCTTACAAGCGGGGCATCCCTCATCCATCCATCTACATCATTGACCGGGGGGGATCGTGCGCTTTGTTGAAGTTCGACAGAATTACGTCTTCCGCGTCAAGATGAGCACCATTCTCGACGAGTTGCAAAAAATTGGCGTAACGCACTGAATAGAAATCGGAAGGCTGCAAGCCCGGGCAGGTTCAACTTCACTTATTCGATCCTAGCCGAGTGTTCTGAGAACGTGATTAACTGGTCGTAACGCCGGGGTGCGGAACTCTGCTCGGAAGGTTTCGTAATGCCAGTGTTCTAGTTCGCTGGTGAAAAGCCGGACCAAGTCGCACACTCAGCTTACCATTCTCGCGTGTCACCTTCACCTCGCCGTACAGGTCGTTCTTGTAGCTCCGGACATACCTCTCCGGCCGCTGAGAGGTATTAAAACTCTCCCGCACCTTTCTGCACCTCGTCAGGCAGGCACAATACGGTTCATAGAATTACCTATTGTGCCTCAGGGCATGATCGCGATGACCGTGTTGTCTTCGAACACGTTCGAGGCGGGCGTCACCTCCTGGACAGCCTGTTGGAAGAAGGCAATGTCGTTCTCGCGGAAAATGTTGCCGAGCGTCTGGACGCTGGTCTGGATGCCGATGTTGAAACGTGAGACCAGGTTGTTGTAGACGAGGTCTCCCTTGGGGCCAGCTAGATTGCCTGACCCATCGGGGTTGTAGCAGATACCTAGCTGACCGTTCTGGCCTCCGGTCAACGTGTTCGCAGCGATCCGATTACCCCCGCTTCCTCCTCCGCGCACAAAAACGCCGAGGAACGTGCGGGAAATAGTGTTGTCCCTAAGAACTACTGCCCGGGAGTTCAGCACAAGGACGCCGACCTCTCCGGGCGGAGGGCCACCGCCGTCCTCACCCCTGATCTGGAGACTTTCGACGCGCACGCCGTGGGCGCTGGCGACGCGGATGCCCGTGCCAAAGCCCGCGATCGTCCCGTTGTGAACGCTAACGCTGCTGATCCCTTCAATGTCGATGCCCACCCCCTGCTTGTTGCCGGGTCCCACCAAGGCATGGCCATTGAGGTTTAGCGAGACGTTGTCGGCAGCGATCACGATCGCGGTGCCAGGCTCCCTGATCGCGATATCACGGATCAGCACGTACGAGCCCGACTCGGTGATCGTCGTCGGCCTTGTCACCGGGCGGACTCCGGGGCCGTCCTGGTTGGGTGCTGCGCTGAGGGAGAAGGAAGGCGCGGCGGCGAAGGACTTGGGGACGGGGACAGGCGCGCGCAAATTGCTAATATCTCCGCCGGTGGAAAACTTCGGCCACTCCCCTCGAGGTTTCGCGCCCTGCACCGAAATCGTGTTCTGGATGAGCGCCGCCAGCACCAGCAAGGAAGCCAACGTTGCGGTGACTCTCGTTTTCTTGGTCATTTTTCTCCACTCCTTTTCTCAGTCATTTCGTTAATCTGGCCCCGTTACGGAGCTATTCGAATCCGGTGCTCCAGAAACTTCATCATTAGCCGGCCGCGATGCCTATCTCTTGTCATCTCCCCCAGACGTCTTTCTCGATTACGCCAGTTTGACAAGTGGGCTTTAGTCTTTGCGTTGTTTGGTTCGACACTTGTGCGATGATGCTTTAAGCAAATCAAACTAGAAAGGCTTCGAAGCGAAAAGGGACTCTTATGCTTAAACAAAGATCAGGTAGCAAAAAGTTCCCGCCTTGAAAAATGGTTGGAATTTCTTAATAGTTAGGTGAAGCTTCCAGCTTTGAATGTGAAGTACAGAGGAGAACACGGGGTCTGCGGGACCGAAGGGGTCTAAAACAAGATTAGCTTTTCGAGTTTTAATCGCCTCCTGTGGACAGTATGTTCCAATTTCCCCATGGCGGATTCGCCCATCATCGGTGCCGAAAATAAGCGAGCCCAGTTTGAGGCGACAGCTCTGCCCTTCATGAGGTCCATCTACAGTACAGCCCTGTACTTAACCCGTCGTCCTGAAGATGCCAGCGACTTGGTCCAGGAGACTTATCTACGTGCCTACCGCACCTTCTCCAATTTCACCCCGGGAACGAATTGCAAGGCTTGGCTGTTTACTATTATGTATTCCGTCTTTGTGAATAAATATCGCAAAGAGCAGCGAGAGCCTGAATCTGTTTCCATTGAGGAGTTGGAGGAAAAATTCCATCGCTCCCTGGCAGCAGCGGAATGGGATTCGTACCTAGTAGAGAACGCGGGAGTGATGTCGCCGGAAGTGGATCAAGCGCTCAATGGGTTGCCTGAGAGTTTCCGTTTAGCGGTTCTATTGGTCGACGTCGAGGAGCTGTCTTACGAGGAGGCAGCCGCTATTTTGAATTGTCCGATGGGAACCTTGCGCTCCCGTCTATTTCGAGGGCGCAAGCTGCTATTCCTGAAATTACAGCAGTATGCCCGAAAGAGGGGCTACGTACACAAATCGCAAATATAACGATGGGAACAGAGACTCGACACTATAAAGAGCAAATCCAGGAGTTGCTGGATAGCCGTCTCGCCCCCGCCGCGCGCCTTGAGGTGGAAGAGCATCTGGAATTGTGTGATGAATGTCGCAGAGAGATAGAGGCCTTGCGTTGGACCAAGCAGGTGTCGCATAGACAATATACGGTCGAATCTGTGCCCGCGAAATTGGAAGAGAATATATCGGCGGCTCTGGATCTTGAAGACCGCACGCTCAGCAACAAGCCAGGTCTTTCTTGGAACTGGTGGCCAAAGAAGAGAGCGATACTAGCCTACAGTTTTCTGCTACTTACTGTCGTCCTGGTTGTGTTTTATTTCATTCTCAGAGAGCCACCCAAAAGGTCACCGCAGTTGTCCTCGAAACCGGAGTCAGCCACAAAGCCGGAGTCACCCTCGAGGCCGAACGCCCCGACGAAACCGGAGTTGCCTACCAAGCCCGAGCTGCCCCCAGAGACAGACTTATCCTCGAAGACAGAGTCGCATAGAAAGCCGACGCTGCCCGCGAAGCCGAAGTTGCCGGTAAAACTGAAGTCGTCCTCAAGGCCGGATCTGGCTTCGGAAGTGGCCCGGGATTATAGAGATTACCGGGCTGATAGACTACCCCTGATGTTGAAGACCGAAGATGTGAAGGCGATGGAGAGGTTTTTCTCCGAAGAAGGGATTCCTTATCGGACGCGGGTCTTCGACTTGGGAATGATGAGCTACCGTTTATTGGGTGGGCGGGTCCATAAACTCACCACCCGCAAGAGCGCTTTCTTCGTTTACCGTGGGAAGGGTGATGCGATTCTGGTCTGTCAGATGTATCCAGGACAGGTAACAGAACTCCCGGCCGGCGCAGTTCAGCGCGAAAACAAAGGGATCCGTTTTTATGTTTACCGCCTAAAAGGGCTGACTCTCACCTTCTGGCAGGAGGGAGCAGTCACTTGTGTTCTAACTTCGGATATCGATCCGGAGGAACTGCTTCAACTTGCTTTCGCGAAGGCTGTAAAGGTTTAGTTACGACCCGCTTCTGTGAGGAGGCCTTTTGGCGGCGAAGAGAGCAACGCCTGCGTTCACCCGAGCCGCCGCGGACACTTCAAAACAAAAGTATCGTGATGTTTAGTTAACAATTGTCAGGCAGGAATAGTTCTCGCCCCGGGAATAAAAATTAAGTTTGAAGATATTAATAGGTTAAACGCGACTTTCGGCTGTGAATCTGAAGCATGCGTGAGGACGGGCTGTTTGCGCGCGTCTGAAATGATCCAAAAAGGATGAGTCGTGTCTTAGAGAATGGCGCTTCGTCGCAACATTGTCCCCAATTTCATAAGCGTGACCATTGAAAAAGGAGGGAGAACAAAATGATGAAAATCATCGAGAAGGAACACCATCGTCCAGGGGTATTCACTTCTAGCATGAGAAAAATTCACAAATACATCGTTGTCCAGCTCGCGCTAGCCTCGCTGGGAGTGTCAATGTCGAGCGCCACGGTAATCGCTGCGCCCCGTGTACCAAAAATTACGCAAGTCTACACCACTGCAGAAACCGCCACTTCAGCGGCGGTGGTCTGGAACACCAACATTGCCTCTGATTCCCTGTTACAGTACAGCACCAGCAATCCGGTCCCGGCCTATGCACCGCAGGTCTACCTGGCAAGTCAGGTTACTTATCACGATATTCAACTCGGCGGACTCACGCCAGGAACGCTCTACTACTATAAGGTGTCAAGTTGCACCAAGCGTGGATGCAGCACGGCCACGGGCAGTTTCGAAACCTTTCCAAGCTGCCCGGACGTGGTGCCACCTGTCTCCGGCCATTGGCAGAAGGTCATCAGCCCGAATGTTAGTGGGGCAACCTCGGTCAACAATCAACTTCTGGGCATAGCCGCGGTATCCGAAAACGACGTCTGGGCTGTTGGCTGGGCACAAGATCCTAATGGTCCACCGTATGTCAAACGCACTTTAATTGAAAACTTCAACGGCAGCACCTGGGAGATTGTGCGAAGCCCGAATCGGCTCAGTGATATTGAGATTGTACTGCATTCCGTTTCCGCAGCATCCGCAAACGACGTCTGGGCTGTTGGGTCCTCTAATAATGGGAGCCTTCCAAGTCGGACATTAATTGAACACTGGGACGGGACGCAGTGGAGTATCGTCCCAAGCCCAAGCCCTGATACCCAATTCAACGAGCTTCGTGGCGTGGCAGCGCTTTCAGCCAACGACGTCTGGGCGGTCGGATACCGCGGGGGCACTAAAACAGAAACACCGATAGAGACGCTCATCCTGCATTGGGATGGTATCAGTTGGAGTCAGGTGGCAAGTCCCAATATAGCCGGTGGGGCTAATCAGCTCTTCGGCATCACCGCGATATCGGCTAACGACATCTGGGCCGTAGGCACTGCCGGAGGAGCGCCGCTTGCCCTGCACTGGAACGGCATCGCGTGGAGTGTTGTTCCCATGCGAGTAGGCGGTGGTTTGAGCACTGAAAGGTTTACCGCAGTTTCCGGAACTGCCAGCAACGACATCTGGGCCGTGGGTGAAGCTAAAGGCATTTTCACTAACCAGACGTTCGCTACGATTCGACACTGGGATGGTGCCCGCTGGACCGAAAAGGTCTGCCGTGCCGCAAGCGGTTCGAACCCGCCTGAGGGCTATGAAGGAGGCGGACCTAACGCCTATTTCACTGGAGTTGCAGCTGCTGCCAGCAACGACGTCTGGGCGGTCGGTGTACTTGGCTCTGGTCCCATGATTGTCCACTGGGACGGCCAGGCCTGGACCGCTGTTACCCATCCTCGTGCTTTTCCCAACTCTGCTACTTTGCGAGCAGTAGCAACGTCGAGCGGAGGCAGCGCCTGGAGTGTAGGGGTAGAGGTAGAGGTTGACCCCTCAGGCTCAGTCACCCAACAGCGTACCTTAATTGATGGGTATACTCCATAGCTACCTCGGGGAACTTTTTTCGCTGGCAGTAGTTTTCGCGGTGTGAACGGCGCACGTGGCGAAAAGGTTTTCGCTGCTGAAAGAAGGGCGGCCCAACCACCTGGGCCGCCCCACGAAGCAAGGTTAAGAAAACCCGAGCCCCCGCTATGCGGCGGTGGTAGTGCAAGGATCACCAAGAAGAATATCTCCCTCGGCGTCTAAGTTCTGGTTGGTAATGGTCACAGTTGTGCCGTCGAATTTCGTGATGTTCATCGTGAATGGTTCGTTGTAGGACTTGGCCCGGTCCTGCAAGACGCTGAGCGCAACCGCCTCGCCCAACAGCACTCCCCAGTAATTGGAACTGCGGAAGTGGATGCCGGCGTGGACTCCGTGGCCAAAGCAGACGTTGAACGCCACCTTGCTCAGTTCTCCGTTGATGTCCAGAGCATTTCTGTCCGAGCCGGTGTAGTTTACAAGCGAAAGGCCATCCGTGGTGGGTTGCTTCACATCCGATCCGGCTGCGAGAAGCAGCGGCCGGATCTTCTGCCCGCCGTCAAAGAAGAATTTCAGCGCAGTGCAGCACGCGCCGGCCACCGTTGCGTGGCCCCCCGTGTAGCAGGGATGCGTCGGCGAGCCCTCGGGATATGCCTGAGGCAACAAGTGGGAACCATAGTTCTGGAGGATCTTGGGCAGCACCGCTGAGGTCAGGACGTCTGAGTGCAACGCCCCGGAAGCTTGGGGAACGGGTGTACTGCCGATGCGCCTCGCTTCGACCAGCGCCCCGTATTCCTCTGGCCGCAGGCGCAAGTCAGTGATCCACTTGCGGCACCAGGAGGCTTTGAGCGCCCGCGTGGCCATTTCCGCAAGCGTCCCCGCACCGTCGGGTCCACCAAGGGTGCCGAAGGCCTTTTGGGTGTTCGAGCCAATATAAGGGTTGGTCGGGTTTGGCAGTGCCCTTATTCCAGCCAGTACGAGGAAGGCGACGAAGTACCCTTGATAGAGCACGTCCACGCGGGTATAGGCAGTGAGGTCACGGCCGTTTCGGATGAACCGAAATATTGCGTCTTTGGTCGGTTCACCCGAGAACCCTCCGTTCTGTACGTTCTGATAACTGCCGACGTCGAATAGGAAGTCATTCCCGGTCCCGCCCACGAACGTTTGGTATCTCTGGGTGAGCTCCTGGGCGCCGAAAAAAGTCGGCTGCAGCATGAACTGGGAGATGTACGGTCCCTTGACATTGCCGTCGCCCACAAACACCTGCGCGCGGAACAGGTTCTGCGGTGTCACCGGACGCGGGAACTGGTTATTCTGTGCGCTGTTGATGAAAGACCGGGAATTCAAGTCCGCGACAGCCTGAGCCACTGTCGAGTTATTCCCATATTCTGTGAATGGCACGTCGCGCAGCAGAGCCGCCCAGTAGTGCTCTACCTGCTCGGTTGCCGTCTGCCCAGTGGCCACACCCGGTGCTGGCGGTGGGAGGGAGAAGGCATGTGAGTCGCGACCCTCCAGGTCGAACGCAAATGAGGTCGCGGGACCATTCAACCGTGAATTGGAACCCCCGCCGGGTGTCCCAACAATCACGTTTTGAAGGGCTGAGAACGTCTCATCCTCAAGGGCATTTACAAAACTTAGGTAGGAGTTTTGGTTCGGCACGCCGAGGCCGTCATGGCGCAGGGCTTTGCTGTGCAGGGCGCTGAAGTCGCTGAACGTGGCCCTGTCGCCATTGTCTGGCAGTACGCCGATGTTAATTTTATTGGCGATGGCCGTGTTTCTGCGATAAATGAAGCTGTCGTTCGTACGCTTGTTAGATTCATACGGGATGGTCGAGGCCTCAGCGACCGACCCTTGACCGCTGAGCAGTGGTTTAAGGGGAACTGTCGCCGCTACGGCTGCTACCGTTGCGGCGCCCTTTACAAAGTTTCTTCTGCTTACCTTCCCTGTCTCGGTCTCAGAACCGGTCAGGTCTTTCTTTTCCTTATTCATTTTCATCTCCTTTGCTTGATTTCGAACCACTACTTGCGCAAGTTCATCTCATTGATCCGTGCGCTGAAAACAGACCAGCGATCGGAAGAAGCAAATCGGTTCTTGGTTCCGGTACTACGGCTACTCCTGCGGAGTAGGAAAGAATGTTGCTGCTTAACTCCCGCTCTGGTGCGCAGTGCCTGGCCAGGATTCAATATCCGCTTCGAGGTTCTTTTGTGGAGTGAAAAGAATGTTGGGCGAAGTCGCAGAGGTACAGGACGGGCAGGGAGACCGATGCGCGGCCTTCGCATCAGAGCGGGCAGCACCAGCATGGGTGTGACTCCTCGAAAGGTGGTGTCACCGCCGCACTTTGCGCTAAGATTCTGGCTGACTAGCGACGTCCTAGCCGCAGAAATGCGTGATGGTTGTGTTGTTACGAAAGCTCGCCGCCACTGCAAGTGGAGACGAGCTTATTCTTTAGTCAGTCCGGATGAAGCGCTGGCCAAGGAAAACCCCACCCTGCCGCCCGCGACATTCACCGCCTGAAAAACCATTCGGGTGAATCTTTGGCAGAGAACATTTCACAGCGGCTAGAGGGCTAGTCATCGCGAGCTTCCTCGTGAGTTCGGATTGTACGAAGAGATGGAACCGCTAAGAGTACGCTCTTGCGTATCTTCGCTTTCCAGGTATGCGTTGCTGATAAATGCATTGCAGATGAGACCCCACGACGCAATGCGTGTAAGGAAAAGCCGGGCAAAAGAGAGGCAAGTGCAGACTTAAGCTCGGGTTACGATCAAAAACTGTAGATCGGGGGAAGGCCACAGTTACGTACGAGGAAGAGACATTGTGCCGCGAGTTGAGCCGCGGAGCGGTCCTTTTGTCGGGAGAAGGCCGGATAAAAGCTCGATCACGCGTTACACCTTTAATAACACGGAAAGCGTTCATTTATTCCCACCGCGATGCAAAATCTTACGCGTCAGGGAACTAACCCGACTCATTGTGTGTTGTTACAAAGGAGAAGCACCCCCCCAAAAGAGAAGTGAAAGAGACGAAGTGAGCCAGGTCAACCGGACCAGCGTGGATTTCAGTCAAGCGGCGCTTGGCCACCTTGAAGCGCTCCACGGCTTTGCCATGGTCTTGACTCATGACCAAACGGAAGCGGAAGACTTGGTGCAGGAGACATACCTGAGAGCCATGCGCGCTTTCGATCAACTGGTGCCCGACAGCAATCTCAAGGGTTGGCTTCTTACTATCATGCGTAACACCTGGCTCAACCAGCTTCGCCATGCACCCAAAGGCTCGAGTCTAATTGACCTGGATGGTACTGATGAGGGCTCTGCCGAATGGCTCGACCGTGTAGCCGACGACGCGCACATCGTCATGGTGAAAAAGATGGAGCTCGAGGAGTTGGGTGCAGCCATTGAGAGCCTCCCGCCAGTTTACCGGGAAGCAGTCGTGCTTCGCGACATCGAAGGGCTCAGCTATACTCAAATCGCGTGTATTTTGGGATGCCCGGCGGGCACTGTCATGTCTCGGCTCGGACGCGGGCGCAAAAGGCTTCGGCTGCTGCTTGGTTGCAGGGCTGAAAATATCAACAGAGATGTAAAACGGTATTAAGCTATGTAATGACTTTCGGCTTCTGATGACTGCTATCTGGCCTATCCTTGGCACCTAGGGATTGCCTCCGA
Source organism: Pyrinomonadaceae bacterium (assembly GCA_045403245.1). Lineage (GTDB taxonomy): Bacteria > Acidobacteriota > Blastocatellia > Pyrinomonadales > Pyrinomonadaceae > PSRF01. The sequence continues at coordinate 23,189 of JAXIOV010000173.1, read as the reverse complement.
AGGGACCAAACATGTCGAATCCATTTCACGACTCCTTACAATTTCTGCAGAAGGACACCCTCCATGGTCAGTATCCAATCTATGTCTTCATCTTTCTGGTGATCGCCAGTGTAGGTGTTGTGCTATTCAACCTCGCTCGAAATCCCGAGCAGCGAACAGTCCAGAACGTTTACATGTGGCTAGCGCGCTTCGTCGTTGGCGGCATGTGGTACCAGCAAATGCTCTGGAAGATGCCACCCACCTTCACCGACAATCCGGATGGCAGCGGTGGCCTGGGCTACTGGATGGGCGAGATGGTCAAGTATGCCGCTTTCAAATCCCATGCTTCGCTCGTAAACGATCTTATGCTGCCCCACTTCAAACTTTTTGCGTTCCAGGTGTGGGCTGGGGAGACTTTCATCGCAGTGTCGCTGCTGCTCGGATTGTTCACCCGACTCGGCGGACTCCTGGGCACGTTGATGGCGCTAAATCTCTGGCTTGGTCTTTATAATCGGCCTCACGAGTGGCCCTGGACCTACTTCTTTCTGATCTTGCTCAATGCCTTCTTCTTTATCTTTCGAGGGGGACGAGCTCTGGGCATTGACGCGTTGATTGCTCCGCGGACTCCGCCCACAGGGGGATTCGTTAAACGGGTGGTCTGGTGGATTTCGTGAGTTCGTAGGGTCGCCCTCGTTTGCGAGCGTTGTCGGTTAGGTCTGTCTTGTTGTTACTATGAAGGTCTTTCCCGAGATCAACTCGCGCGATAACCATAGATTTTGTCGCTACAGAGCCAAGTCAAAATGTCTTTCGTTTACCCAAAAGTATCTGAACCTGGAAACGAATCGATGCCCGGTTTCGCGCTTGGCCTCGGACTAACCAACGAATGTAATCTGGCCTGCTCCTTCTGCTATCGCGATCCCACGCGCATTGATCGACTGACACTTGATGAGGTGCGCGCGGTGTTGAACCGTCTTCCCGTCCGCTCGGTGAATCTCGGCACAGGCGAGAACGGAATGCACCCGGATTTCCTCTCGATTATCGACTTCCTGCGAGCACAACCCATCAAACTTACAATCACGTCAAACGGCCATAGCATCGCGATTCTCGACGACGAACACGTTCGCGCCTTCCACGATGTGGAATTCTCGCTGGATTATCCGACCGAAGTAGAGCAGGACGCGCAGCGCGGCGTGGGAAACTGGACTTTGATCCGCAAGCAGGCGGAGCGCTGCCACCGTCTGGGCGTGCCGGTTACGATCATCGCGGTGATGATGAAATCGAATTACCTTAAACTCGCCCGAGTGGCACGCGTCGCCAAGCAGATGCAAGCGCCATTGCGGGTGAATGTTTACCAATCGGTAAGGACCGATGCGTATGCTTTAACCTACGAGGAGTATTGGGAAGGCTTTCGCCGTCTGTTTGCCGAGACTTATGTGATCGGGATTGGCGAACCGCTGGTACGGGCGATGGCGGGTTTGCCGCCGCCTGAGACAGAGTGCGGCTGCGGGGTAGCTACGATACGAGTAACGCCGCGTGGCACTACACAGCCGTGCGTGTATTGGCCAGGCGTCGGCGAGCCACTATCACATCTGCTCCAAGCTGGCGAAGACATTCGCCAGACACCATCATTCGTCGCGGCTCGCATGCTGCCTCAGAAATGCGAACCCTGCCAATTTCGGGAAACCTGCCGGGGAGGATGTGCCGGACGTCGAGTCCTGCAAGGCGCTCTAGACGAACCTGACTGTTACTGCCCAATCATGCGCGGTGACCATCCTCAACTAGAAATCGAAATGGCGCCGGCGCGTGACCTGCCAAAGCTTGGCAGCGCCTGCACCACGGTAGTGATCGCCCGCGACTGATTAAGCCTGCTAACCATCGCTCAGCGACGCTCCATTGCCACCCGAGCCAGCGTCGCCAGAATACGCGCTCCAGCCCTAAATGTACCGCGCAGCGTTCCCGAAACTTTCGGCTGTCCTCCGGCGCGGCGGCGATGGTTCACGGGTACTTCGAGGATGCGCAGGCCAGCGCGCGCGGACCGCATTTGCATCTCCAGATTCCAACCGTAGGTCTGCTCGCGCATCCCGAGAGATTCAAGCGCCTCACGGCGAATGGCGCGGAAGGGACACATATCCGTATAGCGAACACCGTAAAGCGCGCGAACGAATAAGCCAGCCGCTCGTCCGGCAAGGATCTGCTGCAAGTTCAGGCTGCCGCCCTCGCGACGCCCACGTGTGCGCGAGCCGATAACAAAATCGTACTTCCCTTCACTGATTGGTTCGACGAGACGATCCATCAGCTCGGGGCAATCGCTACCGTCACCGTCAAGAAAAACAACGATCTCGCAATCCGGGGAAAGCGCTTGAACTCCCGCGGCACAGGCGCGGCCGTAACCACGCCGTGATTCCGGAATTACGTGTGCGCCCGCCTCGCTCGCACGGGCAGAGGTAGAATCTTCGCTGCCATTATCAACGACGATCACTTCGTTTGCCGTCGCAGGCGGGACATCGCGAACGACATCAGCGATGGTTTCTTCCTCGTTAAGGGCCGGAATAATGACGGAGACTCTCATCAACTCTCTCGGTCCTTCCCAGGTGATGGGCCAGAACCGCCGCATTCGCAACCCGCGAAACCTGTGAAGGCGGCAATTAGCACCAGCCTCAAGAAGAAGCGCATTAGTATCATTGTTAGATTCTTACGGTACGCTTTGCGCCGATTCTCTTTGAACCTGGTGCACGATCCCTTTCGAGCGCAGGATCGATTCAGCCGCTGCGAAATAATCGCGCACGTCCGCCTGTGCGCGAATCCAATCCAGGTATCGGGCGATGCCAGCTTCCAGATCCACTTCAGGCGTGAAACCGATCGAGCGAATCCGGGTGATGTCTGAGATCAAGTGACGCATTTCGCCGGGACGGAACTCTCCCGGAGCAGCGGGTTCAACATGAATGTTTAGAGCATTGGAGATTAGTCGAGCAACTTCGCGAATAGTTGCGGCTTTGCCGCTGCCAACATTTACTGCCAGTCCGTCAAGCTTGTCCGTAGTGGCTGCTAGCAGATTTGCGCGCGCAATGTCTTCAACAAAGCAGAGATCGCGTGTCTGGTAGCCGTCCTCGTACAGCACAGGTTGTTGATTGGTTAGGAGCTTAATGCAGAAGATAGCGATCACGCCCGTATAAGGATTGAAGATTGACTGGCGCGGCCCATAGGTGCATGAGTAGCGCAACGCAACTGCCGGAATGCCTGTCTGCCGCGCCCACGTCAGGACCAGCCGCTCCTGATCGACTTTCGTAATTGCGTAGACGGTTTCCCCGCCAATCGGAGCCTCTTCTGGTGTCGGCACGGAGGTAGTTTCTGAGCCGCATTGCGGGCAGTGGACTGAGAAATCTCCGGAACTGAGTTGCTTGACCGCGCGCACAGTGGGAAATACCAGTCCATGTTGCGGGCAGTTTGCTGCGCCTTCACTGTAAGCGGCCTGCGAGGACGCGACCACGACTTTTTTCACCGGCAGACATTCATCGCGAATGATTTCGAGCATCTGGGCTGTGCCCAAGCTGTTGACTTCAACAAACTTTCCGATTTCCGGCATGTACCCGCCATAGGCGGCTTCATGAAAGACAACATCGATATCGCGCAACGCCGCGGCTGTGGCTGCCCGATCGCGAATGTCGGCCTCAATAAACTCCGCTGTTGCAGGTATCCAGGAGGGCCTACCATTTCGGTGCGTATGCGGCTCAAGATTGTCGAGAATACGCACAAACCAGCCTTCCCGAATCAACAGGTCAGCGATGTGCGATCCGATCAGTCCGGCTCCACCTGTTACCAGTGCTCGCATGTTTTTATCCAAGTAATCATCAGTCCGTCGATTCCGCTATCTACGGCGAAGCTTCTTGCCGAGTTTGCTCCGTCAATTTGAGGAGCAGACTGCGTGCCAGTAGTTCGATCGCGAGGAGCAAGGCGAAGGGCAGATAGATGGCGGTGTTCAACCAAAACATTTGCTCAGGCTTGTCGCCCAGCCAGCTCCCGTAAAGAACAAAACTCGCGGCAGTAAGATAGAACAGCGATGGGCGTGACACAAAGCACAGAAACGGGACGAGCCACGCAAAGTACCAGGAGAAGTGTGGCGCGAAGAGTACGATAACAACGGTGGCAAGCACACAGGTCCGCCTAATATAGCTATCAGCATGCTGCTCCGCCTTGAAGACTGACCATGCGGCGACACTAATCATAGTTATGAGAGCGAAGATCAGGAACGCCGTATTCGTAATGCTTGCGCCGACAAGCTTACGCGCCACGCTCAGTAGATAGAATTGCTCGCCGCTCGCGAGACCTTGTTCCGTTACATAGGCAGGCAAGAATCCCAGCACCGCGACCGGGCCGACGCTCAGGTAGGGCAGATAGGCAACTACAACGGTAATCGCCAGCGCCAAAGGCATCTTCCAGCCCCAGCGTCTGTAAAGCGCGGGGAACAGAGCCAATGGAAACAGCTTTACGAGGGTGGCGCACGCCAATGTGATTCCTGCTAAAGCCTCCGCCTTTCGGCGTCGTGCCAATAGCGCCAGCGTGATGAACGCTATGGCCACTGCATCGACGTGACCGCTGCCGGCAAACTCCCAAACGATCAAAGGATGCCACGCGTATATCAAGACGCGCTGTCGCGACAGACCGAACGAAGCGAGCAACTGGGCGATGGCCCAGATCGCGATAGCCTCAAAGCCCAACATCGTTGCCTTCATCCACGTCACGGATTCACTTATGCGGGTCGCCAGTAAATAGATGACCTGGGCGAGGGGAGGATAGATCGTGGTGGCATAATCGCGGCGGTTGATCTTTGGATAAATCTTGTCATCACGCAGCTGTGCCAGTGACGGGTCGGCGGGAATGTAGCGGTAGGGATTGATGCCCGCCGCCTGAACACGACCATCCCATACGTATCTGTAAATGTCGTCCGAGAGGTAGGGCGGCGAGAACAAGATGCTGAGACGAAAGAGGACGGCGAAGAGAATTACGATCAGGAAGAGCGACCTGGCTGGTCGTGCTCGCAAGATCACCCAGGACGCGACGAAGTAGAGTATCGCCTGGCAGGCAGTCAGTTTGAGGAACCAAAGTATGTCCTTAGTGCCTTCTGAACGGAGACCAACACGGTAAAGCACAAGCGACGTCACACCCACTACTACAAGCGCGACGACTGTGATCCACCTGAAGTTCCTGCCTGTGGAAGTAGGAAGGGGTGGTTCCATTAGATTCTGGTACGTCCGGCTAACTCTGGGAAGATGCGCTGCGATTCGATGAGCGTAGCAAGATACTGGCGAGTATGCGGCGCAGGGTAACTACCGTCCTGCCGAGGCGATGAGAACAACTCTTCGCAAAGTTGATTGAGCGTCGCGCCATCGTCAACATCGTACCAGAGAGGAAGCAGCTCGACCTCAACCCCGATCTCGGCAGCCCGCTCAACAGTGTGGGCGAGAACCTCCGCCGTGCTCCAGGCAATTCGGTCAAACAATCTGGAATGGACATTCTTGAGGCCGATCAGGTAATACCCGCCATCCTGACTGGGGCCGAGCACGACTCGATCCCCCTCCTGCGCCAATAATGAGGCAGCGGTTATCAAAATTTGCCCCGGCAGCGTTGGGCTATCGGAGTTAATCAGGCACACGGATTGAAATCCTAAGTCGAGCAATTCGGCAGCGGCACCCACAAGCCGGTCGCCGAGCGTTTCACCGCGCTGAGCTAACAACTTGAAGCCATTAGGAAGCAGACCATATAACGAGGTTTCAGCACCTGCGGGAGTGTACAGCAGCACACCTTTCGTCCGACCCCTGCTTAAACAGGCCACGTTTGTAGTCATGTCACGCAGAAAGCACATGCTTAGTGTCGCTGCTTCTTCTGAAGTCAGCGGTGGAGTGAGGCGGGTTTTCACCGCGCCGGCGAACGGCACCTTAGCCATTAATGCGAGAGCACAGCTCGGCCTATTCGGCAGTGGACTGGGTACGGGATCGATGTTCATTCAGCAGGAAAGAACTATTCGTCGAGACCGACAAGTGCCAGGTGTTGTAGAGCCTCAAAGAAAGCTCACGAATATTCCGCCGGACACTGCCAAAAGCCATATTGATAAGCCAACGAAGGCAGCAACCTTCCAGTTTGTCGATCTCATTATTGTGAGCAACGATGGAAGGTTCACGGACGGCCCAGCGATCAACAGCGCCACCGCAGCGCCCGCCGGTGCCCCCGACCCGAGTAATATCAGAGCCAGCGGAATCTCGAAAAAAGTCGGCAACGCCAACGGAACAGCAAAGGCGGCAACAACCACGATCGCCAAGAATCTCGCCGTATTTGAATCAAATGTCCGCACCGGAATCATCTGAACAATGATCATTGAAACGAATACGCCGATAATTATTACCGGAATCAACCGCACGGCGATTCGGGCGCAGGAGCGCAAAAAATGAACGAAGTCTGCCGGGCGACCTTCTGTTTGCCAATCATCGACGTCACAGTGAACTTTGGTTCCGCCGAATATCCTGTCGGCGATCATTCCCGTAAACAACACCGCAGCGACGCTGGCGGCTGCGCGTGTAGCGCCGATTTTATAGTCAAAGAGCATGAAGGTTAGTATCAGGGCGGCTGGATTTAGCGCAGGTGCAGCGAGCATTGCCCCTAGCGATGGGCCAAGTCGGGCAGAACGCTCGTACAGTCCCGTGAAGATTGGCGCCACACAACAGGAACACAGCATCAATGGCGCTCCCGCCAGTGCAGCGATTGCCTGTGATCGCAGCGAACGTCTTCCCAGCAAGCGCGCCAACCACTGCGGGGAGATAAACGTGCTCACTGCTGCGCTAATCAGAATCCCAAAGAGCAGCGCCGGCCATATAACAAGAAAATAGTTCAGCGTTAGGGTTGCTACTCCGGCTTCCGAAGCGCCGACCCCTGGAATTACGTTATCGCGTGGAATGAATACTCCGGTAGAGGAAACCTTCCCGATCACCGTCAACGCGGCTGAACTCTTATAAGCAATGAGCGCTCCGACTATGACTAGCATTGGTAGTACAAAATAAGAAACGTGCTGCACAGTAGCCAGCGACGCTTCGTTTCTTTTGTTATCTGTTTGTTCTTCAATCATTGAGATTCTCTAATCGCTAGCGAAATTTGGCTCGATTCTTTTAAGGCTCGACTCCTTACCGTGAGCAACTTCGTTCCAATAAGATTCGAGTTCCACACCAAGTCCGTCTGCCAGCCTGTTAACAAAGGCGAAGTAACCGGCGATCTGATTAATATCTAAAATGTCAGCATCCTGGAATCCGGCTTGTCGCAGTCTCTGGACGTCCGCGTCAATCATCTTCCATGGCTCCAGAGTTAGTTTAACTGCATACTCCAACATCATTTGATCTCGCTCAGCGACTTGTGAACCGCGGAAATCGGCTTGGAGCTTTTCTACCAACTCATCATCTTTAGTTAAGCGACGGAGACCCTCCCCGTGATGCCGGATTCAATAGTGGCAATGATTGGCCGCTGAAACCACGACCGCGAGCATTTCTCTTTGGACGCGACTGAGACCCGATGGGCCTCGCATCAGCGTCTTGTAAAATTCGAAGTGCCCGCGCAACGAAGCCGGATTCAGACTCTGGATTTTCAGAATATTGTCCACACCACCCCAGGGTTCCTTCATTTCCTCATAAAGTTGCGCTAGCTCGCCAGTTGCTTGTTCCTCTTCAATTATTCTGATCCAAGGCATCGATCACTCCTCTTACTCATTTCAATCCTGGTCTGTTAGACCATTACGGTTTCCGAGCCGTGACAATGATCACTTGCGCTGGAGAACTCATGTGACCATTCGGAAAGAATTTTCGCCCACCTGCGGATTTGCTGTAAAGGCAAGGAACGCGACTAATGCCGGAGCCACGGCAGTGATTATTTACAACAATGCCGCAAACGTAAATAGTGCGCCCCCGGGCATGGCGGACGACGGAATCAACGGAGTCTTCGTCACTATTCCAACGGTGAGCTTAACGCGAGCCGATGGTCTGTCTATTGTTAGTCAGCTCGGCGGCGGCGTTACGGCGAGTATCGGTGTTAATCTTGCGGTTCGCGCCGGTGCGGACACACTGGGACGTGCACGTCTCTACGCGCCCTTCCCCGTAGCACCCGGTTCTTCAATTTCCCATTACGACACGGTAGCCTCCAGAAATCTCCTGATGGAACCGGCGATCAATGGCGACCTGACCCACAACGTTCAGGCGCCTTGACGATTTGACGCTGGAGCTCTTGAGAGACGTCGGTTGGTTCCCGGACGCCGACCTCGATGGCGTCGCAGACAACTTGGATTGTGAGCCAAATTCCGAACTCGCACTAACGGTGGTCGTAGACGGGTGTGACAGTGGCGTTCCAAACGCACTCTTCGCGAGCGGTTGCACGATCTCGGATCTAATCGCCCACATCGGCGCCACCGCCAGAAACCACGGCAAGTTTGTCAGTGGCGTGGCACATCTCGGAGAAGCGCTGGTCGCGAATGGGACCAAACCCCCGCACAAAAGGATGCGATTCAGAGTTGCGCAGCCAACGCTGACATCCCTTAGCGGTTCACCCTTAACCAGATTGATTCCTTTCAATCGGCAGGCGCAGGACTTCGGTCCTGCGCCTGTTTGCTTAAGAGACCGCTAACTCCACTCGACTGACAAGACCTTCCCATTTAGACTCTCGGGTATATGCCCGATTTGCTGGTCAACCTCCTGAAGCTCCGGCCGCTTGATCCTGAGCTGGTTCAACTGCAACAGTCCGGCATCGTCATGCGTCGCGCTCAACCATTCGAGATCACGCCGGTGTGCGAATTTATCGAGCGCGAATTTTCCGCTGGTTGGGCAGATGAGATTTCGGTGGGCTTCGGAAACAAACCCGTTTCGGTTTACATCGCCGTTGTAGATCAGGAGGTGGTCGGTTTCGCGGGATACGAGTGCACCCGCAGGGCCTTCTTTGGGCCTGCAGGCGTAGTTGAAAGCCATCAGGGCCGCGGAGCTGGTAAAGCGTTGCTGTTGGCCAGTCTCTGGGGACTGCGAGAGATGGGGTATGTCTATGCGATCATCGGCGCCGCCGGGCCGATCGAGTTTTATGAGAAGGCGGTCGGCGCGATCGTCATTCCCGACAGCGAACCCGGGATCTACACCAATATGCTGACATAGCATAGCCGCACTGAAAGCAAATAGGACCAGGGCATGAACAGGGCTGAAGAACTTCCTTCCCAACAAGTAAGGAGAGGTAGCACATCAGAGCCACCCACGCTTAAGGGTAACCTGCTGCTCGGTGTGATGCCGCAGTTTAATCAGGACACCCTGGGCTTTATCGAACGCTGCCGCGACCACGGTGATATCGTTCGAATGCGGTTCCTTTATCTCACGGTCTATTTTCTCTACCATCCGGATCACATCGAGTCAGTCCTGTCGACTAACGCCAAGAATTTCATCAAGTCGCGATCGCTGCGTTCGCCGTTCTTCCAAAGACTGGTCGGCAAAGGTCTGCTGACGAGTGACGGTGAACTCTGGCGTCGACAACGGCGTCTGGCGCAGCCGGCGTTTCACCGCCAGCGCATCAGCGCTTACGGCGACGTGATGGTCGAGTATGCCGATCGTATGGTCGCGGGATGGCAAGCAGGCCAGGTCCGTGACATTCATCGCGACATGATGCGGCTGACGTTGGAGATTGTCGTCAAGACACTCTTCAATACAGACGTGTCAGGTCCGGACGCTGACCGGGTAGGTCGCGTGCTTTCAGAGATGGTGAAGCCATTTGCTTCACAGGCAACGCTCAGGTGGATTCTGGATAATCGACTTCCAACGCCTACCAACCGTCGTTTCCACAAACTCGTTTCCGAGATCGACGACATTATCTATCGCATCATTGCCGAGCGCCGGGCCAGCGGATCTGACGAAGGTGACCTGTTGTCGATGTTGCTTTCCGCTCACGACGAGGACGGAAGTCAAATGACTGACCGGCAGTTACGAGACGAAGTGATAACCTTGTTCCTGGCGGGTCATGAGACTACAGCACTGACGCTCTCCTTCTCCTGGTATCTGCTGGCCGAGAACCCAGCCGCAGAACAGAAATTCCACGATGAACTGGATGAAGTGCTGGGTGGCAGATTACCCACACTCGCTGACATGGGCCGTTTGAAATACACGGAGCTGATTGCCAAGGAGTCGATGCGGCTGTACCCACCGGCTTACGGTGTAGGGCGTGAGGTCATTGATGACTTTGAACTCGGCGGTTATCGCATTCCAGGCAAGGCCAATTTATTTATGTTTCCCTGGGCCCTTCAACGCGACTCGCGATTTTTCAACAATCCTGAAGCGTTTCAACCGGAACGGTGGACGGAAGCGTTTAGCGCCAGCTTGCCTAAGTATGCCTATTTTCCTTTCGGTGGCGGCCCGAGAATCTGTATTGGAAACTCTTTCGCGATGATGGAAATCGTGCTCCTGCTGGCGACCATCGGGCAGCGATTCAAGTTCTCACTCTTACCCGATCATCCAGTCACCCTGTTGCCGGCGATGTCTTTGCGGCCCAGGGATGGAATTAGAGTGCGAGTTGAAAATCGGTAACCCTGCAGAAAACTAGCGACCCGGCCAAAAACCGCCCCCCATCAAAGTTGAGAACATTCAGCAAATCGAGCCAGGGTTCCTCATCCGCGCAAAGACGTTCGCGGCTCGTTGAAATGTGTAAGAAGCTTCCAGAGGTTGAGATAGAAGTTGTGGGCGAGCGGCACCTGGCCTTTCGCATTCGCAAGAGGATCCTCGCATACTACCTTTTTGACCATCATGGCGACGGCATGATCGCTTTTTGCTGCAAGTCAAACTTGAGCGAACAACGTCGTCTCGTCAAACAGGACCCCGTTAGCTTCTTTGTGCCGTCGTACCTGGGACCGAAAGGCTGGGTAGCGATTCGGCTGGATCTGGACGAAGTAGACTGGGACACCGTCTGGGAACTCGCGCGTCGTGCTTATCAAGATCTCGCACCACGAAGGCTCGGTGCCCTGGTCGATTAGAAGGCATTATTCCCGCAAGCGATTGAGTCCAAGAAACTACTAAGTGCTCACCCAGTTTTTTGAGCGAACGACTCAGGGGTATTTGACTGTCCCCACTCCGTTCAAAGACTCTCCTTGTCGGTTTAACGTTACTCGTTATACTCTGATTGTCGTGATCAGGAGCTTCAGTTGCGCCGATACGCAAGCATTGTTCGAGGTTGGAAAATGCAAGAAGTTTTCTGGTGTTGCAAAAACCGCGGTGCGCAAATTGGCGCAACTTGATGCGGCGCAAACATTAGAGTTTTTGCGCTCTCCACCGGGGAATCACCTCGAAGCCTTGAAGGGCCGGCGCAAGGGGCAGCACAGCGTTCGAATAAACGATCAGTTTCGTGTTTGTTTCCGCTGGACGGACGACGGACCGGAAGAGGTCGAGATTGTGGACTATCATTGAGGAGTAAAGGCTATGTTCAAAAATGGTATGCGCCCAGTGCATCCAGGCGAAGTGCTTCGCGAAGACTACCTAATTCCCCTAGACCTAACTGCGAATGCCCTGGCGAAGGCACTGAACGTACCGGCACCACGAATTAACGATATCGTGCGCGAAAAGCGAGCAGTAACTGCCGACACTGCCATGCGGCTGGCTCGCTACTTTGGCGGAGACGCGCGCTCCTGGCTAAACCTGCAAGCCGCATACGACTTGCGCGTTGCGGAGATTCGGAACGCCAAGCGCATCGAGCGCGAGATAGCGCCTGCGGCGGCGTAGGCATCCGTTCGAGGACTGAGGAATGTCACCATCAATTAGTTTCGGGGTCTCTTGTCTGGCGCTGTTGGTGTCGGGAATCACAGCGTGGCTTACTTTTTTTCGCAAGGGCAAACTTGTAATGACGCAGCCCACCGTTGTGTTTTTCGGTCCGGATGGATCTAGGTTCGATAGTGACAAAAACAAGATATATCTCCGCACACTGCTCTACAGTACTGCAAAGCGTTGACAGGTCCTTGAGAGCCTTCATGTCTCACTACAGCGCAATGAATCGAAACAGAACTTTAGCATTTGGGTTTACGGTGAGAAGGGAAATCTAAAAAGAGGCAGCGGTTTGTTTGTAGCGCAGGAGGGAGTTACATTTGATCATCATTTTCTTCTGCCAGACGATGGAGCCGACTTCCAGTTTCTTTCGGGAACCTACAAGCTAATTGTGTTCGCCAAACTGGTTGGCGAAAGAAAACCAAAGGATCTGCTTACGATCCCTCTGGCTGTCAGTGAATCTCAAGCCTCCCAGTTATCTGAACCCAACACGGGAATTTACTATGATTGGGGACCAGACCAGCAAACCTACCATTCGCATATTGATAAGAAACCGGAACGAGAGGTCGACATAGAGGAGCTTCTGGAGCTTGTGGTCAGGAATAAGATCTAGACAGAGAAGAGACGGCGATTCCCATCGCTCCAGAAGAGAGCTTAACTGCTATTCGAGAAGAAGGCTGATTCGCGCCCACTCTTCAACCGTCAGTGTTTCCGCGCGTCGCTGCAAATCAACGGCAGCCTGGCACAAGACAATGCTGGCGCCGCCATGAGCTTTGACCACTTCCTGAAGCGGAGCGGGCGCGTTGCGCAGGTTGTTAAGGATTGTCTTTCGTCTCTGGGCGAATCCGGCGCTAACTACCTGCCAGAGTAGTTTCTCGTTCTTAACATCGGCGGCTATTGACGACCGGGGAGTCAATCGAACCACGCTGCTCCACACTTTCGGCGCCGGACGGAAGCTACCGGGCCCCACATCGAATAAGCTTTCGGCTTCGCAATACACTTCAACCAACACTGACAGAAAGCCACGCTCACCGGAGCCCGGCCGGGCCGTGAGCCGTTCCACGACCTCTTTCTGCAACATCAGGATCATTTCCGTGACGCAGCGACGTTGCTCAATCAATCTCTGCAAAATGGCAGTCGCGATGTTGTAAGGCAAATTTGCAACTACCCTGGCCTGCGTCGCAGGTCGAATCAGTTCACATAGTTCCGCCGACAGAGCGTCAGTCTCAACCAGCTGGAAGTTTTCTTTGGTCCCAATACTTTCATTTAGAAACGTGATCAGATTCCGGTCAAACTCTATCGCGATCAGCCGGTCTGCTTTCTCGAGCAAAGGCACAGTGAGCGCTCCCCTGCCAGGACCAATCTCGACGATGGTTTGGCCCGGCTGCGGATCCAATGCCTGAATTATTCGTTGGATTACTCTTTGATCGGTAAGGAAGTTTTGTCCGAAGCGTTTCGAAGGACGAGGTACAGATGAAGAAGGATGAAGGCTGAAGGATGAAGGATGACGTGATGGAGCGTCGGGGTCTTTCTTCATCCTTCCGCCTTCACCCTTCATCCTTCCTACTCCTGGGGTAACCAGTAACTTCTATGTCTCGACCGCGCGTCAGGATTTCAACCTCTTCGAGCTCGAGTGCTTGCGCGAGCGTCTCAGCGCCTAGACCGCCAACCGCATTCGGAGCATCGCGTCCTCCAATAATTGTCGGAGCCAGGAAAAATGACACCTTGTTTACGAAACCCGAATCGAGCAAATTCCCGGCGACGGTTGCGCCACCCTCGACCAGCACGCTTTGAATCGAGCGCTTCCCCAGCAGTTGCATGACTGCTGGTAGATCTCGCCCATTCGACGGTTCGCGGACAACCTCCACTCCTCGCAACTCAAGAGCATCGATTCTGGCCCGTTCGACCGATTCGCCGGCAATCACTATCACCGGAGCTTCGTGCGCGGTCCTGACAAGTTGAGACTCAGGCGAGAGTTTCAGAGATTCATCGAGCACGACCCGAACGAGCGGCCTCCGTCGCACCTTCCCGGAACGATCGGTGAGCAATGGATCGTCTGCCGCCGCAGTTCCAAACCCGATAAGTATCGCGTCGTATTCACGTCGCAACTCGTGGCTTCGACTCCTCGCCTCCGCTCCGGTAATCCATCGCGAATCGCCGGCGCGTGTGGCAATCTTCCCATCCAGAGAGGCCGCTAGTTTCAGATGAACAAATGGCCGGCCGGTGCGCATGAAATGCAAATATTTTTCATTTAGCTGTTCCGCTTCCGCGGCCATCAGTCCTATTGAAACTTCCACGCCCGCTGAGCGGAGGTGCTCAAAACCCCTCCCTGATACTTTCGGATTGGGATCTTCTATTGGGCTTATCACGCGTCTGACGCGAGCTCTGATCAAAGCGTCGGTGCAGGGCGGCGTGCGACCGTGATGGGCGTGTGGTTCCAACGAAACGTAAGCGGTTGCGCCTGTCGCGCGTGATCCCGCTTGTTCGAGCGCGTAAGTTTCCGCGTGCTTCAGTTTCTCGTAGACATAAAATCCTTCGCCGACAACTTCCTCATTCCGCCCGACGATGACGCAACCGACCAACGGTCCGGGACTTACCCGCGCAACGCCGTTAGCGGCGAGCGCGAGAGCGCGTCGCATCAAGCGGCGATCCGTATCGCTCCACTGCTCAACCGCGCCTTTCAATGGGGCAATTGTCTGCTGCACAGTTTTCTACTCAAACAATCCATTTACGTATAGCTCCGGATCGAAGACCACCAGGTCATCGACTTTCTCACCGATGCCTGCATAGCGGATTGGCAAACCGAGTTCGTTGGCAATTGCCACCGCGATACCTCCTTTGGCGGTGCCATCGAGTTTAGTTAGCACAATGCCGGTCACGCCGGCGACTTTGAGAAACTGGCGAGCCTGTTCGAGACCATTCTGTCCCGTAACCGCATCTATCACCAGCAAAGTCTCGTGCGGCGCGCCTTCCACCTCCCGGCCGGCAACCCGTTTCATTTTCTCTAGCTCAGCCATCAGGTTTGCCTTGTTATGCAGCCGGCCTGCTGTATCCACAATCAAAACGTCCGAGCCCCGCGCCTTGGATGCCTTCAGTGAATCGAAAAGTACGGCCGCAGGATCGGTACCCTGCTTCTGCTGGATTAGCGGAACTCCGGTGCGTTCAGCCCAGATGGCCAATTGATCCGAAGCAGCCGCGCGAAAGGTGTCGGCAGCGCAAATTAGCACGTCATTTCCTTCAGCTTTTATTCTCTGCGCCAGTTTTCCAATAGTCGTTGTTTTCCCGACGCCATTTACGCCTACGATCATCATGACGTAGGGCGCAATGTTTTCCGGCACGCTGGTCTCAGAGGCAACCCCCAGCTTCTCCGATTGGTGAAGGATATTCAAGAGTTCCGTCTTGATCGCCTGCTTCAACGCCTCCAGATCGTTAATTTGCTTGCGGGCAACACCGCGTCGCACGGTTTCGAGTATCTGTTGCGTAGTTGCGACCCCGATGTCCGCAGCGATAAGCGCTTCCTCCAACTCATCAAGCAGGTTGTCATCGATCTGTTTGAGTCCCTGGAAGACGTTATCGAGTCGGGAAGACAAAGACTCACGAGTAGCCGAGACCGCGCGGCGGAAACGCGCCGAGAATTCCTGTTCAAGCGCAGCCTCCTGGGCCTGCAACTCTTCCATCGAAAGGTTCAGACCCAGGACAGACGTTGCAAACGGCGAACGCGAAGGGACGGGCTTTTCCCGGACGGGCTCGGTTGACCGGGTTACGGCATCGCGCGAAACCGGTGTTGACAATCCGGCGTCGCTGGTTGATTCCCGCAGCTCGGGAGGAATCGGAGTTGGCCCTGCGCCAGTCGCTACCGGCTCCAAAACACTCACCACTGCAACATTCGAGTCGCGACGCTCGCTCGCGGCGGCCGATGGCTCCTCAGTAGTAGTCTTCGCCTTTTCAGGCAAAGGCTCGTTTAGTTTGAGGGAAACAAATTGATCTCCGCTCTTGCGTTTCCAGAAAAGACCCATAGAAATCGTCCGTAAAAAGTTAGCCTCGATAGCGAAATGAGGATTATAAGCGCAACAGCCGCGTCCGAACAAAACGGACGCGGCTGCCCCAAACTGTATTCAGCGCTGACTGTTAGGAAATCAGGAGGGCCTCATTCTCGTTCGCCGGCCGCATGGACGGTGGCGGCAACTTGTTAGCCGCAGGGCCTCGCTTCAACTTGACTGAACCGGGGCGGATTTGCTCCTCCTCACATGCTTGCGCAAAGGCCGCAACCACCTCCGAATCATAACGGGTGTCCACGAAACTGCGGATCCGATTGACGGCATCCTCAAACTTCATTGCCTGCTGGTAAGGTCGATCAGTAGTCATGGCGTCGAATGTGTCAGCAACGGCCACAATCTTCGCCATCAACGGGATTTCATCACCCTTCAACCCCTGCGGGTAACCCTCTCCATTTACCATTTCGTGATGCATGTACATGCCTGGCAGAAATTCTTTCATGGCCGCAATCTGCGACATGATCTTGTAGCCCTTCTGCGGGTGCTGCTTCATGATTTCGAATTCATCATCGGTCAGGGCCGCAGGCTTCTTCAGGATCTTGTCGTCGATGGCAATCTTTCCCACGTCGTGAAGCAAAGCACTAATCCGAATCTTTTCACATTCGTCATCCGCCAGGCCCATCCGCTGGGCGATCGCAACCGATATTCTAGACACTCGCTCCGAGTGGCCGCGCGTGTACGGGTCCTTGCCGTCGATTGCAGCGGCGAGACTTTTCACGGTTCCAAGGAAAAGTTCCCTGTTCTCGGCAGCGGAGCGTTGCAGATCACTGATGTAATGCTCGAGGTTATCGGTCATCAAATTAAATGAATCCCCGAGCTCGCCTAGTTCTGTTCGACTACGCACGTCGATGCGTTGTGAAAAGTCACCAGAAGCAATGCGGTGAGCGGCGACTGCCAATTCCTGCACAGGTTGGGTCAGCTTTTTGGCGAAGAAAAATCCGATTAGCAATGTCAGCATGCCGGCAACGAAGCTGATGAGCATCGTCTGTCGCCTCATGTCGGTAACGGACGCCAGCGCTGCTGATTCGTCCTGAATTGCAATCACTCCCAACCTCGAATTCTTGTCGAGTTCCGCCGTCGCGTAGGAGCCAAGCATGTTCACTTTGCGCCCATCGCGCATCAGGGTGAAGGGTTCCAGCGCAGACTGCACCTGCTTTCCAGATTCCTGCCAATCCTGGACCACCTTAAGATCAGTCATCGGCTTCTCGGCAAATGCCACGCTCGCCTCCGGATGCGCGACTGCCCGGCCGTTCTGATCCACCACGAAAACAAGCGGCAGACCGGCATCGAGTAGCTCACGCTCGCTTTTTGAGGTTGGTTGGTGAACCGCTTCGAAAACTTCCTGAAACGAAACGATCGCCACGACCGCTGCCACTACTTCATGGGCACCGTCGCCACCCATCACCGGAGCAGCCACTGTCAGCGCCATCTCCTGGCCGGAGCGAATGATTTGTGGTCTGCTAACAACCACCCCGCGTCCGTTCATCCTCGCCAGAACTTCACTGACCCGTTGATCCACTTCGTCACGCTGAATCAAGTCAGCCTGGAAGGCGCGATGAAGTCCGCCCCCAACCGGCCAGATTGCCAGACCGATGAGGTTGGGATCCTCTTCGAGTTTTCTCTGTAGTCGCGAATCGTAACCGGCATCGTTGAGTTCCTTGATGCCGCCGGCGAGTTCGAAAGCGCTTACCAGTCCGGTCACAACATCACGATAACGCTGGCCATAAAGCTCAATTTGCCGCGCTTTATCCTGAACCAGTTGGGCTTGGTAACGGCCCTCGATCGAACGCAGTTCCTCAGCGCTACGGCTGGACAAGAGGCTACCGGCAAACGCCAGCGGCATCAGCCCAACCAGCAATAACACACCGAGAACTATGTAAAGCAGGCGAATTCGCCCCTTGATTTCGGGCATCGGAATTAGTGTTGACTATTCGGCTTGGAAATTGGGGTTCCTTCAGGAAGGGCGACCAGAAAATCGGCCAGAGTAGGCCGGCTGACTCATTATCATCGAGCAAATGTATGTGTGTCAACGGGTTTTGTTATCTTCAACGTTGTTTTCACGTCGGAGTTGTGGGTTCCGGACAACTTTTGTCGGCAAGCCAGTGCGCCAATTTTGAGGTGTTTTCAGCCTGTTTTATATAGACTTAACTGCTTATCAGGGCGTCTAAACTCCTGAGGCGCAACGCCCTGCGACCGGCGCGCCGGAAATCCAGTCGCGAAATTACTTCGCGACGACAAAGGATGAGAACCGCTACGAGCGACGAACAGATCGTAGAACGTGCGTTGACGGGCGACGCGGAGGCTTTCGGCGAGATTGTGCAGCGCTGGGAGCGACGCATCTTCGCGCTCGCCTTCGGCATGCTGGGACGCGAGGAGGAAGCTCGGGACGCCACCCAGGAGACTTTTCTGGCAGCGTTTCGAAATTTGCGCGCATTCCGTGGGGAGGCAAAGGTTTCTTCCTGGTTACATCGAATTGCGGTCAACCAGTGCATTACGCGACAACGTCGAGCCCGGGTGAGGAGTGAAAGTGCTCTTGAAGATGAAGAAGAAAGGCATGCTGCGAGTTTTTCGACGCCGATTCAATATTCGCCGTCGCGCCTGGCTGAAGCGCGGGAAACCACTGGTGCGGTCAGACGCGCGGTGAATAGCTTACCGATTGACTTACGCCAGGTTGTGGTGATGAAGGAATTCGAAGAGTTGACATTCCGCGAGATTGCGGATGTTCTTGATCTGCCGTTGAGCACGGTGAAGAGTCGACTCTACACAGCGTTAAGACAACTCCAAATGCGCCTCCAAAAGTTTGACGGTGAAGAGGCATGAAACGTGGGAGTGGTGACATGAAAGAAGAAGTATCAGGTTGTGGCCGTGAAAACGAATTAGTCTCTTTTCTCTACGGTGAACTCAACGCAGAGGAGGCCCAGGCCTTCCAACGGCACCTGCAAGCCTGCCGTGCATGCAGCGCCGAGCTGTCGGCATTCAGAGACATTCATGCGTCGGTTGTAACGTGGCGCGACGAGTCTCTGGCGGGTGTGTTTTCTCCCGCTCCGGCAAACAACCCAGCGGTGGGTCTGATAACCGAGCGACGGCCGTCGGCGATTGCCGCTTTGCGAGAGTTCTTCAATCTTTCGCCTTTATGGATGAAGGGCGCCGTAGCTTTTGCTTCATTGCTGTTCTGCCTGTTTACTTCTTTGACGATTCTCCAATGGCGCGGAACACCATCGACCATTGCCGTGGTTGAATCCGAGCGCAAATACACGGGGGCCGAGGTCGACAAGCTGGTGCAGCAGGCGGTTGATCAAGTGAAAAAAGAACAGGCGGGTGGTCCCGGCCAGTTACTCGCGGCTTCCGATCTCACGCCGAATTCCGGCAAGACGAAACGCTCAGGTAACCACAAAAGCTCGGTAGCGCGACGGCCGTTAAGTAAGACTGAGCGAGAGCAGCTGGCGCTGGACTTGAGGTTGGCGACACCGCAACATGAAGGTGAAATGGACTTGCTTGCCGACAGGATTAACCAGTAGACGGAAGGATTTTTGTTCGCGCGAATTTTTTATGAGGTATTTATGAAGCAAATACGCCTAACATCACTTGCCTTCGCGGTGATTCTATTCACCGCGTCTTACAGCTACGGGCAAGTGGATCAGACTCAAACGGCAGCCCCACCCCCCCAACAAGGCGCTCAAATGGGTGACCTCGTTCGCGAGCTTAATTTGACGCCCGAGCAACGGGAACAGATCAGGGCCATTCGCGTAGAGAGCAAGGACGAAAGAGCAGCGATTAATGCTCGCTTGGCCGAAACAACTCTTGCACTGGAGAAGGAGCTCGACGCTGATAATCCCGACGAAGCGGTGGTAGAACAACGGATGCGTGAAGTAAGCTCCGCTCAGGCGGCGGCCATGAGAATGAGGATCGCAACCGAGGTCAGAATCCGGCGCGTGTTGACCCTCGAACAGCGAAAAACGGTGCGTGAACTGAGGCTGCAGGCCGCAACTCAAAGACAACAGCGAATGAATACGGAAAGGCAGAGGCGCCGTGACGAGCGTATTCTGCAGGGACAACGAAATGGGCTTGGCCCACTCTTTCGCCAGCGGCAGCAACAGCGGCGACCACGTCTGTAACGTCTCAGGAAAGTCTCAAAAAAGGGAGCCGATTCAGGAATTCCTGGCCGGCTCTCTTTTTTCCGTGTCAAGTCTGATTATCTGCTTCGTTGGCTCCGGATCTCCTCAAGCTTGACGCATTGCGCGTATTTTGCGCATCATAGGTCGCTCTTTCAGAACTAGCCATCGTAATCAGACCGCAGCGCCCTCCCCCGAGCGAGCCCGGAGCACGACGCATCCGTGCCGTCTCTTGGGCAGGTCGAGGCAAGCAAAGAGATCCAGCACTCTTGACGGTTCGCCGTCACAACAGCCTCTAATGAACTTCGTCACTCGCTTCCTGTTAGAGCTGCAGGAAACCACCTTACTCGCCGCCCGTGCTATCGCTGGCCTTTTCAAGGGTCCGCGCTACATTAGTGAAACCATCACCCAGATGGACCTGATTGGCGTGGGCTCGCTCAGTATCATTCTGCTCACCGGATTTTTTACCGGCGGCGTGCTGACTGTACAGACGTTTCCGACCCTGGCTTTTTGGGGTCAGCAAGGCCAGACTGGCCGTCTGGTTGCGGTGGCTCTGGTTCGGGAGTTGGGACCGGTTCTCACTGCGTTAATGGTGGCTGGACGTGTTGGCTCCGCTATCGCTGCAGAGCTGGGCTCGATGACGGTCTCGCAGCAAATCGACGCGATGCGGGCACTCGGGACCGACCCAACCCGAAAGCTGGTAGCGCCCAGGGTTCTTGCGCTACTCATCACCCTTCCCTTACTAACGGTGCTCGCCGACGTCGTGGGAATTGGAGGAGGCGCTTTTGCAGCGACCAGTCTCTACGGTCTTTCCATGAACGAGTTTTTGACTTCCGTTCGTGACGGAATTACTTCCGATGATATTATTGGCGGCGTAATTAAACCGACTTGTTTTGCCCTGATTATCGGGTCGATTGCGTGTTACAAAGGACTCAATACAGAAGGGGGCACGGTGGGCGTAGGTAGATCGACAACGCAAGCCGTGGTCACCGCGTCGATCGTCGTCATCATTGCAGACTTTTTCCTCGCCAGGGCGCTGCAATACATACTTGGAATGCCAATGAGTTAAGCATCGTCAAGAAGCCATGCTTTCACCCACACCAGAAACACATCCACCTGGAGTGCCGGGCCATGTCGGGCGCGATGCCGCCGGCTCGACTTTCGCCGGAGTCGACAACCAACAACGGATTGTTCCGGCGATTGAATTTCGCGAAGTGGTCCTAGCCTTCGACGACCGAGTTGTGCTGGACAGGCTCAGCTTCAAGGTGAATAGGGGTGAGACGAAGATCATCCTGGGAGGATCCGGGGGTGGCAAGTCAACAATCATCAAACTCGTCCTGGGTTTGCTGAAACCTGACTCCGGGAGAGTTCTGGTCGACGGCGAAGACGTCACGCAATACACCGAAGTTCAGATGATGAGCGTGCGTAAGAAAATTGGCATGGTTTTTCAGGAGGGCGCGCTTTTCGATTCTCTGTCGGTCTACGATAACGTCGCTTACCGTCTGCACGAACAGGGCCTGTCGGAAGAAGAAGTGGAACCGGAAGTGAGGCGCATGCTTCGGTTCGTGAATTTAGAGGACGCCATCGATAAAATGCCGGCCGAATTGTCCGGCGGTATGCGACGTCGCGTAGGAATCGCCCGGGCGCTAATCGGAGACCCAAAGATCGTGCTTTTCGACGAGCCTACGGCCGGACTCGACCCGCCGACAGCGCGCACTATCTGTGAGCTCGCCATGAAGCTTCGCGATCTGGAAGACGTTTCGTCAATCTTCGTGACCCATGAGATGAATAACCTCGATTATTTGTGCTCGGAGTACGCGGTCGTTGACGATCACGGCCAGGTGGTGTTTGAACGAGAAGGCGAAAGGCTCTGCCTGATTAACAGCAAAGTGATGATGATGCGCAACGGCAATACTATTTTCCACGGAACTGACGAAGCTCTGCGCCGGTCTGAAGACGCATATATTAAAAAGTTCCTTCGCGGACACTGAGAGAAAGGACGAAAAATGAAGGATGAAGGGTGAAAATGTGTTGAACGACCTATGTTCATCCTTCATCCTTCCGCCTTCATCCCTCGATACTCGCCATGCCAAGATCAACAAAACAAGTCAGCCTTAACCAGTTGCGCGTCGGTATCTTCTTGGTGATCTCGATCATCATTCTGATCTTTCTGATCCTGAACGCGTCAGGCGACATAAATCCTTTCTCGAAAAAGTTACGCTTGAAAGCGCGGTTCGCCGACGCCAACGGGTTGCGCGATGGTTCAGAGGTGCGGCTATCAGGTGTCCGCGTTGGCAAGATCGAGAAGATAACGTTGTTGCCTCCTTCAACCGAAGCAACCGCGCCGCGCGTTGAGGCGTTGATGGTAATAAGCGGCACGATTGATGGCCGCCCTGCCAGCGAGCGTATTCGTCAGGATTCAACCGCACAACAAGGGTCCCCCAGCCTGCTCGGAAACGAAATGCTCATTAACATCACGCCGGGCACCGCCCTGGCTCCACCCGTCAAAGATTACGACGTGTTGAAGTCCTCAAGCTCAAACACGGTGAACGACTTCGCCACCTCGGGTACCGACCTGGCCCAGCGTCTTAGTAAGCTTTCCGATCAGATTAGCGTCATCGTCAAAGACGTGCAGGACGGCAAAGGCACGATGGGTCGCCTGTTCAGCGACGAGGCGCTGTACAACAATTTGAATGCGACAGTTCGTGAGACGGAAGACCTGATGCGCCAGATAAGATCCGGGCAAGGATCAGCCGGCAGGTTTGTCAACGATCCGGCGCTTTACAACAACGCAAACGACATCGCGATCCAACTGAAACAGATCTCAGAGGACCTTCGCGCCGGACGTGGTACAGCGGGCAAGCTGCTAACCAACGATGAACTCTACATTCGCATTAACCGGACGGCCGATCGCCTTGATCGTTCGGTTGATCAAATCAATGGGATGATTGCGGAGATCAATGAGGGCCGTGGCACGCTCGGCAAACTGATCAAAGACGAGCAGATGTACAACGAGGCGCGTGCGGCCATCGCGCGCTTCAACACCACTGCCGAACGTATCGACAATATGGTCGCGTCAGCGCAGCGGGGAGAGGGCACGGTTGGGAAACTCCTGACTGATGACGCGCTGTATTCGAATGTCAATCAACTCTCGTCAGAGAGCGTGAAGTTGATTTACGACTTCCGCCAGAACCCGAAGAAATATCTCACCATCAAGTTTCAACTATTTTAGCTTCGGC
>JAXIOV010000001.1:0-24650 GCA_045403245.1 Pyrinomonadaceae bacterium | reverse complement strand
CGGTTAATCAAATGAATCAAACGCAAAGTTAAGTGCTTCTAGATTCCTCGATTCAACCATCCCTGCTGAGCTAACAAATCTTTGAAAAGTTCCCCACGTCGAGTTTGTCAGCACCGATTCCCGTTTCCCCGACAGACTCCGAAGCAGGCGACATAATGAATTCCCGCACGAAGACGCTTGTGTGGCTGAGTCGCCTGTCGGGTTTCATTGCCGCCAAACTGCGAATATGTCAGATGTAATTATTCCGCCCGCTTCACGGGCTTTTCGTTCTATGGATGCCTGCCCACGGCTGGCGCCGTGGGCTACTGATATGCCGCCCGCTATCGCGGGCTGGTTGTGTGGTGTTTAAGATTAGGGCCACTACACGCGTCACTCCGTCCTGTGTAGTTTGGCTGTCCAAACGTGTCAAGGATGTCATGATAATGACAACGCCGTGGACACCCTCTTCCCGGCAATCTTGACGAGCAAACGACAAAAGGGGGCGGCCACGGAGTGCCGCCCCTACAGATACTCGAAGTTGTCTCACATTCTCTAACTTAGCCCGTTCTCAAGAGCATTACCCCTTCGCCGCTGCTGAATATACCTGCCACACACCCGGTCATCAGCGTCGCCAGTGTCGCTGCCAGCAAGGCTCGTAAGCCGAGGCTCGCTAGGTCGTCGCGGCGTGAGGGAGCAAGTGCTGCAGTGCCGCCGACAAAGATTGCTACCGCTGCTACGTGTGCGAATCCGCAAAGCGCGTAACTAAGTATCACCACGGTCCGGGGATTGGTTACCTGTCCGCTGGAGATAAACTGGGCGAGATGGTTGTAGGAGAAGACCTCAGTCAGGATGACTCGCTCGCCCAACAAGCGAGCTGCTACTGGAACATCGCTCGATTGGATTCCAAGCAGAAAAGCGAACGGATAGAAAAACCAGCCCAGGATTCTCACTATCGAAAGCGGTTCGCTCATTCCCAACCACGAACTGCCTGCACCAAGTAATTTGTCGAACAACGCTACAATGCCCAGGATTGCGATGAGTAGCGCCGAGATTCCCGCCGCCAGCTTCAGTCCATCCATAGCTCCCTGGATAATTGCGCTGATCAGATTTCTTGAACGGGTCGACTCGTCTTCCGGAGGAACGGCCGCGAGCGTCTCCGGCATTTCGGTTTCGGGAATGAGCAGCTTGGCTACGACCACGGAAGCAGGAATCGCCAGGATAGAAGCCGAGAGCAGGTGTCCCGCTATCTGTGGAAACAGCCCGGCTAGAAACGCCACGTAAATTCCGAGCGTACTTGATGCCACCGTTGCCATGCCGGTAGTCAACACCAGCAACAACTCCGAGCGTGTCATCTTTTCCAGATAGGGCCGGACCACCAGCGCCGATTCAATTCCAACAAAGATGTTCGCCGCACTGGAGAGTGATTCGGCGCCGCTGATCTTCATCGTTCGGTGGAAGAGCCTGGCGAAGAGGCGCACGAATATCTGCAACACGCGCAGGTGATAGAGCATGGAGGTGAACGCGGCAAAGAAAATGACCACCGGAAGGACTTGAAATACGAGGATGAAGCCGACGGATCCTGATTCTCCGGGGCTTGCCGCAAGTGGTCCAAACAGGAATACCGAACCGCTCTTTGACGCGTTGAGCAGCGCCAGCACCGCGTCGTTCAGCCAGAGAAAGATTCGATGCGAAACAGGTAACCGAAAAATAATCAGACCAATCAGAAGTTGCAGTGAGACTCCCCAGGCGATCGTTCTCCAGGCAATCTTTCGTCGATTACTGGAAAGCAACCAGGCGATTCCCGCGAAGACAATGAAGCCGAGGACTGACACCGCGTGATGAATCATATCCTTCCATCCTCTTCCCAGTTTTTATTACAGGGGGCCGTAAGATACGAGATGAAAGAACCGCGAGGCAAATCGGGCAGATCAAATCGTCAACTCCGGCTTTGGAAAAATCGCAGTCGCAGCACTTATCGGCGCGCAGTCGAAAGGCGGCACATTGATTGGAAAGGGGACTCTGTCCCAGGGCGTCTGCCCTCTGGTGTGCATAAGCTCAGCTCTTTCGAGTAAGATGCCCTGTTGATTGGCCGCGAGTTGTCAGTAAAGAGCACTGAGTACCACGATAACGTAACGTCGAAAGGATTAGCGCCCGCTTGACCCAGAGCAGTCGCTTCACACGCGAGTAATTGGTGGTTCGAATCCACTAGCGGGCGCCACTTCCTAATCCAGTTCCTGGCAGGACTATGTCCCAGCAGTCGCTCGGAAGTTTCCCAGAACAGAGCCCATGATTGCTAAATCCATTGCGCACTATCGGATAATCAAAAAGCTAGGCGCAGGCGGGATGGGCGAAGTCTATCTGGCGCTGGATACTAAACTCGATCGCAAGGTGGCGATCAAAGTCCTGCGCCCGGACTTCCTTGCCGAAGAACACCTCAAGAAACGACTACTCAGAGAAGCTCGAGCCGCCGCCAAGCTGGAGCATCCCAACATTTGTGCCGTCTACGACGTCAACGAGGCAGACTCGTTCACTTTCATCGTGATGCAATACATCAAAGGTGAATCGCTCGCCGAAAAAATGGAGCGCCAGCCGCTAAGTCTCAACACTGCGCTGGCGATAGTCGAGCAGGCTGCGGAAGGACTGGCGGAAGCTCACGCGCAAGGCATCGTTCACCGCGACATCAAACCGCTAAACCTGATGGTCACTCCGCGCGGTCAGCTGAAAATCCTGGATTTCGGCCTGGCGAAGCAAATGCGAACCGATACAGTGGACCATGAGGCGCAGACCGCCGCCCTCTTGAGTAAGCCCGGCCTTGTTATCGGGACGATGCCTTACATGTCGCCGGAGCAGGTGCAGGGCGAACCGCTCGATGCGTCCAGCGATATCTTCAGCCTCGGAGTGACTCTCTATGAAGTCCTTGCCGGAAAGCACCCCTTCAAGGACAAGAGCGCTGCCATGACGATGTCCCGGATCCTTCGGGACGACCCTGTACCGACCGAGCAATTTCAAGCTCAAGTTTCGCCTGAGTTACAAGCTGTTTTGAACAAGATGCTCAGCAAAGATAAAGCCGCTCGGTATCAAAACGCCCAGGAATTGCTAACGGACTTGCGAAAACTGTCAGCCCAACCCTCCGCGGACGACACCCAACCGGACGCCACCGCTCGCAAACAGATTTCCGCGAGCACGCCGAAGGAAAACCTGGCTGCGCGCATACTTAGCAAAGCTCAGCGCAATAAATGGGCGGTTCTGGCGTCAGCGCTTGCACTCATTCTGTTGGTGGTTGCAATTAGCCGATTTGTATCTACCGAGCACCTGGACTCCTTAGCCATCTTGCCATTCACCTATGATTCCAGCGATCCGCAACTTATGGCTAACCCTGACCGCGAGTATCTCAGCGACGGCTTGACTGAGAGCATCATTAACAACCTATCCCAGTTGGCCAACTTGAGGGTGATCGCGCGTAGTTCGGTCTTTCGCTACAAAGGTAAAGACCTCGACGTTCAGGCAATCGGGCGTGAACTGAATGTGGGCGCAGTCCTGGTTGGGCAGATCAAACAAGACGGCGACGAATTAAGGATCACTGTTGAGCTGATGGACGTACAGGGGAACCATTCAATTTGGGGCGACACCTACCAGCGAAAAACCGCCGACATCCAGACTGTCCAAAAAGAAATCGCCAGGAACGTTTCAGAAAAACTGCGCCTGAAATTGACCGGAGCGGATCAGACCCAACTGGCTAAGACCGACACCGAAAGCGGCGAGGCGTACGAGGCCTATTTGAAGGGGCGCTATCATTGGAACAAGCGCACCGATGAAGGCTTCAAACAGGCGACTAATTTTTTTCAGGACGCGATTGTAAAAGATCCAACCTATGCGTTGGCCTATACCGGACTAGCGGATTGCTACACTCTCCGAAGTGATTATGGCTTTCTCGAGCCCAGAGAAGGCTACGCTTTAGCAAAAGGCGCCGTAACCCTGGCACTCAAATACGATGACAGTCTCGCGGAGGCGCACACATCGCTGGCCTCCATCAAAGCTGTTACGGATTGGGATTGGCAGGGGGCGGAGAATGAGTATCGCAGGGCAATTGAGTTGAATCCAAAGTATGCCACCGCCCGCCATTGGTATGCAGCACAGTTGTTGGTACAAGGCAGGTTGGATCAGGCACTTCAGGAAATCAAAAAGGCACAGCAACTGGATCCTCTTTCGCTTGGCATCAACAAAGATTTCGCAGTCTTACTCCTTTACTCGCGCGATTACGATAAAGCCCTGGAACAGTGCCGGAAGACTCTGGAGATTGAGCCAACGTTCGGCGTAATGTCCACTTACATTGCCCAGATCTATGAATTACAACAGAAATATTCGGAGGCAATTGCCGAACTCGAAAAGGCTCATGCGGCGGCTCCAGAAGATGGTGAGATCACTTACGGACTCGGCCAGGCATACGCACTTGCGGGGAGAAAAAATGAGGCACTGAAGATATCAAATGAGTTGAATCAACCGGGGAAGCAAAATGTGAATCTGCCAAAAGAAGCGGCTTACCTGTATACGCTGCTCGGTGAAAAAGAGCAGGCCGTTGCGATCTTACAAAGGGCTGCCGCGAACCACTATATGCCCGTCGCGGAAGTTAAGATGGATCCGCGCTTAGCTGACCTGCGCAAGGACGCGCGCGTAATTGAGATCTTGCAGAAGATCGGACTGTCGCAGTGAGCATTAATGCAAACTCGCGATGATGCCAGCCAAAATTGAAGACCGCGAAAGATGAACAGTGAACTGAACACTTTCGCGGTCTTGAATAGGGGAATTGCCTGGGCTTCAAAGGCTATCTTTTTTTCGCGGCCTTCTTCTTAGCGGCTTTCTTCGGAGCTGCTTTCTTTTTGGGTTTCTTTTTCGGCTCTCCGCCTTTAAGTACCATTTTGAGTTTTCCTTTCTGTTGTGATTGTACCTGCTTCAGAAATCTGAAGCACTCGAGTGGAATCAGTTTTTGAACTGAGAACACTCTATATAAGTTTTCTTTCGAGGTGTCAATAACTTTAACTTTCTGCTGGTGTGTTAATTTCGATTTCTTTGTGCGACCTCGGTGGTCTCTGTATCTCCTGTGGGTGAGTGGTTCCTGGTTGCTATCCACCACAGAGGACTGATCCCACGAAGACAGCGCGAAGAAAAATCTCAAAGCAGGACGACCATCAACTTTTTGCTCGCTCCTTACCGCAAAGCCGCGTTGCGGTAAAGAAAAGATTCCAGGTAGTGTCATGATTTCAGATCATGAGACCAACTAATTCCAGATAGCGCTGATATTTTCAACCGACGCTGCCGAAAATGGTGTTTCCGAGTTCTTTTGTGCAAAGCTCGATAGCCAATCACATTCCCAGGCCACCCAAACATGACCAAAGCGCCCGACCCGATCAGCAAAGAGACGTCGATCAAACGCGGGTTGGATTTCATCTATCGTCTTGCCGGTACACCGGAAGGCTTCGACAGTTATGGCAGCTTGTTGATCTGCTGCTTCGCGCTCATGGGCGCTACTTCGCGTGATGCGAGTCTCCCGCAACTGGCGAGGTCACGGGCACAAAAACTCGCCCAGCGCTGGAGCCGTCTGCATCCGGTTGTTCCGCCTGATGCCACGGCGGATCTACTCCTCGATTTTGTCTTAGTCCGCTACGGACTAAGCCGCCTTGGCTTGAGGGATGCCGCTCTCAGCGCGCAAATACGCACAGCCGCCAAGCGGTTTTCAGCTGAGGACTTATTGGGCTTCAACCCTGCGAGCGAGCCCCCGGCGGTTGATCTACCTTACCGGTGCGACTGTGGCCTGAGGAATAAGCGCGGGCGAACATTCTGTAAGCAATGTCGGAAGCGTTTGGAAATGCAGAGCCCCTATAGAGTTTGGATGGAAGCGTTGGCGAAGACTCACGTTAGCGAAAGATGCGGCACAATCTTCGGAGCTCGCTATCTGGACGTCCTTAAGTGGCTACCTGCGATGCGACCTTACCCCGATGGCGCTCCGGATGACATTGAATTGTTGCGCGAAGCTATTTATGCGGTCACCCACATCGTCTACACCCTGAACGATTACGGCACTTACCGGCTACGCCCTGGTTGGCTGCCGCGCGAGTTTGCATTTTTGAAGGCGAATGTTGCCAGCGCTTGTGAGCGAAAGGACCCGGAGGTACTGGGCGAGTTGCTTGACTCGCTGAGAGCCTTCGGCTTGCGCGCCAGTCACCCACTGATTGTGCGCGGCACTCAATATTTGCTGGCGGAGCAAAATGGGGATGGAAGTTGGGGTGACACGGCTGAGGAAAATATTCGCACGCGCTGCCATACGACCTGGACAGCGATAGATGGCTTACGTACCTACGCCTGGCGCGGTGAGCGCTTGAGCCGCCCCGAAGTCAAATCGATTTTAAGACGATGGGCAAACAAAGGGGAACGGGGGAACGGGGGAACAGGGAAAAAGGGGAAGGGGTAAAGGGTAAGGGGTAAAGTGTGAAAGCAAAGAGCCTGCCCCTTACCCCCCTTTTCGCTTACCCTTCCCCGTTCCCCTTTCTTAATCACAATTGAACTTACTCATGATGTTGTCTTTTTTCAATTTGCCCAAATACAACTTGGATATCTCCTGGGCGATACGGCAGGTGGTGAACTGTTTGTCGCCGAAGTCTGCATTACTCAGAACGATAATTCCCAGACTCTCCGCTCTCCTCGCGTCAATCCTCTTACCACCTTGGGGAACGACCCATTTTGAGGCGCGGCCGATAAAGCTGCGCCAGCCTAACCATTCGCCGCGATGGCATTCACCGCGATATTCGTGTTTTCTGTTAACCAACTTACCGTTTACTTTGACCGGGCCTTCGTACTTATCCCGAAAAAGACGCCACCCGGCCCCATAGTCCACGCGCTTGCGGTTCTTGATCAGCACTGGCGACCACAAAAGTTCCCGAGCCGGCAGGTGGTAATCCAACTTGTGCAGGAATTTCTCCCACATCGCCAGATCCCGGATTGTCGAGTGAACATTCCCATCACCAACGATGAAGTTCAGCGGAGTGTAACCAACCGGGACAAAGCGGCCTTTCACGCGGTTGTAGCACTTGGCGTGATTCGCTGCTTTCGGATCGTCGGGAGCGAAACCATAGTCTTCATCAAACACATAGGTGTTTTTCATTTCCGCATCAGTGCCAAAAATTACCGTTGCCATGACGTAGAATGCGAAAGGCTCTTGCGTAACTCTCTCCACCAATTCGGCGAGGACGACATAACCTGAATTTGAATAGCCGTATTCAACGTCTGGAGCGCGCACTCGTTTCTTAGTCGCCAGCCATTCCAACACGTTCTTGTTTGAAATTTCCTTCTTCCTTCTATTCGGCATCGTGGGATACCAATGGTCGGGTTTTTTCAGCGCCTTGTTGTACCAACCTTTTTCGCGCGGCTTTAACTTCTCATAGAGTTTGCCATAGTCCGGTAGCGCAGACGTGTGGTGAAGCAAGTCCTCGACGGTTATGGCGTCGGCCCAACGAGGGAGTTCGAAGAAGAAATTGGAGAGAGGCTCATTTAGGTCGAGCTGATTGTGGATGACAAGGTTATAAACTGCGGCGGCAGTAAACTGCTTGGACAACGAACCCAGATCAAAAACCGTATTCGGTGTTATTTTCGCTCCCGTTTCAAGATTCGCATACCCGTAGCAGTTTAAGTGGACGATTTTCTTCTTCCACCTAACCGCCACCGCTACACCGGGGACGCGTTCGCCCTTTTTAAAAGCACCGTCGCACACATTGTCCAGATAGTTGATGACGATCTCGTCGATCTTCGCCAACTTCGGCAGCAGATTTCGTTTCCCTCGGTGAACTTTTTTCGAAGCCATTGGCTACCTCCGGAACACGATAGGTTCACCATTACCCACAATTGAAATTATTCATGATGTTGTCTTTTTTAAATTTGCCCCAATAAAAACGGGATATGTCCTGGGCGATACGGCAGGTTGTGAACTGCTTGTCACCGAAGTCCGCATTACTTAACACGATGATTCCCAGACTCTCCACTTTCTCAGGGTCAACACTCTTACCCGCTCTCGGCACGGGCCACCTTGAGGCGCGAGCGAAATAGCTGCGCCAGCCTAGCCATTCGCCGCGATGGTATTCAGCACGACTTTCATATTTCCTGGTAACCCGCCTACCCTTTACCGTGTTTTCTTCCTCATACTTGTCGCGAAGCAGATTCCAACCAGCTCCATAGTTCACCTGCTTGCGCTGCTTGAGGTGTACCGGCGACCACAAAAGATCACGCAGGCTGGCGCCGTAGCCAAATCTTGCCTCAAAGGGATAACACAACCCCATTATGTCGTGCGCATGCAGGCTTAGCTCCCACCGCAACAGGTCCTTAATTGTCGAGTGAACATTGCCATCGCCAGTGATGAAGTTCAGCGGCGTGTATCCAACCGGCACAAAGCGACCGCCCACCCGGTTGTAGCACTTCGCATGATTGACTATTTCACGAGCGTTTGGAGAGAAGCGAGAGCCTTCATCAAACACATAGGTGTCTTTCATCGCGATATCGCTAAATAAGACCTGGCGAAGGTAGTCTGCGAATCGCTTTCGTGAGAGTTTTGCCACAACTTCCGCCAGTAAGACATAGCCTGAGTTGGAATATTCATACTCAGTGTCAGGAGGGCGGGGCAATAGTTTCTGCGTCGCTATCCAGCTCAGCACGTCCTTGTTTGTAAGTTCCTTTCTCTTTCTAATTTTCATTCGTGGATACCAATGATCTGTCTTTGCCAGGGCCTGGTCGTACCAATCTTCCGTAGCTAGCCTGGTGGCTACATAAATGTCGGTGTAAGCCGGTAGTGCGGACGTGTGATGGATCAAGTCCTCGACCGTTATCGAGTCGGCGTAACGTGGGAATCCTTTGAAGAACTTCGAGAGATGATCACTTAGGGCAAGCTTCTTCCTGGCAAGAAGATCGAAAGCGCCAATGGCGGTGAACTGCTTGGACAAGGAACCCAAATCAAAAATGGTATCGGGGGTTATTTTCGCTCCGGTTTCAAGATTCGCGTACCCATAACAGTTTAGGTGTACAAGCTGCTGGTTCCTCCTCACCGCCACGGCCATGCCTGGAACACGATCGCGCTTGTGAGGGTTGATCAGGTCGTTCACAATTTTGTCGATCGGCGGCTCCTGCGGCCACGCATTCGGATTCACCTTAAAATACTCGAAGAGGTCATAGTGCTTTTCTTTGCGAACTTTTCTCGAAGCCATTGGTGCCTCCGGAAGAGACTGAAACTCCGCCCTACCGCACACCCAGCAAAATATCCATGGTCAATTGGTCGAGCCGCTCGTAGGGAAGTTTTCTGCGTGTCAATTCGGCGCGATCAACTGTCATCGCCTTAAGCTGAGCAACTTTCTCGCGGCTGTAACCTTCGATCAATCCATTGTGTTCAGAAGGCACTGAGCGGATCTCATCCAGAAGCGATTGAATCTCGCTGTCTTCATTGAACTGCCGTGCTTTCTCCTTGAGGATCAGATAGTTTCGCATGCAGCCGGCCGCGAAATCCCAAACGCCCTCCTCGTCTTCACTGCGATAAGAATGGGCGTCGAAGTGTCTGGGGCCCTGGTAAGATTCTTCAAGTAGTCTAACCAGAAAGAAGAGATTCTTGATGGATTCGGATCCGAAACGAAGATCCTGATCAAAGCGTGGTCCTTTTTGATCGTTGAGATCGATGTGAATTAACTTGCCGGCTTCGATTGCCTGCGCAACAACGTGATAGAAGTTTAATCCCGACATTTGTTCGTGGCCAACTTCGGGATTGACACCAACCATTTCCGGATGGTCTAGGGTCGCGATGAAACCAAGCATAGCCCCGGTAGTTGGTAAGTAAATGTCGCCGCGTGGTTCATTAGGTTTGGCTTCGAGCGCAAACTTGTAGTCATAGCGCTGGTCGATAGAATATCCGCAGAGGAAATTGAGCGCTTCACGATTCCACTTCAAAGCCTCACGCGGGTCCTTGGCGGCATCGACTTCCGCACCTTCGCGACCACCCCAGAAAACGAAGATTTTTGCACCGAGCTCCGCGCCCAGATCCATTGCATTCATGGTCTTTTGCAAGGCATAGAGCCGGACACGTGGATCGCTTGAGGTGAATGCGCCGTCTTTGAAAACCGGATCGTAGAAAAGATTTGTCGTGGCCATCGGCACCTTCATGTTGTGATCATCCAGCGCCTGCTTGAATTGGCGCACAATGCGATCACGATCGGCAGTAGTACTGTCGATCGGCACCAAATCATTGTCATGAAGATTGACACCGAAGGCTCCGAGCCGGCTCAGTTCCTTAACGATTTTGATTGGACTCAGACTTGATCTTGTAGCATCGCCAAACGGGTCGCGGCCGCGATTGCCGACGGTCCAAAGTCCAAAAGTGAATTTGTGTTCGGGTTTTGGTTGGTAGTTGGTGCCTGGCATTTTCATCCTCTAAATTAACCACAGAGCGACAGAGACACAGAGACAAAGTCACTTTGGGACCACCTCAAGCTTCGTCGTCTGATACTTTACCGAACTGCTACCCACCATGATGTCGAACCAACCCGGCTCAACCACGGTTTCCATGTTCAGGTTAAGAAACGAAAGTTTCTCGGGCGTGATAGTGAACTCAACCATTCTACTTTCGCCGGGCCCCAGCGGGATGCGCTTGAAATCCTTCAACTCCATTACAGGTCGCGTTACAGAGCTCACCAAATCACGAATGTAGAGTTGCACTATCTCATCTCCCGCGCGCTTGCCTGTGTTCGTGACGGTAACGCTGACCTTAGCCTGTTCTTGCGGTCTGATTTGCGCGGGGCTCACCTTCAGGTTCGAATAATCGAAGGTCGTGTAGCTCAGACCGTGTCCAAATGGAAACAACGGTTCCTTGCTGGTGAAAAGGTAACCACGTCGAGCTGTTGGCTTGCGGTTGTAGTAAGCAGGCAATTGCCCGACTGAGCGCGGAAAAGTCACAGTCAACTTGCCTGCCGGATTGAAATCGCCAAACAGAACATCGGCGACCCCGATTCCGGTTTCCTGACCGAGATAAAAGCCTTCAAGGATTGCCGGCACCCTTTCCGCGATGTAGTTAATCGAGAGCGGCCCGCTGTTGATAAGCATCACAATCGTCGGCTTGCCCGTTTCCAGAACGGCTTTTACAAGGTCGTTCTGCCGGCCGACAAGCTCCAAACTATCGCGATCCCCCAGATGGTTATCTGCCCAACCCTCCTTATTCGTATCTTCGTTACCGCCCAGCACTAGCAAGGCGACGTCCGCGGCTCTGGCGACCTCGACCGCCTGAGCGATCAACTTTTCGTCGTCTGCGGGATTGCTGAGCTGGGAAGAATCGGCGAACCAGTCGCCACCCTCCTGAGTAATCTTGCATCCTTCGGCATAAGTTACTTTGATCTGGTTACCGACCTTTTCGGTAATTCCCTGACGCACGCTCACGCCGCGACCTGGATCGTCGCTGTAGCCGCCGAGATGGACACGGTCGGCGTTTGGCCCGATCACGGCAATGGATCGCAACCTGGTCCGATCCAACGGCAGCAAATTGTTTTCATTTTTTAGTAGCACGATCGATCGCCGGGCGGCCTCGGCTGCCAATTCACGATGCTCACGCGAGTTTGTTACCCTGACGGCTCGGTCAGGATCGACATAAGGATTCTCGAATAGGCCGAGCAGGAACTTGGCTCGCAGGTTGCGCGCGACAGCTTTGTCGATTGAGGTCTCGGAAATTTTTCCTTCCCGAGCCAGCTTAAGCAACAGCGGAAAGGAATCCGGATCGGGTAGCTCGATATCCACGCCTGCTTCAAGGGCTAGCCGCGCTGCTTCCTCTTTGCTGTTTGCCACGTGATGCAAGTCTTGTAGCTGAGGAATTCCGTAATAGTCAGAGACGACGTGGCCCTTGAAACCCCATTCCTGCCTCAGGACTTTTTCCAGCAGCCATTTGTTGGCGTGCGACGGCACGCCATCAATCTCGTTGTAAGATGCCATCACGCTCATGATGCCGCCTTCTGTTACGGCCATTTTGAAGCTGGGCAGGAAGAATTCGCGGAGCACGCGCTCGGAAAAGTTTGCAGGAGCGATGTTCGTGCCGCCTTCCGGTTGGCCGTGAGCGGCAAAGTGCTTAGCCGTGGCAATTACGTGTTCGCCATTGATGGTTGGTCCGGGGCCTTGCAATGCTTTGACGATTGCCACGGCCATGCGGGAGACGAGAAAAGGATCTTCTCCAAAAGTTTCTTCGGTGCGACCCCAACGCGGCTCGCGCGCGACATCCAGGTTCGGCCCGAGCACCTGATGGCTGCCGCGAGCTCTGGTTTCGAGCGCCCCGGCAGTGAAAACTCTGTTTATGAAATCAGGATCCCAGGTGCTTGCGAGTGCGATTGGTTGCGGAAAACTTGTGCTTCCCCTGGCCATGTGACCGTGGAGGATCTCATCATGAAATATTGCGGGAATACCCAGACGCGTGTTGTCAATCAACCACTTCTGCACCGCGTTTGCAAAAACGGCCCCATCGCGCGGCCCCTTCTGTTCCCGCTGTCGAGCGATCTGCCCGATGCCGTATTTCATTACCTGAGCGGCTTTCTCCGGCGAGAAGTCTCCGCGGTCGCTTGCGAAGTCGGTCTGCGGATTTTTCTGCGGCCGATTTGCCCAAAGACATGTCAGCTGAGCAATCTTTTCCTCCAGCGTCATACGCGAGAGGAGATCGTCCACCCGTTGTTCGACTGAGAGGCGCGGATTCTTGTAGAGAGGGATCTGTTCCTGCGATCGAGCTCTGTCTGAAGGCCCGGAAGCAATGATTGCCATCAGAAACGCCAGGGTAAGGAAGAAGCGGAGTCCGGTCGGGAGTCTAAGAACAACGAGCGATGGCCGCTTGGTCCATAACATCCAACGGTGCTCATTCCCTGGACGTAAGCTGATTCTCAGCTGTTCTATTGACATTCGATTTCTCCGCGACCGTTAAGCAAGTGCAGCAACGCGGTGCATTTCTGTTTTTCAACTGCGTCGAGACGTACCGACATTGCGAAGGCAAATGTGAAATGGTGGATTCATGGTTGAAGCGCAACGGAACGTCGTCGTATCCCTCGTTAGTCTTCTGACTTCCTTTACCGCAAAGCGGTTACGTCTTAAAGCCCAGGGTTGCCGCTTCGGCTACCCTGGGTTACTGGATGAAATGGCGATTCAACCGCAACGCGGTTGCGTCTCAGGCGCGAGAACCTGTTCAAGTTGCTAATGATCCTGGCTCCACGGGGTTGAAGCAGAGCCTTCACTCCGCGCGGCTGGCCGGGAATGCGCCGGCGGACGCAACCGCGTTGCGGTTGAATGATCTGCTCAATTCTGTAACCCAGGGTAGCCGAAGCGGCAACCCTGGGCTTTAAGACGTAACCGCTTTGCGGTAAAAACAGTTCAAGTCGAAGACTAACGAAGTAATTTCAGACCCGTGGTGTTGCACTTCAAAACTTGGATTCAACAATGACAAGTGGCAAACGGTTAGCTCATTATCGGTTTTAGTGCCGGATATATTTGTTTGAAGCGTTCGTACTGACGTGCGAGGATCCTTACCGACTCCGCACTGGGCTCGACCCGATCGGCAATTCGCACGACAGCATCGCAGGCAGCGTCGACAGAAGACCACATACCCACCGCAACTCCTGCCAAGAGGGCGGCGCCAAAAGCAGCGCCTTCTTCAGCGGCAACCGTGTTAACGGGTTGCCCATATACGTCAGCTTGAATTTGTCGCCATAGACTTGATCGCGCGCCACCACCACCAAGCCTGATCTCCTCGATTTGCACTTTTATCTCATCGAAAATTTCGAAAGTGTCGCGCAGGCTGAAGGCCACTCCTTCCAGCACCGCGCGGACGATGTGAGCGCGCGTATGACTGGCTGTCAATCCGACGAGCGCCGCTTTGGCAAATGGATCCAGATGAGGAGTGCGCTCACCCATCAAGTAAGGCGTCCAGATTAACCCATCGCAGCCCGAAGAAACCGACGACGCTTCCTTGGTGAGCCTGTCATAAGAATCGCAACCGTCTCCTGCAGCGACGCCAAACTGATCTCGAAACCAGCGCAGAGACAACCCGGCCCCCTGGGTTACGCCCATTACGTGCCAGCGTCCGGGAATCGCGTGACAGAAAGTGTGGACGCGACCCTTTGGATCCAGCATAGGCTGGTCCGTTGCCGCAAAGACGACACCAGACGTGCCGATCGTTGAACTGGCTGTGCCCGGACGAACGATTCCCATTCCTACAGCGCCGGCCGCCTGATCTCCGCCGCCCGCAATGATTGGTGTGCCCGCTCGTAATCCGGTAGCTTCCGCGCCGGCTTTTGAAATAGACCCGGTTACTTCCGGCGATTCGTAAACGCGTGGTAACAGGCGTTCGTCGATCTCAGTTGCCGAAAGCATCTCAGTCGACCATTCGCGTGCCTTCACGTCAAACAGCAATGTGCCGGAAGCGTCGGCTGCGTCGGTGGCCCGGTCGCCGCTCAGTTTCAGGCGCACATAGTCTTTTGGTAATAGAATTGCGCGCAGTTTCCGCCATAATTCCGGTTCCCACTCGCGCACCCAGAGCATCTTCGGCAAGGTAAAACCCGTCAAGGCCGGATTGCACGTCAATTCGATGAGCCGATCAGCGCCAATCATTTCGGTCAGAGACTTACACTGAGCATCGGTCCGCTGATCGCACCAGATGATCGCAGGACGCAATACTTCATCGCTCTGATCAAGGAGAACTAAGCCGTGCATTTGTCCAGAGAAGCCGACAGCTTTGATCTCGTCTCCAGATGATTTCGCTAAGACTTCCCGGACGGCGGTAATGGTCGCTCGCCACCAATCTTCCGGGTCCTGTTCGGCCCAGCCCGTGCGCGGCGAAACGAAAGGAACGTGCTCAGCTGTTGCAGAGGCCACGACGTTGCCTTCCGCATCAATTACCACGGCGCGCGTGCTCCCGGTGCCGACATCGATGCCCAAGGTGTTCATTAGGAATGTTTCGATTCGAGGAGAGCTTTATTAGCACAAATCGCCGCAGTCGATAAAGGAAATTTTGGTGTTTCCAATTGAGCATCTTTGGCCGATTACGCTTGACTCGGTACAGAACCGAGCGGAGTAGCGCCGGATCCCGACGTCTACTTCGGTGATATCTGTCGGCAACGTGGAGAGATTTACCCAACCACACTACATAGCGAAATTCGTGTCTCTCCCGGTCTTAAAAGGGCCAACTTCAAACTGCCGCTACGCGGCGAAGTAAACCCCCAGCCATTGAGCTGTTCGAAGGTTCTTTGTGGCGCGCCTACTATTTTTTCCCACTCTGAAATGAATTTGGCTTTTCGACATATCAGTTGGCAGGCGAAATGAGACTCAGTCAAGCAAGAGACAGATTGAAGTGTGGACAATTGTAGACACTAATGCACTCAGAGGATCAAGGGCACCCCTAATTCGCCTAGCCCTGGTCTGCTCCCTTCCGGCCCATCGACAGCTGCGGCTCTTTTACATGATTGCCGCAGTTGTCGATGCTTTCCAATCGGGAAGTGACTCCTTACTTAGGCCAAGGGTCTTTTCGAATCCCTGTAGTCAGTAAAAACTCTTCTCCTCACCTCAGGTTTAGTGTCCCTGCCCTCGGGAGAATAACTAAAAGAATTGGAGGATCTATCATGGCAACAAAATCACGTCGTAGTAAACCACGGGCCAGCGCGTCTACTGCTCTTGCGTCGTCCTCAGTCGAAGAATTGCTGCTTGCAGCGCTCGAGCGCGGCGACGACACCTTTGAGACCGGCCGGTACCTGGTCACGTTCAAGGAGGGAGCTGCCGAGGAAGGCATGCAATCTTTGGGGACAGGGATGCGTGTCGCAAATGCTCGAGATTTTAAAGATCAGGCCGCCACGCTGGAGGATGTCGGCGATGCCGACGCGGTCGTTTTCCCGGAAATCGGAGTAGCGCTTCTCGGCGCTGAGCCCGCGCAAGCGCGCGGCCTGAGCGCCTTCGCGGAAATTGCCGCCGACAGCGCGATTGAGTCGGTCGATCCCGAGTATTTTAACTTCGTTGCGGGTACCCCCGACGAGTACTTCAGCAGCTTGGGTGAGGAAGGTGAGAGCAGCAATCCCGGTGAGTATCTGCGGGGCTTTATCCGGGCGGCAGAGACCATCTCCAGGGATCTGGGTTTGGGTGGTAAGGCGCAAGTTGAAACGGAGGTTGAGGCGCAGGTCCTCGGACAAACCTGGGGCTTGATCGCCTGTAAGGTTCCGCCGAGCATTCGAAGCGGCGCCGGCATTAAGTTGGCGGTGCTCGATACTGGGTTTGACCTGGGCCACCCTGATTTCGTCGGCCGCCCGATCGTCAGTCAGACATTCGTCGGCCAGCCGGTGCAGGACCTTCATGGTCACGGAACACACGTTACCGGCACGGCAGCGGGACCCAAGGCACCCGCTGGCACCACACCTCGATACGGCATCGCTTTCCGGTCGCTAATACATATCGGGAAGGTGCTGACCAACTCGGGTAGCGGCACCATGGCCGGAATACTCGCCGGCATGAACTGGGCGATTGCCAATCGCTGCGTGGTAATCAACATGTCCCTCGGCGGACTGGGAGGACCGCACCCGGCTTACACGGCGGCGGGCCAGTCAGCTCTAAACAACGGCTGCCTGATCATTGCCGCAGCAGGCAATAACGGACCTGGTCCCACAATCGCTCCGGCGAACTCGCCGACGATCATGGCGGTGGCCTCACTCGACAAAACCCTTACTCCGTCGTCGTTCTCCGCCCGCGGAAAGATCGAGATCGCCGCTCCAGGCAGGGACGTCTTCTCTTCCTGGCCCAGGCCGACACGGTATAAGACCATTAGCGGAACCAGCATGGCCTCTCCGCATGTGACCGGATGCGGCGCGTTATTTGCGGAGGTGGCTCCAGGTCTGCGAGGGGTGGCCCTTAGGAATAGGTTGCTGGCTGCTGCCAGGCGCCTGCCTTTCCCGGCCACCCGGGTCGGCAGAGGTCTCGTCCAGGCACCGTAAGCTCGGGTGCACTAACGCAAGAACGCACGAGTGCGTTAACTTAGTACCCACCTGGAGTGAAACTCTCCGGGTGGGTACGCTTACGTTGGGGAGGTACAAACATATGGCCAAGGGCAAAAAATGGATTGTCACTACATCAGGCAAAAAGTCGCTTGGCGATGTAAAGAAAAAACTGACTGAGTCCGGATTCACCGTCGATCAAGTCCTCGACGAAATCGGGATCATCACCGGTACGACCAGCGACGACGATGTCGAGCGGCTGCGAAAAGTTGCCGGCGTCGCAGATGTCTCGCCGGACGAGCAAGTCGACATCGGACCGCCGGATGCACCTATCCAGTAGCATCGTTATCCTGTCGTTAAAACGAGCGGGGCTATCGACATCTGTAAGGTGGTAAGGACCCTACTTTGCGCACGTGTCCGTGAGCCTTCAGTTAGGATTCTCTTTAGTGACTTGACCATGCTGACTGCGAGCAATCTTCTTGTATGCGCTACGGTCTTGATCGTGTACCTTGTACCATTCAACCAACTCGGAACGGAGATCACGAGTGAGTCGGGCATGGGACGCAAGTACCTTCAATGAAGGACGTCGATGGGAGCGGGAAATGAATATCGCCTGCGCAAGGGTTTCACCTGCGACGATGTGAAGTGACTCTCCACCAGGTGGTTTGCGACACACCATGTTTACTGGATGGGCATACCAGTCAGTTTCGACTAAGCCAGTCAAGATCTCAAGCGCCTGATTCGGGCGATTGATTCCGGACAGAAATAGCGTGTCCACTTCAGGAGGCGTGCGCCAGATATAAGGCAAATGGATTTTAAAGACATCTCCTTGATCCTCACGGTCGAAAAAACTTAAGCCCGGCAGCACTGGAGTTAACACCTGCTTTCCCGCAGGACCCGCAATTTCCATAGGATCGACCATGAACGCATTCTTCAGAAAACCGCAACTCGGATCATCTTTCACATAGAAGAGTCGTTCGTCCTCACGGGCGGAATCCTTACGCTGCTGGCGCTGGGCATCAAATGGCGATCGGAAGGTGTGTACTCCTGCAGGCACATCACTTAGTAAACAAAACCCAAAAGTAATCGGTGATCTAATCAGGACTCCCAGCGCGGTTGCTGCGGTGAATGGTAAGCATTGTTCTTGTACACCGTAACCAGGCGGAATCTCTGAGCGGGCGACGGCGGGTGCAGCTGTCGGTAGGGGCACGCCAGAAACCAAGGGTAGTATGTTTACATCCATACGCAAGTAAGGTGCTTGGTTCTACTTTAGCGCAAGCTTTCGGCTTTCACCACCTTATCGATTCCCAGGACGAGAACGGCAGAATGCGTTAAGAAGGTGCAGGTCCAGTGAGCGGAAGGCTGGCACAAGGTGTGGAAAAAGTTTGGTGCGGGTGTCGATTTTCGAAGGCGCAGTTCGACTTATAGATGAAGCCACGGTAAATTGCCGTCTTGGTGTCGGTTTTTGCGTTAATTGCGAATTTGAAGGCCCATTCTCCTCTGTTCGGCTTGCCGTCCGGGCCATCTGCCTATCAAAAAGGCAGAAGGATCTGGTTTCGCAGAGGACCCCGTCACGAGTTTCACTCTGGCGGGGTTATTGAGTATGGTATTTCGGCGAACCGGATCACACGAAACTGCGTATCCTTCTAAGACTCCATTTTTCACCGGCACTTTCCTGATGGTGAGGCACATATGAAGTTTGCGAAGCTCATTCTGAAGAACGTTCTGCGCAATAAGAGGCGAACACTGCTAACAATCTCAAGCCTGGTGGTGTCGCTCTTTCTGATCATAAGTCTGGCCACGATCCTGACGGAGTTTGAGCGTGGCAGTCAGGAAGCAAATCCCTTGCGATTGATGACCCGTCATTCCGTCTCACTGGGATTCCTGCTGCCGATTGGCGATCTGCAGCGCATCAAGGCCGTACCGGGAGTTAAGGAAGCGATGCCATTCACCTGGTTCGGCGGCATCTACAAAGATGAGAAAAACTTCTTCGCCAACTTTGCCGTTGACGCAACTAAGCTTAAGGGAATATTCACGGAACTAAAGATGTCTGACTCGGAGTGGCAAGCGTTTGCCGCCGACAGGCAGGGAGCGGTTGTAGGACAGAAGCTCGTGACGCTTTATGGTTTTACTCCCGGGCAGCGGATTACCTTGAGGAGTCCGATATACAATCAGAGTATCGAATTTATCATTCGAGGTGTTTGCACAGGCGGCGATGAAAAGACACTCTTCTTTCATCATGAGTATTTGAACGAATTGGTGCCTGAATGGGCCAGGGACAAAGCTGGTCTGTTTAGCATCATAGCTAATTCTGCTGAAGACGTGCCGCGGATCGCTCAGGCGGTTGATTCAATCTTCGTCAACACCGACGCGCCAACCAAAACGGAAAGCGAGCGCGAATTCGCGTTGAGCTTCGAGACCATGATGGGTGGGGTAAAACAATTCATGTACGGCATCATCGCGGCAATCACTTTTTCGTTGCTGCTGGTCATGGGCAATACGATGGCGATGACGGTTCGCGAACGCACCAAAGAAGTGGGCACGCTGAAGGCACTCGGTTTCAAGAGACACACGATTGCCGGTCTGTTTCTGGGCGAAGCATTATTACTGGCAACTATTGGCGCGGTCATCGGAATTGGCGGGTCTGTGCTGCTCTTCCGATCCTTTGACCTGAGCCTTTACATACCGAATATTGTTTCGTTCATCCCGACAATGCAGACATTGATCGGCGCTTTTGTCTTGTCGATCCTCGTCGGAATAGTCAGCGTGCTTTATTCAACCTACCGGGTAACGGGTTTAACAATAGCGGAGGCGTTACGGAGCGCGGAATAGATGGCCTTACCTCTGAAATACAATTTGCGCAATATCGTGGTGCGGAAGGGAAGTACGCTTGCGACCGCGTTCACGATTGGCTTGACGGTCGCCGTTTTCCTTATGGTGATGGCGTTGGCCCGAGGCATTGACGTTACCTTATCCAGTAGCGGCGAGCCGCTGAATCTTATTGTCCTCCGTGAAGGCAGTACTGCGGAGCTTAATAGCAGTATCTCGCGAGAAAACTTCAACGATCTAATGTATCTCGATGGGGTTAAACGCGAAGGTGACAAGCCACTCGCCACGGCCGAAATTATTACCTTGATCTATAAAGCACGTAAGGGAATGAGTCAGGGATCCAATGTGACAGTGCGCGGCGTCGGCCCCATGTCGTTCAAGTTGCGTTCCGGCTTCAAGACGATAGCCGGCCGAGAATTTCAACCGGGTCTCACTGAAGCCGTGGTCTCTCAAAGAATCGCCGAACGGTTTCAAGGCCTCGATATAGGAGACAAGTTTCGCATCCAGACGACAGACTACACCGTGGTTGGTCTTTTTGACTCGGCTGGCAAGGCCTTCGAGT
Source organism: Pyrinomonadaceae bacterium (assembly GCA_045403245.1). Classification (GTDB taxonomy): domain Bacteria; phylum Acidobacteriota; class Blastocatellia; order Pyrinomonadales; family Pyrinomonadaceae; genus PSRF01. Next base: position 4,271 of record JAXIOV010000001.1, on the reverse strand, counting down.
CGGAGATCTGGGTGGATATAAACTCTCTTGCGAGCACCACCAAACGCGAATCGTTCTCTTCGGCATTGTTGCGCGTAAACGACCAGAATGCCCTGAGCGCTTTGGCCAAGCGCATTACAGACGATCCAAAACTGCATCTGAAAGCCTTATCCGAGCGGACGTTCTACGAGGATCAACAAGGCACGGCCTCAGGCGCGCTCAAGGGTTTGGCTGTTTTCATCTCTTTAATCATGGCTGTTGGGGCCGGCTTTGCCGGTATGAATACCATGTACGCCGCAGTTGCCCGGCGCACGAAAGAGATTGGGACGTTGCGGGTACTTGGTTTTGGCCGGTTCAGCATTCTCGCTGCCTTCTTGTTGGAGTCAATATCAGTCGCTCTGATTGGTGCCGTGATTGGAATTTTACTGACGCTGCCTTTGAATCTTGTGTCTACCGGCACCTCAAATTGGGTGACGTTCAGCGAAATTGCTTTCAATTTCAGGGTCACGCCCGATCTGATGATTCTAGGCCTGATCTTTGGAGCGATAATCGGGTTCGTGGGATCTTTATTGCCTTCCATCCGAGCTTCTCGGTTCAGAATTGTGGATGCTCTTCGTGCGTGACTTCAGTGGAATAGAAATCAGTCATCAAATTAAAGCAATGGTTACGGACCCTAAGTCTAACGAAGATCAAAACAGCCTCAATGAGCGTCTGAGGAGTCTAAAAATCGATCGTGCTCCGGCGCCTTCACCTACCAACAACCGTTCACCGAAGCTCCTGTTGCTCGGGATAGCTGGAGTTCTGGGGTTGTTGGCTCTTGGTTATGTCTTCCTGTTTTCTGGAGCTAAGACCATCACCGTCGCTTCGGTTCGAGTGGAGAGCGGCAGCACGTCGCAAGGTGAGATTGTGTTGTCGGCCTCCGGTTATGTAGTGGCCCATCACAAAATCGCTGTGGGCGCCAAGGTCATGGGACGTGTCGCGTGGATCGGCGTTGAGAAGGGAGACCTTGTACAGGAAGGACAGATCCTGGTGAGACTGGAGGACAGTGAGTTTCGCGCTCAGGTGAATCAGGCACGAGCGAACCTCGCGGCGGTCCAGGCGCGTCTGGATCAACTGCGAAGCGGGTCCCGGCCTCAAGAGAAACTAAGAGATAAGGCAGCAGTTTTGCAGGCCGAAGCAAATCTAAAGACCGCTGCGGCAGACTACCAGCGCACCGAACGATTGTACCGTGCCGGGGTTTCCTCCAAGTCCGAATTGGATCATGCCCTGTCACAGCGAGACACGGCGGCGGCTTTATTGGAAGCGGCTCAGCAGTCAAGCGCGATGACTGATATCGGTCCACGTCCTGAGGAGATCCGAGCCGCCGAGGCGCAAGTACAGCAGATGAAAGCGGCACTCGATTACGCGCAAACGCAGCTCGCCGCAACTGAAATTAAGGCTCCAGTAGCGGGAACAGTGTTGGAGAGGATTGTGGAACGAGGTGAAATGGTCAGTCCCTCGGCGTTTGGCGGTTCCGGCGCGCGCACATCCGTCGTCGATTTGGCTGATCTTAGAGACCTTCAAATTGAACTGGATATTAGCCAGACCGACTTTGCGCGTTTGAAGCTCGACCAAAGAGCCGAAATCATTCCGGAAGCCTATCCCAACCTGAGGTACACAGGCTTTATCGCTGAAATTGCGCCTGAAGCAAACCGCGCGAAGTCTACCGTCCAGGTAAAGGTCAAAGTTGAGAATCCGGATCAACAGCTTCGACCGGAAATGAATGCTCGAGTCAATTTTCTGGCCGAGAGTTCAACCAGCAGCGAAAAGAACACCACCAGCACGCGAGTCTTAGTGCCAAAGCAAGCCATCATGCGAAAGGATGGCGGTTCGTTTGTCTTCGTTGTCAAAGGGACGAGGGTGGAACAACGAACCATAACAGCGGGCGAGGAAGTAGGAGATGCTTACTACGTTCTGGATGGCTTGAGCGGAAACGAATCTGTAGCAATCGCGGGTGTTGATAAGTTGCGCGACGGGGATCGCGTAAAGATCCAGTAGCTTGAAAGTGGAGAAACCATGGCCGCACCAATAGTTCAAGTTCGAAATGTGAGTAAGCGTTTTTCACGCGATGGATTTGAAATTGTCGCGTTGGATCACGTTAATCTCGAGATTCAGGAAAGAGATTTCTTCGCGTTAATGGGGCCAAGTGGCTCAGGTAAATCCACTTTGTTGAACCTGCTTGCCGGAATTGACCGGACCACTGAAGGCGAGGTCGAGGTGCTCGGTACGCAGCTGGCGAGGCTGAGCGAGAGTCAAATGGCAGTTTGGCGCAACGCTCATATCGGCTATATCTTTCAAACTTTCAATCTGGTGCCGGTTCTCACGGCATTTGAGAATGTAGAACTGCCTCTTCTTTTGACGAAACTAAGCAAGGCCCAGCGTCGCAAGAACGTAGAGACTGCCCTGGAATTGGTGGGGCTGTCTGATCGCATGCATCATCAACCACGGCAGTTGTCTGGCGGCCAGGAACAACGCGTGGCAATAGCGCGCGCGATTGTTACGGATCCCGATCTAATCCTGGCGGATGAGCCCACGGGTAACTTGGATGCTCGTTCTGGTGAGGAGATTTTACAAATACTTTCAACTCTCAACCGCGAGTTGAAGAAGACAATCATGCTGGTCACGCACGATCCACACGCAGCCAGCTTTGCGACACACGAGCGACATCTGGAAAAGGGAATTCTCACCGAAGCAGCGGTCGCCGTATCCAGCTAGGCTGCAAGTACAAGGGTGCGCAAAGAGATTTACAGAACCGAGCGCGGTAGCGCCGGATCCTAAAGTCTACATAAGGATCTCCATCGCCCAGATGGGACAGTTTACGAAACCGGAACATCCTTCGGACGTTGATCTCCTAAAGTCTACTTGAGGATCTCCATCGCCCAGATAGGATAGTTAACGAAACCGGAAAATCCTTCCGACGTTGATCTCCGGGATCCGGCGCTACCGCGCTCGGTTCTGTAATAGATCTCGCTTACTCGAAACAGAATTGTTGACAGTCTTAAGGGGAGGAGTGTAGCTTCCACCCTGCGTCATGCCTGAGGGTTGATGGCTGAATCTTAACGAGCCTCTGCTTCCTCGCTCACTCGTTGATTCACCTTCATAACTAACACCAAGTATTCCACATTTTGAGTTGGAGGCATCCTGTGTACGAATTGGCTGGCTGACTCCACACTCGACTCGTTTTCCTCAAGGAGACTGATTATGGTAAAGAGAAAATCCGCGAAAAAAGTCGCAACCAAGTCTGCCAAAAGGGCCGCAAAAACCGCGAAGCCACTTTGCGGTATTTTGCCCAGACCGAAACCTCAACTGGTTGAAGCAGTGGCGTCAGACGTGCGTCGTGCATCTGCGATAATTTCGGGCCGCACCAAATGGGCGAATAAGACCGTTCTTCACTATTGTTTCTTTACCGGCAATTCGCATTTTGCCGTCCCCAAGGTGCAGGCTGACGCGGTTCGCCAAGCCTTTGCTGCCTGGAAGGGCATCGGCATTGGTCTTGAATTCGAAGAGGTGCAACAGCTGGGAGAGGCGGAGGTGCGGATTGGGTATTCGACCGCTGATGGCAGCTCTGCATCGGCGGTTGGCAGAGATGTTCTGGACGTTCCCCTCAATGAACCCACAACCGTATATGGATGGAGCCTCACGACGGCCTATGGAAGAGGTACCGCTCTCCACGAGCTGGGACACGTTCTGGGCATGGAGCACGAGCACCAGAATCCTTATGCAGGGATCAAATGGCACGAAGAGGCCGTCTACGATTCGCTCGCACAGCCGCCAAACAGTTGGTCGCGAGAAGATACCTATAACAACATCCTCGAGAAGCTGAATACGCAGCAGGTTCAGGGCTCATCGTGGGATCCCGACTCGATCATGGAGTACGAATTCGAGCCCGGTTTAATCGACGAACCGCAGCATTACGATCTGAACGGACTTTATCCGCCGGCAACGTTGTCTAGTGCGGACAAGACCTGGGCACTAAAGTGGTATCCGCCTGCCCTGGCACAGCCGGCAACTCTCGAACCGTTTGAATCAACTTCGGTTGAACTGGCGGCCGGGCAGCAAGTCGATTTTGTGTTCAGGCCGTCCGGAACGCGCCGGTACACAATTGCTACAAAGGGGGCCTCTGATACTCTTCTTGCCCTGTTCGAGGAGATTAATGGCCAACCACGATACGTAACTGCAGACGACGACAGCGGAGAGGATCGCAACGCGAGTATTAACTATAAGTTCTTCGCGGGAAGGAAGTATCACGTGAG